>NZ_JBWZCM010000009.1:0-136715 GCF_059383655.1 Pseudarthrobacter sp. Hb11
AGCTGTTTCCGGTGTGGACGAGGCTATCGGGATCCTGCTGTAGGGCGGGTGCGTTGGCGAGCCGTCAGGGGTGAGGTCGAGGTCCTCGACGGCGGGGGTCTCTGGCCCGTCAGCGGGAGTGACGTCGGGTGCAAAGGTGTGGCTGTAGTTCGTCATCTGGACATGCCTTCTGCCGTAGAGGGCGGGGGCTGGTAAGAGGTCCGCACCGCTGTTCCACCCGGAATCGGCGCCGCCGGGGCAAGGCCTGCGACATGTTCTGCGGTGGTTGCCAGTACACGTGACCGGTGGCATTTCGAGCAGCGGATGGCCACCGCCAGGGTGCCTGCCTGTCCGCTTCTGACAGCCGGTGACTCGACCAGGAGGTGCCGGTCGGCGTCACGCGTCCGGCACCACGCATGTTGACCGCGCCATGCACGCCCCGGGGACGTAACTGTTGGTCGTTGTGGTCATCGGGGGTCAGATGACAGCCCGGTAGCTGTTCAGGATGTAGTCCGCTGCCGCTGGGCCCCTCATGCGCAGGTAATGCCCGGTATGGACGCGGTGCTTCATCGCGGCCCAGAAGGTGTGCTCTGGCCGGGGGAGTGGCGGGAGACGGTGGCACCAGCTGGTGTACAGGCCGTACAAGGAATCACCGTCAAGAGTCGAATCGGACTGCGGATCACGGTAGGTAGCTTCCTGGAGGAACTGGTCAAATTGCGAATGCGCCATGAACGGCTCTTACCAACACTGTGAATGTGCCATGAGGGCTCTTTTCACTACGGTGCAGATCTCCGCCGTTCGGCTACAGCGGCCTGAAACTCAGATGTCTTGCACGGGACATCGAGCGTACTGCCGCGACCATGAGGTCAGTGTTGCTCCGGCAGGCGAATACATAAGGTGAAGCAGATGACTCTGGCGCAGCATCCGTGTGGATGCTGCGCCAGGATCAGCATTCCCGGCGGGGGCCGGGGGGGCGCCCGTTAGGCGTGGTTGTTGTGGGCGCGGTTGCCGGCCTTGGCCAGGCCGCGGGCGATCATCAGACCAACAGTGAGCCAGGTGATGTACTGCATCGCGTCATTGGCGTTGAAAACATCGACACCGTTTTCGCTTGCATCGTCCCCAACAACTGCCGCGGTAATGATCGTGGCGATCACTGCAGCGACGTAGATAGCGAACTCGAGGGTCCGGGTCGAGATCTTGATGTCATTGGCGTTGCGGGCGGTGCTGGTGTGCGTGTTCTGGGTTTGGGTCGTCATGTGGTTCTCCTTGGGTGATGTGAGCAGCCCTGAGCGGCTATGCAAACTCTGATCCCTGTACTGAAACCATGTCGACAACTTCTCTACGCTGTAGACTTTACGCGTAGACTAAATAATAAGCAAGCTTACGCATCCGTAAACATGGGTGGGCCTGACGCAATCAACAGGACGGTTCCTCTATGGCCTCCCCCGCACACACTCCCAACAGTCCAGTTCCCCGGAAGGCGCGCCTGAGCAGGGACGTTGTCCTCTCTACCGCGTTGAAGTTGGTGGATGCCGAGGGCCTGGATGCACTCACTATGCGCCGGTTGGGCCAGGAACTGGGGCATGACCCCATGAGCCTCTACCGTTACGCGGCCAACCGGGCAGCCCTGCTGGACGGGGTCACCGAAATGGTGCTGAACGAACTGGCGATCTTTGCCGATGACCCTGACTGGCAGGCCCAACTGCGCCGGATCGCCCACGACCTCCGGCTACTTGCCCTGCGCCATCCCAACGTCGTGCCCCTGCTAGTGACCCGGCCACTGTCCACCCCTTTGGGCCTGCGCCCACTGGGCACACTTCGCCCCTTGGAACAGATCCTGGCGCTGCTGATAACGGCAGGCTTCAACCCCGCTGATGCCCTGCACGTCTACCGCGCCTACTACGGGTTCCTTTACGGCCACATCCTCAATGAACTGCAGGAATACATCGTGGACCCGGACGAGAACGAAGCCATCCTCCGCCTTGGCCTGCATCGCCTGCCGGCAAAAGAGTTCCCGCACCTGCGCGCACTGGGGCCGGTCCTCGCGGAGTACGACGGTGACGTTGAGCTTGATCAAGGACTGGGCATCCTGCTCTCTGGCCTTGCCACACAACTCTCGGGACCGCACCCAAAGCCTCTGGCTTGAAAACGCGTTCCGCCGCAGCGGAGATAAGCCTTCCTGAGGGCATCCGGCCCCCCCTCGGCAACTTGTAAACGCCGATTGTGATGATTCGTCAAGCCATCGTTCCACGGTGGGGGAGAGGTCATAATCTCCTGGACCGGCCAGTGGAGTCCGAAAGATAGGCCGGCATGGATAAACGTGTTGAGGTGGGATCGACGATCGGCCGGAAACGGTCCTGGAGGTACGCGTGGAACTGGTCGCGCCGCTGCGGCCGGTCGACGCCGCTGTGGTCAGAACGCGACGACGTCACGTTCGCCAATCCCCCGGGCCCCTTCGAAGGGCTACGACCAGGTATGTCAGGTCATCGACAGCGCGTCTGCACGTGTCCTATCCTGAGGCCAGCATGGTGCTGCAGGCGGCTTCGCAGCGGCGGCACGCTTCGGCGCAGATCCGGCAGTGCTCGTGCATGCCTGCGTGCTTTTCGCACTCTTCGGCGCAGGCGGCACATGCTGCCCGGCACGCCTCTAGTGCGGCGAGGGTGATGGATGTCTGTCCGCCGGTCTGCCGTGTCAGGATGTTTCCTGTCGCGGCGCAGACATCGCCGCAGTCCAGGTCTGTGCGGATGCATGCGGCGAGTTCTGCGACCATGTCTTCACCCAGACAAGCGTCCGCGCAGGCCGTGCACATCTGAGCACACTCGAAGCACGCCGCAATCCTCCCCGCGACCCTTCCCTTCCGCCCCCTGTTGACTTCGTCTGCCGGATGAGTTGGTTCGGAAGTGCGCGCCAACACTTCCGTGAATAGCCGTAACCGGTTTGGTTCGCCCATGCCTTGGCCGACAAACGCTCTAATCGCGATCATGATCCCTGTCGGAGGAGTCGCGTAAGCCAGGTCATATCTAATGGGCTGAATCAACGTCACCTTGGTAATAGTGTGAGAATCCCTAGGATTCTCTATTTCCCGTGGATAGTATCTGGGACAGGACGCCACCCTACGTGAGGGTCAGTGAGAACGTGATCGAAGGAGTTGCTGCGGTAATCGGCCGGAACAATGTCACCATTATCGGCCGGGATGATGGGCCTGTAATGATGTTTGCCCACGGTTTTGGTTGCGATCAAGCTATGTGGCGGAAGCTGCTGCCCTATTTCGTAGATGATTACCGGCTGGTGCTTTTTGATCATGTTGGTGCAGGACACTCCGACATCAGCGCCTACGATTGGGAGAAGTACGGGTCCCTGGATGGGTACGCGGCGGACCTGCTGGAGATTTGTGCCGCTCTTGAACTTGAGGACGTCATCCTGGTGGGCCACAGTGTCAGCACTATGATCGCTGTGATAGCCGCAGTGCAAGACCCCAACCGTTTCTCCCACCTGGCCCTGCTTGCTCCTTCACCCCGTCACACGGATGACCCGTACGACGGCTACGTGGGCGGGTTTTCGCGGGAAGACATCGAGGGCCTGCTGGCAGCTCTGGACAGCAACTATTTCGCCTGGGCGGCGGCCTTGGCGCCCGTGGTTATGGGCAACCCGCAGGAGCCGGAATTAGCGGAAGACCTGCGTACCAGCTTCTGCCGGACAAATCCGTCCATCGCGCGGCACTTCGCCGGGGTAACTTTTTTCTCCGATACCCGCCCTGAACTGAGAAAGGTGCGCACCAGCTGCCTGATTCTGCAGTGCTCCGACGATCGGCTTGCCCCGCCGGAAGTCGGCGCCTACCTGCACAAGAATCTGGAACACAGCACGTTGGTGCAGCTTCAGGCCACCGGGCACTGCCCCCACGTAAGCGCTCCGGAGGAGACGGCCCGGGCGATTCTGCACTACCTCAACACCACTGCGTAACCGGACAGCGCCGGAGCTCCGCGGATAGCTTCAGTGCAGCACCTTCCAACCGAGGAGCCCTCACCGTGAAGGGTGAGATGGTGCGATCAAAGCTTCCCATCGGATCAGAAGCGCCAACGGCCTGGAGGTAGTTGACTTTCTTGACGCCGACCGAGCAGGTAACAACTCTCTGACCGTACTTTCCTGGAATGACGGCTCGAGGCACCACGGTCAAGCGCCGGCCCAGAGTGCTCAAGCCGTTCGGAAAATGACCGTGGCCGGTACTGGGATGCAAGCACTCTGAGCCCGTCGGCACGGACCGCAGCATCCGCAACCGCGTAGAGGGCGCTACTTAGCTGGCTTCGCTCAGCAAAGGCGCCAAGCTCCCATGGCCTGGCAGAAAAGTCGGGGGCGTAACCCACAGACGTTTGGATCTGGTTCCACGCAGTGGCTATCTGTTTTTTCCGAGATCAATCCCGGCCATATCCAAGTGATTCGACAAAAGGCCTTGGTCATTAATTCGTGCAGTTTGGCCGTCGAACTCTACATATAACTCGACAGGAGTTCCGTCATGAAGAGTATGCGGAAGCGTGAATAGGTACCCATGGCCGGATTTCCGGACATCGATCAGACGTCGGTGATCAGGGGCCAGTTCTTCCATGAGATCGCTGGTTTTCGTTATGATGTTGTCGCCTCCTTCCAAGGGTGCGACCACGTCACTCCGCTTCGAGACCAGGATGCAGACGACCCAGAAGAACGCGGCCGAGTGCGTCCAGCTAGGATTCGCGTCCACCGCTACTCCCGCACGTTGTTCCCATGGCGCTCCTCCTGGGTTTCCCTACTTCACCCTCACCATCTTGATGGGCGAGTCTGGAAACTTGGTGAAAAACAGCCGTGCATTCACCACTTATTTGAAGCGTCCATGCAACTTGCCATCGCCCTCCGGACCACGCCCGCGATCCATGGCCCAAAAGTCACCCCACCGTGGCTTCGATCAGCGCTGGACGCGTTTCTGGGCAGAGGCTCGCGAAAGGCCCATGTACCCCTCCTTGGTCCCCAGTACATGGACTTTGAGAGCTTGACCGCGGTCAGTGGCCGCAATGCGGTAGGTGACTTTGTTGGCGCCCCGGATCGGCTGGTTGTTCCGGTACCACTGATAGCGAAGCTGCGTTCCGGGTATCCACGCCCCGGCATGGGCTGTTAGCGTCCGTCCTGCCTGCAGGGTTCCGGTTATTAGCGGTGTAGGGGCGGTCAGGACGCCGGTGTTGACCAGGTGCTGGGCGCCTTGCCTCGTGACCGTCGTGTAAAAGGTGTGCGTGCCCACGACCCGCACCCGCACTACGGCGTTGCGATCTCCCGCCAGCACTGTATAGCTTGAGCTTGTCGCGCCCTGAATGGCCTGGCCGTTTCTAAGCCACTGGTAGCTAAATTTGGTCCCAGCGGTCCACCCGGGGGTGGAGGCCCGCAGTGTCACTCCAACGCGTGCGCTTCCGGAGACCAGCGGTTCGGCGGACGTCAGATTAACCAGCGGGATCTTCACCACGGAGGCCTTGGCTTCGTGGGAGGCATAGCCGGGACTGTCCGTTCGAACCACTGCCTGAAGCGTAGCTCCGGCGTCAGAGGCTTTCAGGGTGTATGCCGCCGTGGTCGCACCGGAAACAGTCTGCCCGTTGCGCAGTCAAGCGTAGGTTACTGCCTGCCCGGTAGGCCAAGGATTGTTAGCCGTTAACCGGTAGCCGGGTTGGAGTCTCGGCTCGGTGAGCGCGACCGAAACGTCGTTCGCCCGTGTCGGTGCCCTGACGAAGCCCACGACCGTGACGGGAAATCTCCCGCTCTATCCCAGAATCAATACCCTGGTCATCAACCAGGACCGGCTGAACGGGTTGCCCGACAAAGAACGCCGCACCCTGGAGCAAGCAGCAGACGCCACCCGTGCGTGGGCCACCGCATCGATGCCTGCTACTGCAGCCGAGGCCGTCGGATACTGTCGGGCCGGAGGGACCATCTTCACGGCACCGGAAGAGGGCGTCGAGGCGTTTAAAGCAGCAGCAGCCCCAACAATCACCAGGCTGGAAAAGGACCCCGCGACCAAGGCCCTCATGGGCAAGATCCGCTCACTGGCGGCAACCACGCCCGCCCCGGCCCCGTTGGCCCCCTGCAGCCCCACCGGATAGCAACCCGCCTACCCCCGCAACGCGCCGAGCCCCGAAATCAGCGCCTCAAGCCCCAGTCCGAAGGCAACGTCAGCCGGCCGCCCCCCGCTCAAAGAAGCGGCGCTCCGCACGGCAGCGGTGAAATGAGGCGTGGACTCCGCCATGGACCCTGAATCAAAGATGTCCTCAGGCGCGGTCACGTCATAAGCCGAGCCGAAGATGAAGGACTCCAGTGCCACAATGGAGGAAACAACGCGCTCCTGTGGGAAACCGGCGTCGAGAAAACCTTTGCTCACTGTCTCGTACATGGCGAGGGTCTGCGGCGCGTCGGTCACCGGAAGCACGGCAATGACGGGGATCAGCGGCGTGTGTTCCGCGAAGACGTTGCGGTAGCTCCAGGCCCACCTGCGCACGGCGTCCTCCCACGGTGCCGACCCAAAATCCGACACGTCCACCAGTGAGGTGAGGTGGTCCTCCACCAGGAGCAGGACGTCCCGCTTGGCAGCAACATGGTTGTAGAGGGCCGACGGCGCCACGTCCAGTTCCTTGGCCAGGCCCGCCATCGTGAGGCCGTCGTAGCCCTTGCGGTTAATGAGCTCCAGCGCGGCTGCCGTGATCCCGGCCTTGTCCAGCAGCGCTGCCGACGGGCGCCCTGCACGCCTCCTGGCGCCGGCGTTTCCGGCGGAGCGTCCCTGCGTGGCTGGTACTGCCGGCATGACTGGCCTTTCTCTGGTGGGTCTCCAGCATTATTCCATCCGGCACTTCCGGTCCCTGCAGCGGGCCGCTATAGTTCTAATAAATGAACGCTATTCATTTAGTGGCTCCCGTCACCAAGGAAACAAAGAGGACATCATGCTGAACCTGAACCGCGACGTCGTTGTCGTCGGAGCCGGACCCTCGGGACTCACCGCAGCCCGCGAACTCAAGAAGGCAGGCCTCACCGTCGCCGTCCTTGAGGCACGCGACCGCGTCGGCGGCCGCACGTGGACCGACACCGTGGACGGCGCCATGCTCGAAATCGGCGGCCAGTGGGTCTCACCGGACCAGACAGTGCTCCTGGACCTCCTTCAGGAACTGAATCTCCAGACCTACCCCCGGTACCGCGAAGGCGAGTCGATGTACATCGGCAAAGACGGCGTTCCCGTCCGCTACACCGGCGACTCCTTCCCGGTGGACCAGGACACCGAAGCCGAGATGGACAAGCTCATCGCCCTGCTGGACGGGCTCGCCGCCGAGATTGGCCCCACCGAACCCTGGGCCCACCCCAAGGCGCGGGAACTGGACACCATCTCCTTCCATCACTGGCTGCGGCTGCACTCCGCCAACGAGGAGGCCTGCAACAACATCGGCCTGTTCATCGCCGGCGGCATGCTGACCAAGCCCGCCCACGCGTTCTCCGCCCTGCAGGCAGTGCTGATGGCTGCCTCCGCGGGCTCCTTCACCCACCTCACCGATGAGGACTTCATCCTGGACAGGCGTGTGGTGGGCGGCATGCAGCAGGTCTCCCTGCTGATCGCGCAGGAGCTGGGGGACGACGTCGTCCTTAACTCCCCGGTGCGCACCATCAACTGGGAACAGGACGCCGACGGCGGGCATCGCGTTACCGTCGTTTCCGACCAGGCCACCGTCAACGCCCGCTTCGTAATCATGGCCGTGCCGCCCAACCTCTACTCGCGGGTCTCGTTCAACCCGCCGCTGCCGCGCCGCCAGCACCAGATGCACCAGCACCAGTCGCTGGGCCTGGTCATCAAGGTCCACGCCGTCTACAGCCGTCCGTTCTGGCGGAACTCCGGCCTGTCCGGCACCTGCTTCGGCGCAGGCTCCCTCGTCCAGGAGGTTTACGACAACACCAACTTCGGTGACACCCGGGGCACCTTGGTGGGATTCATCTCCGATGAAAAGGCCGACGCCGTCTTCGAGTTGGGTGCCGACGAACGCAGGAGCGCCGTCCTGGAGTCCATCGCCGGGTTCCTCGGCGCCGAAGCCCTCGAGCCCGAGGTCTACTACGAGTCCGACTGGGGCTCGGAGGAGTGGACCCGCGGCGCCTACGCCTCCAGCTACGACCTCGGCGGCCTCCACCGCTACGGCAAGGACCAGCACGCCCCCGTGGGGCCCATCTACTGGTCGTCCTCCGACCTTGCCGCGGAAGGCTATCAGCACGTCGACGGTGCCATCCGGATGGGCCGCCGTACTGCCGCCGGCATCTGCGAGGCAGCCCGGGTGGGCGTGCCGGCCTAAGTGATGCCGGGGTAGGCGGGCTGGAAAATAAGCATGCTTACCAATAGGCTGGCGGATGGGGAGCGTCCCCGCATGCAGACGAACGAGGTGAAATATGACTGACACCGAGAGCATCAGCAAGGTCACGGACATCATCAACCATTCCCACATCGGAATGTTGACCACCGTCAACGAAGAAGGCGCCCTCGTCAGCCGGCCGCTGGCGGTCCAGGACGTTAAAGACGACGGCGACATGTGGTTCTTCACGGGCCTCGGCACCTCGCAGGTGGCCCATGTCCGGGCTGACCCGCGCGTCAACGTTTCCTTCGGCAAGAAAACCGAATGGGTTTCGGTTGCAGGGACTGCTGAGGTGGTGACGGACCGGGCGAAGATCCGGGAGATGTGGAACCAGGCCGTTGAAGCGTGGTTCCCGGACGGCCCGGATACCCCCGAAGTGTGCCTGCTTCGCATCGATTCCGACTCCGCCGAGTACTGGACCAGCCCGGGCGGCACCGCCGCGACCGTGTTCCAGTGGGTCAAGTCCAAGGTCACCCACAGCCGGATGAGCGTGGGCGAAAGCGGCACCGTCGAGCTGTAGGAAGCTCCTACGAATGGTTCAGGGCGCCGAGGACGGCGGGCAGCAGCACGCCGTCCCGGCCCCAGAACGGGTCCAGGACCTCCACGTACCAGGAATCGGCGAGCAGCAGCGCCAGCGTTTCGTTGGTCTCGTCGGCCCAGTCCTGGATTTGCTCCTCCGTGACAGGGTTCTCGCTGGACCCCAGGACCGTCACCACCTCGCCGCCATCCAGGGTCACCGGGATGGCTGCATTGCTGGACTCGCCGGGGGAGTGGGCCACAGTCACGAGTTCAGACCGGGTGGACAGGGCCAGGAGTTCGGCTGCCACTTCTGCGCTGCAAAAGCCGGTGACGTACTGGCGCTGTACAAGTCCGCCTGCGTTCAGCCCGGGCTGCGATTCCTTAGTAAAGAGCCCATTCCGGTTCAGGTCAGCAAGCGCGACGGCGATCGCTGCGGTCTCGGCGTCATACCTTGCCGTGAAGGTGGCAGGTTGAAATTCACTGTGCCCTTCGAGCCAGCGCGCTGTCAGTTCGCCGGCGGCCGGCAGCGTGGTGGCCTGCCGCCAGGCTCCCCGGTCCTCCAGACGCCTGCCGAACCGGTCGCGGTCTTCTGTTTCTTGAGGCTCCATCCTCGGATGCTACGGCGCCCCGCCGCCGGACTCCAGTGGAAGCGACACAGCAGTTAATGCACAAACAAGCAGTTATTGTCCCGCCGCAGGGATCCCCGCCGCCTGCTCGGCGTCGGCCAGGGCACGGCTGAATCGTTCGACGGCGGGCGGGTACCCGTGGTGCCCCGCGGCCCTCAGCTGCTCGGCCTCACGCATGGCTTTGATGACGGCAGCGGTCTGAGGCCGCCGGACATCGGTCATGGCCGGGTAGTCGATGCAGTACGCAGGATCCAACTCGTACCGGCGCCAGCGCTCCAGCAGCACGCTGTGTTCAGCCTGCGCAGCCGTGTGCAGGGGCAGATACTCCCGGCGTTGCCGCCGAAGAGAAAGCCAGGCCACCATCCGCGGGCTGCCCCGGTAGGCGGCGACGCCGGAAGCCACGGCCGCGCCGGCGAGGAAAAGCCCCGCCCACGCGGACGTGAGGGCGGGAATGATCAGGGCGGGAAGGGCAACCGCTGACCCAAGGAACAGGTCCCAGAACAACTGGTCCGACCACTCAGGTTCCGGGGCCGGCACGGCAAGCGCCCGCCGTCGGACCTGGAAAACGGTGGCCGCCACGCTGATGACCAGCACGGATCCGCACAGCAGGAGGATCCATGCCCCCTGGAACAGCGATTCTGCGATGGCTGCCACCTTGCACCTCCACGTCCACAGGCCCGGCGCGAGAGGCCGGCTGGTGTCCTTCCATTCCAGCGCCTTCCTGCGCCGTGGTCAATGGCCACGGGACCGGGACCGGGACCGGGAGCAGGGGAGGGCGGGGCTTTCGGGGCAGGTGCGGCTGCACGTACCTTGGGACCATGAGACTCAAGATGTGCAGCATCCACGTTCAGGACCCCACCGCCGCCCATACCTTCTACACGCAGACGCTCGGTTTCGAGACGCTGATGGCCATGCCCGAGTACAACCTGTTCATCATCAAGGACCCGGGCGCGGACCAGGGCTCAGTGGGCCTGCTGCTGGAACCAAGTGACAACCCGATCGGCGCGAGTTACATGAATGCTGTCTACGAGGCCGGCCTGCCTGCGATTGTTTTTGGCGTCCCGGATGTGCGGGCGGAGTATGAGCGGCTGGTGAAGGCGGGCGTCAGCTTCAAGAGCGAACCGGCTGAAGACCCCTCCGGGATCAGCGCAGTGTTCGACGACGGCTGCGGCAACTTCGTCCAGCTGCACCAGGACTGAGCCCCCTGACACAACGGAGGCTTGTTCGCGGATCCGGACCTTGAAGGGTTCGGGTCTGCGAACAAGCCCTCGGTTAATAACCTGCCCGGATTACTCGGCCTGGGCGCGGGCCCGCTTGGCGTCCTTCTTTGCAGCTTCTTCCTTCACCCGCTGGGCTTCGGCCCGGACCGCGGCGTGGGTAGCGCGCTCGCTGACCAGCCACGCGGGGGGAGCCTGCAGCAGTGCGGTGATTTCCGCCGTCGTCAACGCTTCCTCAACGCTGCCGCGGGACAGTCCGCTGATGGACACGTTCAGCTTCTGGGCCACCACGGGGCGGGGGTGCGGACCGTTGCGGCGCAGTTCGGCCAGCCACTCCGGCGGGTTGGCCTGGAGTTCGGCGAACTCGGCGCGGGTGATGGTTGATTCCTGGAACTCCTGCGGTGTTGCGGGCAGGTAGATGCCAAGTTTCTTGGCAACGGTGGCCGGCTTCATGGACTGGGAGTTTGCAGAGGTCATGCTTCAAGGGTATCCGGGCGGACGGTACTGTGAAGACGTGCCCACCGACAACACCCCCCAGACAGACGGCCGTCCTGCAGGGTTTGCTGACCCGGCCGATCAGGACGCCCCCCGCGTGCTCCGCATCGCCTACGTGGCGGGAGTGACGCCCGGCAAGTGGATCCGCCGGTGGGAAGAACGGGTGTTGGACATTCCGCTGCAGGCGTTTATGTCCGACGACGGCGCGCAGGTTGAGGTGCTGCAGGACGGTTCCGCGGACCTCAGCTTCGTCCGTCTTCCGGTGGAGCGTGAAGGCCTCAACGTGATTCCGCTGTATGAGGAGCAGCCCGTGGTGGTTGCCCCTAAGGGCCACGAAATCTCCGTGTTTGAGGAAGTGGCGTTCGCCGACCTGGAGCAGGAAGCCTTCCTGGACGTCACTGCGCTGGGTGGCCCGGAGGCGGCGCTGCAGGTGGTGGCAGCCGGCGCGGGACTGGTGATCCTGCCCATGTCCGTCGCCCGGCACTTCAACGTCAAAGACACCGTGGCACGGCGGCTCACCGGCGCCCCAGGCACCGAAATCGCCGTCGCCTGGCCTGTGGATTCCACTGATGAGGTCATCGAGGAGTTCATCGGGATCGTGCGCGGGCGTACTGCCCAGAGTTCCCGGCAGCCCTCCGCCCAGCCAGTCAAGGCCAAAAAGGAGCCCAAACCGGACCGGCGCGGTACCGGAACCAAGAAGGCCCCCAAGGTGGCCCAGCGTTATGCCCCGAATCCGGACAAGGGCCGGGGCAAGGGGTCCCGCAAGAAGGGCAAGCGCTGACATCAGCCCAAAGACGCCGGAAGGCCGGCTCCGTGCGGAGCCGGCCTTCCTGTACCTAAACGTTCTTAGGTGTTTTGGACGTTGGTTTTGGCGTCGGTGGCGCGGTCTTTGACGTCGGTGACGGCGCCTTGGCCTTCGGCTTTGACGTTTTGGGCGGCGTCAGCGGCGGTGGCTTTGACGCTTTCCATGGCTTCCTGGGCTGGTTCCTTCAGGTCCTGGACCATGTCCTTGGCCGCGTCGGTGACCTTGCCGGCGAGGGGCTCGGCGGCGGTTTTGAGCTGCTGGGCTGCTTCGCGTTCCTTTTGGCTGGCCGGGATCAGGGACGAGACGAGCATCCCGGCGCCGAACGCGATCAGGCCGGCGGCCAGGGGGTTGCCCTGGGTTTTGGCTTTGACCTGGTCCGGTGCGTGCGAGATCGCGGTGCCTGCGTCGCTGAGTTTGGCGGCGAAGTTGTCCTTGGCCCCATGGAGGGAGTCGCCGGTGCTGTGCAGGGCGTTCCCGGTGTGGCCGGTACCGGAGTGGACTTTGTCCTGGACACCCGAGGTGGCCGAGGAGACCTTGTCCTGGACGGTGGTGCTGGCTGAGTCTGCTGCTCCCATGATTTTCTCCTTCACCCCGACGACGGCGTCTTTTACCTTGTCGGTTTGGCGGTGGACGATGTTGGAAGGGGTGACTTTATCGGCGACCGCGTCCACGTTGGTGCCCAGGCGGGCGCGGGTTTCTTCAATGTCTGCACGGATTGCGTCCGGGTTATCGCTCATCGGTTTACCTCACCTGGTTTTAGGGTTGGGGGAATTTCGGAAAGTGTCTCGCTGGTCTGCGGGATGCCTTTGATCTGTTTGAGTTCCTTGCGGCCCATCGAGGCCAGGACCGCGGCGATGATGCCCCAGATCACGGCGACGATCACGGCGGCCCAGCCCAGCGGCATCAGGGCGCCCAAGGCAAACATCAGTGCCAGGGACAGGAAGACCAGGACGAAGTGCCCGGCGACGCCGGCGCCGGCGAGCATCCCGCCGCCTTTGCCTGCCTTGGTGGCGGACTGCTTCACTTCGGCCTTGGCCAGTTCGACTTCCTGGCGCATCAGGGTGGACAGGTCCCGGGTGACATCACCCAACAACTCACCCAGCGAGGCGTTATCAGCCTTCACATGCGCTTCACTCGGAGCAGGCTCCGGAATAGTACTACTCACAGGTGGCGTCCTTCCTTTGACTGGTAGGGGTCATCCTCGAACCGCAAGGGGGTGTCTTCTGCCGTGCCGGAGGGCAGGGTTGCCGTGGAGACCGGAGCTCCGGCCCCTACAACAGGCTCGTCGTACAGGTCCGTGTCGCTTCCTGCGGCGAACACTGTCTCCTGCCTGAGTGGCGCTGCCTGCGGGGCCAGGGCGGGACGCTGGGCGGGGTAGGACTGTGCGGTTCCACCCTGGGAACCGGTGGCGCCCGCGGTGAGGCCGCGGGTGAGGCGGCCCACGAGGATGCCGGCGCCTGCAGCGAGCAGGAGGAAGGTGCCGGGCTTGTTGCGGGCGAAGGTCTGGACCTCAGTCAGCAGCGAGCCTGCATCCTTGTTTTCGATCCAGGAAGCCATGGACGAGGTGCGGTCAGCAGCCTGTCGGATCAGGTCGCTGGCAATGCCCTGTTGGTCCGGGGCATCGGCCATGCTTTGCAGCTGGCTGGAGATGGTCCGGATGCCTTCGGCGGCCTTCTGCTGCTGGGTGCCGGCCTGGCTGGAAAGCCCGGACTTCGCCTGGGACAGCAGGTCCTGGGCACTGGACTTGGCCTCTGAGGCGACGTGGGCTACTTCTTCCTTGGCCGTCTGGGCTACGCCCTGGGCTGCCGAGGCGGCATGGCCGGCCACGTTCGATGCCTCTTCCTTGGCGGCCTGCTTCTTGGAGCCGGCGCTGGAATCGGCTGTGCCCGAAGTGGCGAAGGTGTTGTCAGAGCCAACCTCTGAGGCGTAAGGGTCCGAGATAGCAGGGTTGGGCGTCTGGGGCCATTGGTTCTCTGTCATCATGCTCTCTTTCGTAGAAGGGTCGGCTGGCGATCAAGAACCAGCAGTGCTTGCTGTAGTTAGTAAGCATGGTTACTACTTAGATACTAAGCACACTTCCCATTTGAATTGCAAGGGGGCGTGTTGGGGCGGCTGTCATACGGCCTTGCTGGCCCGGGCGATAGTAAGCCTACTTGCGAATTGGATGCTAAGCATGCTTATTGTAGGTAGGTAGCGACGCATGAAGGGGTGACGACACCCGCACTTCGCCACCTACAGGAAGGCCGCGGCCGATGACCAGCAATCTCGATCCGGACGCCCGGAACAGCTACCGCCTGATTACGCTTGCGGCGCGTCTGGTCCAACGGCGTCAGGATGATGCTCTGGCGCCCCTGGGCCTGACCCGGGCCGCCGTTATAGCGCTCGAAGGGCTGGCAGCCGGACCACTGAACCAGGAGCAGCTTGCGGAAGTGGTCCGGGTACAGAGCCAAACCCTGGGCCGGGTACTCACCCGGCTTGAGGCGTCAGGGCATATCAGCAGGAACCGCCACTCGGCGGATCGCAGGCAATTCAAGGTAGAGCTCACCCAAGCCGGCAGGGCGGCGCTCGAGGCGGCGCGGCAGGCGGAAATTGATGCCTACCCTGATGACGCCGATATCTCATGGACAGTCCTGCAGGAGGAATTATCGAAATTCATCCGTGCACTGCCGCCCAGCCGGGACCCGGACGTGGTTCCCTTCGTGGCTCCCGACCACAGGAGTGCGCGCCGCCCCCATGGCGGCCGCGGCAACGGCCTGCGCGGGCTGGACCAGCCGCACCAATGATGACACGCAAAGATCAGTCATGACAGGGCAAGAGGGGCAGGGCCGCACGGACCTGCCCCTCTTGCCTTGACTGCCTACTTGTTGTTCTCCTGGTTTTCGGTGGCGTCGCTGTCTTCCAACAGACCCCGCTGCGCCAGATCGGCCGTCTCCGACGACTCGGGCGGCAACGGATCCGTGGCCGGCGGTACATCTGCGGGCGCATAGTCGGCAAGGCCGGCGGCAACCCGCTCCTGGTCGGCTGCTGCTTCGTACACGTCGTCGTCTATGTCTTCCGGCATCTTGCCGTGGCCAGTCCGGGTGGGATTCGGCAGCGCATCCTCTTCGGGGATGATGACGCCACCGGGGGCAGCGTCCTGGTTTTCATTCGAAGTTGCCATCATTGACCTTCCGCTCGCTTGTGTTGTTTGGGCTTAGGGCGAGGGCACCGTTGGATCTGTGGGCCAGCGGAGCAGGGATTTTTGGGTGGGGTGAGCTTGTTCAGCCATGACGATCTCCTTCGCTCTGTGATTAGTATCACAGGCTTACTAGTTCGTCGTTTCACCGTAGCACCAGCCGGCGGCGGCTAAAAGGGGTTGCAGGAGGGAACTCCGGTTAGGCGGCGCAGGCATCCTTCAGGGCCTGGACGGACTCGGCCGGCGCTTGGTCTCCGGCCTCCGCGATCTGTCCCAGCGGCGTCGTAATTTCCGCCGGGACGCCGGCAGTACGGGCGGCTGACACCAGGCCGCCGAGCACCCGCTTGTCCTCCACGCTCACCACGCCGTCCTGGACTACCGCACAGATTTGCCGGTTTACTTCATCGGCGGCAGCGGTGGCCACTTTCGAGGCTGCATCGCTGGCAGCATTCCCGGCGGCTTCTTCTACGGCGCCGCAGCCGGCAAGCAGCAGCAGGGGGACAGCGGACAGGGCGGCAAGGCGGCGTTTCATGACTCCACCCTAACAATCCAACATCGTTGTCCTCCCGCGTACCATGAGGTTCCTATGGAGACAATGCCGCCTGCTCCCGGTCCGCCGGCATCCCCCGACCCGTCCACGGCCCTGAAGGTGCTGTCCGTCCGCGCGGTGGGCACGACGGCGGTTCTCGCCGAGCTTTCCGGGCTTCCGGCGGTGCTGGCCCTGCTGGCCTCACTGCTGAAGCAGCCGCTGCCAGGCCAGCTGGATGTCCTGGCCGCCGCCGAGACCGTGCTGGTGATGGCGGACTCTCCACGTTCGGCACGCGCCATGCCGGGGCTCCTGCTCGCCATGGACCTGACGGTCCCGGCCCGGGCCGAGGGCCGGCTGGTGACCATTGACGCGGTGTACGACGGCGAAGACCTAGCCGAGGTTGGGCGGCTGACAGGACTTGGCCCGGACGGAGTGGTCGCGGCGCACACCGGACAGGTGTGGACAGTGGCCTTTGGTGGTTTCGCGCCCGGCTTCGGATACATGGTGGGTGAGAACCAAGTGCTTGACGTTCCGCGGCGCTCCTCGCCCCGGACGGTTGTTCCTGCCGGCTCGGTGGCGCTCGCCGGCATCTACTCGGCCGTTTATCCGCGGCAATCTCCCGGCGGGTGGCAGCTGATCGGCCGCACAGCCGCGCATATGTGGGACCTCGGCAGGGAACAACCGGCGCTCGCTGCCCCCGGGGACAGGGTCCAGTTCCGGCCCGTCCGGGAACTGGTTGAGGTAGCGGCACCGTCTGCCCCCGCCACTGAAGCTGGTGCGCCGGAGGTGCCGTCGGGGCTGCGCATTCTGTCGCCGGGACTGCAGAGCCTTGTCCAGGACCTTGGCCGCCCCGGACACACTGGCTTGGGAGTGGGCGCAGCCGGTGCCCTGGACCGTTCATCCCTGCGCCGCGCGAACCGGCTCGTGGGCAATCCGGCAACGGCTGCCGCCGTCGAGACCGTTGCGGGAGGGCTGACGGTGCAGGCCCTGGGCGACCAGATCCTGGCTGTCACCGGAGCCCCGGGGGAGCTGATTCTGCGGCGGGCAGATGAGGACGAGGAGGACGCGGAAGCATACCTCGAGAGGAATATATCCACGGCGGAGGCTTTCGTGCTGCTTGATGGCGAGGTGTTCACTGTTGGAGCACCGCAACGAGGCGTTCGCAGCTACCTGGCCGTCCGGGGCGGTGTGACGGCAGAAGAAGTGCTGGGCAGCTGCTCCACCGACACCCTGTCCGGGCTGGGACCTGCTCCGCTGGCTGCAGGAGACGTGATTTACACGGGCGATGCCACGGTCTCACAGGTCGTCAGCAGCCCGGAGTTGCAGCCAGACTTTCCGGGCCCGGGAGTGACGCTGCTGGACGTAGTGCCGGGGCCGCGCGAGGACTGGTTCGACGCCGCAGAGGTGGGATCGTTCTACAGCCAGGAATGGGAAGTAACCCCGCGGTCCAACCGGGTGGGGATGCGCCTGGCGGGCGAAGCGCTTCAGCGGAGCCGGGAGGGGGAGCTTCCCAGCGAGGGTACGGTGACAGGGGCACTCCAGGTTCCGCCGGAGGGAATGCCGGTGCTGTTCCTGGCCGATCACCCGGTCAGCGGCGGATACCCCGTCATAGGCGTGGTGGTGGACCACCAACTGGACCTCGCGGGGCAGGTGCCCATAGGGGCTCGCATCCGGTTCCGCCGTGTCGAGGGTGCGGGCTGAGGTTACGTGTGGACCTGCCGCCGGCACCGGGAGCGGGACTAGGATGGCCCGAAAACGGAAGGAGGACCATCAGATGCCTGAGCACGTCCCGGCAGCCCCCGAAACGGGGTATGCCCCCGTCAACGGGCTGCAGATGTATTACGAGCTGCATGGCGCCGGCGGTACGCCGCTGCTGCTCCTGCATGGCGGACTCTTCGACATCGAACAACAGTTTGGTGCCTTGATCCCGGGCTTGTCGGAGGGCCGCAGGGTCATCGCCACAGACTTCCAGGGTCACGGCCGAACCAACGACATCGACCGTCCGCTGAACACCCGCGACCTTGCGGCCGATGTCGTCGGACTCCTTGACCAGCTGGACGTCGAGGTGCGGTCGCGCTGCATGTGGCAGTCAACCATCCGGAGCTTGTCCGCAAGCTCATCGTTTCATCGGTGTCGTTCCGGCCCGACGGTGACCGCGGCGGAAACGCTGAAGCGGTAGCCGCCATGACTGTCGACATGATCGCCGGCACCCCGATGGAACAGCGCTACCTGGCTGTTTCGCCGCATCCGGACCTCGCGCACCTGCAGGGGCTGCTGGACAAGCTCGGCGGCTACGATGCCGGCACCGGCGGATGGAGTGATAAGGAGATCCGCGGCATAGCCGCTCCAACGCTCATCACGGTGGGCGATTGCGACATGGTCAAGCTCGAGCATGCTGTGCGGTTCCTGCAGCTGCGCGGGGGAGACGTGAACGGAGACTTTGACGGCGTGCCCGCGTCGCAGCTGGCGGTTTTTCCCGGCACAACTCACTTCTTTGGGCTGTCCAGGACCGGGCTGGTGCTGGACGTTGTCACCACGTTTCTGGACGCGCCCCGGCCGTCAGGCTGGCAGGACCAGTGATTACCTGAAGCGTCCGACGGCGGGTGGCCCCCCGCCGTCGGACGCTGACGTCTGCACCCCGTCCGCCGAGGCGGACCTGGGAACTGACCGTCAGCGCGCGCTCGCCGCCGGGACGCCGAGGATGGTGTCCAGCAGTCCGTTGCGGAACTTGCCCTCGGGATCGTGCGCGGAGGCCAGGGAGCGGAACCCAGCGAAGCGGGGGTACAGCGACTCCCAGTCGTGGCCGCCGGGGGAGAACAGCTTGCCCCAATGCGGCCGGGCGCCGAAGGGCCGGAGCAGATCCTCCAGTTCCGGAAGGAGGGCTTCCACCTCGGGCTGCAGCGGCTTCCAGGTGAAGTGCAGCGCAACACTTTGTTGCCGGTAGAAAGGGCTCAACCAGAACTCGTCCGCGGCTCCCGTGCGGATCTCCGAGACAAACAGCAGCGGCGCCAGCTTGTCTGCGAGGCTGCGGACTGCCCCTAGTGCTGCCGGCGCGTGCTGCAGCGGCAGGATGAATTCGCTCTGGAGTTCCTCGCCCTTGCTGGGAGTGAACTCGTGCCGGAAGTGCGGCAGCCGGTCCAGCCACTGCCCCGGCTCATCAAGCTGTATGGTGCAGTTCTCGGCGGACATGTCGGGCAGGGGGTGCCTGGGGAGCAGTGCCGCCGTCGCGCCGAACAGTTCGGTCAGCGGAGGCTCCGAGTCCAGCGCCTTGAGCCACACCTGGCTGATGGTGTCACCGGCATAATCCGTAAAAAGACTCACGCTGTAGGCGCTGGAGATGAGTTCCGGAAAGTCTGCCAGCGCCCGGTCCCACGGCAGGTTCTCCAGGACGCGCTGGCGCATCTGGAAGCTGGGCTGGACGGACAATTCCAGCCCGGTGACGATCCCCAGGGCACCGAGCCCCACCACGCTGGCCAGGAACTCGTCGCCGTCTGCCCGGGTGAGCGTGACGGATTCACCCGAGGGCCGGACCAGGTCTATGGACTGCACCGCATCAGCCAGCGACGGGTTGTTGACCCCGGAGCCGTGGGTTCCCGTCTGCACCGCCCCTGCGACGGAGATGTGCGGCAGCGAGGCCAGGTTGTGAATGGCGAAACCGGACTTCTCAAGGGTGCGGCACAAGGTGCCGTAGCTGACACTTCCATTGACCCGCACGGTACTGTTTTCCGGGTCCAGGGCTATGTGCTGGGGCAGGGCGTCGAGCAGCACGTGGACGCCATCGGTGTCCCCCACGCGGTTGAAGGAGTGGCGTGATCCCAAGGCCTTGACCCGGCCCGCCCGCTCCACAATCCGTGCCAGCTCCGCCACCGACTTTGGCCGTTCGACGGTCGCGGAGGAGTATTCGAGGTTTCCTGCCCAGTTCTTCAATGAATCAGCTTTCCGGTGGGGTCTGTGACGGCCTTCTCAACTGTCAGCGCTCACAATCGGCATGTCAAGGCGGTTCCACCGCGCACGATGCCGTGGTCCGGGCCGTGATGGGACGGCCGGCGCTGTCTGTTGAGGTTCTGCGGCACGGGATGCATTTCTACAGGCTTTCCCGGGTACGGACATCCTGAGCCGCCACTCACCGGAAATTCATCGCCCGGCGCCGTTCGGCCAGCCGTTGAATCATGGCAGAGTGGAATGCAGTCAAGTTGAGGGAGGAACTCAGTGTCTGAACTGGGAAAAGCTACTGCCAGCGTCTCTGAGGGGGATGCAGTAGAGCTAGCGGGGGAAACCGGCGGTGTGACTGAAGTGGAGGCCGCGGAAGCTGCCGAGCTTATGGAGGCCCCGGAAGCGCCGGAAATCACCTTTGATGAGCAGTTCTATCCGGCACGGCCCAAAGCGTTGCGCCCTGTGGCACGCCGCCGGCAGTACTTCGCCAACGCACCGTCGCTGGAACTCGACGGACTCAACAAAACCTACGTGGAGTGGCTGAGGAACCAAGCCATGCTCGGCGACGCGAATGTCCTCGCCCGGCAGCTGTCAGGGCAGGCGAGCATGTGGCAGCACTCCTTCGCGCACCCCAACCCGAGGGCCGCCGTCGAACGCGCCTCGGTATGGTTCACCGCCTACCCCCTGTCCTTTATGACGACACCGGGACAATCCTTCCTGGGGGCGCTCGGCGACCCGGAGCTGTGGAAGACGTTCCGCGAGATCGGCATCCGTGCAATCCACACCGGCCCGGTGAAAAAAGCCGGCGGGCTGCAGGGGTGGGCTGAAACGCCCAGCGTGGATGGCCACTTTGACCGCATCAGCATGGCCATCGACCCGCTGTTCGGTTCGGAGGACGAGTTCCGCCGGATGTGCGAGGTTGCCGGCGAACACGACGGCACCATCATCGATGACATCGTCCCGGGGCACACCGGCAAGGGCGCGGACTTCCGCCTCGCCGAGATGAATTACCGGGATTACCCCGGCATTTACCACATGATCGACATTCCGGAATCGGACTGGCACCTGCTGCCGGACGTCCCGCCGGGCGAGGACTCGGTCAACATCAGCCCTGATGCGGAGCAGGCCCTGCAGAAGGCCGGGTACATCATCGGCAAGCTGCAGCGGGTCATCTTCTATGAACCCGGTGTGAAGGAAACCAACTGGAGCGCCACCCGCGCCATTGTGGACACCACCGGCCAGAAGCGCCGCTGGGTGTACCTGCACTACTTCAAGGCCGGGCAGCCTTCCATCAACTGGCTGGACCCAACCTTCTCGGGCATGCGCCTGGTGGTGGGTGACGCCCTGCATTCACTGCTGGACCTGGGCACCGGTGCCCTGCGGCTGGATGCGAACGGCTTCCTTGGCGTGGAAAAGAGCGCCGAGGAACAGCCCGGCTGGTCCGAAGGGCATCCGCTCTCCGAGGCCGCCAACCAGCTCATCGGCAGCATGGTGCGCAAGGTGGGCGGTTTCTCGTTCCAGGAACTGAACCTCACCATCGATGACATCAAGGCAACCTCGGAAACGGGCCCGGACCTGTCCTACGACTTCATCACCCGGCCCGGCTACCACTACGCCCTGGTCACCCAGGACACGGAATTCCTGCGGCTCACCCTGAAGCTGGCCATGGAGATTGGCGTGGACCAGGCGTCGTTGGTGCACGCGCTGCAGAACCACGATGAACTGACCTACGAACTGGTGCATTTCGCCACCCGGCACAAGGACGACGTCTTCCAGCTGGGTGGTTCCGAACTGACCGGCACGGAGCTGACGGAACACGTCCAGGACACGCTGCGGACGGCGCTCACGGGCGAAAACGGGCCCTACAACGCGGTGTTTACCACCAACGGCATTGCCTGCACCACCGTCAGCGTCATTACTGCTGCTTTGGGCATCAAGGACATCTCGGCGCTGACGGACGAGCAGATCGAGACGGTGCGGGAAGCCCACCTGCTGCTGGCCATGTACAACGCGCTGCAACCCGGGGTCTTCGCACTGTCCGGTTGGGACATGATGGGCATGACCACGCTGGACAGGGCGCAGGTTGGTGAGCTGACGTCCCAGGGCGATACCCGGTGGATCAACCGGGGCGCCCACGACTTGATGGGCACCAACGCCGAAGCCACCGTCTCCGCTTCCGGGATGCCGCGGGCACGCAGCCTTTACGGTCCCCTGCCCGAGCAGCTCAAGGACGACCAGTCGTTCGCGCGGCGGCTCCAGAAAATCCTCAGGGTGCGTGAGGAGTGGGGAATTGCCACCAGCCTGCTCCTGGATGTTCCGGACGTTTCCCACCGGGGCCTGCTGGTGATGGTGCACCGGCTCGCGTCCGGGCAGATCCAGGTGACCGTGCTGAACTTCTCCGGTGAAACCATCATGGGCAGTGTCCACTCCACCCACCTCCAGGCCGGCGCCCAGGTCCAGGACCTCTTCACCGAGCAGACCGTGGGGCAGGTGGACGACCTGCACAGTTTCTTCATCGAGCTCGGCGCTTACCAGGGCACGGCGCTGTTGATCGAGGATCTGGCCAACGACGAGGACGAAGCGTAAGGAAGGCCGAGACAGCGTGACCCGGGGGTGCGCCCCCGGGTCACGGCGGACCCAGGAAGCTAGGCTGCTTTGACGAGCGGGAGCTCATCCCAGTGGGTGGTGTACCTGGGGGAGCGCATGTCCCGTTTCATGGTCCAGTCCGGTCCGCCGCGGATCCCCGCGTGGCCCAGGCCGATGGAGCCGCGGCCGTACCGGCGGGTGACGTCCTCCAGCAGTGGCCCGATATGCCGCTCCTCATGCGGGTTCTCAAAGGGCTCCAACGGCTTTTGGTTGCCGCTGGGGCGAAGATCGGTGACCATGATGCCGGCGCGGGCGTATTTGATGCCGTCGATGATGGCGGGCAGCAGCGCGTGGGCGGCTTTGGTGAGGATGACGGGATCCGCCGTCGGCATCGGAAGCGGAACGCAGACGGAGGGGAAGGACGTCCCCTGCGCGTTGAACTGGGATGTTCCGGCGAACGCGGTGAGGACCTTCGCCTGCAGGTTGTGCTTGGCGAGACGGCCGCTGGCCATCTGGGCGTAGACGCTGAGGACCTGCCGCACATCGTGCGCCCTCGTGATGGGGGTGGAAAACGAGCGGGAGTAAATCAGCTGGTCGCGGCCCACCCGGGCTTCCTCCATGGGGATGCACGGCGTCCCCTGCAGTTCGAGCACGGTCCGCATCATCACCACGGAGAAGCGGTCGCGGATCAGGACGGGGTCCGCACGCTTGAGGTCAAGGATGGAATGGATGCCCATGGTGTTGAGGCGTCTGGTGATCCGAGCCGCCACACCCCAGATCTCCCCGACGGAGAGCCTTGCCATCAGCGCCTCCTGCTGTTTTGGGGGCACTGAATCCCAGCGGCAGACGCCGCCGAACGCGGGATTGTGCTTGGCCCACTGGTTGGCCAGCTTCGCCAGGGTCTTGGTGCGGGCGATCCCCACGCAGACCGGGACTCCGACATTCCGGGCTACGGCGGCTTTGATGGTCCGGCCAAGCCCCAGCAGGTGCTCCGGCGTGCCTTTTACTCCCAGGAAGGCTTCGTCGATGCTGTAGATTTCCAGCCAGGCGGAGTACCGGCCCAGCAGTTCCATCACGCGGGCGCTGATGTCCCCGTACAGTTCATAGTTGCTCGACTTCGCTACCAGGCCCCATTCCTTGGCCCGCGGTGCGAGCTTGAACCAGGGCTCGCCGACTCCAATGCCGAGGGCTTTCGCCTCGGGGGAGCGGGTGACGGCGCAGCCGTCATTGTTGGAAAGAACAATCAGCGGCTTGCCCTCAAGGGAGGGGTCGAAGGCACGTTCGGCGCTGGCGTAGAAACAGTTCACGTCCACATGCGCGATTTCGGGCAGCTGACGCATGATCGCCGGCCGGGTCACTGGCGCCCCCTAGACATGGTGAAGGCACCTGGTGGCCACGCCCCAGATGGTGAGCTCACTGAGGTCCGAGACCTTGATGTCCGGGTACTTGGGGTTCTCGGCCTGCAGCACCACGCCCGTGGCAGTGATGCGAAGCCGCTTTACCGTCAGCTCCCCGTCCAGAACCGCGATCACCACGCAACCGTCTTTGGGTTGCAGCGCCCTGTTGACGATCAGTTCGTCGCCGTCGCTGATTCCGGCGCGCTCCATCGAGTCGCCGGTGACGCGGACGACGAAGGTGCTGGTGATGTCCTTGATCAGGTGCTCATTCAGGTCTATCCGCCCGTCAAAGTAGTCCTGGGCGGGCGACGGGTAACCCGCAGCTACCGGCACCGGGGACACCCACGCCAGCTGCAAAGAGAGACCCGCATCTATCACGCGGGGACCGACAATAATGCCCACAACACACCCTTATTCGAATATATGTTCGATACCTTGAGTGTACAGCGGCAGGGCGACAATAACGACGGCGGCGCTACCCCCTCCGCTCCACTGCCGCCAGGATGGCCTGGCCCAGTTCCGCGGGTTTGGTGAACTGGGGCCAGTGTCCGGTGGGGAGGTCCACGTACTCCACGTCGCGCATCCGGCCGAGTTCGGCAACGAAGGGGTGGCCGCCATCGATCCATTCTTTCAGCATGGCGGATGGAAACTCGCAGGCGATGATGGTGGCCGGGACGTCGTAGCGGCGCTCATCGCTCAGGTGCTGCTGGTCGTATGCCACGCCTTTGGGCTGGGGGATGGCCCGCGCCCGGAAGGCTTCGCGCAGCCCGTCATCAAGATCCACCAAGTCGGCGTCCTCGAAGCCCTCCCACGGCGGAAGCGGAATGTCGTCGCCGTCGGCCTCCAGTTCATCGTTGATGACGCCCCCTTCGCCGAGCGGGCCGCTGTCCACATAGATGGCGCGTTCCACTCGGTTGGGACGGGCATCCAGGGCGCCGTGGATGATGGCACCGCCGCCGGAATGCCCCACGAGGACAACCTTGCCCTCCAAAGCATCGAGGGCGGCCACCACTGCGTCGATATGGTCCCGCAGGCCTATCCCGGTACGGCTCGCATCGACGGATTCCATGCCGGGAAGCGTGAGCGGATGCGTCCGGTGGCCGGCGGCGTTCAGGGCAGGCGTCACGTCCTCCCAGGATGAGGCGTCCAACCAGAAACCGGGTACCAGGATGATGTCCATGACGGAACCCTACTACCCGGGTAGGACGCAAGTCCCGCAGCCGGCGGTTCCTTGCGGGGCGGGACTTGCACAGGGGCTTCCCGGAGGGGCGGCAACCGCAGTAAAGTCCCGAAATAGCCACTGCACCGGACATTCACCTCTATTGGAGAGAGCTTCACATGAACCGGAAGGAATATCGCCGCAGCGCCCACGGCGTCCCCCAGGCCCGGGCAAACGTCGGGGGTGGGGCAGCATGAGCAGCACCCCCGCAGCCAGCTCGCCCCGGCCCGGCTCGGCCGCACCAACGAAGCGCGAGACCTTTTCCACACGCAGGCTCTTTATCCTCTCCGCCATTGGCTCAGCCGTGGGACTGGGCAACATCTGGCGATTTCCCTACATCGCCTATGACAACGGCGGCGGTGCCTTCCTCATCCCTTACCTTGTGGCATTGCTGACGGCAGGAATCCCGCTGCTGTTCCTCGACTACGCCGTGGGCCATAAGTTCCGTGGCTCCGCTCCGCTGGCCTACCGTCGGCTCAGCCGCGTTGCCGAGCCGTTGGGGTGGTGGCAGGTTCTGGTCTGCTTTGTCATCGCGGCCTATTACGCGGTGATCATCGCGTGGTCCGTGATGTACACCATCTTTTCCTTCACCGAGGCATGGGGCGACGACGCCGAGGGCTACTTTTTCGGAAGCTTCCTTAGGGTAGCCGAGGCGCCGGGCATCGGGTTCAACTACGTGCCCTCCGTTTTCTTCCCGCTGCTGCTGATCTGGATCGCAGTAATCGTCATCATGGTGGCGGGGATCCGTAAGGGCATCTCACGAGCAAACTCCATCCTGCTCCCGCTGCTGGTGGTGATGTTTGTGCTGCTGGTGGTCCAATCGCTGTTCCTCCCAGGCGCCGCAGAAGGGCTGAACGCGTTCTTCACCCCTGATTGGTCCGCCCTGGCCGATCCGTCCGTTTGGGCTGCGGCCTACGGCCACATATTCTTCTCGCTCTCGGTGGGTTACGGCATCATGGTTACCTACTCCTCTTACCTGAAGCGCAGGACGGACCTCACCGGTTCCGGCATGGTGGTTGCCTTCGCGAATTCTGGGTTCGAGATCCTGGCCGGTATCGGCGTGTTCGCCGCCTTGGGTTTTATGGCCCAGGCCGCGGGGGCCGGCGTCAATGACGTAGTGACCCAGGGCATCGGTTTGGCATTCGTCGCGTTCCCTACCATCGTTTCCCAAGCTCCGTTCGGGGCCGTCATGGGGGTGCTGTTCTTCGGATCCCTGGTGTTCGCGGGGGTCACATCACTAATCTCCGTGCTCGAGGTTATCGTCGCGGCCGTGCAGGACAAGCTCGGCTGGGGGCGTATCAAGGCTTCCCTGGTGGTCAGCGTGCTGGTCGGGGCAGTGTCTTTGGCACTGTTCCCCACAGCAACGGGCCTCTACCTCCTGGACACCTCCGATGCGTTCGTCAACAGCTTCGGCATTACGCTCGGCGCGCTGGTGACCGTAGTGGTGCTGGCCTGGTTCCTGCGCAGGCTGCCGCTGTTGTCAGCACACCTCAACGGCGTATCAACCATTAAGATGCGCCGTACGTGGATGGTACTGGTGGCCGGTGTGGTGCCACTCGCGCTGATCTACATGGTGTCCAACGAATTCATCAGCAAGATTTCCACGACGTACGAGGGCTATCCTGAGTGGTTTGTGGGCCTGTTCGGCTGGGGCATGGCTGGCGGCCTCGTGGTCCTGGCGCTGGTCTTGACCTTCATTCCCTGGAGTCGCACATCCAAAGCGCACCATGACCCGGAGTACCAATCCATGATGGACGAGGAAGAAGAGGAAGCGGCACGATGACGCCGATCGCGATAACCATGATGATCATCGCCATCCTCACAGTATGGGGCGGTCTGCTGTTGGCGTTGCTCAACCTGAAGCGGCACCCGGAGGATGAGGGCGCGCTGCCCGAAGAGCACGCCCCGGAGCTCTAACACCGGTTTGGCGTCAAACCAGCGGCTGATCGCATGCAGACGACCGCAGCACACCATCAGCGCCGCTTGCGGCTCGCACGGTCCTTCCGCTCCGCCGTCTCCCGCTCGGCCCACCGCTGGGACTTCCCCGCCGTCACCACCTTCTGGTGCCACTCCCGCTGGTAGGCGCGCTGCGCCGCGGCGTCGCTGCGGCGGGCCAGGGCGGCCAGTTCGCGCTGCAGCTTCAGGTAGTTGTGCCAGCGGCGTTCCTCCAGCCCGCCGTCGGCAATGGCCTCCTGCACGGCGCAGCCGGGCTCGCCCTGGTGGGCGCAGTCCGCAAACCTGCACTGACCCGCCAGCTCCTCGACGTCGCCGAACATCTCGCCGAGGCCGTCCTCGGCGTCGAACAATCCGAAGCCCCGCACCCCGGGGGTGTCCATCAGGACCGTCCCGTTCGGCAGGGGCACGAGTTCCCGCGACGTGGTGGTGTGCTTCCCCTTGAAGTCGCCGGTCCGAACCTCCCCGGTGTGCTGGACTTCGCGGCCCACCATGGCGTTGATGAGCGTGGACTTTCCGGCGCCGGACGGCCCAAGGAGGACGATGGTGCCGCCCGCCGGAATGTGTGCCAGCATCTCGTCGATGCCGTCGCCGTTCTCCGCGGAGGTGGTGACCACGTCCACGCCTGCCGCCTGCAGGATGACCTTGCCGACGACGTCGTCCGCCACATCCGCGAGGTCCGCCTTGGTGATGATCACCAGGGGAGTGGCACCGGAGTCCCACGCCGCGACGAGCGTGCGTTCCAGGCGGTTGTGCGTGAGCGGCCGGTCCACGGGCACCACCACGCCCACCATGTCCATGTTCGCAGCCAGCAACTGCGCCGCGGAGGAGTCCTCGAAGGCACGCTTGCGGCTGAGTTCCGAGCGGCGCGGAAGGACGCCCAGGATCTGGCGGTCACCGGCCCTGTTGGGCCCGATCCAGACCCAGTCGCCGGTGACTGCCGTTTCCCCTGTCAGCGGGTAGGGCAGGTGCAGCAGGTCTGGACCGGCTGCCACCAGTAAAAGGTTGCGGTCCACCCGGACCACGCGGCCCGGCTCGGTTGCGTCCGGGACGGGATGGTTTTGGAAGTGGCGGGCGACGGCGGGGGTGTAGCCGTAGAGGAGCGGGCCGTTGCCTGCGCTGGTGACCAAGTTGTTAGTGCTTGAGATGTTGGTGCTGTCCAGGGCGCTGCCTGACGATGTGTTCACTGTGATACCTCATGGGAATGCCCCTGCGCACCGGCCGCTTTTGGCCTGGGTGTTGGCGCTCCGCGGAGAGGTCAGGCGGGGCCGGTGCGGTACAGGGGAAGGGTTTGGATGAGGGTTGCGGAGCGCTGTGGGCGCACGGCTGTAACAGTCATCAAAAACACCTCCCTTCCCGCAGAGGGGGCCGGCATCAGGTCCCTCAGTTGTGAAGCCCATCGGCTTCCGGCTGGCCGGCACCGCCGTCTGGGGGTGCGGATCCGGTCCTACTGTAGTAGCAGGCGGCGGGATCCGCCAGAGTTTCCTGCGCACCGTCCCCAAGGTATGGGTGGTCGCTCCGCCTAGCGTTGCAGTTCCAGCGCCCGCTTCTCCCGCGCAGAGATCCTCGAGACGTAGCCGCAGTTTGTACACGTGATCTGGTAGGACCGCGAGGTGGTGAACACCGGGATGAAGAAGAGCGTGAACTTGGTGGCCTTCTCCTCGAGGTGGTGGTGGACGAACGAGCGGCAGTACTGGCAGGTGGCCGGCTTACCGGGGAGGGCCTTCAGCACTGTCTTGAAACCAAAAAGAAGGAGCATGGGTTTTGCCTTTCGGTGGTCCTGCGGGCTGTCTGGCAACCTTAGGCCCTGCACAAGCCGAAGCGGATATCCTGACAGGCTCCCGCGCCGGTGCAATACTTGGGGTCGGCACGCATTTTCCGCATTCGGGGGGACTACGGTTACATGGTTCTGGATACCGCGACCCTGAGAATCGCGTTTGGCCTGATGGCCCTGGTTCTGGTGTTCCTCTTCTACTTTTCCGCCTACCGGACCACGCGCTCGCCGTACAGCGGCTGGTGGTGCCTGGCGTTGATATTCTTCCTCTCCGGATCGGCGTGCTTCCTTCTGGACCGTACCCCGCAACAGGTATGGGCAAACCCGCTGGGCAACGTGCTGCTGGTGCACGGCGGCGTCGCGGTGTGGGCAGGTGCGCGCTCGCTGCGGACGGTCCCGCCCCCAAAGTGGGCCTTCACCGGCATTCCCCTGGTTACCCTGATCGCCTCCGTCCTGGACAACCCGGCCACCAATACCTGGTCCGGCGGGCCGGTGTTCCTGGCAGCTATGGGCCTGACCATCGGCCTGGCATCCCGCGAGCTGTGGCGCCTGGAACCAGGATATTCACGCGTTCGGATCCCCATGGCCATGGCCGCCGGCGGTCTGGCGGTCTTCTACCTGCTGCGCTGGGCTGCCTTCCTGATGGAGGGCCAGAATGGCCCCACCTTTGTCACCATCTTCGGCTCCGCCGTCACGACGTTGGTGACAATGGTGCTGTTGGTTGTGGTGTCGTTCAGCATGGCCGCCCTCAGCAGCGAACAGCAGACCCGGGCTCTGCGGGTGGTGGCTTCCCGCGACGACCTCACGGGGCTCCTCAACCGGAAGGCCTTCCTGGACCTGGCGGCCGAGCAGTTGGCCGACCGCACCATCACCCGCGGCTCCGGCACACTCATCCTGGCCGACCTGGACCACTTCAAGTCCGTCAACGACACCTACGGCCACGCCGCCGGTGACCTCGCCCTGCAGTCCTTCGCCGAGGCGTGTACTGACACGGTCCGCTCAACCGACCTGATAGGACGGTACGGCGGGGAAGAGTTTGTCCTCCTGCTGCCCGGCACCAGTGCGGAGCGGGCGGAAACGATCGCCGAGGAAATCAGCAGGCGCCTGGCAGCGGCACCCACGGTGGAGGAGATGGAGATGCCGACGGTCAGTTACGGAATTTCCACGTACGACGCCGGCACAACCGACGTGGACAAGCTCATCGCCGCCGCGGACCGCGCTTTGTACGCCGCGAAGTCACTGGGCCGGAACCGCGTTGCCCGCAGCGACCGGATGCTTTAGGACAGCTACGCCGCGCCCTAGTTGCCGGAGTTGAGCTTTCCGGCCAGCCGTTCACGCATCTGGACGCTGGCGGAGTTCAGGCCGAGCAGTTCCACTTCGCGGCCGTGGCGGCGGTACTTTTCCGTCACGGCGTCCAGCACGGCGATGGTGGAGGCGTCCCACAGGTGCGAGGCGTGCAGGTCCACCACCACGCGGCTGATCTCCGGCTCCGCATCCAGTGCGTAGTCGAACTGCATGTAGAGATCGTTGGACGAGGCAAAAAACAGCTCGCCATCCACTGTGTACATGGCAACGTTTTCGCCATTGATCCCGAGCACCGTCCGCTCAACGGTGACAAAGTGAGCCACCCGCCGGGCAAACATGGCCATGGCGGCCAGCACCCCGACGCCGACGCCGATGGCCAGGTTGTGCGTCGCCACCACCACGCCCACCGTGATCAGCATGACGGCGGTTTCGGACTTTGGCATCCGCCGGAGAGTCCGCGGGGCGATGGAGTGCCATTCAAACGTAATGGCGGAGACGAAGATCATCACCGCCACAAGCGCCGCCATGGGGATGAGGCCCACCACGTCGCCGAGGACCACCACAAGCACCAGCAGGAACACGCCGGCCAGGAAGGTGGACACCCGGCTGCGCGCCCCGGAGCCCTTGACGTTGATCATCGTTTGGCCGATCACAGCGCAGCCGCCCATCCCGCCGAGGAAACCCGTGATGATGTTGGCGACGCCCTGCCCCCACGATTCCCGGGTCTTGTTGGAACGGGTGTCTGTGATGTCGTCCACCAGCTTGGCGGTCATCAGGGATTCGAGCAGCCCCACCAGCGCCATGGACAGCGAAAACGGCGCGATGACCTGGAAGGTCTCCCACGTCAGGGGGACGTTCGGAAGGAAGAACGAGGGCAGGCTTTCCGGCAACTGGCCCTTGTCATTGACGGTGGGCACGTCCAGTCCTGCCACCATGGCAATGACGGTGAGCACCACGATGGCCACCAGAGGTGAGGGCACCGCCGTCGTAATCCTTGGCAGTCCCACTACGATGACCAGGCCGGCTGCAACGAGGGGATAGACCAGCCAGGGGACTCCGACCAGCTCCGGGAGCTGGGCCATAAAGACCAGGATGGCCAGGGCGTTGACGAAGCCCACCATGACGGACCGGGGGATAAAACGCATGAGCCGGGTGACGCCGGCGACGGCGAGGAGGATCTGGAAGACGCCGGCCAGGATGACGGCCGCAATCAGATGGTCCAGTCCGTGGCTGCTCATCAGGGGAGCGATCACCAGCGCCACGGCTCCTGTGGCCGCCGAGATCATGGCGGGACGCCCGCCAACGAAGGAGATGGTCACCGCCATGGTGAAGGAGGCGAACAGGCCTATCCGGGGATCCACGCCCGCAATGACCGAGAAGGCGATGGCCTCGGGAATGAGGGCCAGCGCTACCACCAGCCCGGCCAGGGCCTCCGTCTTCAACCGCCGGGGGGAGCGCAGCGTGGCGCGCACGGACTGCAGTTGCCGGGGCGACGGCGCCTTGTTGTCGGCAGTGGCAACAGCCATGGTGCGGCTCCAATCGGGATTTGAGAATGCGGCAGACGGGGAAGTGCACGCCTTCGCAAGGATGTGGGTGGTCAGGAAGGTGGGCGCTTCCTTGCGCCGGAGTGAAAGAGTCGATCCGGGCATAGGCGGCGTGGCGCGGGCCGGACTCTCCAACTTTACGCGGACCCTCTGAGGAACCTGTATCCGGGCCTGTTGCCAAACTGTGGCTTGCGATGGTTCGTCATCCAGGAGCAGCGGGAAGCCCGGCTGGTAAAATAGCCGGGTTGCAGGGCGGCTTTCTCGCTGGTGCAACCAGCGCCGTAACGAAGTAGGGGACCAACAATCATGTCGGCAGGCGGTGCACACATAGGGACGTCGGAAAGCCAGTCTGGCCAACCGGCCACAGCCGCGGCCGAGCCCGTCAAACGCCGCGCCTACGTGGCAACCATCGAGGGTCTCCTCGGTTCCCTCATGATGTTCGTTGGCTCCATCGGCACCGGCTGGATCGCCAACGGCTCGCCCATGATCCGCCAGCCCGTGGTCATCGCACTCCGCACCGAAGGCTGGGGAGTCACTGTTTCCACCGTGCTGCTGACGGTGGGCGCCATGGTGCTGATGCGTTCGTGGCTGCGGCTGGGGCAACGGCTGGCTGAGTGGGGAAAATCCTCCCTTCGGTCTGTTGTCATCGCCATTTCCGCCTGGTCCCTGCCACTGCTTTTCTGCGTGCCGGTCTTTTCCCGCGACGTCTACGCCTACACCGGCCAGGGCAGGCTGGTGGTGGAGGGCCAAAACCCGTACGAGGTGGGCATTTCCACGCTTAGCAACTGGTTCGCGCTCGGGGCAGACCCTGCCTGGGCTGAGAACAGGACCCCGTACGGCCCGTACTTCCTGTGGCTGGCGCGCGCCGTCGTCGGACTAACCGGCGCCCAGCCCGACGTCTCCGTGCTGCTCTTCCGGCTCCTGGCCGGCGCCGGCGTCCTGCTCTGCGTCATCTACGTGCCTAAGCTCGCGGAGCTGCACGGCATCAACGGGGCGCGCGCGCTCTGGATCTCCGTGGCCAACCCCCTGTTCCTGATCAGCTTCATCGCCAGCGCCCACAATGACGCACTCATGGTGGGGCTCGCCGTCGCCGGCGTCTACTTCGCGGCTACGCGCCGCTACGTGCTGGGCATCCTCCTGGTGACCGCGTCCATCGGGATCAAGCCGATCACCGTGCTCCTGCTTCCGTTCATCGGCCTGATGTGGGCGGGCGCCTCGGCCACCTGGCCGCGCAAGTTCCTCTTGTGGGGCGCGACGGCGGGCATCAGCTTCGCCGCGCTGGCCCTCAGTGGCATCCCGTACAACCTGGGGCTGGGCTGGACCTGGGCCATCATGGACCCCACGCCGGGCTACACGGGCTATTCACCGTCCGGCTTTTTGGGCCAACAGGTGGAGTTCCTTGGAAACGTGCTGGGGCTGCCCGGCGGGACCTTTGCCACCGTACTGAGGACCGGCATGAAATATGCCGCCATCGGACTGGTTCTGCTACTGATGTTCCGCGGCGACTACTCGCGGGTGGTGCGCCGGATGGCCCTGGCGTTCACCGCCGTCGTGATGCTCTCACCCATCATCCAGCCCTGGTACATCCTCTGGTTCGTGCCCTTCCTGGCAGTTACCGGGATCCGTGATGACTGGCAGATCAAGTCGTTCTATGTGGGCGTGACGTTCTTTGTGGTGTTCGGCGCGCAGGACCAGCTCTCGGTATGGTCCTTTGTGGAACTGCCCATTGACGCGTCGTCACTGGCGTTCGTGACGGCCCTGGCATTTACGTTCTACCTTTTATTCCTCGACGTGCATACACGGAAGCTGCTCTTCGAAGGCAAGCCCGTGGACCTGGCAAAGCGGGGCTGGAACTGGGTCCTTGCCAAGCGTGAAGCCCGCCGGATCAGGGCAGAAGAGCCCGGCCGGCAGCAGCTCGGGAGCCGCTGAGCCGAGCCTCCGGATCAGGCGCCGGCGGGCACCGCAGCAGGGGATTTGCGGCCCAGCTCGGCAGTCCGCTTTACCGACCACCACAGCAGCACTGCCAGGAGCACGTTACGGGTGGTGAGGATTGCTGCCATCACGGGATGGGCATGAATCAGCGGCGTGTAGAACAGGGGATAGATCACGAACGTGGTCATGGCGATCCCCATCAGCAGTGCGGCCGGGACCTTCCACCTGTTCCAGTCATGCGTGAGTCCGGCGATGATTACCGGGGCCAGCCAGATGATGAACTGCGGGGAACCCACCTTGTTGAAGACAATGAACGCGGTAACCATCATGAGGGAGCCCTCAAGGAACAGCTCTTCCCGTTCGGCGCCGCGGTTTAGTGCGCGGACCAGCAGGACGGCCGCTCCTGCCGCTGCCAGAATCAGCAGCGGCTGCATCAGGAACGCCGCCACGCTGGCACCCGGGCCGTAGACCTCGGTGGAGTTGATGGCTGTGTTGTCGGCCATCCTTGACCCTGCGATGTTGAAGACGCTCAGCCATACCCACGGCGTGGAGAAGGTGGCCTCCAGCTGCATGCCGCGCTCGCCCTGGTTGGTGAGGAAGTCCATGATGTGCGGCAGTCCGCCGGACAGCCACGTTCCCAGGGCCACCACCGCGGTCACCGCTACGCCGGAAAGGACCACCTGGATGCGCTTCTGGCTGGCAATCACGATGGGCGCCAGCACGGCGGCCGGCCACACCTTGATCCAAGTGGCGATGCTCAGCAGGACGCCCGCCACCACGGGCCGCTTTGCCGCGTACAGCAGCGCGACCAGCACGATGGGAGCGGTGATGCCCTCCACCCGGGCGAAGCTGAGGTAGCCCATGAAGACCGTGAAGAACAGCCACCACCAGGCGGGGGCAATGCCGCTGACCTTCCGCGGGCCGCGGGTGAGGAAGAACAGCCCGATGGCGTTGAGGGCTGTGATGATCAGGAACCAGACCAGCAGATACAGGCTGGGCCCGGCGATGTTGGCGAGGAAGATCGGGATCTGGGCCAGCACGGGGTAAACCCAGGGGCTGATTTTCCCGTCGAGGTCCGCCGGGTTGTAACCGTCCTCAGCCCACTGGCGGTACTGCTCGGTGTCGCTGAAGGTGTCGCCGTGCAGGAAGAAGGATGCCATCCAGCCAAGGAAGTAGAGATGCACGACGGCGAAACCCCACCACACGCTGGAAGGGCGGGCAAACCAGTTCACCACCTTCGCCGGAAGGACTTTGGTGCGGACGCTGACCAGCCGGTCTAAGAACCTCGTGGAAATCTCAGGACTCCTTCAGCGCGGGAGCGGCTGCCGGCGTCTTCTTGCCCAGCAGGTAAAGGCGCCGGACACTCCACAGGAACAGGACCACCAGGAGGACGTTGCGGATGGTCAGCACGAGCGCCATCCACGGGTTGTTGTGGCTGAGGGCGTCGTAGAACAGGGGGTAGATGAAGTACGTGGCCACGGCGATGACGATCAGCATGGCGGCCGGGACCCGCCATTCGCGCCAGCTGTGGGCCAGTCCGACGGCGACGGCCGGGGCCAGCCACACCATGAACTGCGGAGAGCCCACCTTGTTGAACACCACAAACGCGGTGGCGAGGGTGAGGGCGCCGGCCAGGAGCAGTTCGGTGCGGTCAACGCCGCCGTTGCGCTGGTTCCCGTTGTGCAGGGCCCAGAACGTCAGGCCGGCGACCAGCAGTGCGGCGAGGATCAGGAGGGGCTGCATCAGCACGGACATCAGCGCCGTGCCGGGGCCGTCCACCTGCATGGAGTTAATGTCGGTGTTCATGTACATCCTGGAATCACCGATGTTCAGCACGGACAGCCAGAGCCACGGGGTGGTGAACGTGGCCTCGAGCTGCATGCCGCGGTCGCCCTGCTGGGTGAGGAAGTTCAGGAGCTTCGGGAGACTGCCCGCCGCAGCGGCCAGCGCAACCACAACGGCCGACGTCGCAATTCCGGCAAGCACCACCAGGATCCGGTTCTTTACGACGGCGAACAGGGCCAGCATGATGGCGGCCGGCCAGACCTTCACCCAGGTGCCGATGGCCAGCAGGACGGAGGCGATGAACGGCCGGCCCACGCCGTACGCGAGGGCGACCAGGACGAGTGGGGCGGTGAGACCGTCAACGCGGGCGAATCCGAGCCAGCCCATGAGGAAGGTGAAGACCAGCCACCACCAGCCGGCGGGAATCGCCTGGTGATCGCGGCCGCGGTCGGTGAGCTTCAGCAGGGCCCAGCCGTTGAGGAGGGTGGTCATAAGGACCCACAGGAAGAAAAACGGCCCCGGCCCGGCGGCACCCGCTATGGCCATCGGGATCAACGCGAGGATGGGGTAGACCCAGGGGCTGGGGCCGCCGGTGAGGTTGGCTTCGTTAAACCCGGCCATCGCCCAATCGCGGTAGATGAAGGTGTCGCTGAACGCTTCACCGCGGAGTGAGAGCGAGGCCGCGAAGATGAGGAAGACCAGGTGCACCACGATGAACCCGCCCAGCAGGCCGCGCCCGGTGTTCAGGCGGGTCCGGGCTGTTGCGGGAAGGATGACGTTGCGGATCCGGGTGAGATTGCCGAAGATAGCGTCCGTGGAAATGGCGGGATCCTTTGTCAGGTCGTGGCACACGCAGGTTGCTGCGCTGGCGGCGGAGTTCTGCCGCGTGGCGGGTGTTAGGGGGCATCGGAGCCGTCCGGGAACAGCTTCCACGCGCTTCCAACTCTAATTCAACGTGCTTTGGCGCCCGTAATTGGGCACGCTGCTTCAGCGCCCACGGGTCTGACCTGCGGTGATTCTTTACTTGATTATTCAAGTTGCTGGCGGCCTGAACCGTGAGGGACCATGGCAGGCAAGGTACTAAGATCCCTTACTTCACCTGCAGCCTTGGGGAGCGCTGGTGTTTGGCCCGCCAATTCCCCCGATCCACAAAGGTTGCCCCATGAACTTTCCACTGACCCTGACTGTTGCCGACCGCGAGAGCATGGACAGCGAGCTGGACGCTGCCGTCACCGCCGCCAAGGCCCACGCCCTTGCGGGAAGGCGGCACGGCATTCTGGTCACCCGTCTCGGCGTTGACAAGTTCACGGTGGATCTCAGCGATGCCGTTCCCTTCGGCTTCACGCGGGAACACCAGGCCTGGTAAAGGGCCCTCTTTACCTGATGGCTCTCTAGCTTTCCCCGGTGTTGCCGGAGCCGTCCCCGGACACCCTTCCGCTGCGCTGCTGCAACCGGTCAATGTGCTTCGAAGCCTCTGCCTTGCTGAGGTCCGCCGGGAGTTCTTCCCCTGCTTCGCGGGCCAGCGTGTCGAGGTAGCTTCGCTGAGCTGCCGTCATCGGCTCGTCGCCGGTCACCCAGTCTTCCGGATCCCTGTTTAGTCCCGCATCCGGCTCAGGGGTGGGGCTGCCAATGGTTTCGTTGTTTTCACTCATGCCCAGAAGTCTAGGCGCCGCGACTGACAGGGCGAACCTGCACCTCGGTCCTGCACGGTCGTTATCGACGTCCCGCACAGCGGAGCGCGACGCATCCTGCCATTTCCAATGTATCCCCCGGGGTGGGGCTTGCGGCAAGGCCCGGGGACGGCCGGATAATCGCACTGCTGCAACCGGGAGAACTGGAGCGAGAGCGATGACTGATCATGCGGTGGTAATCGTGGGCGGCGGCCCTACCGGGCTGATGCTGGCCGGGGAGCTGGCGTTGGCGGGAGTTGACGCGGCCATTGTGGAGCGCCGTCCCAGCCAGGAGCTCGCCGGTGCGCGGGCAGGGGGCCTGCACTCGAGGACCATCGAAGTCCTGGACCAGCGCGGCATCGCCGGCAGGTTCCTCGCGGAGGGGCAGGTGGCCCAGGTGGCGGGGTTCTCGGGGACCCGCTTTGACCTTAGGGACTTTCCCACCCGCCATCCCTACGGGCTGGGGCTGTGGCAGAACCATATTGAACGCATCCTGGCAGGCTGGGTGGAGGAACTGGCGGTGACCCTCTACCGCGGACGCGAGGTGAGGGGGCTCGCCCGGCACGGCGCCGGCGTCGACATCCAGCTCGCTGGCGGCGGGGAGCTGCGGGCGGACTACCTTGTGGGGTGCGACGGCGGCAGGAGCCTGGTCCGCAAAGCGGCAGGCATTGACTTTCCCGGCTGGGATCCCACCACCAGCGCGCTGATCGCCGAGGTGGAGATGACCGGGCAGCCGGAGTTCGGCGTCCACCAGGATGAGTTCGGCATCCACTCCTTCGGCCGGCGGGAGTACAAGATTGTGGACGGCACGGTGGTCTACGCGGACAACGGGCCGGTGGGTGTCATGGTGACAGAGGAGCGTGTCGGGACCGGCAGCGAGCCCACCCTTCGCGACCTGAGTGCTGCGCTCATCGCCGTCTGCGGGACCGATTACGGCGCCCACAGTCCTATCTGGATTTCCAGGTTCACGGACATGGCGCGGCAGGCCGCTGCCTACCGTGCCGGCCGCGTGTTGCTGGCCGGCGACGCCGCCCACGTCCATGCCCCTGACGGTGGCCAGGGCCTGAACACGGGTGTGCAGGACGCGGTGAACCTGGGGTGGAAGCTGGGGCAGGTGGTCAAGGGGACGGCTCCGGAGAGGCTGCTGGATACCTACCATTCGGAGCGCCACCCGGTGGCCGCGCGGGTGCTGCGGAACACGATGGCGCAGTCGGCGCTCCGCCGTCCTGACCCGCGGATCAGGGCTGCAGGCGAGGTTATTGCCGAGCTCCTCGGCATGGAGGAGCCGCGCAAACGGTTTGCCGCGATGCAGTCCGGCCTGGACATCCAGTACGACTTTGGGGAGGGGCACCCGCTGCTCGGACGCCGCATGCCCGACGTCGACCTTGTCCATTCGGGCGGAACGCAGCCGGTCTATTCGCTGCTGCACGAGGCGCGCGCTGTCCTGCTGAACCTGGGGCGGCCCGGGGTCCTCGACCCGATCCCCCTGCCGCAGCTGGTTCGGCTGGTGGAAGCGCGATACGACGGGTCGTGGGAGCTGCCGGTACTTGGCGAGGTCACCGCTCCCGCTGCGGTCCTGGTCCGGCCCGACGGGCACGTGGCTTGGGTGGGTGAGGGAACGGCGTCGGGCCTCAGGGAGGCATTGGCCAGGTGGTTTGGATTCCCGGACGGAGTAGGGCCGGAGGAAAGCAGCAACCTCGAGGGTTAGGAAAGGCGCTCGCCGGTCACTCGGGCGAGGTGGCCCAGGAGCTCGTTCTGGAACCGCTCATCGTGGACAGCCTGATGGGCCTTGTGCCGCTGCTGGTGGAACCAATATCCACCGCTCGTGAGCGCCTCCTGGTCGTCGCTGGTGGCCAGCCACTCCTGCGTGAGGTGGCCGAGGCGGAGGTCGTCCGGAGCGCCCGGGCCGCCCATTTTGGTGGGCACCCAGCCGGGATCGACGGCACTGCTGAGGACGCCGGGCCATAAGCGGGCGACGGCGGCAGCCAGGGCCGTGACGTGGAGCTTGCTGTCCGAGTAGGTCACCCTGGGGGTGCCTTGGTCGACGCCGTCGGGGCCGCCGAGGCGGGTGTGGCCGCCGCGGTGCATGCCGCTGCTGAGGTAGATCAGCCGGCGCGGGCGGTTGATCAGTGCGGTGAGAAGGTACGGTGCCACTACATTGACCTGAAAGATATTTTGGCCGTGGAGGATGCCGGCGTTGTGGATCACGGCGTCCACAGGATCAATTCGGTTCACCTGGTCCGCGAGATCGCGGGTCTGGTTGATGTCGGAAAGGTCGCCCGTCACGCCTCCCGCGCCGCGGTCAAGAAGGTCCTGCAACGCGGACAGGCGACTGGCGCTCCGCGCGTGCACAATCACGTGGTGGCCTTTATCCAGGAGGGACTCCGCGGTGGCACGTCCCAAGCCGTCAGCCGAGCCGGTGATAAAAATACGTGCCATTAGTCCTCCGCAGCTATTCGGTCTGCCCGTCCGGATGCGCACGCTTGACGCCGGGAGCCGTTGCGCCCTGAAGAACCCAGCGGTTGCCGTCGGGGTCCGTGAAGTAGGCAAACTTCACGCCACCCATGTCCTGGACGTCGCTGATGTTGGCGCCTCGGCGCACCAGCTCGACCTGTGTAGCGTCGATGTCCGGCACCACGAGCTGCAGCCCTTCCAGGCTGCCCGGTGTCATGCTCGTCATTCCCGTGCCGATGACGATCGAAGCAGCGGACCCCGGCGGCGTCAGCTGAACCACCCTCATGCCGGGGATGTGCTCCACGTCGTGGTCGAGGACAAAGCCCAGCATTTCCGTATAAAAGGACTTGGACCTGTCCACGTCGGACACGGGTACCTGCACAACCTCGAGGCGCATCTCCATCCGCCCACAGTACCCTTTGAGGCCTCCTGAAAAGGCCGGAATACGCCCAGTTTTGCTTGGGGGGGTCCAACAAATTCAGGCGGCGGCAGGGCGGGAGGGGCGGGGGGCCTGTTCACGTCCCGGATCGGGGAGAGGTCCCTGGCCGCCGGGCTTGGCATTGCTTGGGGGGCTGCGCTGCCAGGCCCGGCGCACTGACCGGATTGAGTCATTGGGGGTGAAACTCCCCTGCCAGATAAGGACATCTTGACGCCCTGACCTTGCGGAAACCCTTTGCCGGAAACCTTGGAAAAACCTTGCGAAGCGGAACCAGGGCCCCAAGGTTAACAGAACGCATGGTGGGTAACTCGAAAAGGACCGCCGTCAGCAGAGGGGCGGTGCGATGTGCTGCTAGTGGTTACAGCAGGAGCAGGAGTTTTCGCCGTTCCGGCCGCTATCGGATGAGCAGGAGGTGCGCTCGTCCAGGCTCTCGGCGCTGGCAGCGAACGTAGGGGCGCAGCAGTTGTCGCCGCGCCATGCTTCCAGACCCTCCTTGACGGCCACACCGGCAATCACCAATGCGGCGATCGGGTCTGCCCAGGACCAGCCGAGGGTCGCGTGCAGGACAAGGCCGACCAACAGCACGGCCGACAGGTAGGTGCAGAGCAGGGTCTGTTTTGAGTCCGTCACGGCCGGCCGTGATCCGAGCTCACGTCCGGCCCGGCGGTCAGGCGCCGGGGAAAGTTGCACAGCGCTCATGCAACACACGTCCCGTCGGGGGCGCAGCACGCCGGATTCACGGCAAGCACCACACCAAGCAGGTCACGGATGGCGTGGCCCAGTCGCACGTCAGCCAGCTCATACCGGGTCCGCCGGCCATCCGGCACCGCGACCACGAGACCGCAGCCGCGCAGGCAGGCCATCGTGTATTGGCGGGGTTTGCGTAGTTGTATACAAGTATAATTGTTGGCGGAGGTCCATCACATGCCAGATTCGCCTGCCCGGAACACCGGTGCACACCTTGTTTACGCCGAGTTGAAGCGGCGCATCCTGAGCCTTGAACTCAAGCCGGGGGAGCGTATCTACGAACCGGCGATGGCATCAGCGCTGCAGGTCAGCCGCACGCCCTTAAGGGAGGCCGTCCGGCGGCTCATTGCAGAAAGCCTGTTGGAACAGCAGCCCACCGGGGGTGTGTTGGTGCCGATCCTGGACAAGGCAGCAATATCGGAGCTGTACGAGGTTCGTGCGGCGATGGAATCACTCATGGCACGGAATGCCTGCCTGAAGACGACCCCGACAGACATTGAAGCGCTCCGGGGCATCCTTGAGCGCAACGAGGCCTTGGTGCGGTTTGCGGACGAAGCCATGAAGCTTGGCATGTCGCTTCACGCAACGATTGCTGACATCGCCGGAAATTCGTGGGCCGCCCGCTTCCACGGCCAGGTGTCCAGCCAGATGGAGCGGTACCGGCACTTCACCAACAGCACGCAGGAACGAAGGGACCGGGCCCTGGCCCAGCACCGGACCCTGGTGGAGGCGGTGGCCGCCGGCGATCCCGAAAAGGCAGCCAAAATCGCCTTCGAGCACGTCCTCGGGGCCCGGGATGCGGCTGTGCTGGCCATGTCAGGCCACGGCCCAACCATCTCATGATTGGCGAACTCGGACGCCGCTCGGCCACAGCCCTTCTTCTACATTCCGCCCTGATCCAGGCCGTGACCTTCCTGGTCCGGCCGGCCGTTACCTATCGCGCACTCGAGTTGGATGTTCCCGGCTTCGCCCTGGGTCTCCTGGCGGCAAGCTACGCAGTCTTTCCCCTGCTGCTCGCCGTTCCCACGGGCGGACTGGTGGACCGCCTGGGCGAGCGCCGGTTGATGGCCATCGGGGCCGCCGTCGTTCTTGGCTGCTCCACATTCCTGCTGATCTGGGGATCATCGATAGCCGCCCTGGTCATTGGAACCACCCTCCTTGGCGCCGGCCAACTGGCCTGCGTGGTGGGGCAGCAGGCCGTGGTGGCCAACAACGCCGCCTCAGCCCGAATGGATTCAGCCTTCGGCTACCTGACGTTCGCGGCGTCCCTGGGGCAGGCACTGGGGCCGTTGGCGATAGCCCTGGTTGGCGGCGCCTCCGTCCGCCCCGACACGCAGGCGATCTTCTTCCTTTCCGTCTGCATGAGCCTGGTGCTTTTCGGAACCACCTTTGTTGTGTCGGCCAAGGTCAGCGGCGGAAACAAGCCGGCTGGGCCACGCGGCAGCAACGGCGGTGCGGTTTCGCTACTGAGGACCCCCGGCGTCGCCCGGGCGTTGGCCACCAGTGCCACCGTCCTTGCCGTGGTGGACCTGACCATGGTCTACCTGCCGGCACTCGGTGCGGAGCGCGGGCTGAGTGCGGCAACGGTCGGCGCGATGCTCACTGTCCGGGCAGTCTTCTCGATGATTTCCCGGATCCTGTTGGGGCAGGTGTCAAGACGAATCGGGCGGATGAGGCTGTTGGTTGTAAGCCTCGCGCTGTCCACGGTCGCTTTGGCCGTGGCGGCGATTCCGATGCCGGCTTGGCTGCTGTTTGTGGTCATGGCCCTGCTTGGGTTGGGGCTTGGCATTGGCCAGCCGCTCACCATGTCCTGGCTTTCATCCCAGGCGCCGGCGGGTCAGCGCGGCCGGGCACTTGCTCTCAGGCTGGCAGGGAACCGGGTGGGCCAGGTTGTGCTGCCCAGCACCATCGGCGTGGTCGCGGCAGGGATCGGCACAGCGGGCGTCTTCCTTGCGTCGGCGGTTGTGGTGGGCGGAACGCTCCTGCTGCTCCGGGGCGTGCGGTTGGACGACTAGCTACGGCAGCCGGCCCGGCCGCAGCAGAGTAGCCACGCCGGCCTGCCCTGGGTCCAGCGCAACAGGGCTGACCAACACGGCCGGGCCGCGGTGCAACAGGCCACTGGAGAGTGCCCGGCAGCGGATGCCGCCCCGGCCACGCATCGCGGCATGGCCTCCGGGCGCGAGCACCCCGTTCATCCACGCACAGGGGTGGGCCGGGCGGCCGCCATGGAACTCCACCCGGGAGCCGCCGGACTCCAGCGCGAAGTCCTGGCCCAGCAGCGGCGCCAGGTGTGCACCCCGGAGGATGACGTTCCGCCGCGTCGCCAGGGGATCAAACGGCCCGGCGCCGAGCTCCGTTGCCATGGCTTCAAGGGCCTCGACGGCGAAGAGGGTAACCGCCGCGTCCATGTGTGCGGCCTTTCCGAAAAAACGGTCACCCACAATGCCCTTGCCCGCCACCACCTCCGCGATGGCGGCGTCCACAGTGGGCACGTCTGCGGCGCCGTCCCGGGCCCGCCCGAAGTAGGCATGCGCCGGTGACACCAGCAGGTGCAGGATCTCGACGTCGTACCTATAGGTCTCCGTCATTCCGCCTAACCACCGACGTAGGCCGCAAGATGCTTGCCGGTGAGCGTTGCGGCGCCGGCCACAAGCTCAGCGGGCGTGCCCTCGAAAACCACCAGCCCGCCGTCGTGCCCTGCTCCCGGACCCAGGTCGATGATCCAGTCGGCGTGGGCCATCACGGCCTGGTGGTGCTCGATGACGATCACCGACTTGCCTGACTCCACCAGCCGGTCCAGCAGGCCCAGCAGGTTCTCCACGTCGGCGAGGTGCAGGCCGGTGGTCGGCTCGTCCAGGACGTACACATCACCCTTCTCGGCCATCTGCGTGGCGAGCTTGAGTCGTTGGCGCTCGCCGCCGGAGAGCGTGGTGAGCGGCTGGCCGAGGCTGAGGTAGCCCAGTCCCACGTCCTCCAGCCGGTCGAGGACGGTCCGGGCAGCCGGTGTTTTGGCCTCGCCCTCGGCGAAGAACGCGGCGGCCTCCGTCACTGACATTGCCAGCACGTCGGCGATGTTCTTACCCCCGAGGGTGTACTCCAGCACGGACGCCTGGAAGCGGCGGCCCTCGCAGTCCTCGCACGGGGACTCGACGGTAGCCATCACGCCCAGCTCCGTGAAGATCACGCCGGCACCGTTGCAGGTGGGGCAGGCGCCCTCGGAGTTGGAGCTGAACAGCGCCGGCTTTACCCCGTTGGCCTTGGCGAATGCCTTGCGGATGGGCTCCAGCAGGCCTGTGTACGTAGCCGGGTTGCTGCGGCGGGAACCACGGATCGCGCCCTGGTCGATCACCACCACGCCGTCGCGCTTTGCCACCGAGCCGTGGATGAGCGAACTCTTGCCCGAGCCGGCCACCCCGGTGACTACAGTGAGGACGCCCAAGGGAATGTCGACGTCGACACCCTGCAGGTTGTGCGTGGAGGCGCCGCGGACTTCCAGCGCGCCGGACGCCTTCCGGACCGTGTCCTTCACCGACGCGCGGTCCCCAAGGTGGCGCCCCGTGATGGTGCCGCTGGACCGCAGGTCCTCCACCGAGCCTTCGAAGCAGACCGTGCCGCCCGCGCTGCCGGCGCCAGGCCCGAGGTCAACGATGTGGTCCGCGATCGCGATGGTCTCCGGCTTGTGCTCCACCACCAGCACCGTGTTGCCCTTGTCCCGCAGCTGCAGCAGGAGCTGGTTCATCCGCTCGATGTCGTGCGGGTGCAGCCCGATGGTGGGCTCATCGAAGACATAGGTGACGTCCGTGAGTGAGGAGCCGAGGTGCCGGATCATTTTGGTGCGCTGTGCCTCACCGCCGGACAGGGTGCCGGCGGGCCGGTCCAGGCTGAGGTAGCCGAGGCCGATGTCGGAGAACGAATCGAGCAGGTGCTGGAGGCCCTTGAGCAGCGGAGCCACCGAGGGGTCCTTGAGGCCGCGGACCCACTCGGCGAGGTCGCTGATCTGCATCTGGCACAGCTCGGCGATGTTCTTTCCGTTGATTTTCGAGGCCAGGGCCTGCTGGGTCAGCCGGGTTCCTTCGCACTCGGGGCAAGTCTGGAACGTCACGGCCCGCTCCACGAACCGGCGCACGTGCGGCTGCATCGCCTCGGGGTCCTTGGACAGCATCGACTTCTGGATCTTCGGGATGATGCCCTCGAAGGTCAGGTTGACGCCCTCCACCTTGATCTTGGTAGGCTCCGCGAACAGCATAGTATCCAGCTGCTTCTTGGTGAACTTCGCAATGGGTTTGTCCATCGGCAGGCCCATGCCCTCGAACAGCCGGCCGTACCACCCGTCCATCGAGTAGCCCGGGACAATCAGCGCGCCCTCGCTCAGGGACTTCCCGTCGTCGTACAGCGCTGTCCGGTCAATGTCGCTGACCGCGCCCATCCCTTCACACCGCGGGCACATGCCGCCCAGGTAGACGGCCTGCTGGACCACCGCCTTCTCCACCCGGCCGCCCTTCTCCGTGGACATCACACCGCTCGCCTTGCGGGTGGGAACGTTGAAGGAATACGCGGTGGGCGGACCAACATAGGGGGAGCCGAGCCGGCTGAAGAGGATGCGCAGCATGGCGTTCGCGTCGGTGGCGGTGCCCACCGTGGAGCGCGGGTTCGCGCCCATGCGCTCCTGGTCCACAATGATCGCCGTCGTGAGGCCTTCCAGGAAATCCACCTCGGGACGGGCCAGCGAGGGCATAAATCCCTGCACGAACGCACTGTAGGTCTCGTTGATCATGCGCTGCGACTCTGCAGCGATGGTGGCGAACACCAGGGAGCTCTTACCCGAGCCGGATACACCCGTGAACACCGTCAGCCGGCGCTTGGGCAGCTCGACGCTGACGTCCTTGAGGTTGTTCTCCCGGGCGCCCTGCACACGGATGAGGTCGTGGGTGTCGGCAGCGTGCAGCCCGTTGGTCCGGGGATCGGTGTTTGTCTCGGTACTGGTGTCCGTGCTCATCGGGTCTCCATCTGTTGGGCTGCGATTCTTCGTGCCCGGGGGAGGGTTCGCTCGCTGCCTCCCCCGGCGTCGCTCGGTTCAATCCTCCCAGCTCACGGGTGCTGGTTGATGCGGACGGTGTTGCCTGCCGGGTCGCGGAAGGCGCAGTCGCGGATTCCGTAGGGCTGGTCGACAGGTTCCTGGACGACGTCGGCCCCGCTCGATTCAACTTTGGCGAACGCGGCGTCCACGTCCGGGGCAGACAGGATGACCGTTGCGTAGGTGCCCTTGGCCATCATCCCGGCGATGGTGCGGCGTTCGTCGTCGGTGATGCCGGGGTCCACGGCCGGCGGGTGCAGGACGATGGAGACATCGGGCTGGCCGGCGGGACCCACGGTGATCCAGCGCATGGTGCCGCGGCCAACATCATTGCGGACCTCGAAGCCCAGGGCGTCGCGGTAGAACGCCAGGGAGGCGTCCGGATCGGTGTGCGGAAGGAAACTGGAACTGATGTTGATGTTCATGGCAGTCATGCTAGTTCCGGCTCCGGCGCGGGCGCTTCTCGATTCCTGACCGGTCTGGTGACCTGTTTCGCCACGCACGCCGGGATGCCCGCCGTCGAGCTTTCCGCTTCCTGTTTGTAGACGCTGGGAGGCATACCCACCAGCTCAGCAAAGCGGGTACTGAAGGTTCCCAGGGAGGAGCAGCCGACGGCGAAGCATACCTCCGTGACGGAAAGGTCACCGCGGCGAAGGAGCGCCATGGCCCGCTCAATGCGCCGGGTCATCAGGTAGCTGTAGGGCGATTCCTGGTAGGCGAGCCTGAAACGGCGGCTGAGGTGCCCGGCGGACATGTGGACGCCGCGGGCCAGGGATTCGACGTCCAGCGGCTGCGCGTACTCCCGGTCGATCCGGTCCTTGACGCGGCGGAGCTCTCGAAGCTCACGCAGGCGTGGATCGGAGTCGGGGCTGGTGGTCACAACTCAGATCGTGCTACGCCGCAGGGGAGATGTCCAGAGGCGGGGTATCCCGCCTCTGGACGTCGGTTGTCAGCTGATCGGTGCCGGGCCGAGCTCATCCAGTAACTTCTGCATTGCCACGTAAGCCTTGTTGCGGTACGCGATCAGCTCGGGTGTGCGTGCTGCCGGGACGTCGAGGAATCCGGCGCCCGTCTTGGTGCCGAGCTTTCCGGCATCCACCAGGTCGCTGAGGATCTTCGGGGTGGCGAACCGCTCCGGGAAATCCTTTTGCAGGGACTTGTAGCAGAAGTTGTATACGTCCAGCCCGGCCATGTCCGCGATGGCGAACGGCCCGAAGAACGGCAACCGGAAGCCGAACGTGGTGCGGACCAGGGTGTCCACGTCATCCGCCGTCACGATTCCCTGCTCCACGAGCTGCGCGGCCTCGTGGAAGAGCGCGTACTGCAGGCGGTTGAGCACGAACCCGGTGACGTCCTTCACCACGGCGGTCTGTTTGCCCGCTGCGTGGACCAGTTCGCGGACGGTACCCACGGCGGAGGCCGAAGTGCCTGCGTGCGGAATGATTTCCACGCCGGGGATGAATGGCGACGGATTGGAGAAGTGGACCCCGAGGAACCGCTCCGGATTGGTGACGGGCGCGGACAACTCGGCGATGGAAATGGTGGAGGTATTGGACCCAATGATGGCGTCCGGCCGGGACGCGGCGCTGATGCGGGCCAGTGTCTGGTGCTTGATGGCGATGACCTCGGGGACGGCCTCCTCAATGAAGTCCGCGTCCGCCACAGCTTCCTCAATGTCATTGGCAGCCCAGAGGTTCTGCTTCAGGATTTCGGTGGAACCTTCGGGGAACAGGCCGTCCGCTACGAACTGGTCAGACTCAACGAGGAGGCGGTCATAGTTGCTTCGGGCCACCTCCGCGGACACGTCGGCGAGAGCCACGCGCGCTCCGCCGATCGCCAGGACCTGGGCGATTCCGCCGCCCATGTAGCCGGAGCCGACGACGGCGATCCTCCGCGCGCCGATAATGTCAACAGGGTTTGGGGTGCTTGCCGGTTCGGTCATGATCAGACTGCCTTCGTGTAGTCGGGCTCGTAGGAGCAGATGGCGTCCACCTTGGCGGCGGATGCTGAGGTTTCGTCGAAGCGGTAGTCGAGCCATTCGCCCACCAGTTTCTTGGCCAGTTCCAGCCCGATGACGCGCTGGCCCATAGTAAGGACCTGCGCGTTGTTGCTCAGCACTGACCGTTCAACGGAATATCCGTCGTGGGCCGTGACGGCGCGGATGCCGGGAACCTTGTTCGCCGCAATGGCCACTCCCAGTCCGGTCCCGCAGATCAGCAGGGCACGGTCCGCCTGGCCCTCGGCCACTTTGCGGGCGGCGTCGACAGCAACGTGCGGATAGGCAGTGGAGTCCTCAGCGCCCACGCCCACATCCACCACCGAGGCGACGCGGCTGTCGGCTTCGAGCAGCACCTTCAGCGCTTCCTTGTACTCCACGCCAGCTTCGTCGTTGCCGATGACGATGCGCCATCCTGTTGCTGGGCCTTCATCCATGCTCATGCTTGTACTCCTTCTCCGACCGCAGAGGTTGCCATCCGGGCATCAGCAAGTGAAGGGCGAAACTGGCCGGAATTGAGGGAGTCCGCGATTCTGGCGGCGATCAGCGCCAAGGAAACCGCGCCGGGGTCCGGGTGGCCCAAGCTCTTTTCGGCCAGCGGCCGGGCCCTTCCCTTGCGCGGCCGGAGGGACGCCGTGGCGTCAGCGGCCTCCCGCGCAGCCGCGGCCCCGGCCGCCAACGCCACGGCAACGGGAGCTCCGCCGTTGTACGCCGACTGGAAGGCGCCACGGAAGGGAAGCAGCGCGTCCACCATGGTCTTGTCCCCGGGTACAGCCTTGCCCAGGGCAGTGATGGCGTCAGTAAAGGCGGTCACGACGACGGCCGCGTCCCCGCGCCCATAAAAGGCCTTGTTGCCGAGGGTCCTTCCGGCAGCCTGCAGGGCAGAGCCCCACAGGGCCCCGGAGGTGCCGCCGGCGCGTTCGCTCCAGGCCTCGCCGGCCGCGGCAAGTACCCGTTGCACGGAAGCTCCGGCTTCCGCCACATTGCGTGCTGCCGTTGCCGCTGCCTCCACGCCGCGGCGCATGCCGATGCCGTGGTCACCGTCGCCGGCTATGGCGTCCAGCCGGCCCAGTTCCTCCGCATGCTCCACGACGGCGTCCTGCACCTGGGCGAGTACTGCGGCTGTCAGCCGGCCCAGCTCTGCTGCTGCCGCCGTGGTCTCTTCCGCTTCGATGGCCGCGGCTTTTTCCGGTCCGGCCGGCTGTGGCCGTTCCCGCAGTGCACGGGGGGCCGGACTGCCCTTGCGGAAGCCGGGGGTATCGGCCGGGGCAGCCCAATATTGCTCCAGTTCCTCGTCGAGCCACAGCAGGGTCAGGGACAGCCCGGACATGTCCAGGCTGGTCACCAGTTCGCCGCATTCCGGTTCCACAACTGTGAGGCCTGCGGCGGTAAGGAGCCTTTCGATCTTCCCGAACAGCAGGAACAGCTCCTCGTATTTGACCCTGCCGAGGCCGTTGAGGATGGCCACCACACGGTCCCCTGCGTTATCGGGTTTGTCTTCGAGAAGCCGGGAGACGAGCATTTCGGCAAGTTCGGAGGCCGTGGGCATGGGGTGGTCGGAAATCCCCGGTTCGCCGTGGATGCCCAAGCCCAGCGACATCTGGCCGGCCGGCACCTGGAACAGCGGCTCGGCAGCGCCGGGGAAGGTGCACCCATCGAAGGCCGCACCCAGGGAACGGGTGCAGTGGTTGGCGCGGACAGCGAGCCGTTCCACGGCGTCGAGGTCCAGTCCCGCCTCCGCTGCGGCGCCGGCAATCTTGAAGACGGTCAGGTCGCCGGCGATTCCACGGCGTTGCGCGATCTGGTCCAGCGGGGCGCTGGCGATGTCGTCCGTGACGAGGACGGTGCGGGTCTCGATGCCTTCGGCGTTAAGCCGCTGCTGCGCCTCACCGAAGTGAATCACGTCCCCGGCGTAGTTGCCGTAGCTCAGCAGCACGCCGCCCCCGGCATTGGCCGCCTTGGCCACCCGGTAGACCTGCCCGGCGGAGGGTGACGTGAAGATGTTGCCGCACACCGCACCTGCCGCCAAACCGGGCCCTACCAGGCCGGCGAAGGCCGGATAGTGGCCGGAACCGCCGCCCACCACCACAGCCACTTGCCCGGCGGGTACTTCGGTGGAGCGGACCACGCCGCCGTCCACCCGGGCAACGTACCTGCGGTTGGCTGCCACGAGGCCGTCGAGCGCGTCTTCGGCGAAGTCCGCGGGGTTGTCAAAGATCTGGGTCATGGGTTCCTCGTTGAATCCTTCTTGGAAAACGGTGTTGAGGGAGCGGGTTTTGATCACACCCGGGCGAGCTCCTGCGTCGGTTGTTGCCGTCCCTGGGACACCTGGCTGGTGCCCAGTGCGTAACCGTCCGTCTTGGGGAGAACGTGGCGGCGGAGGTAGCCCTGGTTGCTGGCGGCCACGCTCAGGCCGTCTCCACCGTAGTGCTCGGTGCAGAGAATGCCCTGGAAGCCGACCGACAGGGCTGACTTGAACGCCTCGCGGTAGTTAATGAGGCCGCTTTCCATCGGAGACGGCATCGTCACATATGAGTCGCGGGCCACGTCCTCGTCGCGGAAGTAGTTCTTCATGTGCCAGTAGTTGGAGAAGGGCAGGGTCTTGGCTACCAGCTCCCGCCAGTCCTCGACGGGCCGGTGGAGCCGGATCAGGTTCCCGAGATCCGGGTTGAGTCCCACGTTCGGGAGTCCGATGTCCTCGACCAGCCTCACCGAGGAGTCGGCGGTGCCCAGGTAGGTGTCCTCATACATTTCAAGCGAGAGCAGGACGCCCACGTCGGCGGCATGCCTGCCGAGGTCGCGGAGGCGGGTGACTGCGTTGCCCCAGGTTTCCTTGTTACCCGCCGGGTCCTTGTGGCCTTGGACCGTCCAGAACCACAGCTGCTTTTGCTGCTCCTGCGTGATGGCCTGGTGGAGGCCGACGGAGACGACCTCGCAGCCGAGCTCTGCAGCCGCCTCGATGGTGCGGTGGCTGTAGGCCAGGTTGGCTTCCCAGTTCCTCTCCTCGATGACGCTGCGGCGGATGGCGGAGATGGCCGGGATGCCAATTCCTACGTCCTTTGCGGTCTGCTTGAATTCAGCGAGGCGGTCCCGGCTGAGGTCACCGGGACGCACCCAGCTGTCCGTCAGGTCCGCGTTTGCGAAACCTGCTTCCTTGACCTCGGTGAGCGCCGCGGCCCAGACTGACGACTCAGCGTCATTGATGTGGATTCCCTGCCCGCTTGTGCCCGGGAATGGCAGCATCGCCGCGGCGATGGGCCAGTTGTCGGCTGTGTATGCCATAAATGCTCCAATCTCAGAAGGTGGTTCGCCCTGGTGCAACAGCTCCTAGGAAGCGGCTTCCTGGGCCTGGAGCTCGTCCGCGCCGTCCGTCAGGACGGTCAGCTCCACGCTCTCCGGCCGCTCCGCTGTGCTGGTGATTGCTACCGCAGCGCCTGTGCGGGCCGATTCGAGCACTGATTCCATGACTTCAAGCGCGTGGTAGGCCAGGGTGCCGCCCGCGCGGGGCTCGGCGCCCGGCGCGGTGGAGGCCAGGTCGGCGATGCCGAAGCCGCGCCCGGCATCGACGTAGCCTGCGGACACAGGAAGGGTCTCCCAGGTGTCTGCGCCCAGGGGGAACAGCTGGACCTCGCCGTCGAAGTGGTTGGGGTCCGGCACCACCAGCGATCCCCGCTCGCCGTGGATTTCGATGTTCGGGGACTTGGACTTGACGGCGTCGAAGCTCATAAAAAGCGTGGACATCGCACCGGAGGCGTGGACCAAAACACCGGTGACGTGGGAGTCGATGTCTACGGGAACCTTTTCGCCCTGGCGTGGTCCGGAGCCAATGGTGCGTTCATTGCGGGTGTGGCTTGCTGCGCCGATAACGGAGACGACGGGTCCCAGGAGAGTTACGAGGGCGGTCACGTAGTAGGGGCCCATGTCCAGGAGCGGGCCGCCGCCGGGCTGGTAGTAGAAGTCCGGATTCGGGTGCCAGCGCTCGTGTCCCGGCGTCACCATGGTGGCGGAGGCGGAGATCGGCGCGCCGATTAGTCCGTCGTCGATGGCTTTGCGGGCGGTTTGGATGCCGGTGCCCAGTACAGTGTCGGGCGCGCAGCCGACGGCGACCCCTGCCTCGCCTGCCGCGTCCAGCACCTGGCGTGCCTCGGCAGTGGTGGCGGCGAGGGGCTTCTCACCGTAGACGCTCTTGCCGGCGGCGATCGCCTTCAGGGCCACCTCGGCGTGCGCGGCCGGGATGGTCAGGTTTAGGACCAGCTCGACGTCGTCCGCGGTGAGGAGTTCGTCAACGGAAACAGCACGGACGCCTTCGTATTGCTCCGCTATCGCTTGGGCCCGTGCCGGGTCGAGGTCTGCTACCGCCACCAGTTCGATGTCGTTGAGCTTGCGGAAATTGGTGAGGTACTGCGCGATGATGGCTCCGCAGCCAACGATTCCTACTTTCAACGGCTTGCCCACAGCAGGCCCCTTTCAATTATGGTTCGGACATTAGTGTCCTGGAGGATTTCGACCCGGTGGCCGGGGGTGGCGACGAAGATGCGGCCCTTGCCCCACTGGCGGGTCCAGATGGCCGGTGAGGTGACTTCGCGATTCCACGGGTCCCACTCCCGGACCTTCTGGGTGGTGGTGGCCAGGACATCGATGTAGTCGTCCGAGAGGACCCAGTACTGCTCGGTGGCAAGGTCGAAGTCGGAGAGGCCCTTGGTGATGGGGTGCTCTGCTGCGGCGGAGAGCATGTTCACCGTGTAGGGCACGTAGTTGTCCGACTGTTCGCCACTGCACTCGTCCGGGTGCTTGCCGGGATGGCAGGCGAACTGGCCGCCGACCAGGTGCAGGTAGTCCGAGTTGTTCCGGTAAGAGTCGGCGATTCCCCCGTGCCAGCCCGCCAGGCCGGTGCCGTTTTCGACCGCAGTGCGCAGCCCGGCGAACTCGTCCTTTTCAATGGTGGTCATGGTCATGCACTGCATGATCAGGTCCACGCCTGCCATATATTCGGCATCAGCGTAGACCTTGGGGGATTCCTCGACACGGACGTCGTAGCCGTTGTCTTTGAGGTAGGGGATGAAGAGCTCGGTGGCCTCGTACGGCTGGTGTCCGTCCCAGCCGCCGCGGACCACCAGGGCGTTTTTGGAATCTGTCATGGAGGTTTTCCTTTTGTTCGGTTGCCGGCTTTTGTCGTGCCGGTAAAATCGGGTCAGCGGCTGGCGAAGGCTGCGTCGAATGCGGCGGCTGGCGGGGCGATCCGGGCGAGTTCCTGGACCATGGCCAGAGCCTGAGGGGCGCCGACGAGGCGGTCCATTCCGGCGTCTTCCCATTCGATGCTGGTGGGGCCGTCGTAGCCGATGGCATTGAGGGTCCGGAAGATCCGGTTCCACTGCACGTCCCCGTGCCCTGCGGTGACGAAGTCCCAGCCGCGCCGCGGATCTGCCCACGCCAGATGGGAGCCCAGGCGCCCGTTGCGGCCGTCCAGTTGCCGGACGGACTCCTTCACATGGACGTGGAGGATGTGCTCCGCGAAGTCCTGCAGGAACATCACCGGATCCAGGTCCTGCCAGATGAAGTGGGACGGGTCGAAGTTCAGCCCGAAGCTCTTGCGGTGCCCGATGGCCTCCAGGGTGCGCTTGGCGGTCCAGTAGTCGTAGGCGATTTCGGACGGGTGGACCTCCAGGGCGAAGCGGACGCCTTCCTCCTCAAAGACGTCCAGAATCGGATTCCACCGGTCCGCGAAGTCCTGGTAGCCGGCGTCGATCATTGCCTCTGAGGCGGGCGGGAACATGGCGACGGCCTTCCAGATGGAAGAGCCGGTAAATCCTGTTACGGTCTTCACACCGAGGCGGGCAGCTGCCCTTGCGGTGTCCTTCATCGACTCGGCAGCGCGGCGGCGCACTCCTTCTGCTTCGCCGTTGCCCCAGATTTCCGTGGACAGGATGCCCTGGTGGCGTTCATCGATGGGGTCATCGCACACTGCCTGCCCCGTGAGGTGGTTGGCGATGGCGAAAACCTGAAGGTTGTTTTTTTCCAGGATGTCCAGTCGGCCCTGGAGGTAGTTATCGTCCTCCGCAGCGCGGCGCGGGTCCAGGTGGTCGCCCCAGCAGGCGATCTCGAGCCCGTCAAAGCCCCACTCGCCGGCGAGCCGGGCCACCTCCTCGAAGGGCAGGTCGGCCCACTGGCCGGTGAAAAGTGTGATTGGTCGTGTCATTGGGGTTCCTTGTCCTGTGTTCACGTTCCTAGACCTTTTGCCACTGGCTTGAGTTCGAGGCGCTGGCCTCGACGGCGGCCAAGACCCGCTGGACCTGCAGGGCGTCCGCGAAGGACGGTTCCGGCGGGCGGCCCTCACCGATCGCCGTCACCAGGTCCACTACCTGGTGGGTGAAGCCGTGCTCGTAGCCCAGGCCGTGGCCGGTGGGCCACCAGTTGCCGACGTAAGGGTGCTCGGGCTCCGTGACGAAGATCCGGCGGAAGCCGGCGTCCGGGGACTCCGCTGCGTCGTAGAAGGACAGGACGTTCATGTCCTCGAAATCAAAGGCGAGGGAGCCTTTTGTGCCGTTCACTTCCAGGCGCATGGCATTTTTCCGGCCGAGCGCGTAACGCGTGGCTTCAAAGACACCAACGGCCCCCGTGGAAGCAACACCGCCCTCGAACCTGGCGCTGAAGACGGCGGCATCGTCCACGGTGACCGTTCCCCGGGGTGCGTCGCGGCTGAGGTCTCCGTGGCCGCCCAAGCCCACAAGGTCACCGGCGAGCGGGCGCTCCCGGACGAAGGTTTCGAGCAATGCAGAGACGCCTGTGATGCTCTGCCCGGTGACCCACTGGGCCGCGTCGATGCTGTGTGCCCCGATGTCGCCGAGGGAGCCGGACCCGGATTTGCTCTTGTCCAGCCGCCAGGTCATGGGGGCGTTCTCGTCGGAGAGCCAGTCCTGCAGATACTGTGCCCGGACGTGCCGGAGGTCACCCAGCCTGCCCTGTTCCACGAACTGTTTGGCCAGTGCCAAAGCGGGTGTCCGCCGGTAACTGAAGCCGCACATCGAGAAGATGCCCTGCTTGGCGGCGGTCTCCGCAGCGAGGGTCATCCGCTCCGCTTCCTCCACGGAGTTCGCAAGCGGCTTTTCGCACAGCACATGCTTGCCGGCCTCAAGGGCGGCGATCGCAATCTCGGGATGCGTGTCGCCGGGGGTGCAGATGTCGATCAGGTCGATGTCGTCACGTTCGATCAGGCGGCGCCAGTCCGTCTCTACTGAACCCCAGCCAAGCTTGTCTGCTGCGGCCCGCACGCCATCGGCGTTCCGGCCGGCAATCGCGGTGAGTTGGGGCTGCAGCGGCAGCTCGAAGAACCGTGGCGCGGTCCGCCAGGCGTGGGAGTGCGCTGCACCCATGAAGGCGTAGCCAACCATGCCGACCCGCAGGGGTTTTGCGGTGGTCATGTGTATGTCCTTTCGTGAAGTTCCTGGTGTTACTTGCTGAAGCCCGCGGTGAGGCCGGCGAGCAACTGGCGGCGGCCGATGACGTAGAGCACGAGGATCGGCAGGGTGCTGAGCACCACCGAGGCGAGCACGGCCGGAATGTTGACGCTGTATTCGCCCTGGAATGTCCACAACGCCAGGGGCAGGACGCGCAGGCCGGGGCTCTGGGTGAGGACCAGCGGAAGCAGGAATCCGTTCCAGACGTGCAGGCCGTTGTAGATGGCGACTGTCACGATCGCAGGGCGGGTCAGTGGCAATGCAAGCCGCCACATCGTCTGCCACTCACTGCAGCCGTCCAGCCGCATCGACTCGAACAGTTCATTCGGCACGTCGCGGATGAAGTTGGACAGGATCAGTACGGTCAGCGGGATGGCAAAGGCAATGGATGGAAGCATGAGTGCCAGCAGGCTGTCGTACAGGTTGAGCCGGATGATCATCAGGTAGATCGGGATGATCGTCGCCTGGAGCGGGATCGCCAGTCCCATCAGGAACATGCCGTTGACCAGCTTGAGGAACCTGCCCCTGCCGCGAACAATGGCGAACGCGGCCATGAAGGAAACCAGTACGGTCGGGATGACAGCGCCGAGTGTGACGATTGTGCTGTTCATGAAGTACTTCGCGAAGTCGGCTTCAAGTACCAGCTGGTAGTTCTCCAGCGTGGGAGAGGTGGGAAGCGCCAGCGGATTCTGGCCGAAGTAGCCTTCCTGCGTTTTCAGGCTGGTGATGACCACGTAGTAGACCGGGATGATGATGATGGCGAGCCAGATCCAGCCGCCGAGGCCTGCAGGGACGTTCAGCCGCCTCATCCGGGAACCGAACCCCCGCTTGGCGGGGGCGGAGTTGGCCGGGGAGCCGGTGGGAGTTTCCTCCGTGCTGCTTTTCAGGACGGTGCTCACCCTACATACCTTCCAATTGGCTGCCCTGCTTGTCCTTGCCTCCAAGGCGCTGGAGGAACAAGGCAAGAGCAAGGCCGATGAGTACGAGAATGACGGCGATGACGCTTGCCGGGCCCATCAAATTGGCCCGGAACCCGCGCAGGTACATGTCCAGGGCCAGGATCCGGGTGGAGTTCCCCGGACCGCCGCCGGTCAGGACGAAGATCAGGTCGAAGTACGTCAGCGATCCGACCACCATCAGGGTGGACGACGTGATGATGGTGTACTTCAGTTGGGGGAGCGTGATGTGGAAGAACTGCTTGATTGTTCCCGCTCCATCGATCTCTGCCGCTTCATAAAGCGATTTAGGGATCTGGCGTACGCCGCCCTGGTAAATGAGCGTGTGGAACGGCACGAACTGCCAGGCAATCACAAAGATGACCAAACCCAGGGCCAAATGCGGTACGCCCAGCCAGTCCTGGGCCAGGAAAGGCAATCCCAGGCCTGTGGCCAGCCCGAAATTCGGGTCCAGCAAGGCCTTGAAGGCGATGGCCACTGCTGCCGATGAGAGCAGCAAAGGCAGGAAATACAGTACGGCCAGGGCTGCCCGATAGCGCTGGCTTCCTGCCGTGAAGACTCCCAGGAGGAGGCTGATCGGAGTCTGGACGAGCCAGGAGGCGATCATGATCAGGAAGGTCAGTCCCAGGGCGTTGTACAGGCCGGGGTCTGCCAGCACGGAGAACCAGTTACCCATGCCCGCCGACCCGATGGCACCGATGCCGTCCCAGCTGGAGAAGCTCAGAATGAGTACACCGGCCAGCGGCACAACCGCGAAGACGAGGAAGAAGAACAAAGCCGGCAGCGTCAGCCACGCGAGTGCAGCATTCCGCTGCCGGCTTTGCCCGCCTTCGGTCCTGCCCCCGGTGGCAGTCTTTGGAGCGGTGGAGACGGCGTTACTCATTTTCCGAGGGTGGCATTCATGTTCTCGGCGAACTGCCGGGGGGAAATCGACTTCAGGAACAGCTGGTCGATATTGTTCAGCAGTGCCTCGGCAGCGGTGGGGCTCAGTGCCTGGTCCCAAGACTGCTGGAAGTTCGGGGCGTTCTTGGCCAGGTCGTAGACGAAGTTCAGGAAGTCCTTGTCAGGAGAAGCATTGAGCTTGTCTTCGATGCCGTTGACGATGGGAACGGATCCGGAATTGATATACGTATCAATGACCGTTTCGGTCAGGATGCCGTCCTTGAAAAACTTCTTCGCCGTCTCTTTTTCCTGATCCGTGGCCTTTGAAGAGATCGACATGTACTGGGCAGGGTTTCCCACCCCGTTCTTGGGGTCACCCTTGCCCCCGGCAACGGTGGGGAACTGGACGAAGCCCAGCTTGCCGTCCTGGACGAAGTTCTGGCCGCCCTTCTTCATGGCGCCGTAGGTCCAGGAACCATGCAGCATCATGGCTGCCTTCCCCGTGAACAGGAGTGCCTGGTCTGCGTTGGAATCTGCGGCGATGGAGGAGAACCCCTTGATGAAGCCGTCCGCCGAGACGAGCTCCTGGATCTTGGTGCCGGTTTCAATCACGGCAGGATCCAGCCAGGCATTGGGCTTGCCCTCGAAGATGGCATTGAATACCTCGGCTCCGCCAATCCGGTCCAGGAGGTATTCCAGCCACATCATGGAAGTCCAGCGGGACTGTCCGCCGAGGGAGAAGGGTGCCACGCCCATGTCATTGAACGTCTTGACCAGCGACATGACATCGTCCCAGGTCTTCGGCGGCTGGGCGCCGGCCTTCTCAAACAGTTCCTTGTTGTAGAACAGGACGATCGGGGCCACGTACTGGTTGGGCAGTGCATAGATCTTGCCATTGACCGTGGCGGCGCCGAACGATGAAGGGAAGAACTTGTCCTTCACGTCCTTGTTCTCTTCAAACCAGCTGGTCAGGTCGTCTACCTGGTTCGCCTCCGCATACGTCTTCAGGGTGCCGCCGCCCCAGCCGTAGATGATGGTGGGCGCCTGGCCGGCGCCGATGGCCGTTTTGATCTTGGTTTTGTAGGCGTCGTTCTGGAAGTAGGTCACCGCAATCTTGTTGTCCGGGTTCGCCGAACCGAAGGCGTCCACCGCCTTCTGCATCGTGGTTTGGTTCGGTTCGCCGGACAGGTACCACATGCTGGCACCGCCGCCGGCGCTGGAAGTACCCGGTCCTGACGTCCCGCAGGCAGTGGCCGTCATGGCCGCGAAGGGGGTGAGGGCAGCAAGGGCGAGGAAAGAGCGCCGGGAGGTCTGGGGTTGCTTCATTGCTTCTCCATCTGAGATTGCTTCGTTGCAAATGTTGGGGCGTGACTGCACGACCGCATTTCGAAAGATTTCGAACGCGTGATTTAGATCACGGTCTAAACTAAAGGTGCATGCGGGTAGCGGTCAAGGGGCATTTCGGAGTTTCTTTTCAGACAGGACCGGTTCTGCCCTTGACCGAATAGCGCGCCACCTGAACAATGAAGCCCACGAAACTTTTCGAAAGGCTGCGAAATCTATGGCAACCAAGATGCCCGAGCGCGCCAAACCGACGCTCGCCACCGTCGCGCGCCAGGCCGGCGTCTCAGCGCCTACGGTCTCGAAGGTGGTCAATGGCCGCGAAGACGTGGCGCCCGAAACCCGCGCCCGCATACTGGCTGCCCTGGAGCAGGCCGGGTACCAGTCCCCCCTGCAGCGCCGATCCGCCGCGGATGGAGGGTCCGTCGTTGAGGTGGTGATCGATGTGCTGGATTCCGCCTACATGATTGAGGTCCTCAACGGGGTGCTGCAGTCTGCTGCGGGCGCCGACGTTGAGATCCTCTTGAGCGTCACGGGGCCAGGACCTTCGAGCCTGCGCAGTCCGGAGCGCCGCGCCCAGCGCATGCTGGACGAAGGCAGGGCCGGGATGATTGTGGTTACTTCTGCTTTCAGCGAGGCGCAACTGCATGCGTTCCGGCGCCGCCAGATTCCCGTCGTCGTCATAGACCCGCTCAATCCGCCCTCAGCCGACGTGGTCAGTGTGGGCGCGACAAACTGGGCCGGCGGCAAGGCCGCCACAGAACACCTGCTGGGGCTGGGCCACCGGCGCATCGCCTACATCGGCGGAATACCGGGGGCTGAATGTAATCAGGCGCGGCTGCACGGGTACATGGCCGCCCTCATGGCCCAGGGCGTTCCTGTGGAGCCTCAGTACATCATTTCCGGCGGCAGATTCCGCAGGGAAAGCGGAATCACAGGACTCAGGGCACTGCTTGAGCTTGACCAGCGCCCCACGGCTATCTTTGCCGGCAGTGACAGCATCGCGTTGGGTGTGCTCGGCGAAGCGGGCCGTCACGGGATCAGGGTTCCCGAAGACATCAGCCTTATCGGCTTTGACGGGACAACCCAGGGCCAGGAGTCCGTCCCGTCACTCAGCTCCGTCGCCCAGCCGCTCGAGGAGATGGGGCGCGCGGCGCTGCGGTCACTTCTCCGCCAGGCCCGCGGGGAAGTCCTGGACTCCCACCGCGTTGAGCTTGCCACCCAGCTGATTGTCCGGGACTCCACGGCCCCTCCTGCGGTACCGGCAAAGGACTGATGCTACCGACGGAGGCCGCCTCAGCCGCCCCTTTTCGCGACCCTTTTCCGCTACCTTTCCCGGCGGGAAACGGTGGCTGCGGCCTCAAGGGCCGTGGTTTGCACGGATTCCCACGTCTCTCCGTAGGGGACCTGATCGCTTAGCTCGACGCTGAAGCGGCCCAGTCCTTGTTTGGTTACCAGGATGCCTCGAAACGGATACTCCTGGGTCATGGATTGAAGCTGGTGGATGGAGGCGTTGAGCTTGTCATCAGCCTCCGATCCTGTTGTGGCCGTGATGGTGAGGCGGGGCGGCGTTCCCATGGAAATTCCTTTCGGTCCCGTTGCAGGCGGCCGTGCGCAACAGCGCACGGCCGCCCGGTTATTGACTCAGCTGCCTGGCGTCACAGTGACACCGCAGTGCAGGCTGCGGGTGTGGTCAACCGTACGTGTGTCACCGGTGAGCGTGATGTTGCTCCGCAGGCGGATGTCTCCGCTTGAGGCTCCAAAGCGGAGTTCCAGGTCGCCGGCTTCAACGATCCTCTGGCCATCCCGGCCGGTGAACGACGCGACGTCGGCAGGCACCGTGAAGGAAACCCGGGCCGAGGCCTCCGGCTCAAGCGGGACGCGGGCATACCCCACCAGTTTCTGAACGGGCCGGACCACCGAGGCCACGGGATCGTGCAGGTACAGCTGGACGAGTTCGACGCCGGCCCTGTCTCCTGTGTTCGTGACGGTGATGGCTGCCTTCGCTGCGCCGTCCACCGCCACCTCTGCGGGTCCCTCGAGTTCCAGCCCGCTCCATTCGAAGGTGGTGTAGCTGAGGCCGTGACCGAAGGGGTAGGCAGCGGCAGGATCGATGTTGGACACCCCGCTGGCCTGGGCCAGCGGTGAAGCCAGGTATGACGAGGGCTGCGCGCCGGGCCTGGCGGGGATGCTCACCGGAAGCCGCCCGCTGGGGTTGACGCTGCCGCTGAGGATCCTGGCCACGGCCGGTCCGCCTTCCTCGCCGGGGAAAAATGCCTGCACAATCGCAGCGGCATCCTCAACGGCGGATCCCACCGCGTACGGGCGTCCGGTGAGGAGCACCAGCACCACGGGAACGCCGGTCTGGATCAGCCGGTCCAGCAGTTGCTGCTGGACTCCCGGAAGCACCAGGGATTCCACGTCGCACCCTTCACCGCTGGTTCCCCGCCCGAACAGGCCGGCACGGTCGCCCAGCACGGCGATGACCACGTCGGCGTCGGTGGCGGCAGCAACGGCGTCGTCAAATCCCGCCGTGGAATCGCCATCGACGGAGCAACCGGCCGTTACCGTGAGGGGGCTGTCCGGGAATTCAGCCCGCAGGGCCTGGGCCACGGTGTGCAGTTCAATACCGACCGGAATGTCCGGGTGCTGCTCGCCCACGTGTGCCGGGAAGGAGTAGCAGCCAAGGAACGCCCGGGCGTTGTCCGCGTTCGGTCCGACGACGGCGATGCGGCCGGGATTGCGCAGCGGCAGGATGCCGTTGTTGCTGGCCAGAACAATGGATTCTTCGGCAATCCGGGCGGCAAGCGTCCGGTTGGCCTCGGTGTCCAGGGTGATGCTGCCCTCCAGCCCGGCAGTGTCCTGCAGATTGGTGTCCTGCAGGGCGTGCGGGACCGCGGACCAGTCCTCGTCGAGCAGACCCAGTTCGATTTTCTGTACCAGGACGCGTTGCAGGGCACGGTCCACCAAGTTGACAGGGAGGCGGCCGGCTTCGATTTCGGCGATGAGGTGCTCGCCGAAGGTGTGCACGGTGGGTAGTTCGACGTCGACGCCGGCGGCGAGTGCCGCTGCGGCGGCTTCGCCGAGGGATCCGGCAACGCCGTGCAGGTTTTTCAGGAAGGCGACGCCGAAGTAGTCAGCCACCACCGTGCCGCTGAAGCCCCAGGTGTCGCGCAGAAGTCCAGTAAGCAGCGAGGCATCGGCAGCTGTGGGGACGCCGTCGAGGTCCGTGTAGGCATGCATGACCGACCGGACGCCGGACTCCCGGACGGCCATCTCGAAGGGCGGAAGCAGGACATCTGCCAGCTCACGGGCGCCTACGGAGACGGGCGCAAGGTTCCGGCCTGCCTTTGAGGCCGAATAGCCTACGAAGTGCTTGAGTGTGGCGACGATGCCGCTGCTTTCTAGGCCCTGGATGTATGCGGTGGCAAGGGTTCCGATCAGATACGGGTCCTCGCCGATGGTTTCCTCTACCCGGCCCCAGCGGGCGTCGCGAACCACGTCGAGGACAGGGGCGAGTCCCTGATGCACGCCGACCGAGCGCATGTCGGCTCCAATAGCGGCACCCATCGTACGGATAAGTTCGGTGTTGAAGGTGGCGCCCCACGCGAGCGGCACTGGGTAGGCGGTGGCCTGCCACGCGGCGAAGCCTGCCAGGCACTCCTCATGGACCAGGGCCGGGATGCCAAAGCGGTTGGCCTGGGCAATACGCTGCTGGGTCCGCTGAAGCGACAGGGCGCCCAGGGCCGGGTCCACGGGGGCGGTGCCGAAGGGCCTGGTGAGCTGCCCCAGGCCGTTAGGCAGAATCTCGTCGAGGTCCACCGCCGGGTTCATCTCGTTCTGGTGGGGGGCCACTTCCCCGCCCTCAGTGGAAGCCCCTACCCAAACCCCGTAGAGCTGGGCGGTTTTCTCGCGGAGCGTCATGGCGGCGATGAGGCTCTCCGCACGCTCTTGCGGGGTGGAAGCGGTGTCGCGCCACGGCGCGCTGTGGGTTTTGGTTTCTGTCATGATTACTTTCCGCCAGCGCCCATGAGGCCCTGGACAAGCGCGCGGCGCGCGAAGAGGTATGCGAGCAGGACCGGCACCATGGATAGGGTCACGGCCGCCAGGAGTCCGGGGATGTTGATGCCGAACTGGGTCTGGAAGTTGAACAGGCCGAGGGTGACCACACGGGTGGATTCGGACTGCGTCAGGATCAGCGGGAAGAGGAAGCCGTTCCAGGCCTGGAGCGCCGAGAAAACGGCGATGGTGGACAGTCCGCCTTTGGACAGCGGGAGCACCAGGCGCAGGAAGGCGCGGGCGGGGGTAGCGCCGTCCATGGCCATTGCCTCGTATAGCTCGGGGGTGATGTCCCGCATGGTCCCGCTGAGGATGATCGTGCAGATCGGAAGGGCGAAGGCCGCCGTCGGAAGAATGACACCCAGCAGGTTGTCATAGAGGCCCACGGTGTTGATTAGGTAGAACACCGGAACGATGACGGCTTGGGCGGGAATCGCAAGGCCCAGCAGGAACAGACGGAAAATGGCTGAAGCGGCTCGGCTCTGGCTGCGGACAATCGCATAGCTCAGCGGGGGTACCAGGAGCAGGACCAGGCCCACCACACCAGCGGTGACGATGACGGTGTTGAGGAAGTACTGGCCAAAGCCGCTGGTGATGGCATCCACGTAGTTCTGCAGGGTAAAGCTGGTGGGGAAGGACAGCGGCCCGTTGTCACCGAAGTCGGCACGCGTCTGGAAGGTCGCGGACAGCATGACGTACAGCGGGACGGCAATGATGGCCAGCCAGAGGAAGGCTCCGACGCCGGCGAGGTAATTCGGACGCGTTTTCATTTAGAGCCCCTCCAGCGAACTGCGCATTTTGTCATATCCGGACACGCGGACCACAGCGAAGGAGATCGCCGTGGAGATCACTACGAGTACGAGCGCAATCGCGCTGCCTGTACCGAAATCGAACCGCCGGAAGGCTTCCTGGTACATGTGGAAGGCGGTGATGGTGGTACCGGTGCCCGGCCCGCCGTTAGTCAAAATGAGGACGGTTTCGAAAGTGGTCAGGCCGCCAACCACCATCAGGATTACGGAGGTGATGATGCTGTTCTTCAGCTGGGGCAGCGTGATGCTGAAGAACTGCCGGACGGTGCCGGCGCCGTCGATCGACGCTGCCTGGTAGAGGACCGGCGGGATCTGCCGGGCGGCACCCTGGTAGATGAGTGTGTGGAACGGCGTGAACTGCCACATGCCCACGAAGATCAGCACGGCGATGGCACCTGTCTGGGTGCCGAGGACGTTGCCGTCTCCGAACAGCCAGGACAGTTGGCCGGGGATTCCGAAGTTGGGGTCAAGAAGGGCCCGCCACAGGACGGAGATGGCGGCGGAGGAGAGCAGCAGCGGAACGAAGTAGATGGCACTCAGGATGGCCCGGTTTTTTTGGTTGCCGGCTGCCCAGACGCCCAGCAGGATGCTCAGCGGAGTCTGCGTAACGATGCCGAGCGCAATGAACAGCAGGCTGAGCCAAAGGCTCTGGAGCATGACGGGGTCTTCAAAGAGGGATTCCCAGTTCTTGAGCCCCACGAACTTAGGGTCCCCCAGGCCGCTCCAGGAGGTGAAGGACAACACGGCCACCGCGACTAGCGGGACGAGCGCGAAAAGTCCAAAAAAAATAGTGGCAGGGAGGGCCCAGACAAAGCCGGGGCGACTCGCGGAGGAGCCGCCCCGGCGTGCGGGACGGCCCTCTTCAGGGCCGCCCGCACGTGTCGGGCGCCTGCGTTTTGCAAGCGTCGTTGTCATGATTCTTCCTAGAGGCTCTGCATGGCCTTGATAAAGCCGTCTTCATCAATCTGTCCACTGAAGAACTGGGAGACGGCGGTAAGGATGGTGACAGTTGCTTCCGGCGGGTACGCCTGATCCCACGAGAGCTGGAACGAGGGCGCTTCCTTGACCAGTTTGAACTGGTACTTGGCGTACTCAGGGTCTGCCGCCTTGTCCAGGAACTTTTCCGTGTTCGTGGTGGTGGGGAGGTTTCCGATGCCCACCTGCTCCTGCACAAACTGATCCGAGTACATAAGTTTCAGGAAGTCGCGGGCGGCTTCCGGGTAGCGCGTGTTCTTGTGGATCGAGTAGAAGTTGTTCGTGTTGCCCACCAGGTTGTCCTGGTTCCCAGCGCCACCTTCGATCTTCGGGAACTCGCTGTAGCCAAGGACCTCGGCCGCGAACTTCGGGTCGCTGCTTTGCTGCGTGGAATACTCCCACGAACCCATGAGTTCAAAACCGGCCTTGCCGGCGGCGAGAAGGGCGGGCGACCCGCCGTCCGTGAACTTCACTGAATCGAAGTTGGTACCGAAGGCTCCCGCATCGACGAGCTCCCGAATCATGCCGAGTGCCTTACGGCTCTCTTCGGACTCCCAGACGCTGGTATCTCCATCCAACGCCTTCTGGAACAGGCCTTCACCTGCGACGCGGTCGTAGATGTATTCAAACCACATAAGCGTGGGCCACCGGTCTCCGGCACCCAGGGCAATGGGCGTGATGCCCTTATCCTTGAGGATCTTTACGTCCGCCAGCAGTTCTTCCCATGTCTCCGGAGGGTTGCTGATGCCGGCATCAGCGAGGACCTTGGAGTTGTTGAAGAGCATTACCGGCTGGGTTCCGCGCATGGGAATTCCGTATGCCTTGCCGTCAACGACGGCGGTTTCGAACACGGAGGGGAGGAATGCATCCTTCAGCTGCGGGTCTTCCTTGATGAAGTCGTCAAGGGGAAGCAGCAGGTCGGCTTCGACGAAGTTCTTAATGCTGCCGCCGCCCCAGTTGAAAAAGATGTCAGGCGCGGAGGGGGTGTCAATGATGGTTTGCAGCTTGGACTGGTACTCGGCGCCGGGGATCTTGTCGAGGACGATCTTCACGTCGGAGGTTGCGTTGAAGGTGTCGATCAGTTTCTGCTCCACCGTGTTGCCCGCATCGCCGTACATCGCGACATGAAGCTCATTTTCGGGCCGGCTTGACGCACCGGACTCGCCGGAGCAGCCCGCCATCGTCAGGCCCAGGGCAAGAGCGGCGCCGCCAGCTATGCTGCGGGCCACCCATCCATTTAGGTTCATCTTCGAACGCCTCTCGAAAGTTTCGATATTTTGACCGAAAGTTATGTGATGCCAGCAAGTGTAAGTTGCGTTACATTGCGGACGCAAGGTGGCGGCGTTTTTAGATGGAAACTCGCGGAACTCCCGCTATGCTGGACCTCATGTCCAGCCCTGTATCGTCCGACACGCGCGTCACCCTCGCTCAATTGGCGGAGGAGGCGGGCGTATCGCTGTCGACAATTTCAAAGGTTTTGAACGGCCGCTCCGACGTTTCTCGAAAAACCCGTTCGAAAGTTGAGGAGCTGCTGGAGGAGCACGGCTACAAGCGGCGGAAGGCCACCGCATCCAGGTCGGCACTCCTGGAGCTCGTTTTCCATGAGCTTGAAAGTGCCTGGGCGCTGGAAATCATCCGCGGCGTCGAGAACGTCGCGAAGGCGAACGGGATGAGCGTCATCCTCACTGAGAGCGGCACCAGGCATGCGCCTGGAGCGGACTGGATTGAAGGCGTGCTGGCCCGCCGGCCCGCCGGGGTTGTCCTCGTCTTTTCGGATCTGCCGCAGGAGTACCGGCAGCAACTGGATGCCCGCTCCATTCCGTTCGTGATCATCGACCCGGCTGGTGACCCTGCCCCGGACGTTCCTTCCGTTGGGTCGGCAAACTGGGCCGGGGGCATGATGGCCACCCGGCACCTCATCGAGCTCGGTCATACGCGGATTGCCGCCATCTCCGGCCCCGAGGACATGATGTGCTCCCTGGCGCGGATCGATGGCTACAACTCCGCCCTGAACACCGCAGGCATTCCCATTGACCGTACCCTCATCCGATATGGCGACTTCCATGTGGACGGCGGCCGGCACCATGCCCGTGAGTTGCTGGAGATGGAGCAGCGGCCCACCGCCATCTTCGCCGGCAGCGACCTGCAGGCCCTCGGCGTGCTGGACGCCGCCCGCCAGCTGGGGATTTCCGTCCCGGCCCAGCTGTCCATTGTGGGATATGACGACCTTCAGGTGGCACGCTGGTCCAGCCCGGCGCTGACTACAGTGCACCAGCCACTGATAGAAATGGCTGAAGAGGCAGCCCGGATGGTCCTGCGCCTCCGGGAAGGCGAGCGGCCCAACAACCTGCGCCTTGATCTTGCAACATCCCTTGTTGTCCGGCAAAGCACTGCCGTTTGTCCCGGCTGAAACCTGGGGCAGCACCTTCCTGAAAGGAACACCATGTCACCCAACGCCACGCCCAACGGGAAGCTGATAATCCTGGAGGCGGGTGACTACAAGGCAACAGCAGCAACCGTGGGAGCCGGGCTCGTGAACCTGTCCTTCCGGGGGACGGACATCGTGCTGCCCTTCCCCGCGGACGATCTGCCGCCTGCCTATGCGGGAAAAGTGCTCATGCCGTGGCCCAACCGGGTGGCAGGGGGCGCGTACAGCTTCCGCGGGCAGCGGTATGAGCTGCCGGTGAACGAGGCGGCTACCGGCAGTGCCCTGCACGGGCTGGCACTGTGGAACGCGTGGCAGGTGGAGCAGCGCTCGCAGGCTGACGTGATGTTTACGCACCTGCTGCATGGAGAACCCGGTTACCCGTTCCAGCTCGCGCTGTCGGCGCGTTACACATTGGACGCAGAGGCCGGGCTGCATGTCGAGCTTGCTGCCACGAACTGCGGCACGGCAGCGGCACCTTACGGCACTGGCTCGCACCCTTACATCACTGTGGGTGGCGAGGACGTTTCCAACTGTGAATTGAGCTTCCGCGCGGGCAAGGTGCTCCTGACGGATGAAAAGCTCCAGCCAACCGAGCTCCTGGACACTCAAGGCACGGACTTCGATTTCTCGGATCTTCGGATCCTGGCCTCCCAGTCGCTGGATCACGCCTTCACCAACCTCCCGGAGGGGAAGTGGGACGTGACGCTGCGCAACCCCGACCTGCAGCTTTCGGCAGTGGTGGAAGCCAGTGGAACTGACGCTCCCTGGTTGCAGCTCTACTCCGGAGAGCTGCGCGGCCGGAAGGGGCTGGCTGTTGAACCCATGACCTGCCCGCCCGATGCCTTTAACTCGGGCCACGACCTTGTTGTTCTTGAAGCCGGACAGACACATTCCCTCACGTTCCGGGTCCACGCAGTGGAGGGTTAGCGGCAGTAAGCAAAAACGGCCCGGAACCGTGTGGTTCCGGGCCGCTCTGTCAGGATTTACTGACTACCGCGTGTTACTGCTGGTAGGCGGGGTGGTGGTCCAAACGCTGGTCTCCGCCCGGGTTCGCCTTCAGGAGCGTGGACTGCAGTGCGTAGTAGGAAGGCTTGCGGGTGTAGTCCTCCCACATCACCGTAGCCTCACCCTGGCCGCTGAAGAAGACCGGCACCCAGGAGTACTTGTCATTGAAGCCCCAGATGGTGAAGGACTTGCAGTCATCAACATTCAGGCAGGCTTCGAGTGCGCGCTGGTAGTAGCTGGACTGCTTTGCCAGCTGCTCGGCTGTCGGCTTGGTGCCGGCGGCAATGTTCATGCGGACATCGATTTCGGTGACTGCGGTCTCCAGGCCAAGGTCATCGAAGCGTTGAAGGTTCGCCTGCATGTCGCCGGGGAAGCCGTACTGCGTGCTGAGGTGGCCCTGCACGGCGAAGCCGTCCACCTTGACGCCCTGGGCCTTGAGCTTGGGAATGAGTTTGACGTAGGCCGTGCTCTTGGCGTTGATGCTTTCAACACCGTAGTCGTTGAAGAAGAGCTTGGCCTTCGGATCGGCTTCGTGGGCCCAGCGGAAGGCGTCAGCGATGATCTCCGGACCGAGTTCCCGGATCCAGATGTTGTCCGTGGTGCGGAGGGTGCCATTGTCGTTGAAGATTTCGTTGGCGACATCCCACTGCTGGATCTTGCCTGCGTACCGTCCGACAACCGTGGTGATGTGATCCTTCAGGATGGAACGGAGTTCATCCTTGCTGAAGTTGCCCTGCTCCAGCCAAGCCGGGTTCTGGCTGTGCCAGAACAGCGTGTGGCCGCGGACCACTTGGCCGTTCTGCTGGGCGAACTCGACGATTGCGTCCATCTCGGCAAAGCGGTACTGGTCACGCTGAGGGTGGATGAATTCCCACTTCGCCTGGTTTTCCGGCGACACGGAGCTGAACTCCGCAGCTAATACCTCGCGGTACTGCTGGTCCGAAGTAAACGGGTTGGCATACGGCATCGTCTCGTGGTGGCCTCCGCCGGCAACTGCAGTGCCGATCCGGACGTTCTTCGGTGCGGCCCAGCGCAGGGTGTCCTGCTTGGCGAGGCCGGGGGGCTGCGGCTTGTCATTCCCGGCGGCGACTGCAGGCAGTGCCGTGGGGAGGACAAACGCTGACGCCATAACAGCTGCAGCGACGAGTTTTGCAACCTTCATTTAAAGCTCTCCTTTGAGTACGCTCGATCGGCACATGAATCCGATCGGACCTTTTCCGGAAACTTCCGGAATGTGGTCGTTGTAGATTAGGAGTGTTTCAGAGAGCGCGTCAAGGGTTTGCCGAAAAGTCGTGGCTGGCAGTGTGGCGGGAAGGCCTATACTTGCAGCGAAACCAGGAGGATTGCGTGCCCGAGACCAAGCGCCCGGCTGTCACAATTTCGGCTATTGCGGCCGAAGCGGGCGTTTCGGTGCCCACTGTCTCGCGCGTACTGAACGGGCGCGGCGATGTTTCCGCACGGACCCGCGAGCGGGTGGAAACCTTGTTGCGGGACCATGGCTACCAACGGCGGGGGAATCGCCCGGACGTCCGGTCCGGCCTCATCGACCTCGTTTTCAATGACCTTGACAGCCCCTGGGCCGTGGAAATCATCCGGGGTGTGGAGGAGGCCGCCAACGAGGCGGGGGCCTCCACAGTGGTGTCGGCTATCCACCGCAAGGCAAGCTCAACATCCACGCGGCAGTGGCTGGACAACGTCAGCGCCAGGGCGAGCGACGGTGCCATCCTCGTTACCACTGATCTCGATTCGTTCCTGCGGGCCGAACTGGAGCGCCTGCACGTTCCCGCAGTGGTGATCGACCCTGCCGGCGTGCCGGACCTGGACGTCCCAACGATTGGTGCAACGAACTGGACCGGTGCTGTAGGCGCCACCGAGCACCTCACTGGAACTGGCCACCGCCGGATCGGGTTCGTGGCCGGCACGCCTGGGTTGTGGTGCAGCAGGGCCAGGCTGGACGGCTATCGTGCCGGCCTTGACGCGGCCGGCATCCCTTTCGACCCCGACCTGGTGGTTGCAGGCGACTTCGACTACCAGTCCGGGTTCCGTGCCGGTTGCAGGCTGCTTGAGCTGGGTGAGCCGCCGTCGGCTGTTTTTGCGGCGAGTGACCAGATGGCCCTGGGAGTGTATGAAGCAGTGCGCAGGAAGGGACTGCGGGTGCCGGAGGACATCAGCGTCATCGGCTTCGACGACCTTCCGGAAGCCCGCTGGGCTTCTCCTCCTCTGACCACCGTCCGGCAGCCGCTGGCGGAGATGGGCAAGCTTGCCGCCCGCACCGTGCTTCGGATGCTGCAGGGCGAAGTGGTCGAAAGCCCCCGCGTGGAACTGTCAACAAGGCTCGTCATCAGGGATAGCACGGCGCCCCGCTAAGACTGATCCTTCGCTCCATGATTCCTCTGACCCACCCTTGACCTGATCCTGGAGGCGCGCCTACGCTGAGCGCGTTCCGGAAATTACCGGAAATTTACCGCGACTCCAAAGAGGTAGCCATGAATTTCCCCTTTCACCGCTCCATACTTCTGCGCAAGGCGGCGTTGCCCCTGGCTGCCACTGCGTTGGCATTCGGCGTGGCCATCCCCGCAGTCCTCGCCGGTGCAACTCCTGCCCAGGCGGACCAGGCCACTCCAGTGGTTGTTGATTCCACCCGGCATGAGGGCAAGTACATGAGCCTCACCTTCGACGACGGCCCCGACCCTGTCAACACCCCCAGGTTGCTGGCAGTGCTTGAGAAGCACCACGTGAAAGCCACGTTCTGCCTATGGGGGGACCACGTAAAACAGCACCCCGAAATCGTCCGCCAAATTGCTGACGCAGGCCACCTGCTCTGCAACCACACCATGCACCACGACAACATGGGGTCGTGGAGTGCTGACGCCATCAGGGCCGATCTTGAAGAGACCAGCGCCGTTATCCGCCAGGCCGTCCCGGAGGCGAAGATCAACTACTTCCGTGCGCCCTACGGAAGCTGGGGCGAGACTCCGCAGGTGGCCGCCGGGTTGGGCATGCAGCCCCTCGGGTGGGCGACGGTGGTGGGCGACTGGGATCCGCCGGGAACGGCAGAGCTGGTACGCCGCCTCAAGGAGGGCATCAGGCCGGGGGGCGTGGTGCTCCTGCACGACGGCGGCGGAGACAGGAGCCAGACGGTGGAAGCGGTGGACCAGATCATTCCGGAACTGAAGTCCGAGGGATGGCGCTTTGACAGGCCTGCCCGCCGGGGCTGACTTTCCGCCCGGTCGAACTACTTGGCGGTGCGCCCTTGACCCCGGCGCACCGCTCCCCATATAGTTCAGTGTATAAACTAATTGGTCTTTCGGCCCCCAATCAATTCCAGTGCAAGGACGCATCATGACTCTTTCCCCCACGCCTGCTGATAAGTTCACGTTCGGTCTTTGGACTGTTGGGTGGACCGGCGCTGATCCGTTTGGTGTTGCCACCCGTGCGGAGCTGGACCCGGTGGAGGCGGTGCACCGGCTGGCCGGGCTTGGCGCGTATGGCATCACGTTCCATGACAATGACCTGATCCCGTTTGACGCCACGGCCTCGGAGCGGGACCTGATCCTGAAGAACTTCAAGGCAGCCCTGGCCGAGACCGGCCTGAAGGTCCCGATGGTCACCACGAACCTGTTCAGCCACCCGGTGTTCAAGGACGGCGGTTTTACTTCCAACGACCGGTCCATCCGCCGCTTTGCCCTGTCCAAGGTCCTGCGGAACATTGATTCGGCCGCCGAGTTCGGCGCCGAGACCTTTGTGATGTGGGGCGGGCGTGAAGGCAGCGAGTACGACGGCTCCAAGGACCTCGCCGCGGCCCTGGACCGGATGCGCGAGGGCGTGGACACCGCCGCCGCCTACATCAAGGACAAGGGCTACAACCTCCGCATCGCCCTCGAACCCAAGCCCAACGAACCCCGCGGCGACATCTTCCTCCCCACCGTCGGCCATGCCCTGGCGTTCATCGCCCAGCTCGAGCACGGCGACATCGTGGGCCTGAACCCCGAAACCGGGCATGAGCAGATGGCCGGGCTGAACTTCACCCACGGCATCGCCCAGGCACTGTGGGCCGGGAAGCTCTTCCATATCGACCTCAACGGCCAGCGCGGCATCAAGTACGACCAGGACCTCGTCTTCGGCCACGGCGACCTCACCAGCGCCTTCTTCACCGTTGACCTGCTCGAAAACGGGTTCCCCAACGGCGGACCCCGCTACGAGGGCCCGCGCCACTTCGACTACAAGCCCTCCCGCACCGACGGCTACGACGGCGTCTGGGAATCAGCCAAAGCCAACATGGCCATGTACCTGCTGCTGAAGGAACGCGCCACCGCCTTCCACGCCGACCCCCAGGTCCAGGAAGCCCTCGCCGCCTCCGGCGTCTTCGAACTCGGCGAAAGCACCCTCGCCGCCGGCGAAACCGCCACCGACCTGCTGGCCGACACCACCGCCTTCGAGGACTTCGACGCAGACAAGGCCGCCGAACGCTCCTTCGCGTTCATCCGCCTCAACCAGCTCGCCCTCGAACACCTCCTCAACGCCCGCTAACCGGCACCTTCCGCTGCTGGTGCTGAAGGTACCGGCCCATCAACGGGAATCCGGAGCGACCGCCGTGGTCGCTCCGGATTCCCGTTTTGTTGCAGGGGATTGGACCGTTGCGGCGCAGAGCATGATTATGCCGCCGCTGGCTCTCCCGGCATCACCCCTTGAAAGGACATGATGGGACTGCTGCGAAAGCGCCGGCTGGGGTGCCCTGATAACCGTCGGGGACGGCGGTGTGTGAGGTCCTTCGGGCGGCCGTAAGGGCCGCAAACCCGGACTACTTCAGGGCTTTGTCCGCCCGGGTGGCAAGGGATGCGCTGCCTGCATCATGAGTGCTCGACCAGATCTGGCTCATCTCTTCGGAGGACTGTTCCACGATCCTGCTCATGGCTGCGTGGGCTGCGCCGGCCTCCCTGCGTTGGATGGCACTCGCCACGTCCACGTGCAGCTGCAGTGCTTCGTGGTGCGGAAGGTGGGGCATCAGGCCATGCTCCGAGCGGCCTGTGAGGACCTCAGCCACGAGCTCCTGAAGCTGGGAAAACATGGCATTGCCGGAGGCTTTAAGCACAGCCGCGTGGAACTCCACGTCCAGGCGGAGGAACTCCTCCTGCTCGCCGCGCTGGCCGGCGGCCCATAACCGTGCTGCAAGGGAGACAAGTTCGCTGCCCGCGTCCCAGGACCCGCGTTCGGCGGCAAGGCGGGCGGCCTGCGGTTCCACCGCTCCCCGCAGTTCATTAAGCGACTGCAGTTGCTCCAGCCGGCGGGAGGACGCCAGCCGCCAGCGGATCACCTCGGGGTCGTAGAGGTTCCAGGATTCCTCAGGCTGCACCACTGTGCCGAAGCGCCGACGGGATTCCAGCATTCCTTTCGAGGAGAGCACCCGAGCTGCCTCCCGGACCACCGAACGGGATACCTTGTGCTGCTCCTCCAACTCATCCAGCCTCAGGATGGAAAGTGGCGCGAGCCGCCCGTCCGCGATTGCCAGACCGAGGCTCTGCACCAACGCTGCGTGCCGGTCCGTAGGGGACGCCGCCCTTGGAAGTCTCATGCCTAAATCATACTGGTCGGCAAAAAGGGGTTGTCTAAGTCTGACTTATCGGATTATGCTCGCATCCAGAGCAGACGTAAAGAAGCGTCAGCGACCGGCTGGGCAGTGACGCCTGCCAAAGAAAAAGGAGTCGTAATGAAGCGACGTGCAGTAATGAAGTACGCGGCAGTCGCCGCCGCACTTTCGTTCGGGCTCACGGCCTGCAGCGGGAGCGGCAGCGACGATGCCAAGGAATCAGGCGTGGTCCGGGTGACGCTCGCCAACCATGTATGGACTGAAGGCATCAAGGCTGCAATCCCCGAGTTTGAGCAGTCCAGCGGCCTGAAAGTGGAGCTGACCCAGCTCGGCGAAGACCAGCTCTCCGACCAGTACAACGTCAAGCTCAATGCAGGCAGCGATGAGATCGACGTGATGATGTACCGCCCGCTCCAGGAAGGCAAGGCCTTCGCCAAGAACGGCTACCTTGCCGACCTGACCGAAAAGGTGTCCTCTGATTCCGGCTGGGACTGGAAGGACTACCAGGAGGGCCCGGTGAAGGCCACCACCGCCGACGGCAAGGTCGTCGGCGTCCCGATCATCACCGAACGCGAGGTCCTTTACTACCGCAAGGACCTCCTCAAAGCCGCAGGCCTGGAGGTCCCCAAGACCATGGAGGAGCTCGAAGCCGCTGCCAAGGCCATCAAGGAATCCACCCCGGATACCGCTGGCTTCGTGGCCCGCACCGGCAAGTCCACTGCTGTCACCCAGTTCTCCAGCTTCCTGTACAGCTTCGGCGGCGACTTCACCGACTCCAGCGGCAAGTCCGCCGTCAACTCGGACGCTGCGAAGAAGGCTTACGCCTACTACGGCGGCCTGATCAAGAACTACGGCCCCGCCAACGTCAGCACCGATATGAGCTGGCCGGAGGCGATGGCAATCTTCACCCAGGGCAAGGCCGCTTTCTACACCGAGGCTGACTCGCTTTACAAGAACGCCACCGATCCCGCCAAGTCGAAAGTGGCGGACTCGGTAGGGTTTGCACCGCTGCCCGCAGGTCCTGCCGGTTCCAAGCCGTACAACATCCCCTCCTGGGGCCTGGCCGTGAACGAGGCTTCCAGCAACCAGGACAACGCCTGGAAATTCATCCAGTGGGCAACGAGCAAGGAACGTACCCTGGCTGCACAGAAGGCCGGTGTTCCCGGACCCCGCGCCTCCGTATGGTCCAACCCCGAGGGGACCTCCACCTACCCCAAGGACCTCGCCGATGCCATCGCCGTCAGTGCGGAAAACGGTGTGGGCCATGACCGCCCCGAGGTTGTCACCGTGGGCAAGGCCAGGGAAATCGTGGGTGAGCCGATCGTAGCCAGCATCACCGGCGCCGATGCCTCCGCGGCAGCCGACTCGGCCCACGAAGCCTTCCAGAAATTCCTGGACAGCGAAAAGCAGTAACGCCACAGGCGCCCTGCGCGCCTGCAGCCTGCACCACAGCCCGGCGGGACGGCAGCCCCGTTGCCGTCCCGCCGCGCACCGCTCCCCCCAAACTCCTTAGGTGAACCATGTCCGTAACGAACGCTCCCCGCAGCGCTCCCGCCCGCAGCGCCGGCCGCCCTCCCAGCTTCGCGGGGAACGTCTCCGCTTGGTCCAACCGGCACCGCAAATGGCTTTTTGCGGCCCCCGCGATGATTTTCGTCGGCATCCTGATCGTCTTCCCGCTGGTGTGGACCCTGTACCTGAGCCTTACCGACTCACAGGGCTCCGTCCGGGCCGCCACAGAGTTCATTGGTTTCCAGAACTACCTCACTGTCCTTACTGACACCGAGCGGTTCTGGCCGGCGGTGGGCCGCACGCTGACCTTCACCGGTGTTGCCCTGGTCTGCGAGGTGGTGCTCGGTATGGGCATCGCACTGCTCCTCTGGCGTCCTTTCCGTGGTGAAAAGTGGGTCCGGGTGGCAATCCTGCTTCCCCTGGTGGCCACCCCCGTTGCCGTCGGCATGATGTGGCGCCTGATTTTCGACCCGAACATCGGCTTCGCCAACCAGTTGCTGGGCATGGTGGGCATCCCGCCGCAGCCGTGGCTTTCCGGCCAGGACACCGCACTCGGGACCACCATCTTTATGGACGTCTGGCAGTGGACCCCCATGGTGGTGCTGATCCTTCTCGCCGGCCTGACGTCCCTCTCCGATGAGCCGGACGAGGCTGCCCGGGTGGACGGCGCCAACGCCTTCCAGCGCTTCTTCTACATCACGCTTCCCCTCATGATGCCCACCGTGATTGTCGCCATCCTGCTCCGCGGCATCGATGCCCTGAAGACCTTCGACATCCTGTACGCCACCAAGGGCAAAGGCGGCGGATCCTTCAACGAGGTGGAAACCCTGAACGTCTACGCCTACGGCCTGAGCTTCGACTACAACCAGTACGGGCTGTCCTCTGCCGTCCTGATCCTGTTCTTCATGATCATCATCGGCTCGATGTGGTTGCTGACCATGCGCAAGAAAGCGGTAAGCAAATGACCGTCCTGACCCCAAGCCAAACGTCCGCCGGAGAGCCCCAGGTGCTTCGCCGCCGTCGGAAGCCCCTGTCCACAAGGCTCTACAAGGTCTTCCGGGTCGCGGCCCTCATTGCCGTGGTGCTGTTCCTCATCGCCCCGTTGTTCTGGATGTTCCTTGCCTCACTCAAGACCAACGTGGACATCTACGACACCGGCAAAGCCCTGTTCTTCACACCCACGGGTGAGAATTACGCCAACGTACTACAGCGGAACAACTACTTTGTCTTCATCTTTAACAGCTTCTGGGTGGCCTTCGTTTCCACGGCGCTGTCGATCGTGCTCGGAGTTCCTGCTGCCTACGCGATGAGCCGCTTTACCATGCACCGCTCGGCCCTCGTGGTCCTGATGGCCCGCGTGATCCCCGGCGTTTCGCTGCTGGTGCCCTGGTACTACGTTTTCTCCAACCTTCGGATGGTGGGCCGTTTCGAGGTGCTGATCCTCAGCCACATGTTCGTTGCGCTGCCGCTGATTGTCTACATCATGATGAGCTACTTTGATTCCCTGCCGCTGGAACTGGAGGAGTCCGCGCAGGTGGACGGCCTCACGCCGATCGGCGCCTTTCGCCGCATCACGCTGCCGCTGTCCGTCGCCGGAATTGCCACCGCCGGGATCCTTTCCTTCATCTTTTCCTGGAACAACTTCATGTTTGCCCTGGTGCTCTCCGGCGCCAGCACCAAGACACTGCCCGTCGCCATCTTCGACTTTGTGTCCTACGCCAGCATCGACTGGGGCGGGCTGATGGCCGCGGCCACCGTGGTCACCATCCCGATCATGATCATTGCGCTTTTCACGCAGAAGTACATCGTCTCCGGCCTCACCGCCGGCGCGACCAAGGGCTAGGCACCAGATGACCTTCATCAGCAGGATTGAAACCTTCCTCGTCGCGCCGCGCTGGCTCTTTGTCCGGATCGAGACCGACAGCGGCATCGTCGGCTGGGGCGAAGCGACGTGCGAAGGCCGCAGCGAAACGGTGCGCACCGCCGTCGAGCAGCTCGCCGAACTCCTGATCGGCAACGACGCGCTCCGGATCGAAGACCACTGGCAGGTGATGACCAAGGGGTCCTTCTACCGCGGCGGACCCATCCTCGCCAGCGCCGTATCCGGCCTGGACCAGGCCCTCTGGGACATCGCCGGCAAGTACTTCAACGCGCCCGTGCACCAGCTCCTCGGCGGCCACGTCCGGGACCGGATCCGGATGTACGGCTGGGTAGGCGGCGACGAACCCAACGAGGTGGCCGACCAAATCAGCGCTCAGCTGGAGGTTGGCCTCACCGCGGTGAAGATGAACGCCAGCGGCCGGATGAGCCCAATCGCCTCCGTGGCCGAGATCGACGGCGTCGTCCGCCGGGTCGCTGCCGCCCGCGAAGTCCTCGGCGACCACCGCGACGTCGCGGTGGACTTCCACGGCCGCTTCAGCCTGGCCAATGCCCGCCGCGTGGCGCCGTTGCTGGAACCCTACCGGCCCTTCTTCCTCGAAGAACCCGTGGTCCCGGAAAACACGCACCTCCTGCGCGAGTTCACCTCGTCCACCACCACGCCGGTCTCCACCGGTGAGCGGCTCTACAGCCGGCAGGAATTCCTGCCGGCACTGCAGGCCGGCATCGCCGTGGCCCAGCCGGATCTTTCCCACGCGGGCGGCATCACCGAGGTCCGCAAAATCGCCTCGCTGGCCGAGGTCTACGAGGTGCAGCTGGCGCCGCACTGCCCGCTGGGTCCGCTGGCACTCGCCGCGTGCCTTCAGGTGGGCTTCGCGACCCCCAACTTCCTAATCCAGGAACAGAGCATCGGCATCCACTACAACAAGGGCGCAGAGGTCCTGGACTATGTGGTGGACAAAACGCCGCTGAAGTTTGTGGACGGACACATCGAACGTCTCACCGGCCCCGGCCTCGGCATCGAAATCGACGAAGCTGTGGTCCGTGCCGCAGACAAACGCGGGCACGCCTGGCGCGGCCCGGTGTGGCGCCAGCCGGATGGCGCTTTCGCCGAATGGTGACGGCCCGGACCGTGGACACGGACACCCCTTTCAAGGAGAAGCAGCCGAGTATGGAGAACCCCCTGACCCCCGAGGCCCTGCTGGCCGGCGTGCGCCGGACCAGACTGGTGGCGATCGTCCGCGGCAACGACGGACCGGCCGCCGGACGGGCGGCGCTTGCTGCGATGGAGGAGGGCTTCCAGTACGTTGAAATCGCCCTCACGACTCCCGGAGCGCTGGAGGCTATCAGCGAGGTGCGCGCAGCCGCTCCCGCCGGGTGCTTCGTAGGCGCCGGAACAGTGCTGACAAAGCAGGACGTGGATGACGTCGCCGCGGCCGGCGGCCAGTTCGTGGTCACGCCGTCACTGGCACCCTCCATCGAGGAAGCGGCCGGCCGGGGCGTCCCCGTCCTTGCCGGAGCCCTCACACCGAGCGAGGCCTTAGAGGCCATGAACCGGGGCGCCACCGCGGTCAAGCTTTTTCCTGCCTCCATCGGCGGACCGGGTTACCTGAAGGCACTGCGCGACCCGTTCCCGGACATCCCGTTCATCGCGGTGGGCGGCGTGGGATTGGATGAAGCGGCGGGGTACTGGGGAGCCGGCGCCATCGCGGTGGGGTTGGGAGGCCCCCTTTTCGGCGACGCCGGATCCGGCGGCGACCTTGCCCCCATGCGCGAGCGTGCACGCCGCTTCGTTGCCCTGGCCGCAGACTTTGACCACCGGACCGCCGCGGAGAGCCAGCGGTGACTGCCGCCGTCGGGCGTGGCTCCGTTGACCTCCTCACCTTCGGCGAGTCCATGGTTTCGCTGCGCTCCGCCGGGCCGCTGTCCGCCGGCGGCGCCCTGTCCATGCACGTTGCCGGCGCCGAATCGAACGTTGCCGTCGGTGTCGCGCGGCTCGGCCACAGCGTCAGCTGGGCCGGAGTGGTGGGTGCCGATCCGCACGGCGAATTCATCCTCCGCCAGCTCCGCGCCGAGGGGGTTGGATTGCAGCACCGGGAGGATGTGACCCGCCGGACCGGAGTGATGTTCCTCGAACAGCGCACCGCCGATATTACCCGCGCCTTCTATTACCGTTCCGGTTCGGCAGGGTCAACGCTGTGCCCGGAGGACGTGGACCGTGCGCTCCAGGCGGGGCCGCGCATTCTCCATTTGACCGGCATCACGGCGGCCCTCAGCCCCGAGTCCCGGAAGGCCGTGGGGCACGCCGCCGAACGTGCCGCTGCTGACGGCGCGGTGGTCTCCCTTGACGTGAACTACCGCAGCAAGCTCTGGTCCCGTGAGGAGGCGCGGGAGGTGCTCACGCCGCTGGTGAGGCACGCCGGCATCCTGATTGCTTCCGACGACGAACTGGGCCTGGTGGCCACGGCGCCAACCGGTGCGCATGACCCGGCCTCCAGCGAAGCGGCGATGGTGGCCGAGCTCCTGGCGCTGGGAGTGCGCGAAGTCGTGGTCAAGCGCGGTGCCGCCGGGGCCAGCGTCCACACCTCCGACGGCCGGTGGGATGCCCCGGCGGTGTCCGTAACCAGCATCGACACGGTGGGAGCCGGTGACGCCTTCACCGCCGGCTACCTGTCCGCCCTGCTGGACGGCGCCGACGTCCCCGGGCGCCTGCAGCGCGGTGCCCTCACCGGGGCCTTCGCCGTCAGTACGGCGGGGGACTGGGAGGGCCTGCCCTCGCGTGCGGAGCTGGCACTGCTTGGGACCACCCCCGGCGGAACTACGCAGCGTTAGTTTTTGCAGGCAGGCCTTCGGCCTGTCCCACTTTTTCCCTACCAAGAAAGCCGCATCCACAGTGAAAATCGTTGCCGCCGATGTCTTCGTGACCAGTCCCTCCCGCAACTTCGTGACGCTCCGGATCACCACCGAGGACGGTGTGACCGGCATTGGTGACGCCACCCTGAACGGCCGTGAGCTCGCCGTCGCCGCCTATCTGAAGGAACACGTTGCGCAGCTGCTGATCGGCAAGGACCCGCACCGGATCGAGGACACGTGGCAGTTCCTTTACCGCTCCTCGTACTGGCGGCGCGGCCCGGTCACGATGGCTGCGATCGCCGCCGTGGACATGGCGCTGTGGGACATCAAGGGCAAACTGGCGGGCATGCCGGTGTACCAGCTGTTGGGCGGGGCGTCCCGGAACGGGCTGCGCGCCTACGGCCACGCCTCCGGTGCGGACCTGCCATCGCTGTTCGATTCGGTCCGGGAGCACCTCGAGCTGGGGTACAAGTCCATCCGGATCCAGACCGCCGTGCCGGGCATCAAGGCTGTCTACGGGGTGGCTGCCCAGGCGCAGGCCTCTGGTGAGCGCTATGACTACGAACCGGCCGGCCGCGGCGCGTTCCCGCAGGAGGAGGACTGGGACACCCGGGCCTACCTGCGGCACCTGCCCGGCGTGTTCGAAGCGGTCCGGAATGAGTTCGGCCCGGAGATTCCGCTGCTGCACGACGGCCACCACCGGATGACGCCGATCCAGGCCGCGAAGCTCGGCAAGGCGCTGGAACCGTATGACCTGTTCTGGCTCGAGGACTGCACCCCGGCGGAGAACCAGGAGGGCCTGCGCCTGGTCCGCCAGCACACCACCACCCCGCTGGCCATCGGTGAAATCTTCAACACCGTCTGGGACTATCAGACCATCATCAAGGAACAGCTGATCGACTACGTCCGGGCCGCGTCCACGCACTTTGGCGGGATCAGCCCGTTGAAGAAGGTCATGGACTTCGCCGCGCAGTACCAGATCAAGTCCGGCTTCCACGGCCCCACAGACATTTCCCCGGTGGGCTTCGCCGCGCAGCTGCACGTGGGCCTTGCCATCCATAACTACGGCATCCAGGAATACATGCAGCACTCGGACAAAACCAACGAGGTCTTCAAGCAGTCCATGACCTTCGTGGACGGCTACCTCCACCCGGGCAACGAGCCGGGCATCGGCGTCGAATTCAACGAAGAAGCCGCCGCGACCTTCCCGTACCAGCAGGCCTACCTGCCCTACAACCGCCTGGTCGACGGCACGGTCCACGACTGGTAGGCCGCCGGCAGTAGGTTACTCCGCCCGGGCTGGTTTCTGGGAAGCGGGGGGCCCAGCCGCGGTCGTGATGACGTCCCAACGGAATGTGCACACTCACAATGCCGCCGGCTGGATTGGTTGTCCCGATCCAGTGCCTTCGGGAGGTGGCCCTGACACCATGGTGTAATCCACTGATCGAGCCCAAAGGACAAACAAATCATGAGCAACGGTGCCGTGCCGGAACCCGATCCCACCAAGTTAACAGGAGCGGACTCTGTGTTCCTGCAGGACTTCGCCACCCTGTGCACTTTCGGTGCCACGGCCGGCGGGGGAGTGGAGCGGCAGGCGGGGTCACCCGCCGATGGGGAACAGCGGGCCTGGCTGGCAGGCCTCCTGCGGGACAAGGGTTTCGATGTCTCCTTCGACCAGGTGGGCAACCAGTTCGGCCTGCTGGAGTTGAATCCAGGCGCCCCGTACGTGCTGGTAGGCTCCCACCTGGATTCCCAGCCAACAGCCGGGCGCTACGACGGTGCCTATGGCGTCCTCGCCGCTGCCCACGCCGCCTTCAGGCTCGGGGAGGAGTGGCGTGCCGGCGGGACAATTCCCCGGTACAACCTGGCGGTTGTGAACTGGTTCAACGAGGAAGGCAGCCGCTTCAAACCGTCGATGATGGGCAGCTCCGCCTACACCGGAAAAATGGCGCCCGAGGACGTCCTGGCCATCAGGGACCATGCAGGCGTTACCGTGCGCGAGGCGCTGGAAGCCACCGCCGCACTCGGCCAGGGTGGCGGGCCCAAGGCCGCTTACGCTGCCGAAATCCACATCCAGCAGGGCCGCAGCATGGAACGCGATGGCATCACCATCGGCGTCGTCGACTCCAACTGGGCCGCCAACAAGTATGAATTCGAGGTCCGCGGCGAGCAGGCGCACACCGGCTCAACCGTCATCGCCGACCGGCACGACGCCCTCCTTGGCGCGTCGATGCTGGTGGTGGCCGCGAGGGAAATCGCAGATCATTTTCCCGACGGCGCCGTCCACACCTCGGTGGGGCAGCTTGAGGTCCATCCCAACTCGCCCGTCGTCGTGCCTTCGCTGGTGACCTTGCTCCTTGACCTCAGGTCCGCTGACGAGGAACTCCTCGCCGAGGCCGACCGAATTCTCCACGACCGCGTCGACCACATCCAGCAGGCAGCGCGGGTGGAGATCAGGAAGACCGGGTCCCACTGCTGGCCCGTCACCCCCTACCAGCCCGAAGGTGTGGCGCTTGCCGAGAAAACAGCGGCGAACCGTGGATTCACCTATACGCGGGTGAAGACACTGGCCGGGCATGACTCCACGAACCTGAAGGACATTGTGCCCACGGTGATGCTGTTCGTTCCGTCGGTTGAGGGCATTTCCCACAACGAGCACGAGTACACCACGGACCAGGACATCGTCAGCGGGCTGCTCGTGCTCACCGACGTCGTCCGCAGCCTGTGCCTGGGAGAGCTTGACCCCCGCTAGACACCGCACGAAAAAGGCGCCCGGCCATTGGCCGGGCGCCTTTCGCGTTCTGAATAGGGCTAAGTTGCCTCGGTTACCCCGCACCAGTCGGCGATGAACAGTGCGATGGTTTTGGTCACCTGGCGCACCGACTCGATGCTTACCCGTTCATCGAAGCCGTGAATCGCCTCGGACACCGGCCCGTAGACCAGCGCGGGGATGCCCGCGTACAGGGTGAAGACCCTGCCATCCAGGTAGCCCGGCGTCGTAAAGCTCTGCAACTCAGAACCGAACACCTCCTGGTGTGCAGAGGCCAGCGCCGTCTCCGCGTCCGAGCCCTCCTCCAGGACGTAGCCCTCCGAGAAGAAGCCCGTCCGCTCCGCGGACACCGCTACCGACTCCCCGGCCCCGGCAGCCCGGAGGCACTCCCGGATCTCGTCCCACACGTCAGCGGCCGGGACCCCCGGATACAGGGCCGCACGGACATCGAACTCGCACCAGGACGGCACGCTCGAGGGCCAGTCGCCGCCGGAGATCATGCCGATGTTTACGTTAATGGGATGGTCAACGTCCTCAAAGTACCGGTGGCTGTCCTTATCGGCGTTCCATTTGGCCTCCAGCTCCCGCAGTGCGCCCATCACGGAGTAGGCGGCGTCGATGGCGTTGAAGCCGGACGCCATTTCCCGCACATGGGTCGGCTTGCCGGAAACCCGCACCCGGAACCAGATCACCCCCACATTGGCCCGCACCAGCATGTTCTCTTCCGGCTCGGGAATGATGACGGCATCCGCCGTGTACCCGCGTTGCAGCGCGGCCAGGGAACCGTTGCCGGTGCACTCCTCCTCCACCACGGACTGGACATGGATGGTGGACGCCGGCGCCAGCCCGGCAGCGCGGATGGCGTCGAACGCGAAGAGGTTGGCGGCGAGCCCGGCCTTCATGTCCCCGGCGCCGCGTCCGTACATCCAGCCGTCCTTCAGGGCGGCGTCCCAGGGGCTGCGTACCCATGTCTCCTCGGGGCCGGTGGGGACCACGTCAATGTGCCCGTTGAGGATCAGCGACCGGCCTTTTTCCTCGGGGGGAGTGTAGGTGCCCACCACGTTGGTGAGATCCTCGAAGGCCGCCGTGCTGGGACCGTAGCCCACGTGCGTTGCCAGGGCTTCGCCGTCGAGCGCCCAGCGGTCCATGGCAAAGCCGCGGGACTCCAGCTCGGCGAACATCAGGTCCTGCGCGCTGGCCTCGGCGGCCCTCAGCGAGGGATGCCGGATCAGCTCTGCGGTGAACTCAAGCTGGCGGTCAAAGGCGGCATCCACGGCGTCGGTAATCCGCCGCGCAGTTTCCGGGTTCAGCATTCTGCTCCTTACCGCACGATCGCTTTGTCCTTGACGCGGAGGCGCTCGCCGAAGAATCCACCCGCGGCGGTAATCAGCGATACCACGATCAGCAGCAGGGAAGCGGTCCAGGACGCTCCGCCGGAGACGCCAAGCAGGGCGACGGCGATCAGGGGCAGGAATCCGCTCAGGGCACCGGCCAGGTTGTAGCCCAGGGAAACGCCGCTGTAGCGCAGGTTCGGCGGGAACAGCTCGGTCAGCAGGGCCCCGGTCACCGAGTAGGCCACGGACAGCAGGGCGATGCCGGCAGTGACGGCGAGGATGATCGCGGCAGGGTTGCGGGTGTCGATCAACCAGAAGAGCGGGAACGCTGCGGCGGCGGTTACCAGGCCACCAATGAACGTCATTTTGCCGGGTCCCATCTTCTCGCTGATCCGGCCGATAACCAGGATGACGCCGATCTGTACGACGGCGGCAATCAAGGTTGCGTTGACCATAAGTCCGCGGTCCATGCCCAGGGTGGTGGTGCCGTAGCTGATGACGAAGGTGGTCATCACGTAGAACCCGCCAACCCCCAGGAACGCGGCAGCGATGGCGACAATCAGCCGGCCCCACGCCTGGCGGAACACATCAATCGCGGGAATCTTGGCGCGTTCCTCCAGCTTGACCAGCTCGTTGAAGATGGGCGATTCTTCAACCTTCAACCGGATGTACAGCGCGATCAGCAGCAGCGGGAACGCTGCCAGGAACGGCAGGCGCCAGCCCCAGGAATCAAAAACTTCCGGCGGCATCAGCAGCACCAGGGCGAACGCACCGGAGGACATCAGCGTGCCCACGGGGGAACCCACCTGCACCAGCGCGGCGTACCGGCCGCGCTTTTCAATGGGCGCGTGTTCCACAGCGATGGTCATCGCGCCGCCCCACTCACCGCCAACCGCCAGGCCCTGCATCAGACGCAGGATGGCAAGCATAATGGGTGCAGCGAGGCCAATGGTGCCGAAATCGGGCAGGACGCCGATGAGGCCGGTGGCCAATCCGATCATCACGATGGTGATCAGCAGCGCGGGCCGGCGGCCCACCCGGTCACCAATGTATCCGAATAGGACTGCACCCAGCGGCCGGGCAGCGAAGCCGACGCCGAACGTCGCGAACGCTGCCAGGGTCGCGGCCGTCGGGTCCAGCGACGTGAAGAACAGCCGGTTGAACACAATGGCGGCCGCGGTACCGAAGAGGAAGTAGTCGTACCATTCGAGTGCAGTGCCGACGAAGGCTGCACGGGCAATCATGCCCGCATCGGCTCCGCTGACAGCGGGTACGGTGACGTCCTCTCCCTGTTGTGTCTCATCTGGTTTCATGCTTGGTTTTCCTGCTTCTCGAGGTGGAACGGGGACTGGACGTTGGTGGGGTGGGCGGTCTGCAGGTCATCGAGGTAGTCCTGGCCGAAGACGCAGGTGCCGCCAAGCACTGTTGCCAGCACGGTGATTTGACCGATTTCGTCGACGGCGACGTCCGCCGGGTGCGCGGAGAGGAAAACAAAGTCGGCAAGTTTGCCGGACTCCAGCGTGCCCCGCCGGCCCTCCTCACCCGCCGTCCAGGCTGCGTCCACCGTGTACGCCCGCAAAGCGGTCCCGGCGTCGACGCGTTCCTGGGGGCTCAAGGTTGTTCCGCCCGAGGACCGGCGGGTCACCATCGACTGCATGCCGAGCAGGGGCGCGCCGGACGCAACCGGGCGGTCCGAGCTGCCGGGAACGCGTACGCCGAGGTCGAGAAAGGACTTGTGGCGGTACAGCCAAGGCACCCGCTCGGGACCGACGGCCGCGGCCATGGTATCGCCCACCTCAAACAGGAAGTGCGGCTGCGGAACCGGCGTGATGCCGAGGGATGCGAACCGGGAAAGCTGGTCCGGCCGCACCATGCCGGCGTGCTCAATGCGATGCCGCGCTTCGGCCCGGGGCAGCTTTTGCTGGGCGGCAGCGAAGGCGTCCAAGGCGACGTCGACGGCGGAGTCCCCAATGGCGTGCGCGGCGACGTTCCAGCCTGAGCAGTGGGCGTCCACGATCCGCCGGGTCAGCTCCTCGAGGGACAGCTGGAAGCTGCCGGTGCCGCGGCCGTGATCGCAGAACGGTTCGGTCACGGCGGCAGTACGGCCGATCAGGGAGCCGTCGATAAAGATTTTCATGGCGCCGAGCCGCACCTGGTCGTCGCCGAACCCGGAGGCGATGCCGAGGTCCAGTCCGAAGGTGATCGCGTCTGTGGCATGTGACTGCAGCGGATGCAGGGCATCGCTGGAAGCCATCAGCTGGACCCGGGTTTTCAGGAGGCCGCGGCGCCGGGCTTCGAGGTAGGCGGCGAGCTCCACGGGGCTGCGGCCAATCCAGCCGGAACCGATGCCGGCCTCCACCACGTGCGTCAGGCCTTCGGCGGCATAGACCTCGCTGGCCGCACCGATGGCGTCCGCCAGATCCGTCACGGGATAGGGGACCACCAGCGCGGTGACGAGCTTCTGCGCCTGTTCCTCAAGCAATCCGGTGGGCCCTTTGGTATCCCTGACAACGGTGCCGCCCTCCGGGATGTCCACCGAACCGTCCAGGATGCCCGCGCGTTCCAGTACCTCGGTGTTGACGGTGCACATGTGTCCGGAGCGGTGCTTGAGCCACACCGGGCGGCCGGGTGCGGACCGGTCGAGATTATTGCGGTGCGGATGGCCGCCCATCACGGTGTCGTCGTAACCGGAGCCCACTACCCACGCGCCATCGGGCAGTTCGGACGCAAACCGGGAAACGGCCTCGTACATATCATTTAGGGTCCGGCAGCGGGATAAGTCGAGCTCGGCCAGGGACTGCCCGAACCACGCCATGTGATTGTGCGAATCGCCAAAGCCGGGCACGACGACGGCGCTGCCGCAGTCGAGGGTGCGCTGCGCAGGGAGTTGAAAGACGTCGGCGTCGAACCCGACAATCCGCCCGTTCAGCACTCCCATCGCGCTTGCCGCGGGTGCGGCCTCAGCCATCGTGAAAATACTGGCGTTAACAAGTTTCAGATCAAGCATGGACTCGAGACGTCTTTCCGGACTAGAGGGCGCAGCCGCACAGAGCCGGCTCCTTCAATGGTGGTCCCAATCACAGGGTTAAACAATGGATGATCACAGTGCCCTCCGGTCCTAGAATGGGCATATGCCCACAGAAGCGTCCGCCGACGCCGTTCAAGCGTCCCGTGGGCCGGTCGCCCGATCGGTGGTGTCGGACGTTGTGGCCGACTGCCTGGCCGACATCGACCGGATCGCACACGAGTACCTGCGCGAGGTGCAGGAGATCGACGGTTACGCGGGCTCGCTGGTAGTCGAGAAGGACCTGGAAGAGACAGCCGTCGCCTCAATGGAACTGTTGCTGCGGCTGGTGGGTGACCTGCCGATACCGGACCGGCTGGCCGGGATTTCCGAAGCGCTCGGCCACCGCCGCGCCCAGCAGGGCCTCCCGCTGGAGTCCCTCCTGCGCGCGGTGCGCATGGACTTCCGGGTCCTCTGGACCGCAATGCTGGAGAAGGTTCCCGCCGAGTTCCTGCCCAGTTTCACCAAGGACGCGGTACGCGTCTGGGAAGCGGTCGAATTCCATACCATCCGTGTCCACGCGGGCTACCTCAACGAGCTCGCCACCATGGCCCAGGAAAAGGAGACGCGGCGTGCGTTCCTTCTGTCGAGGCTCCTCAACTCGGACGGAAAGGATCCGCAGTTGCTGGGCCAGGCCGCCCGCGCGCTCGGCGTGCAGCCGGAAAGCACCTTTATCGTCGCCGTTGCCGGCGAACATGCGCAGGAGGCATTCCGGGCCGGAGTGCTGCGCGCCGGCGTTGAACAGTTCCTGCACGAGCGCGACGGCGCACTGGTCCTCATCCTTGAAGATGTTTCCGCCCGGGCCGGACGGCAGCCGGAGGGGGCACGCCCCTGGCTGGCCGCGCTGGACTGCTTTGTGGCACCTCCCGCCCAGTCGTTGGCCGATGTGCCCCGGATGCTGCGGATTGCCCTGGAGTCATTGCCGGCGGTGACGCCGGGCAGGCCGGGCCGGCAAACGGTACGTGATGCGTGGGGGCCCGTTGCTGCAACCCGGCTGGGAGAGTATGGAACCGTTTTGGCGGACACCGTGCTGGGGCCGCTTGCAACGATTTCCGGGCATGAGCGGGACAGGCTAATCGAGACGGTGCAGGCATACCTTCGCTCCGGGTCGGTGTCTGAGGCCGCCGGCGAGCTGTACTGTCACCGGAACACGGTCCTGAACCGCCTTGCCAGATTCGGGCAGCTCACCGGTTTCGATCCCACCATTCCCCAGGACGCTGCGGCGGTCATTGCCGCCCTTCACGTGCACTTCATGCCCGGGGAGTAGATCCACCCCCTACTTCTTCGTCAGCCGATACCGCTCAATTTCCTTGAGGCGCCGCAGGAGGCTGTCGCGTCGGGGGTGCGGGACGGCGTCGGCCGCCTCTGCCGTGAGGTCGATGTGTTTGGTGCCGTACTGCCAGAGGAGCAGGTCATCGAGCAGCCGGTCGGGCCCGGGGGAGTAGCGGTGGTCCAGGGCCTTGCGGACCTCGGTAATGCGGTTGGCGCTGAGCAGCCCGGCCAGCTGCATGGTCTGGTTGAGGCCGTGCGCGGCAAGGAGTTCTGCCGCCCAGCCCCAGTCATCGTCCACCTTGCGGTCCACGTGGGGCAGCAGGGTCCGCCACACGTCACGGATACGGTTGGGCGTCAGGGGTGCCGCACCTTCACCCTCGGTATCCCAGAAACTTCGCACTTCCTCATAGCGTTCGTGCAGGTCGGCGAAAGCCGTCTCCACCGTTTCCAGCATCGCCGCGGTGGCCGTGAACTGCCGGTCGAAATGCGGAGTCCAGGCGCGCGGGTCCTCCGCCTTGAACCGGATGTCGTGCTCGATCTCGCTCCAGGCATGCGCGAAAATGGTGCGGATCTGGCATTCGAAAAAATAGCTGCCGTTGGGCTGGGCATCCGGGTTGAAGACCTGCTGGTACTCCTTGACGGCCTCGTTCTGGATGCTCCGCAGGATCAGGTGCCGGCTGGAATACCCGTAAGTCCCGGACTCGATGGAGCCGATGTCCTTCTCCCGGTCGCCGCGGCAGTCGAACAGCTGCCGCTGGCGTTTGATGATGTTCGCCACCGCGGCGTTCTCGGCCGGCAGCTTGGTGATGACGCGGATGCCCACCATGTCGTTCAAAGTGCGGAACGGGTCCGGGAACTTCAGGACCGGCGGGCCGCCCGGCTCCAACGGCTCCTCGATCCGGGAAATTTTCTCGCGGAAGGATTCCACGGTTTTGGTCCGCCCGGTGACGAACAGCGGGGTGACCTCGCTGTCCTTCAGCATGTCCCGCATCAGCAGCAGGACATCCCGCGTGACCAGTTTCAGGGCCGGCCGGACACGCGCGTAGATCTCCACGTTCTGCTGTACGGAATCGCGGAGGGCGACGTCAAGGCTGTCCCAGTTGCTCGGCATAATCCCAGCTTACGGCGGGGCCCCGACAGAACGACGGCGGCACGGAGCCAGTGTCCAACGCCCGGTCCGTCACGCGGAGCGGGAGTTTCACGTGAAGGCGTTGACATGGCCAATGAGGAGGCCTACATTTCTTCCCATCTGCGGGGGAGCGGCACATGTAGCCGCCGGTATTGGTCTTGTCGCCGCAAAGGCACTCATCTGCTTGTCCATGCAGAGTCGAGCGGGACACCGCCCGGCTTCTGCCCCCTTCAGGACCACCACCATGACCACCTTGATGAGGACGTATCGCCGCGCAGCGGTTGCCTTGATGCTGCTGACCGCCGGCCTTGCCGGTATCAGCACTCCGGCGCAGGCCACGAACCAGATTTCAGCAACGGGCGCACCGGGAAGCGGTGACCCCTATTTCCCCAACGCCGGCAACGGCGGGTACGACGTCCTGCACTACGACCTCGACCTCCGGTACACCCTGCCGTCGGACCCTGCTGTGCTCGTGGGACACCTCGCCGCCGAAGCAACCATCACGCTGCGCGCCACCGAGGATCTAAGCTCCCTCAACTTCGATCTGCGCGGACATGAGGTCTTCGCCGTTTGGGTCTACGGGTCGGGCGCAAAGCACGGGAAGTCCGCGGACGAACGTGTTCCTGCGGAATGGTCCCAAATGCGGGACGACGCGAGCCGCGTGTGGGAACTGGCCATACAACTCCGGCCCAAGCTGAAGGCAGGCCAGCGCGCAACCATCGAGATTGAGTACAGCGGCAACACCGGGCGGCCGGTGGACACCACCGGGGCACTTTACGGCTGGGTCACCACCGCCGACGGCGCGATAGTGGTCAACGAGCCCGACGGCGCTGCCACCTGGTATCCAGTCAATGACGATCCTGAAGACAAGGCCACGTACACGTTCCGCATCACCGTTCCGGAAGGGAAGACCGCCGTCGCCAACGGCCTGCCCGACGGCCGGCCTGTAACCACGGGAGGGTGGACGACGTGGGCATGGGAAGCATCCGATCCCATGGCCAGCTACCTGTCCACAGCGAGCGTCGGTGACTATGTCCTCTCCTACAACGAGGGGCCCGGAGGGTTGCCGATCATCAACGCCATCGACGCGGGCGTCACGGGCCAGGCGTTATCGGACACGAACGCGGCCCTCGCCCTGCAGCCACGGATGATGTCATTCCTGGCGGACCTGTTCGGGCGCTACCCGTTCGAGGCCTTCGGCGCGATCGTCGACGACGATTCCGTTGGCTACGCCCTGGAGACCCAGACCCGGCCGGTCTACTCGCACGTCGCGAGCGAAAACACCATTGCGCACGAACTCGGACATCAGTGGTTCGGCAACGCCGTCAGCCCGGCCGACTGGCAGGACATCTGGCTTAACGAGGGCTGGGCGGCATACATCGAGTGGCTGTGGGCCGAGCATCAGGGAAAAGCTACGGTAACGAAGCAATTCACGGACGCCGTGGCGGAACTGGATCGGAAAAACCTCTGGGCCCTGAACATCGCCGACCCCGGACGGGACAACCTGTTTGTGGAACAGATCTACCGGCGGGGCGGGGCTGCCATCCACGCCCTGCGCGCCAAAGTGGGCGACGCCGCATTCTTCGAAGGCGCGAGGGAATGGCTGGGCCGGTATGACGACTCGTCAGCCACAACGGAAGACTTCGAAGCGGTGATGGAGGAAGCCTCGGGCCAGCCGCTCGACGCGTTCTTCAACGATTGGCTGCGGGAACCTAACCGGCCCGCAATGCCGTAAAAAGGTTGCCGCAATAACGACGGCGGCTGGAACCTTCAGCGTTCAGCGGCAACAGTGGAGCCACGCACCACGAGGGAGCTCTCCAGCGTGACCCCGCTCTGCTCCAGCGCCCGGCCCTCCATCAGGCGGCGCAGCTGCTCCCCGGCCTTCAGGCCCAGGGGAGTAGCGGGCAAATGGACACTGGTGAGGCCGGGGTTGCTCGTGGCCGAATAGGGCAGATCATCAAAGCCGGCCACCGCGAGCTCCGCCGGGATCCGCACCCCGGCCACCCGGGCCTCCTGCAGCACGCCGTAGGCGTGGGTATCAGTACCGCAGACGACGGCGGTCACCCCCGCGCGCTGCCACTTCGGCCAGGCGGAGGCGAACGCCGAAGCCGCCGTGCCGACGTCAATGGTGGTGCTGATGATGCGGTCCGCACCCACGGTGATGCCGTGGGAAGCGGCCTCGTCCAGAAAGGCTTTGCGCCGCAGCGCGAAGGTTTCGGTGCCGGTGACGCTGTCCACGTAGGCCACTTCCCGGTGGCCCGCATCCGCGAGGTGTGCCGCCAGTTCCCGCGCCCCGCTGGCCACATCCAGGTTCACCGACGGTGCATATGCCTCCAGTCCAGGGGCGTCCAAAAGAACGAGTGGCGACGGCGACGCAAGGTCTTCGAGGAAGCCGACGTTGGGAGCGTCCACCAGGAGCCCTGCCGGGCGGAGGGACATCAGCCGCCGGACGTCGTCGGCCTCGGGGAACTGGCCCGCCTCGGTGACGGACAGCAGCAACTGGTACTGCGAGCCGAGGGACTCCCGCACCCCGGCGATCACCTTGGCAAAGAACGGGTTGGAGATGTCCGGCGCCACCAGGATCACGATCGAGCTAACACCCTTGGCCAGCGAACTGCCGATCCCGTCCACCACGTAGCCCAGTTCGGTGATGGCTTCCCGGACCCTGGAAATGTTGTCCTCGGAGACCCGGCCGGCGGTCTTGCCGTTGGCCACCAGCGAGACCGTGGCCGTGGAAACTCCCGCCCGGGCAGCGACCATGGCCGCCGTGATGCGCCGCGGACGCACGGATTGCTGCAGCTGTTCCGCGGGTTCCATACCTCGATCGTAGTAGGCGGAGGGCCCGCGCCGGACCGTTCCACGCGGCACCTGTTACGGCTGCACCACCGCGGCGCTGTTTCAGCCCACGAAGTCGAGATCCGCGGGGCTGGCAGGCTGCCCTTTGCCTGGCCGGCGGCCACCGCGTTGCGCCGCGGCTCCGGCGAGGACCACCAGCAGGATGCCGACCACCTGGATGGCCTTGGGCTGCTGGTGCAGGATGAGCAGCCCAAGCAGGACGCCGACAGCGGGTTCGAGTGCCATCAGTGTTCCGAACGCGGTGGGCGTCATCCGGCGCAGGGCCAGCATTTCCAGCGCGAACGGCAGCACTGGCAGCAGGACGGCCAGCCCGGCTGCGGCTACCAGGATCTCGAGGCTGAGGTGGCCGGCGGCCTGCGGAATTCCGACGACGGCGGCCGCCACTGCGGCGATGGGCACCGTGAGGGTGAGCGCGCCGATGCCGCTGAAGCGGTCACCGATCCGTTGCGTGAGGAGAATGTAAACGCCCCATCCAATCGCCGCCAGCGCGGCCCATGCCACGCCGGTGGGGTTGAAGTCGCCCTGCCAGGGTTGGGTAAGCAGGACGACACCGGCCAGCGCCAGTGCAGGCCAGGCAAGGGCCGTCCGGTTGTGGCTGCGAAGGGCGGCCACGGTCAGCGGGCCGAGGAACTCGATCGCGACGGCAGTGCCGAGCGGTATGTGCTCAACTGCGGCAAGGAAACCCACTGTCATCACTCCCGTAGTGATCCCGAGGCCAAGCAGCGGCAGCACATCAGGACGGCGGATAGAGCGCAGCGGCGGGCGGCCAATAGCCAGGAGAATGACAGCCCCCATGCTGAGGCGAAGCCACGCCGTTCCGGCCGGACCCACAGTTTCAATCAGGTTCACGGACAGGGCCGAACCCAGCTGGACCGACAGGATCGCCGTAACGGCCAGCCCCCACGGCGGGACCGGGAGATTTCGCTTGGGCATTTCAGATTCCTTCCCTGTATTTCGTGGCGTCGGAGTTTGCCTCCGGACGGTGCCCCGCGCCCACGCCCGGCTCGAAGACCGCCAGCGAGAACGCCGCTGGTTCGCTGCCGGGGTTGGCGTACGAATGCTCAACATCGCCGGGGAATGAGATGGCGTCACCGGCTTCGAGGACAAAGGCCTCATCAGCAACTACTACCGTCACGGACCCTTCGCGGACTTGGAGCAGCTCCTTGGTGCCGGCTGCGTGGGCCTCACTCTCATGCCGGTCTCCTGGCCCAAAGGTCCAGTCCCAGAGCTCCACGACGTCCGGCGACCCGGTACCCGCCACCAGCACACCCGTGCCGCCGGAGGCCGAACTCCACAGGGCCGCGCCGTCGCCGCTCCGGGTGACTGTTACGGGCTTGGGGCGCGGAGAGTCCACCAACGCCGGCAGGCCGATGCCCAGCGCGTCGCTGATCCGAAGAAGAGTACCCACGCTGGGATTCGCGGCGCCCTGCTCGACGATGAGCACCATGCGGCGGCTTACCCCTGCAGCCTCCGCGAGTTGGTAGAGGGTCAAGCCCCGCGCCTGCCTCTCCTGCCGTACCCGGCCGCCGATAGCAGTGGCAAGGGCAGAGGTGCTTTTATCCATAAGTGCATCATAGTGCACCTTCAGGTGCACTCCATGACTACTTAGGCTTGTACTCAAAAGGGAAGTGCAGAACCTCTTCCTGAAGAGTCCAACTGGTGGGACGATGCACATATGAGCGATATCAGCGGAGGCGCCACCCGCGACCTCGGCCCGCACCAGCATGCGCACGCAGCACCCAGCACCCAGCAGATGAGGACCGTCGGGCAGCGCCGGCGGGACGCGGAGGAGAAGCTGGAACACCACCTTCAGGAAGCCCGCCACAAGGGCGAACACCAGGGCATCGAGGACGAGGCGGGGGCCGCAGCCCCGGCGTCGTAATGCCCCCGCGCCACAATTGAACTTGCACTGACAGCCAGCAGTCACTGGCGCTGCTGGCATCAAGCGCTTGACCTGCGCCAACGTCAAGCGTTTGACGTGACGTTGCCAACGGTGCCATGATCTCTCCTGAACGCTTTAGCTCCCCGCCCCGTGCGGGCCCCAATGACGTGGAGATCATCGTGGAACCCATTGCCCAATCCCCTGAACGGCAGTCACCTGACCGCAAGAAGATCATTCTTGACTGCGACCCCGGGCATGACGACGCGGTGGCGTTGCTGCTCGCGCACGGCAGCCCGGACATCGAACTGCTGGCCGTCACCACGGTGGTGGGAAACCAGACCCTGGAAAAGGTCACCCGCAACGCCCTGGCTGTGGGCACCATCGCCGGCATCACCGGCGTTCCCTTCGCCGCAGGCTGCGGCCGCCCCCTGGTCCGCAGCATCGAAACCGCCCCGGACATCCACGGCGAAAGCGGCATGGACGGCCCGGAACTGCCGCCGTCGAATATCGAACTGGACCCGCGGCACGCGGTGGACCTCATTATCGACACAGTCATGGCCCACGAACCCGGCACCGTCACCCTGGTTCCCACCGCCGGCCTGACCAACATCGCCATGGCCGCGCGCAAGGAACCGCGCATCGTGGAGCGCGTGAAGGAGGTTGTCCTGATGGGCGGCGGCTACCACGTGGGCAACTGGAGCGCCGTGGCGGAGTTCAACATCATCATCGACCCCGAGGCCGCCCACATCGTCTTCAACGAGAAGTGGCCGGTGGTCATGGTGGGCCTTGATCTGACGCACCAGGCGCTCGCCACCCCGGACGTGGTGGAAAAGATCGCGGCCATCGGCACCGGGCCGGCGAAATTCGTCACCGAGCTGATGGACTTCTTCGCCCACACCTACAAGGACGCCCAGGGCTTCGACCACCCTCCCGTCCATGACCCCTGTGCTGTCGCCTACGTTATCGACCCCAGCATTGTCAGCACCCGCAAGGTCCCGGTGAACATTGAGCTTCAGGGCACCCTGACGCTTGGCATGACGGTGGCCGATTTCCGTGCCCCCGCTCCGGCGGACTGCCACACGAGCGTGGCAGTGGACCTGGACCACAAAAAGTTCTGGAACCTCGTCACCGACGCACTGGTCCGGATCGGCGAGCCGCACGACGACGGTAGCAACGAAGGCGGGGTCCGCACCGCCGGTGACACGGCCGACGTCGACCGCCAGGAACGTGCCCACGTCACCGCGGGAGGGGTCAAGTAAGTGACTGCCACCATTTCCCAAGCCAAGACCAGCCGCGGCAACGTCACCGCCCTGATGGTCGCCCTGCTGGCAGCCTGCGTGGCTTTCCAGCTCAACGCCTCCATGCTCAGCCCTGCCCTGGTGACCATGGGCCAGGAGCTCAACACCGACCAGGCCGTGATCGGCCTGTCCCAGACCTGGTTCTTCACTGCCGCAGCCCTGTTCTCCCTGTTCCTGCCCCGCCTGAGCGACATCGTGGGCCGGAAGAAGGTCCTGGTGGGCATGATGCTGCTGATGGCCGTCGGTTCCGTCATCGCGGCGCTGGCCCCGGACGTCACCTGGCTCTTCGTGGGCCGCATCATCCAGGGCGTCAGCGGCCCCACCGTGCCGCTCTGCTTGATCATGCTGCGCTCCGCAGTCAGCAACCCCCGCAAGTACGGCGTGCTGATGGGCCTCATCACGGCGGTCAATGGCGGCGTGGCCGGCGTCGACTCCTTTGTGGGCGGCTACTTCGCCGAGCATTACGGTTTCCGCAGCATCTTCTGGCTGATGGTGGTGCTGGCGCTGGTTGCCACCGCACTGATCACCTTCCTGGCGGGCGAAAGCAAGCCGGCCGCCGGCACCCGGATGGACTGGCTGGGCGTGTTCTTTATCGTGGTCGCCGTGGGCGCGCTGCTCACCGCCCTGAATGAAGGCTCCAAGCTGGTGGGAGCCTTCTCGTCGGGCACCCTGATGCTGAGCCTGGCGCTGGTACTGTTGTCCGCCGTCGCGTTTTACCTCTTCTGGCGGACCGAGAAGCGGGCCAACCAGCCCATGGTGGAAACGCAGCACCTGCGCCAGCGCTCCACTTGGGCGCCACTGCTGACCACCACACTGACCATGACCGGCATCTTCGCCGTCATCAACGGCATCGTCCCTGCCTATGTCCAGGCGGCGGGCCCCGGCTTCGGCCTTGGGCCCACGGAAATGTCGCTCATCATCCTCACCCCGTACGCCCTCCTTGGCTGGGTGGTGGGGCCCCTGAGCGGCAAGCTCGCCCCCGTGCTGGGCTACACCAGGGTTTTGCGGATCGGCCTCCTGGGAAGCATCGCGGCGCTGGCCATCATTGCGTTCCTGGGCCTGAACAGCCTGCCCCTTATGATTGTGGGCACAGTCTTGCTGGGCATCATGTACGCCGGTACGGTCAACATCATGCTCAACGGACTCGGCGTTGTCCTCTCGCCAGCGGGTAACCCCGGTTTCCTGCCCGGCATGAACGCGGGTGCGTTCAACCTCGGCGCAGGCCTCAGCTTCCTGATCCTGCCCGCCGTGCTGGTGGCGACGTCGGCCCTGGGCGATGCGAAGGCGTCCTATCTGACCGTCGTGGTGGTTGGCCTCGCGCTTACCGTGGCAGCCTTCGCCGCCTCGCTGCTGATCCCCAAGCCCGTTGAGGCTGAGGTGACCGAATGAATGCCGCACCTGGGCATGGTGACGCTGGAAGCCCGGGCCGGATCGCCGTCGTCGGCTCCCTGAATGCCGACCTGACCATCTACTGCGAACGCCTGCCGCTTCCCGGTGAGACGGTGCACGGCAACGGGTTCGCCGTGAACCCGGGCGGCAAGAGTGCCAACCAGGCCGTTGCCGCAAGCCGGCTGGGCGGGCACGTCAGCCTGGTGGGCGCGGTGGGGGAGGACCCCAACGGCGACATGCTGCTCACCTCCGCCGCGGGTGCCGGGGTGGACGTGGGGCACGTCCGGACGTCGCGGGAGCCCACGGGGGTTGCCGTGATCGCGGTGGACGCCAGCGGCGAGAACAACATCATCATCTCGGCCGGCGCCAACGGCACGCTGTCGCCGGCGGACGTGGCGGACGCATCGGATGTACTTGGCGATGCCGCCGTGGTGTGCCTTTGCCTTGAGGTTGCCATGGAGACGGTTGTGGCGGCCGCCCAGGCAGGGCACGACGCCGGCGCAACAGTTCTGCTGAACCTCTCCCCGTACGCGGAAATCCCCACAGCCCTGGCCGGGCTGGCTGACGTTCTGCTGGTCAACGCCCACGAGGCTGCGCTGTTCCTGGGTTCCGGCGCCGCTGTGCCCGGCGCGGACGGGACTGGTTCCGACAGGGCCGATGAGGACAGTGCTGAATGGGACAAAGTGCGGTTGCGGTTCGCTGAGCGGGGGATCCAGCAGGTCCTGGTGACGCTCGGTTCGCAGGGTTCGGTGGTGCTCGACTCACTGGCTCCGGAGGGTCGGCAGGTGACCCGGGTTGCTCCCACCACGGTCCGCGCTGTTGACACCACCGGGGCCGGCGACGCCTTCACCGGTGCCGTTGCGGTGCGGCTGGCCGCGGGCGATGCGCTCGCCGATGCTGCTGCCTTTGCCTCCGTGGCTGCCGCTTTGGCCACCACCCGCAAGGGGACGCAGGCGGCGTACCCGGAGGCGGGGGACGTCGCCCGTCTTCTGCGGGCCTAGTTGAATCGAGTGCTCCGTTACTGCCGTTCTCACACACGAAAAGGGCATTTACGGAGCACTCGATTAGTCCGGGGTTCCGCCGCCCTTAGCGGAACCCCCTCATGAGTGTGAGGGCGCCTTTGACGAGCCGGGTGTACCTCTCGTTGGATACGCCTGGTGGAGGGCCGATCGGCAGCAGCCGCTGCACGGCGACCGTTTGGGCTTCGGTGTACTTCAAAATGCCTTCCCTGCCGTGACGCCGCCCGGCGCCCGAGTCCTTCATCCCGCCCATCGCCGCATCATGGGAGGCCCAACCCGCCGAGTACCCGTCGTTGACGTTCACCGTCCCGGCCATCAGGCGCCTGCCTACTGACTCGCCGCGCCTGGCGGACCAGACGCTGGCGTTGAGCCCGTAGCGGGAGTCGTTGGCAAGGGCGACGGCCTCGTCGTCGTTCTTTACTTGGTAGACGCTCACCACCGGCCCGAACGTTTCCTCCCGCGCCACAAGCATCTCCTCCGTCACGCCGGTAAGGATGGTGGGTTCGTAAAAGAACGGGCCAAGATCGGGCCGGGCGCGGCCGCCCGTGACGAGCCGGGCACCCTTTCCGAGCGCGTCCTCAACGTGGGCGGTCACCCGGTCCAGCTGTTTCTGTCCGGCCAGTGAGCCCATGTCGATGTCCCAGCGGGGCCCAGCGCCCAAGCGGATCCCTTCCACCTGCATGGTCAAGGCGGCGAGGAACTCCTCGAAGACGGCATGGTGCACATAAATCCGTTCCATGCTGATGCACAACTGGCCCGAATTGGAGAAGCAGCCTTGGGCTGCGCCCCTGGCCGCCTTGGCGATGTCCGCGTCGGCGAGGACCAGCATGGCGTTCTTCCCACCTAGCTCGCCGGAAAAACCGATGAGCCGCTCGGCGCACTGCTTCGCCAGGATCTTTCCTGTGTCGGAGGAACCGGTGAACATGAGGAAATCGACGGCGCCAATCATTGCCGAGCCGAGTGCCGGCCCCGGCCCGGTCACAATCTGGAAGAGGTCTCGCGGAAGTCCGGCCTCCTGCAACAACTCGAGGGCGAGCAGCGCCGTAAACGGTGTCTGCGAATCAGGTTTCAGGACAACCGCGTTACCGGCCAACAACGCCGGGACAGCGTCCGAGACGGCGAGGGTGAAGGGATAGTTCCACGGGCTGATGATCCCCACCACGCCCTTGGGGAGCCGGTACTCCACGGTCCGTGTCAGGCCCGGCGCCGCCCCGGTGCGGCGGGCGGGGCGGAGGTGCCGTTCGGCGGTGCGCTCATAATAGGCAGCCGTCAGGCACGCGTCGGCAAGTTCCTCGAACGCGTTCAGCCGTGACTTGCCGCTCTCCTGCTGCACCAGGTCGAGGATCTCCGCTTCGCGCTGGAGAAGCAGCTTCTGGAACCGCCCGACGACGGCGCTGCGCTGCCGGAGCGGAACCTCGGCCCACTTCCGCTGGGCTGCCCGGGCACTGGCGATGGCAGCTTCCACGTCGCCGGGAGTGCAGACAGGCACCTTCCCGACCATCCCGCCGTCGAACGGGGAATAGGACGGCTGCGTCGGCCGGCCGGCTGCGCTTGCCACAAGGGCTGAAAGGCGGGAATGGGCATCAGATGCTTGTGGCTTTGGCATGGCTGTGGCCTGCGTCGTGCCCGGTTCCGTTGTGCTGGTCATGGTCATCCCCTTTGGCGGCACTTTAACTCCTGAGCCTAGCCCGGCGGGGCGCGTCCTTCGAGGCTTACGGCGCCAGCCGTCCGGACGGTAACGGCACTGCTGGCCCTGGGCGGTACGCTCGGCACATGGTGCAGCGGCATAGGCATTACTACGGAGATGACCCCAGCCAGTGGGGTGAGCTGTTCCTCCCGGAGTTGCCCGACGGCGCGATGCAGCGTGGCGTGGTGGTGGTGATCCACGGCGGCTTCTGGCGATCGAAGTACGGGGCTGAACTGGGTGAGCCGCTGGCGCGGGACCTGGCCGCACATGGCCTCGCGGCATGGAACCTGGAGTACCGCCGCGCCGGAAACGGCGGCGGCTGGCCCCACACCTTCCAGGACATTTTGGCGGGCATTGACAAGCTGCAGGAGCTCGCCGCACCCGACGCATTGGACCTGACCAAGGTGGTGGCCCTAGGGCATTCCGCCGGCGGGCACCTTGCAGTATGGGCGGCGGGCCGTGACCGGCTGCCGCTGGGGTTGGAGGTTGAGCATGGCGCCGTCCGCATGAACAACGACGGCGTCCGCCTCACCGGGGTGGTGAGCCAGTCCGGCGTCCTGAACCTGGCCGAGGCCGAACGGCTCAACCTCAGCATCGGTGCGGTAGCCAACCTGCTGGGCGGGCCGTCGTCGGAATTCCCGGACCGGCACCGGAACGCGGACCCGATGGCCGCGCTGCCTCTGGACGTCCCCGTCTACGCTGTCCATGCAACGGACGATGAGGACGTGCCGTTGGCCATGTCCACCTCCTACGTTGAGGCGAGCCTGGCCGGAACCACTCCGGCGCGCCTGCTCACAGTGCCCGGCGACCACTTCGCGCTGATTGACCCCGCAGCTGAGGCGTACCGAAAATGCCGGGAGCTGGTACAGGCGCTGCTTGACTGAATGAGCTGCTGCCCGTCCCACTTCTCTGGCAGAGTATGACCATGCTCACTGTTATAGGCGAAGGCCTCGTCGACGTTGTCCAGCGCGCTTCCGGAATCGAAGCCCACGTGGGCGGCAGCCCGCTGAACGTAGCCGTTGGACTGGCACGCCTGGACCACCCCGTGCAGTTCATTGGGCGGTTCGGCCGGGATGCCTACGGCGATTCCGTCGCCGCCCACCTGCGCGCCAGTTCCGTGATGATGCCGCTGGGTCCTGATGAGCTGCCCACCAGCGTTGCCACCGCGTTGATTGACGACGACGGCGCCGCCACCTACACGTTCGATCTCACCTGGCAGCTTCCCGGCATCGCCGACCGGCTCGCCTTTATGCTGCAGGGCACCACCCTGCTGCACACCGGCTCCATCGCTACGATGCTGGCGCCGGGCGCCACGGACGTCCTCGCCGCCGTCGAATATGCCCACCCCCGCGCCACCATTAGCTTCGACCCCAACTGCCGGCCGAGCATCATTACCGATGTGGACTACGCGCGCCGGCACACGGAGAAGTTTGTGTCCCTGGCCGACGTGGTGAAGGCCTCGGACGAGGACCTGGAATGGCTGTATCCGGAGCTCGACGTGCTGGACGCCGCGCGGCGCTGGCTGGAGCTGGGCGGGAACGAAGGGCCGGCCATGGTGGTGGTGACCCGTGGAGCGGACGGGCCGTGGGGAGTGACCCGGGCGGGCGAGACGCGGGTGCCGGCACCCCTGGTGGAGGTGGCGGACACTGTGGGCGCCGGCGATTCGTTTATGGCGGCGCTGCTGTCCGGGCTGGTGGACCGCGGACTGGACGGCGCTCAGAACCGCAAGGACCTGCGCGAGCTGCCGGCTGAAGGGCTGGCGGAACTCCTGGCCCACGCGGCCAAGGCGGCGGCAGTTACCGTGTCACGTCCCGGCGCCAACCCGCCCACGCGGGCGGAGCTGAACGGGGCTTCCGAAGAGGGGTAAGCAGAATCGTCTGGCACATCGATTGCTCCGCAGATGCCGTTTAGAGGAGTCAAAAGGGCGCCTACGGAGCAATCGATCAAGTGCGGGCCTACTCCTTGCCGAGCCCTGCGGCCGAGGTCTTCTCGCCGGCCACGCTGTTCAGGGCAGTCAGGTCGAAGATGCCATTGATGTCGGCCTGCTTGGTGGTTCCGGCAGTCACGCCGTCCGCCAGCAGCTTTTGGTAGGTGCCGGCGAGCGGGTCCACGGTGAACACGATGTTCTTCAGGGACCGGTCGATCACATCAGCCTTGAGCTCTGCGCCCGCAGCTTCCTTCAAAGCGGCGTTGATAACGTTGGCCTTCTCGCCGTTGGCCGCGCTGTTCAGCCACTCCACCGACTTCACGTGGCCCTTTAGCAGCGCCTTCACGGTGTCCGGGTGGTCCGCAGCGAACTTTCGGTTCACAATCAGGATGGTGGTGGGGAACTCGCCCGGCTTGCCGGACAGCGAGCCGTCCCACAGGTCCTTCTCATCCACCAGCACCTTCGCCCCGGCGGTCAGCACCAGGCGTGAGGCCCAGGGCTCAGGCAGCCACGCGCCGTCGAGCTTTCCGTCCTGGAACAGCTTCAGGGTCTGGGCGTTCTCGGTGGGGTTGATGGCGACGTCGCCGCTGCCGTCAACGTTGGTCTTGTACCCCTGCGCCGTGAGCCAGGCGCGGAGGGCGACGTCCTGCGTGCCGCCGAGCTGCGGGGAGGCGAGGGTCTTGCCCTTGAGGTCCGCCGCGGAGTTGATCTCCGGCTTGACCACCAGTTGGGCGCCGCCTGCCGCAGCACCCGCGATGATGTTGACCGATTCGCCGCCGCTCTTCACGAACGAGTTTATGGCGGGGTTGGGGCCGATGTATGTGGCATCGATGGCGCCGGCATTCAGCGCCTCGATAGCGGCGGGGCCTGCGTTGAAGACCTGGGTGGTCAGCTTGGTGTCGCCCAGTTCGCCGGCGATGTGGCCCTGACTGACGCCCACCAAGGCGGGTGCGTGGGTGACGTTGCCGAAATAGCCGAGTCTCAGTTCGGCGGCGGGGTTGCCGGCAGCTGCGGTCTCCTGGACTGTGGCCGGGGTGCCGCTGTTGACTGCGGACGCGACGGCGGCGCCACTGCCCACCAGGGCAAGAATGCCGGCAGCGATGCCGATCTTCAGCCCCAGGGGGCGCTTGGGAGCCGCGGACTGGCCGGCCACGATGCGGGTGGAGCCTTGCTCGTTTTGCGGACTCTTGTCCGAGGGTTCTGACATTGGGATTCCTTTGCTGGGGCGGGTGCTGAGATGAGATTACGGAGCGCCCAGCGGCCCCACAATCGTTTCCGTAGCAGGGGTTCACGGGACGACGCGTACGCTCAACGCGGCGTAGCGGAGCGTTAAGAAACGTCGCGGGACGTCTTTTTTTCGAGGCCTTGCGGCCCGGTCAGGGGAGCCGCGAATCCAAAGCAGCCTTTACCTTCCAGATGGTAAAGTTTGGAGGTGAGAGAGAGCCAGCGACCGCACATTCTTGAGGCCGGATTGCGGGTAGCAACACGCAGCCAAGGTGCCGCTATCACCCTGGACGCGGTGGCATCCGAAGCAGGGGTTACCAAGCCCGGGCTGATGTACCACTTCCCAAACCGGGATGCGCTGATGACCGCACTGGTTGAGTACGCGGCATGCCAAATGGGGCAGAGGATGAGTGAGCTTCTGGGCAAGCGCGAGGCTTCAGTCGACGAGCGGTACCGAGCATACGTGAGGGCCGCAGCAGAGGGGCAGAATATGCGGGCGGAGTGGGCGCTGTGGTTTTACTCCGCCTACGGGGCCGAACTGCAGGAAGCCTGGGCTCGCCACCTGGACCCCTGGCTCCTGATCCCGGAAGGGACACCGTCCGTTCAGCGCACCCGTCTCATTACTGCCCGGCTGGCAGCGGATGGTTTGTGGGCAGCGGAGGCGAGCGGCGTTGGCGCCCCCAAAAAAGCTGACCGGGCGGCCATAGTGCGGCACATTCTCGGTTTGATCGACGACGGAGGTTCGCAGTGAAACAGTGGCTGTGCCTCGGCGGGGCAATCGTCACGGAGGTCTCGGCAACCCTGGCTTTGAAGGCGGCCCTGGAAGCGCCGGGCTGGTACGTACTGGTTGTTGCGGGGTACGTCGCCGCCTTCTCACTTCTGTCCGTCTGCCTTCGGCTGGGCATGACCATCAGTGTCGCGTACGGTGCCTGGGGCGCCGGTGGCGTCACCGCTACCGCGCTGCTGTCTGCAAGTATCTTCGACGAGCCGCTCACCTGGCTGATGGGCTTCGGCATCGCGCTTATCCTGGCCGGCGTCATCACAGTTGAAGTCGGCTCGCAGAAGGCCCACCGCGCCAAGCAAGGAAACGAAAACGCATGACCTGGTTTTTCCTCGGCCTTGCCATCCTCACCGAAGTTGCGGCAACCATGTCCCTGCGCGCGTCCGAGGGGCTGAAGAAGAAGCTGTGGCTTGTTCCTATCGTTGGTGGCTATGTCAGCGCCTTCGGATTCCTGAGCCTGGCGCTCGCTCATGGGATGCCACTGGGAGTGGGGTACGGCATCTGGGTGGCCTGCGGTGTCGCTCTGACGGCAGTAGCCAGCCGCATCCTGTTCAAGGAACCCCTCACGCCGCAAATGGCATGCGGGATCCTGCTCATCTCCGCGGGAGTGCTCATTGTTGAAATAGGTGCGCGCCAGGCCCACTAGAGCACCATCACCAGTCGTTGGTATGCGCCGTCACAGGTTTCCCCATATTCTGGCCAAGTGGATACAAGCACCGTGAACTCCCGTGAACAGGGCGAGCAGGTTGACCGGCAGCAGCGCATTCTTGATGCAGCGCTGGACCTGCTGTCGCACCGCGGGATCTCGGGAGTGAACATGCGCGCGGTGGCCCGCGAGGCAGGTGTCGCCCTCGGGCTGGTGAATTACTACTACGAAGACAAATCGAGCTTGATCCGTGCGGTGCTGCACAGCGTCGACAAACACGACCTCGCGCTGGTTGCGCCGGACCCGTCATTGCCCCCTGACGAACAGCTCCAGAATGCCCTCCGCCGGGTTGCGGGCCCGGAACTCCTGACCACGCGGTACCTGTCCCTGCGCCTTCATCTTTGGGCGCTGGCGAGGGCGGACGAAGATTTCGCCCTGATCAACGCGGCGGCGTTCGACCGGTACCTGGACGGGCTTGCCGCCCTGATAGGGAACGCCAAGCCGGAACTGTCCGCCACGGAATGCAAGGAGCGGGCCGCCGATATCGTTGTCCTGCAGAACGGCATGTGGCTGACCGCACTCCTTGGGGTGGACAAGGAATCCATTCGGCGGAGCATTGCCCGCACCGAAGAGATCGCCTTCGCCGCCTAGCGCCCGGGCCGTAGCACACCTCCGCATGGCCGCAGCCAAACGCACCATTGGCCTGCCCTGAAGACGCCATTTGCTCCGCGTCACATACGGGCAGGAGTGCGACACATGTGAGGGGCAAGTGCGCACTCCCGCGTCCTTTAGGGGCTTGATGTTTCGCGCCGGTAAATTCTTGAACACTTGTCCAGTTTTCCTATTGAACACTTGTTCAACGTGCACTACTCTCCTTGGATATGACCTACGCCACACCAGGGAATACCGCGGATTCTCCGGCTAACACGGTCACCCTTTCGCATCCGGAAGAACGACGACCCAATCTGGGCCAGTAACTGGCATTGGGTAAAAGGAGAGTTTGCAGCATGACAAAAGACAGCTACGACTACGTCATCGTCGGTGGCGGCAGCGCGGGTTCCGTGCTGGCCGACCGGCTGAGCGACGGAGGCAACAGCAGCGTCCTGGTTCTCGAAGCCGGACGGAGCGACTACCCCTGGGATCTTTTCATCCAGATGCCCGCCGCGCTGACCTTCCCCAGCGGCAACCCGCTTTATGACTGGCGGTACGAATCGGACCCGGAGCCCCACATGGGCGGCCGGCGGGTTGCCCACGCCCGCGGCAAGGTCCTCGGTGGCTCGAGCTCGATCAACGGCATGATCTTCCAGCGCGGAAACCCCCTCGACTACGAGCGGTGGGGCGCTGACGCCGGCATGGAAACCTGGGACTTTGCCCACTGCCTGCCCTACTTCAACCGGATGGAAAACGCCCTCGCCGCAGACCCGGACGATGAACTGCGCGGCCATGACGGCCCCCTCGTCCTGGAGCGCGGCCCGGCCACCAACCCGCTGTTCCAGGCGTTCTTCACCGCCGCCCAGGAGGCGGGCTACCCCCGGACGGACGACGTCAACGGGTACCGCCAGGAGGGCTTCGCTGCCTTCGACCGCAATGTCCACAAGGGCCAGCGGCTCTCCGCCTCCCGCGCCTACCTGCGTCCCAACTTCGGCCGGACCAACCTGACCGTCCTGACCCGGGCCTTGGTCACCAAGGTCAACTTCAAGGGCAATGTAGCAACCGGCGTCACCTACCGCCGCAACGGCAAGACCCACCAGGTCAACGCCGGCGAGGTGATCCTGGCTGGCGGCGCGATCAACACACCGCAGTTGCTGCAGCTCAGCGGCATCGGCGACGCCGCACACCTGAACTCCCTGGGCATCAACTCAGTGGCCAACCTGCCCGGTGTCGGGGAAAACCTCCAGGACCACCTCGAGGTCTACATCCAGCATGCCTGCACCCAGCCGGTCTCCATGCAACCGGCCCTGGACGTCTGGCGTATGCCGTGGATCGGCATGCAATGGATGCTGGGACGGAAGGGACCGGCAGCCACCAACCACTTCGAGGGCGGGGGATTCGTCCGCTCCAACGAGGATGTTGCGTACCCGAACCTGATGTTCCACTTCCTCCCGGTCGCCGTCCGTTACGACGGCCAGAAGGCGGATGCGAAGCACGGCTACCAAGTGCACATCGGCCCCATGTACTCCGACGCCCGCGGCACGCTCAAGATCAAGTCCACCGATCCCACGGTGCACCCGTCCATGGTGTTCAACTACCTTTCCACGGACCAGGACCGCCGTGAATGGGTTGAGGCCATCCATGTGGCCCGCGACATCCTCGGCCAGTCCGCCATGCAGCCCTTCAACGGCGGTGAGCTTTCGCCCGGCCGGGCCGTCCAGACGGACGCCGAGATCCTTGACTGGGTGGCCCGTGACGCCGAAACCGCCCTGCACCCGTCCTGCACCGCGAAGATGGGGCCGGACACCGACCCCATGGCCGTAGTGAACCCCCTGGACATGACTGTGCACGGCACCAGCGGCCTGCGCGTGGTGGATGCATCCGCAATGCCCTATGTCACCAACGGCAATATCTACGCGCCGGTCATGATGCTCGCCGAAAAGGCGGCCGATTTGATCACCGGTAAAAAGCCCCTGGCGCCGCAGCACGCAGAGTTCTACCGGCATGGCCTCAGCCCGCTGGAGCGTAACGGCGCCCCGCTTACGGCGGCAGCGGCGGCAAAGGTCTAGGCATGATGGATGTAAAGAAGGAGACACGATGACCGCCACCGTTGAGCAGGTTCACCAGGGCGGGAAAGCCCAGGACTCAGTCAAGGGCCTGTATATAGACGGCGCCTGGCAGCAGGCGCCCGACGGCGGCACCACGGTGGTGCGCTGCCCGGCCGACGGGCGCGAGGTAACAACCGTCACCGCGTCGACGGCGGAGGACGCAGAGCGGGCGATCGCCAGTGCCCGGGCCGCGTTCGACGACGGCCCCTGGCGGCGGCTCACCGACATCGAACGGGGCGCCGTTATGCTCCGCGTGGCCGAACTGCTGGAGCGGGACAAAGCTGTCTATGCCCGGGCTGAGGCACTCGACACCGGAAAACGCCTCGTTGAAGCCGAATACGACATCGACGACATTGCCGCATGCTTCCGGTACTACGGCAAAATCGCAGGCCTCGATGCCGGCCGGGTAATCGACACCGGCCGCCCAAACACCATCAGCCGCGTGGTGTATGAGCCGCTGGGCGTCTGTGCCCTCATCGCCCCGTGGAACTACCCGCTCCTCCAGGCCGCCTGGAAGGTGGCCCCGGCGCTCGTCGCGGGAAATTCGTTCGTGCTCAAGCCCAGCGAACTCACCCCGTCCACCTCGATCCTGCTTATGGAGACCCTCGCCGAAGCCGGCATTCCCCCCGGCGTCGCAAACCTGGTAACCGGAAAGGGATCGAAGGTGGGCGGCCCGCTCAGCTCCGACCCGCGCGTCGACCTCGTCTCCCTCACCGGAAGCCTCGCCACCGGCCAGGCGATCATGGCCGCCGCTGCGGAAACCGTAAAGCGGGTCGCCTTCGAACTCGGCGGAAAGAACCCCAACGTTGTCTTCGCGGACGCGGACTGGGACGCCGCCGTCGACAACGCCCTGACCGCGGTGTTCCTGCACTCCGGTCAGGTCTGCTCTGCAGGGGCGCGGCTCGTCGTCGAGGAGACCATCGCCGGGCGTTTTGTGGCAGAGGTAGTGGAGCGGGCGAAAAAGATCCGGATGGGCGGACCGTTCGATCCCGATGCTGAGACGGGCCCGCTGATTTCCGCCAAGCACCGTGATCAGGTCCACGCCTACGTCCAGGCCGGAATCGCTGAGGGCGCCGACCTGTTGTGCGGCGGCTACATACCGCACGAGGGGGCCCTCGCGGAGGGTTTCTTTTACCCGCCCACTGTGCTCGGCAACTGCCGCTCCGGCATGAGTGTGCTGCGGGAGGAATCGTTCGGCCCGGTTCTGACGGTCGAGACGTTCCGGACCGAGGCCGAGGCCGTGGCGATCGCCAACGACACCGAATACGGCCTTGCCGGCGCGGTCTGGACATCGGATGCGTCGAAGGCGCAGCGTGTTGCGGGCGGGCTCCGGCACGGAACAGTATGGATCAACGACTATCACCCGTACGTCCCGCAGGCCGAGTGGGGCGGCTTTGGGAAGTCCGGCATCGGCCGGGAGCTTGGCAGCGCGGGACTTAACGAGTACCGCGAGGCAAAACATATCTGGCAGAACATCCAGCCCGCACCCAGCGGCTGGTTTGGCTCACCTGCCGGGGACGCCGGGGTGGGGGCCGCCGGATAGCGACAGCATTTGGGGGAAACGGCCGGGCGCCGCAGGCGCGGCGCCCGGCCGCCGATATCACCCGCGTCCAATGGAGGCCGCGGGGGCATCATCATCGTGCTTTTCTCACCTAGGAGTTCGTATGTTGGAACCCAGCAAGAGTTCTGATTCAAGCGGCATGGACGAGTTCGGCTATGCCCAGACCCTGGACCGCAGCATCGGCAAGTTTGCCAGCTTCGCGGCCGGCGTCAGCTATATCTCCATCCTCACCGGCGTTTTTCAACTGTTCTACTTTGGCTTCGCCATGGCCGGGCCGGCCTACGCATGGTCCTGGCCCATCGTCTTCGTTGGCCAGCTCATGGTGGCGCTCTGCTTCGCCGAACTGGCCGGCCGCTATCCCGTGGCCGGATCGGTGTACAACTGGGCCAAACAGCTCTCGTCAGGAACGTTCGCCTGGCTGGCCGGCTGGCTGCTGCTCATTTCCTCGATCGTGGCGCTTGGGGCCGTTGCCCTGGCGCTGCAGCTCACCCTGCCCCAGATCTGGTCCGGTTTCCAGATCATCGGGGACGGCACCGGCACGTACGATTTCGCCCTTAACGGCGTGTTGCTCGCCAGCATCATGATTTCCATTTCCACTCTCATCAACGCCTTCGGCGTGAAGCTGATGACCAAAATCAACAGCATCGGCGTGTTCGTGGAGCTCGCTGCCGCCGTGCTCCTGATCCTGGCCCTTGCCTGGCATGTTGTGCGGGGGCCTGAAGTCCTGTTCAGCACCGCGGGTTATGGCATGGACCACGACCTTGGCTTCTTCGGGGTGTTCCTTATCGGCGCCATGGCTTCCGGCTACGTCATGTACGGCTTCGACACCGCCAGCTCGCTGGGGGAGGAGACAAAGGACCCGAAAAAGACCGCTCCCAAGGCCATCCTGCGGGCCATCACGGCGTCCTTCATCCTCGGCGGCCTGATCCTCCTCGGCGGCCTCCTGGCCGCCCCGGACCTGAACGACCCCAAGCTGGGCGCTGCCGACGGCGGCCTTCAATACATCGTGCTCTCCGTGCTGGGGGGCCCCTTCGGCAAGGCCTTCCTGGTGTGCATCGTCGTGGCCGTGATCGTCTGCACCCTCGCCGTCCACGCCGCCGCCATCCGTATGATGTTCGCCATGGCCCGGGACAACAACCTGCCCTTCAGCCGCCAGCTCAGCAAGGTGCACCCCGAGCGGAAGACGCCCACGGTGGCGGCCATCGTCGTCGGACTCATCGCCATAATTCCGCTGATCGTTAACGTCTCGCAGCCCGCGATCTTCACCATCCTGTCCAGCATCAGCATTGTCCTGATCTACCTCTCCTACCTGTTGGTCACCGTCCCGCTGCTGCGGCGGCGCTTCCTGAAGAAATGGCCGCTGTCCGACGAAAGCCACGGAAAATCCGGCTTCAGCCTCGGCAAGTGGGGCGTCCCGGTGAACATCCTCGCGGTCCTGTGGGGCGGCGCCATGACACTGAACCTGATCTGGCCGAGGCCGGAAATCTACAACTCGGTCCCGCCGTTCGAGTGGTATCTGCAGTGGGGCGGAGTGATCTTCGTGGCCACCGTCATCATTACCGGCGTCCTGATGTACCGCCTGAAGCTCCGGCACCACACCGGTGTCCTCGCCGAGCACGCTGCCTCCACTTCCGCACCTAAGCCGCGGCGCTCCGCCGCGGAATCTTCGGCTTCCACCGGCCTGGCCGGAACTTCTGTCCACACCGGAGCTGCACAGTCCACCGCAGACCTGGCCGAGGCCGGCCAGTCACGTCCATAACCCACGCCTCAAGAGCTACCAGGCACTGCGTCCGGAACTGACTCATCGCTTAAATGAAACGGAGGGGGACTGCACCTTCAGGTGCAGTCCCCCTCCGTTTTCCTATCCTGCTGCGGAGGTGCGGATGGACGCCCGTACCGCCGGGGGCGTGAACCTTGCCCCTGTATCCGGGAAGCCCGGCACCTCGATCCGGGCATGGGAGTGGACTTCCTGCACCGTCCTGCGGGTGTGTTCAGCGATATCTTCCATGGTGGCCACCCACATGCCGTCCATCCCCTTGACCCGCTCGATAAGCCGTTCCAGGGCCACCGCTTTGGAGGGCCGGCCGGAAATGAAGGGGTGGTTGGTGAGGACGAAACAGCTGCCCTGAGCGTGGTGTGCCTCCGCCTCCAGCGTCCACATCTCCAAGACCTTGGCCGGGCTTTCGATGACGCCGCTGCCGGTCACTCCCGGGTAGAAGGCGTACTGCTCCCAGTCGTCCAACGTCCAGTCGACGGGGATCTCTACGATGTCCCGGGTGTCACCCGGGGCGACGCTGAAGCGGTAGGGAGCATCGCCGTCGAGCAGGCTCGAATCGTAGAGGAAGCCGCGGTCCGCCAGGAGCGCCGGCGAATGCCAGTTGAGCTCCCACCAGGGTGCCCGGTAGCCCGCCGGCTCCACGCCCGCAGCCTTGGCCAGCGCCTCCAGCCCGCGGTCGATGTAGCGGGCCTCCGTTGCGGCGTCGATGCCCTGCATGGGCTCGTGCAGGTAGCCGTGGTGCGCCACCTCGTGGCCTGCGTCAACGATCCGGCGGACGGTATCCGGGTAGCACTCGGCCGTGAAACCGGGGACGAAGAACGTGGCGCGGATGTCCTGGCGCTGGAGGATCTGCAACAGGCGGGGGACTGCCACCTTTGGCCCGTAGGACTGATGGGTCATCAGGGACATCCGGCTGGTGCTCTTAGGGTCATGGGCGATGGTGCAGGACTCGGCGTCGACGTCGAACGTGAAGGACGCAGCTGCGCGCTTGCCTTCGGGCCAGCTGATCGGGTGGGCGGAGTCGGGGAATGCTTCGAGAGTCATGCGGGAAAGTCCTGTCGTGACGCGGTTAGAAGGCGGTTTAGAGTGCGGGCTGCGTGCCGGATGCGGCGGCGCTAGTCAGTTCGCTGGGGAGCTGGTGTGCAACGGGCGCCGGTGCATCAATGTATCTGCGGTGCATTTTCGGGCCCAGGATGGCGTAGCTGGTGGCACTCGCGAGGCCGCCGGCGAGCCAGGAAAGGTCCCAGCCGCCCAGGGCCACGGCGATGGGGCCCTGCATGGCGGGAACGAGCCCGTACATAAACAGCCAGGTGGCGAAGATGCCTACCAGGAGGGACGTGACGCCCGCCCAGTTGATGCCGGGGAGCCGCCGGGTGCCGACGCCGTCGAACAGCCGTTCCGGATTGCCGGGCCAGCGCTTGTCAATCCAGAAGTAGTGCACCAGCATCACGCCGCCCCACGCAGCTACCCACGCCACCAGGCCGATGAGCCACGCGTCGAGGACTGCCGCGAAGTCCTCCTGGAAGATGAAGAATACGACGGCGGCGAGCGAGAAGACGCCGACGAACAGGTTGAGCTTGCGGCGGCTGATGGTGATGTCCAGCGCCTGCGTAGCTACTGAGAAGGTGTAGATGTTGAGGATGTTGGTGGCAATGGGGCCGTGCAACACCATCAGGAGAACGGGCAGTGCAAGGACGCCGAAGTTTTGGACGATGAGCTTGCCGGGATCGATTTCTCCGCTGTTGGTGGCCAGGCTCGCACCCAGGACGCCGAGCCAGACGACGGGGATGAACTGGCCGAGGACGGACGCCAGGTAGACCTTCTTTTTGGGCACTTCGGTGCTGACGAACCGGGAGTAGTCGGCGGCGTAGGTGAACCAGGTGATGCCCCAGCCGATGCCGATGGCCGTCATCACGGCGCTCATGGCCGCGATCCGCTCGGACCCTTCCAGGATGTTGCCTGCAGGGCCGGCATAGGACCAGTTGATGTCCATGCCGAACCAGGCCACGGCCGACATCACGGCCAGGATGACGATGGTGGGCGGGACAGTCCACTTTTCGAAGGCGGCGATTGCTTTGTACCCGAACCATGCGATGGCTACCTGGGCGGCCATGATTCCGGTGGCTACGGCAATCTTCCAGCCGTAGTTGGTGGCTGTTGGATCCACCCAGCCGAGGGTTCCGAAGAGCGCCATGACCAGGTCCAGGATGATCCAGGTGTTGACAGCGCACCAGCCGATCACCAGGAGCGCCTGGATGGTTGCAGGGAGGTAGTTGCCCCGCCGGCCGAAGGCCGCCCGGGCGAGCACCATGCCGGTGGCGCCGGTCTTCTGGCCGAGGAGGACGAAGCAACCGAAGAGCAGCATGCCGATCAGGTTGCCCAGCACCAGGACGGTCACGGTGTCAGCGAAGCTCAGGCCCAGGTGGATGCCCAGGGCGCCCAGTACCCAGTTGATTGGTGCCAGGTTGGCACCGGCCCAGATCCAGAACTGGCCGGAGACCTTGTGCGTGCGCTGGGACTCGGGAATGGGCTGCAGCCAGGCTTCGACGTCCTCCGCGTGGGCGGATTGATCGACTCCTGGGGCTGTGGGTTGTTGTTGCATCGAGGCCTCTTCGTTGAGGGGATGGGGGTTCTTCAAGATTATGTGTCGGGAGACACATCCATCATCTACAATGTGTCCTGAGCTTTTCCCTTCTACATGACGGAGTGTCATGCCGGTTCGTTTGGACGACGTCCTGAAACATCCCACCTTCACTGCCGCCGATCCGGTGGTTCGTGCGGCGGCCGGAGTTGTTCAGCAGACGCAGCTCCGCTGGATCCACTCCAGCGAGGTCCTGGATATTGCGTCGTTGCTTGGCGGCGGTGAACTGCTGCTCACCGGCGGGCAGGCCCTCGCGCTGGCGTCCGATGAGCGCCGCACGGGCTATATTCGGGACCTGGCCAAGCGTGGGGTGGCGGCGCTCGCCATCGAGACCGGCAGCGTTCTGCCCTCCATACCTTCTTCAATGGTTTCCGCTGCCGAGGAGGCCGGGCTACCGCTGATCGAGCTGCGCCGCGTAGTTCCCTTCGTCGCGGTCATGGAGGCAATCAACTCACAGCTGGTCAGCCAGTCTGCGGCCCAGCTCCAGCAGGCGGACCAGGCCAGCCACGCCATGGCGGTGGAGCTCGCCCACGGCGGCAACCTGGACCGGATTCTGGCAGTTCTTGCCGCGGCCACCGACGCGGAGGTGGTGCTCACGTCCACCGCCGGGATCACCCTCGCAAGCGCCGAACCTGCGGAGGACGCTGAGTCATCCGAACCCGTCGTCACCGGCGACGCTGCGGGGGACCGTCAGGGAACTGTCCACATTGAGGTGCCCGTGCGCGGCATCCCGTCGGCACGTCTGACACTGCAGGTCCGGGGCGACGCCGATGTGAATCTGGCGAGGATCGCCGGCAACCGGTCTGTGGACATCCTGGCCCTCGCCCTGCTGCAGCGAATGCCACCCGGCCTGAAGGAGATGGCCGGCGCTGCCCTGATCCGGGCCATCGATTCCGGCAAGCAACACTGGCGGCTCCAGGAGCTGGCTCCCGCCGCAGGCATCCCGGTTTCAGCGCAGGTTGTGGCCGTGGTCGTCCGTTCCTCTGCCTCCAAGCAACTTCAGCGGAACGTGGAGCACCTCCTGGACCCGGGCGGGCAGCACGGCGCCAGTTACGCGGACAACGCCGAGCTGCTGGCCCTGGCTGTCCTCCGCTCCGGGAACGCCCACGACGAGCGGCAGAAGATTGTGGACGGTCTGCAGTCACTGGAAGTGCCAGAGGGAACTGTTAGCGCAGTAGGGCCTGTTGCCTCGGGGATTTCCTTCGCGCCGTTGTCGCTGTCCGAGGCGAGGCTCACGCTGGAACTTGCTGCCGACGTCGGCCGTTCCAGGGCAGTGGCAAGCGGCCCCGGGAAGGTTCTTGATGCGCAGGCGTTCGCGGTGGAGCGGTTCGCCGTCCACTCGATGGACGAGGCACTGCGCCGCGACTTTATCGACCAACAGCTGGCCGCAGTTCTCCAGCATGACGCCCAGCGCCAGTCCAAGCTCCTGGAGACGCTGCGGGTGTGGCTGGACTCCGGCTGCAACACCGCGCAGGCCGCGCGGGAGCTCCATGTGGAACGGCAGTCCATGCATCAGCGGCTGCAGCGGATTTTTTCTCTCTGCGGCGGCGACCCCCGCGGCACCGGCAGGCTGCCGGCTTTGCACCTCGCGGTGAGGCTGGCTGCACTCCAGCCCAAATAGTCAGCCCCACCCACCCCCACCCGACGCTCTCTGGGCAGGCTTCGCCGCAAGGATGTCATCAACGTAGGCCGTGGTCTCTACCGTCCGGCAGACTGGGACTTCGATCTGGAAGGCGCAGCCAGGGCGTTGTCTGCTGCGTCGCCGGGAGCGTGGATCTCTCACGTGACCGCGGCCAGGCTTCGGTGCCAACTGTTGCCGCCGTGGCTGGGCAATTCCACGGAGCTGCATCTGAGCAAGCCGCGTTCGCTGCCCTCGGTACGCCGGAAGGGCGTGGTGGGGCACACCGTCCTGGCACTGGAAGAAGAGACTGAATGCGTCGACGGCGTTCACCTGAGCACCCGGTCCCGCACGTGGTTGGATATGGCCCGCCGACCTCGGCTACCGCCACCGCCGCCTCGCTATCCAGTACGACGGCGAACATCACCTCGGCGACGCACAGATCCACTCAGACAGGAGACGGGACAAGGCATTCGAGTCAGCAGACTGGACGGTCCTCGTTTTCGACAAGGACGACTATGCAGACGGCTTCCGCTCAGCGGTACAACGCATTGGGCGCGCCCTCCGGAATGGCTGGCTTGACCCGGCCCAGGCGTCGGGGTTTGCCGGCAGCAACTGAGTATAGGCGGAACGTGCGCTACGGCGAACGCGCCACTAAGGCCGTGGGGCTCCCACATCACGATGAGGGAGCCCCACGCAAGAACCAGCATCGGGTGAGAGGGGGTGCCCCGAAAACCGACGTTAAGGGAGAGAGGATCGCCTGAAAACCGGCATCAGGTGAGAGGGCGTCGCTATCGCAGCACCACGGTCCGGTTCCCTAACAGGATGACCCGGCCCTCGCAGTGCCAGCGGACGGCGTTGGACAGAGCCTTGCATTCGGTGTCGCGGCCGGCAGCCACCAGGTCCTCGGGCCCGTAGGTGTGGTCCACCTCCACCACCTGCTGGGCGATGATCGGGCCCTCGTCCAGCTCGGCGTTGACATAGTGTGCGGTGGCTCCCACGGTCTTCACGCCGCGCGCGTAGGCCTGGTGGTACGGCTTGGCGCCCTTGAAACTGGGCAGGAACGAGTGGTGGATGTTGATGGCCTTCCCGTCCAGCTTGCGCGTCAGGTTATCGCTGAGCACCTGCATGTACCGGGCCAGCACCACGAGTTCCACATCGAACTCGTCCACCAGTTCCAGCAACCGCGCCTCGGCCTCCGGCTTCGTGTCAGAAGTGACCGGCACGTGGAAGAACGGGATCCCGTGCCACTCCACCAGCGCCTGGTGTTCCGTGTGGTTGGACACCACGGCCACCACGTCCACCGGGAGTTCGCCGATGCGCGCCCGGAACAGCAGGTCGTTAAGGCAATGCCCGAACTTGGACACCATGATCAACACGCGCCGCTTGGAACCGTGCGGCTCCAGCCGCCAGCGCATCCCGAAGCGTTCCGCGACGGGACCGAAAGCGGCCCGCAGCGTGTCCGCGGTGGAGGCATCGCCGTCGGACGCAAAATGCACCCGCATAAAAAAGTGCTTTTCGGAACGCTCGCCGAACTGCTGGTTGTCGATGATGTCGCAGCCGTGCTCCAGCAGGAAGCCGGAGACGGCGTGGACAATACCCGGCGACTCGCTGCAGTCCAGGGTCAGGACATGTTCCACCGTGGTGGGCGGCTGGGGGAGGGACGTTTCAGTCTGGATGGCAGTCATGGCTCAGCACTCGATTACGTTGACGGCAAGGCCTCCGCGGGAGGTTTCCTTGTACTTGGTTTTCATGTCGGCTCCTGTTTCGCGCATCGTTTTGATGGCTTTGTCGAGGGATACCTTGTGGCTGCCGTCGCCGTGCAGGGCAAGGCGGGCGGCGTTGATGGCCTTGACGCTGGCGATGGCGTTGCGTTCGATGCAGGGGATCTGCACCAGCCCGCCCACCGGGTCGCAGGTTAGGCCAAGGTTGTGTTCAATGCCCACCTCGGCGGCGTTTTCCACCTGGGCAGGCGTTCCGCCCAGCACTTCGCAGAGCCCGGCGGCGGCCATGGAGCAGGCGGAGCCCACTTCACCCTGGCAGCCCACCTCGGCACCGGAAATTGAGGCGTTCATCTTGAACAGGATTCCGACGGCGGCCGCGGCCAGCAGGAAGCGGACCACGCCGTCGTCGTTGGCTCCCGGGACGAACTTCACGTAGTAATGCAGCACCGCCGGGACGATGCCGGCCGCGCCATTGGTTGGCGCCGTGACGATGCGCCCGCCGGCGGCGTTCTCCTCGTTCACGGCGAGGGCGAACAGGTTCACCCATTCCATCGCCCGGAGTGGATCGGTCACGCCGGTATCTGCCGCCAGGGTCTGGAATAACGACGGCGCCCGCCGCGGAACGTTGAGCCCGCCGGGAAGGATGCCTTCCGCGGCGCAGCCGTTGTCCACGCATTCGCGCATAACGCCCCAGAGTCCCAGCAGTTTTTCCCGGAGTTCCGCTTCGGTCCGCCACACCAGCTCGTTGGCGAGCATAACGTCCGAGATGGACATGCCTTCGCGCTTGCAGATCTCGAGGAGCTCGTCGGCAGTATTGAAGGGATAGGGAAGGACGGTGGCATCGGCCACCACGCGGTCGCCGGCGTCGGCGTCACCATCAACAACGAAGCCGCCCCCAATCGAATAGAAGCTCCGTTCGCTGAGCACGGCACCCGCGTGGTCCAGCGCCCGGAACGTCATGCCGTTGGGGTGCGCCGGAAGTGCCTTGCGCCGATGCAGCACCACGTCCTCGTCCCAGTTGAAGTCCACCCGGTGGTCACCGCCCACCCACAGTTCGGCGTCAAGGGCGGCTGCCGCAACCTGGTCATCTGCCGTGAAGGTGTCCACGGTTTCGGGGTCCAGCCCCTTGAAACCCAGGACCACTGCCTTGTCCGAGCCGTGGCCCCGCCCCGTGGCGCCCAGCGAGCCGAAGAGTTCGGCCTGCACGCGTTTGGTGGAGCTCAGGTGTCCGTCGCCCTTAAGCCCGTCGGCGAACAGCTTTGCTGCCCGCATCGGGCCCACCGTGTGTGACGAGGAGGGCCCGATGCCAACGGAGAACAGGTCCAGGACGCTGAGGGCCATGTCAGGGGACCTCGGGGGAGGCGTACTCCCGCATCGCGTCGAGGAGCCAGCGGCCCAGGAAGTCCGCAAACGAGGCCCGGGGGAAGATCCGGAAGGACTCGTCGCCGGTCTTCCACAGGACCACCGGGATGTTGCCGATTTCCGTGGACAGTGCCGTGCCGGCCGTGAGGACGCGGGGGTGCAGGTCTAGCGAGCAGCCCTTTTCCAGTACGGCGCGTGCCCGCGGGCCGGTGAGTTCGAAAGTGGTGCGGTTGGCGGAGAGGTCCACCACCTGGCCTTGGCCGTCGGCCAGTGCTTCGCGGAGTGCCTGGATCAGGTCGCCTCCGAGGGACTCGTGCGCTTCCGTCGGTGCCACCACCAGGAACTCTTCGGGCCCGAGCCACAGCACGGCGGTGTCCCCGGTGCCGGTGACACCGCCGCACCCGGCGGGCAGGCCGCCGGTGATGGAGGCTACGCGCTGTCCGGCCTCGCTGTCCCGGTTGACCCGAAGGCCCACCATGGTCAGGAAGGCCACTTCGCGCAGTTCCGCCACGCCCTGGACGGAGCCGGTTTCAAACGCTGCCCTTAGCTGGGCAGCGGGGCTGATCCTCAGGGAGAGGTTCTTCTCGGAGGAGGTTGCGGGTGCTGCTGTTTCAGCCATCTTTGCGGGTCCCTTCGGGGTCAAAAAGTACGGTTTCGGCGACGACGACGTCCACGAGCTGGTCGCCGGCGGCAGCCACCAGGGTTTCACCGATCCGGTTGCGGCCGTTCTTGATCAGTGCGAGGCCGAACGACCTGCCGAGTGCTGCGCTGTGGTAGCTGGAGGTGACGAAGCCTTCCATGGGGACCGGTCCGTAGGCAGGGTTGGTGGAGCGGCCCTTTTCCACGAGCTGGGTACCTTCCGGCAACCTGATGCTGCCGTCCACCGGCAGGACGCTCACCAGGTGCTTGCGGTCTTCGCGCTGGCCGTCGGCCCGGGCGTAGGAGCGCTTGCCGATGAAGTCCTTGGCCTTGGAGACGACCCATTCCATTCCCGCGTCCTGCGGGGTGACGGTGCCGTCCGTGTCCTGGCCGACGATGGGGTAGCCCTTTTCGGCGCGGAGCACGTGCATGGTTTCGGTGCCGTAGGGGGTGATGTCGAATTCGGCTCCGGCGGCTGCCACGGCCTCCCAGGTGTTCAGCCCGTACCAGGACGGCACGTTGATCTCGTAGGCCAGTTCGCCCGAGAAGGAGATCCGGCAGACCCGGGCGCGGACGCCGGAGGCGAGGGTGGTTTCACGGAAGGTCATGAACGGGAAGGCTTCCGCTTCCAGCCCGCCGTTGGCGGCCAGCTCCGGTGCCACCTTCGCCAGGACCGCACGGGATTTGGGCCCGACGACGGCGATGGTGCTCCACTGTTCGGTCACCGAGGTGCAGTGCACGTCCAGCTCCGGCCACTCGGTCTGCAGCCACTCTTCGAGCCAGTCCAGGACCTTCGCGGCACCGCCGGTGGTAGTGGTCATGAAGTAGGTGTCCTCGTCGAGGCGCAGGGTCACGCCGTCGTCGAAAATCATGCCGTCCGCCATGCACATCACGCCGTACCGGGCCGAACCCGGGGCGAGCTTCTTGAAGGCGTTGGTGTAGATCCGGTTCAGGAACTCGCCGGCGTCCTTGCCCCGGATTTCGATCTTGCCCAGGGTGGTGGCGTCCATAAAGCCCACGGATTCGCGAACGGCGGCGCACTCGCGCAGCACGGCGGTGTCCATGTCTTCCCCGTCCTGCGGGTAGTACCAGGGCCGCTTCCACTGCCCGACGTCCTCGAACAGCGCACCCTTGGCGACGTGCCACGGGTGGATCGACGTCTTGCGGGCCGGGTCGAACAGCTCGCCGCGCTGGCGTCCGGCGAGTGCCGCGAACGCCACAGGGGTGAACGGGGCGCGGTAGGTGGTGGTGCCGATGTCACCGATGCCGCGGGAGGCTTCGCCGGCCGTCCGGAGCGCGGCGGCGATGACGCCGATCGCGTTGACGCCGGAGGTCTTGCCCTGGTCGTTGGCGGTGCTGATGGAGGTGTAGCGCTTGATGTGCTCCACGGACCGCATGCCGGCTCCGGTGGAGCGCAGAACGTCAGCCACGGACTGGTCGCGCTGGAAGTCCACGAAGTGGTGGTGCCAGTCGTCCGGGGTGCCCTGCTCGCCGGGCACCAGCCAGAGCTGGCGGGTGGGGGCGGAGGCCTTCGGCCCGCTGAGCGGTGTGGGCGTGGTGGCGGTGCTGAAGCCTGCGGCAATGGCCGCCGAGGCTCCGGCGGAGATGCCGTCGGCGAGGCAGTCCTGGAGTTCGAAGCTGCCGCGGCCCGAGCCGACGATCTGCTGGTTGGGGACCGCTGTGCTCGGCACAAAGGCGGCCAAATCCTCGTCCCAGCGCAGCTTGCCCTGCCGCTGGGAGTGCAGGTGCACCAAAGGGCTCCAGCCGCCGGAGACAGCCAGCAGGTCGCAGGCGATCTGTTCGATGCCCGAGGTGAGCTCGCCGTCGTCGTTAATGCTGCGGACGGTGACACTGTCCAGGCGGCCATCCGAATCAGCAGAAGTATTGGCCACGGCGCTGCCGATCAGCACGCGCGTACCGGCTTCGACGGCGGCGGCAGCCACTTCGGTGAGCTGGGGACGGGCGTCGACGACGGCGGCGACCTTGACGCCGGCGGCGCGCAGGTCCGCGGCCAGGGCGTAGGCACTGTCATTGGTGGTGCTGATGACCACGCGCTGCCCGGCGGCGACGGCGTAGCGGTTGAGGTAGCTGCGGACCGCCGAGGCAAGCATGATGCCGGGGCGGTCGTTGTTCTCGAAGACCAGCGGGCGTTCGTGGGCACCGGGGGCAAGCACCACCTGGTTGGCACGGATGTGCCAAATACGCTGCCGGGATACACCGGACGCCGCCGGGGAGGAAAGGTGGTCGGTGCGGTTCTGGACGGCGATGACGTAGTTCGCGTCGTAGGCGCCAAAGGCGGTGGTGCGGTTCAGGACAGTGGACTCTGAGCCGGAAACAAGCTCCGCTTCGACATCCGCGACCCACTCCATGGCGGGCTTGCCCTCAATGGTCTCGGCGAGTTCAGCCGCGGTGGAACCGGACAGGAGCGAGCCGCCCAGTTCGGGCTGGTCGTCCAGCAGCATCACGCGGGCGCCGGAGCGCACGGCTTCGCGGGCGGCGGCCAGGCCGGCGGGGCCGCCGCCGATCACCAGGACGTCGGTGTGGACGTACTTCTTGTCGTATTCGGCGCGGTCATCGGCCGGGTCCAGCTTGCCCAGGCCCTCCAGGTACTCCGCTTTGAGGCCGTCCACCAGGGTGACGGTGGTGGCGGGGAGCATGGACTCGGCCACGTGGCCGGGGAAGCGCGGCTGCACCTTGACCAGGGCGTTGGATTCCTCCACACCTGCGGACAGGATGCCGCGGGGCCGGTCCTCGTAAAGGGAGTTGCCGGCGGCGATGCGGCCATTGGCGAGCAGGGCGGAGGCGAGGGTGTCGCCGGGGTGGCCGGTGAATTCCTCGCCGTCCACGGTGAAACGCCAGGAGATGGTGCGGTCGATGCGTCCGCCGGCGGCGAGGCGGGCGTTCTGGGAAGTCACTTGGTTGCTCCTTCCGGGGCGGTGGTGCTGGTCGAAGAGGTGCCCGCTGGAGCGGTGCTTGTCCCGGAAATGTCCGGCGCCGCGGTCCCGGTGGTGGTGCTGTCAGCGGCGGTGCTGGCTGTACCGGTTTCGGCGGTCAGTTGGCCGGCGGCATCGGGCCGGGGCGTGCCCATCGGGTAGACGGCCTGGATGTCGTAGGTGACAGTGTCGCGGAGCATGTTGAACCACTGGCGGCAGCCGGTGCTGTGGAGCCAGCGTTCGGCGAAGGCGCCCTTGGTGTTGTCCCGGTAGAACAGGAACTCGGCCCACTCGCGGTCGTTCAGCGCGCTGGGGTTTTCCGGGTAGGCAACGTGGGCCTGGCCGCCGTAGTGGAATTCGGTCTCGTCGCGCGAGCCGCAGTTGGGGCAGGAGATGAGCAGCATGTGCGTCTTCTTTCTAAGGTGCGTCGGTCGCTGGCGGCTAGTGGGCGACGGCGGCAGCGCCGTGTTCGTCGATCAGGGCGCCGGTTTCGAAGCGTTCCAGGGCAAACGGCTTGTTCAGCTTGTGCGGGGCACCCGTAGCGATGTTGTGCGCGAAGGTGAGGCCGGCAGCCGGGGTGCCCTTGAAGCCGCCGGTGCCCCAGCCGCAGTTCACGAACATGTTCTCCACGGGGGTGTTGCCCACGATGGGGGAGGCGTCCAGGGTGGTGTCCACGATGCCGCCCCAGGTCCGGAGCACATGCGCCCGGGCAAAGATCGGGAAGAGTTCGACGGCAGCCGCCATCTGGTGCTCAATCACATGGAAGGATCCGCGCTGGCCGTAGCCGTTGTAGGAGTCCACGCCGGCGCCCATCACCAGTTCGCCCTTGTGCGCCTGGGAAACGTAGACGTGCACGTGGTTGGACATCACTACTGTGGGGTGGACAGGCTCGTGGAGTTCGGAGACCAGCGCCTGGAGCGGGTGGGACTGGATGGGGAGGCGGAAGCCGGCCATTTCCGCCAGGACCGAGCTGTGCCCGGCGGCGCAGAGGCCCACCTTTTCGGTGTTGATGGTGCCCTGGTTGGTTTTGACGCCCACCACCCGGTTTCCGTCCTTGACGAAGCCGGTGACTTCGCAGTTCTGGATGATGTCCACGCCCAGCTCGTCACACTTGCGGGCGAAGGCCCAGGCCACATGGTCGTGCTTGGCGATGCCTGCGCGCGGCTGGTACGTGGCGCCCATAACGGGGTAACGGATGTTGTCGCTGATGTTCAGGATGGGGCAAAGTTCCTTGACCTGCTGGGGGTCAAGCCATTCGGCGTCTACACCGTTGAGCTTGTTCGCGCCCACGCGCCGCATGCTCTCCCGGACGTCTCCCAGCGTGTGGGCAAGGTTCATCACGCCGCGCTGGCTGAAGAGGAAGTCGTACTCGAGCTCCTCCGGCAGGATTTCCCAGAGCTTGAGGGCGTGCTCATAGATGGCCGCGCTCTCATCCCAGAGGTAGTTGGAGCGGATGATGGTGGTGTTCCGGGCCATGTTGCCCCCGGCCAGCCAACCCTTTTCCAGGACGGCGATGTTGGTCATGCCGTGGTTCTTTGCCAGGAAGTACGCGGTGGCGAGGCCGTGTCCGCCGCCGCCCACAATTACGGCGTCGTAGGAGGACTTGGGTTCCGGGTTGCGCCAGAGGAAGTCCGGGTGCTCGGGGAGCTGTTCGGTACTCACTGGGCTGCTCCAATCATGTCTGCTTCAAAAGCGCCGATAGCGGTGTCGTCGTTCAAGTGAGGGTAGAGGGGCAACTTCTCTGCCAGGGCAGTGACCCGGGCGCGGAGTTCGACGACGGTGCTGTCGCCCAGGGTGCCGTTGCCGGCGGAGGCGATGAGCGCCGTCGCGATGATGTCCGCGACTTCGGTGAATTCCTCGGCGCCGAAGCCGCGGGTGGCGAGGGCGGGTGTGCCAATCCGCAGACCGGAGGAGACCATCGGCGGGCGGGGGTCGAAGGGAACGGCGTTGCGGTTGACGGTGATGCCGATGCGGTGCAGGGCGTCTTCGGCCTGCTGTCCGTCCAGTTCGGAATTGCGGAGGTCCACGAGGACCAGGTGGACGTCGGTGCCGCCGTTGACCACGGAGATTCCTGCTGCGGCAACGTCGTCGCGGAGGAGCCGTTCGGCCAGAAGCTTGGATCCCTGCAGGACGCGTTCCTGGCGTTCCTTGAATTCAGGGGAAGCGGCGAGCTTGAAGGCCACGGCCTTGGCGGCGATGACGTGCTCCAGCGGGCCGCCCTGCTGGCCGGGGAATACTGCGCTGTTGATCTTTTTGGCGTACTGCTCCTTGGCGAGGATAACGCCGCCGCGCGGGCCGCCAAGGGTCTTGTGGGTGGTGGTGGTGACCACGTCGGCGTAGGGGACCGGGTTGGGGTGCAGTCCTGCGGCGACGAGGCCGGCGAAGTGTGCCATGTCCACCATAAGGTAGGCGTCAACGAGGTCGGCAATGCGGCGGAACTCGGCAAAGTCCAGCTGCCGCGAGTAGGCGGACCAACCTGCCACGATTAACTTGGGGCGGTGCTCGAGCGCCAGTGCTTCAACTTCGGCCATATCGATCCGGAGGTCTGATTCGCTGACGTGGTAGGGGACCACGTTGTAGAGCTTGCCGGAAAAATTGATCTTCATGCCGTGGGTCAGGTGGCCGCCGTGGGCCAGGCTCAGGCCCATGATGGTGTCGCCCGGGTTCAGCAGGGCGAACATCGCGGCGGCGTTGGCCTGTGCCCCGGAGTGCGGCTGCACGTTGGCGAATTCTGCGCCGAACAGGGCCTTGACCCGGTCAATGGCCAGCTGCTCCACAACGTCCACGTGCTCGCAGCCGCCATAGTAGCGCTTGCCGGGGTAACCCTCGGCGTACTTGTTGGTCAGGACGGAGCCCTGGGCCTCCATGACGGCGGACGGGGCGAAATTCTCGGAGGCAATCATTTCCAGCGTGGACTGCTGGCGCCGCAGCTCCTGGGCGATGGCCTGCTGGACCTCGGGATCGACTGCGGAAAGTCGCTCGTTCAACTGCTCAACCACGGATGCTCCTTTGAAATACCACTTGTTCGTTGACTGATATATCAGTGTGGTGTCAATGGTATGATTGGGATCACAGCAGAGTCAATAGCTGGGCCGAAAAGCGTTGAAACACGACGGGTTCCGGCCCGGCGGGTGTCGAAGAAATGGAGCAGCCCCTTGAATGCACTTCTTGCCCTGACCCCGGCGGAGGAGGAAGCGCCGTCGCAGGCGGAGGCTGCCTACCGGCAGCTGCGCGACAAGCTGATCATGCTGGAGATCCGCCCGGGCGAGCCGATAAATGACGGACAGTTGGCGGCCGAGCTCGGCTTCAGCCGTACGCCCGTCCGCGAGGCCATCAAACGGCTGGAGGTGGATCATCTGGTCATCTCCTATCCGCGCCGGGGGACTTTCGCCACCAATGTGGACTTCACTGAGCTGGCCGACGTCTCGGAAATCAGGGAGCTGCTGGAGCCCCTCGCTGCCCGCCGCGCCGCAAGCCGGGCGAGCGAGAGCATGCGGCGGGAACTGCTGCAGGTGGCAGATGCCATCGCCGGGATTGGTCCGGGGGCAGGGGAGTCCCGCGACCTGATGCGCTACGACCTGATGGTGCACCGGCTCATTTACAAAGCCGCCGCCAACCCGCACCTGGAAGACACACTGATACGGTACGACAACCTGGCCACCCGCATCTGGTGCGTGGTGCTGGACAAGGTGCCGTCAGTAACCGGTCACATCACCGAGCACGTGGACCTGCTCAAGGCCGTGGCTGCAGGCGACGACGACAAAGCAAGTGAGTTGGCCCTGCACCACGTCACAAGCTTCGAGGAAACCATACGCAAGGTGTTGTAATCACCTGGTGGTCAGCCGCTCGGAATCATTACTCCCAGTGCCCCTCATCTACAACAGGATGGAAAACGCGCCATGCCCACTGCCATCAGGAACGCGTCGGACCGCACTGCCAGGATCAGTTTCGCTTTCATCGGCGTCCTGCTCATCGCAGTCAACCTTCGGGTGTCCTTTGTCAGCGTGGGGCCCGTTCTTGCAAATATCAGCGATGACCTCGGTATATCAAGTGCCGCAGCAGGGTTCCTGACGGGTCTTCCGCTCATTGCCTTCGCAGTCTTCTCACCCGTGGCACCCGCTTTCGCCTCACGTCTGGGTCTCGACCGTGCGTTGTGGATGTCCCTGCTGATCCTCGCCTCGGGCATCGTGCTCCGTTCCTTACCCGGGCCCGGCCTCATTTGGGCGGGCACAGCAATGATTGGCTTGGCCATCGCGTTTCTCAATGTTCTGGTCCCCTCCCTCGTAAAGCGGGACTTTCCCAAAAGGGTCAGCCAGGTCACCGGAAGCTACACCGCCACACAGGCCGCCTTCGCTGCAATGGGGGCCGCCGTCGTCGTTCCCGTGGCACAAACGTCACCGGCGGGATGGCGGCTCGCCCTCGGTATCTGGGTCGGACTTGCCCTCATCGCCATGGCGGTGCTCCTGCCGTGGCTGCGCCGGCACATATCCGGCACCATGACCTCCACAAGCCCGGAGGTTTCCTACCGGTCGCCCTGGGCCTCAGCTTTGGGCTGGCAGGTGACGTTCTTTATGGGACTGCAGTCCATCGCTTTCTACGTCCTGATGGCATGGCTGCCCACCATTGAACAAAGCCGCGGGGTCCCCGCCGCTACCGCCGGCATCCACCTTTCCGTCTTCCTGCTCATCAGCGTCTTCGCCAGCCTTGCGGCAGGGGGAATCCTCCATCGGGGTCCAGACCAAAGGCTTGTCTGCTTCACAAGCGGCGCGGTCATGTTCGTGACGTTCCTCGGGTTGGCACTTGCGCCGGACCTCATCCTGCTGTGGGTTTTTCTTGGAGCAGTCGGATGCGGGACCCTTATTGTCATCGCTTTGTCGCTGTTCAGCCTCCGCACCGTCAACTACCCGCAGGCAGCATCCCTTTCCGGCATGGCGCAATCCGTTGGCTATGGCATGGCTGCTGTGGGGCCGGTGATGTTCGGGGCCCTTCGCGATGTGAGCGGAGGATGGACAGTCCCGCTCCTCGTCACCGCGGGGATTATGGTGGTGCTGGCCCTGACCGGCGCGCTCGCGGGCCGGGATAGGGTCATCGGCGGTCCGGCGTGACGTACGGGCGAGTGTTGAAAAGCCGCATGGTCGAGAAGAATCCCCGGCGTGTGGAAGACGTCATGGTCACCTGCCCGAAGACACTGCTGCAGGAGTGCACCGTGGAGCAAGTGCGCAGCTTCTTCGGCGACGACCACGTCCATATGGCCTTGGTCGTGGACCCGGCTGGCCGCCTCCTCAGCACTTTGGAGCGGTCCGATATCCCGGAGGGCGCACCACCTGCTGCCCAGGCCGTCGTTTATGGGGTAACGCGTAACAGGACTATTGCTCCCGGAGTGCCTGTCGAAGCCGGCATCGCCGCGCTGCAGGCAGCTGGCCGGCGCCGGCTTGCGGTGGTGGACGACGACGGCACGCTTCTTGGCCTGCTATGCCTGAAGCGGAGCGGACTCGGCTTTTGCAGCGATGCAGGAGTTGCTGCCCGGGCAGCAGAACGGCAGCACCAACACCCAAGCGGGGCACCTTTTGCGTGTGGTTGATTTCACCATGCGCAACCTGCTTGAGATTATGGACCATGGCTTCGAACAATGACCGTGAACCCGACATCGACGCTGAGGCGGGACAGTCCGGCGGCGTTCAGTCTGTGGACCGTGCCCTGGCAGTCCTGGAAATCCTGGCCCGCGACGGCCATGCCGGAGTCAGCGAAATCGCCGAAGAAATGGGCATTCACAAGTCAACGGTGTCGCGTCTGCTCGGTTCCTTGGTCAGTCGTGAGATGGTCCACCAGAACAGTGAACGCGGCAAGTACCAGCTGGGCTTCGGCATCCTGCGCCTCGCCAGTTCCATCCCCGGCAGGCTTAGCCTGGTGCGGGAAGCCCGCCCGGTGCTCGAAGCCCTGGCCGAGGAGTTCAAGGAAACCGTCAACCTGGCGGTGTTGCGCTCCAACTTCGCCGTAAACGTGGACCAGGCCATGGGGCCTTCCACCCTCGCCACCTACGACTGGGTAGGCAGTTTGACGCCGTTGCATGCCACCAGCAGCGGCAAGATCCTGCTTGCGGGGCTGCCCGCGGACGAGCGGGCACGGATCCTGAAGGAAACCGGGCTGCCGGCCCGCACTCCGCGCACCATCACGGACAGGAAAGAACTCGAAACCCAGTTACTTGACGTCGCCCGGCAGGGTTATGGCGTGGTGCGGGAGGAATTCGAGATCGGGCTCAACTCGATCTCGGTGCCGGTCTACAACCACGTGGGGGCCGTAGTCGGGGCCGTCAGCATCTCCGGACCCGCCTTCCGCTTCGAACCGGAAGAGGAACCGGGCCTCCTGGACGGGCTGAAAGAAGCGGGCCTGAAAATCAGCACGCGGCTGGGCTACGCCCGCCATTGATTCGCCCGCGTCCTTGCGGGGATAAGGAAGAGCTGCTGAACGCCAGGACGGCACGTGCCGGCGGTGCTCAGAGATCCTCTTCGAGCCGAGCGGTGAGGATCCGATTGGCGTTCACCTGCAGGATGCCGAGCGACTCCTGGATCAGGGGTGAACTAATGCTGCCCCTGCGCACCGCGGCAACAATGCGGCGCGTGGGTTTGGCCTTACCTGTGATACGCAGCCGAACCACGTTCTCGGCACCACGCAAAGGTGCCAGCCGGGGCAGCAGGCCGACGCCCAGCCCCGCACCCACGAAGGCGATCTGGGTCTCCCATTCGACGGCTTCATGCGCAACCCGCGGTGTCACCCCCACTGCCGTGAAGGCCGCGATAAAAAGGGAATGGTAGGTGGAACCAGCGGCCTCCGTGATCCAGGGTTCCGATGCCAAGTCTTCAAGTGTCGCTGTTTCCCGTGACGCCAGCGGATGGTCACCAGGAATGATCACGTCCAGTGGATCGTCGAGCAGAACCGTCTGCTCGAAGCGGGGATCGTCCTCGCCGTAAGTGTCAGACTGCGTGGCGACAATGACCGCAAGGTCGATTCGTTCCGCGACCAACAAGTCGAAGCAGCGGGCCGGATCAGCCTCAAGAACCTGCACCTCCAGCAGCGGGCGTGTTGAGCGCAGGGTGGCGGCCAGTGGTGCGAGCAACTGGGCGGCTGCCGTGGAGAATCCCCCGAGGCCAAGATGGGGCTGCACCTGATCACCGGCCTCCATGGCTGCGGCGCGCAGGCTCTCCCACTGGGCAATCAGGGGATCCGAGCCTGCCACGATGAAGCGACCCGTGGCGGTAAGCCGCACGCCCCGGCCGTCCTTCGCCAGCAGCTGCATCCCAAGCACGCGCTGGAGCTCGCGCAACTGCGCGGAGACGGCAGAGGGAGAATAGCCCGTGAGCTCCGCGGTGGCGCCTATGGTGCCGCACCGGGCGAACACGCGGAGTGTGATGAGCCTTGGATCGATCATGCACCTATTCTGCATGGTTATCTTCAAAAACTTGCGCTTTTGTTGCAGCTCTTGTGACTCTAATCTCATTACTACAAGTTCTTCGACCATGTCGGTAGCATCCGCGCACCCGTGGCCAACGCTACACCCACTACCCATGCCTCCCGGGAGGAAACCCATGACTGCTCCAGTGAACGTGCCCCTCAATACACGCGGAAAAATCGCTGCATCCTTGCCTGGCGAGCAGCTGGCAGAAATTACCGCCTTGTTTGAGTTCCGGCGCACCGGCTACTCCCTCGACGCCCCCTTCTACACCGATGCCTCGATCTTCAAGATCGACATGGAGGCCATTTTCGGCCAGCACTGGATCTATGCCGCCAGCACCGCGGAACTGCCGGAGCCGGGCGACTACGTAACCGTCGACTACGGGCCCTACTCCCTGATTGTGCTGCGCAACGACGACGGCGGCGTCAACGTCCTGCACAACGTATGCCGCCACCGCGGCGCACGTGTTCTCACCGAAGCTGCCGGATCAACCGGAAACCTGGTCTGCGGCTACCACTCCTGGACCTACTCCCCGGAGGGCAACCTGATCCATGCCTCCGCGCCGGGGGAAACGAAGTTCGACAAGAGCTGCTTCGGTCTCAAGCGCGCCCACGGCCGCGAGGTCGCAGGACTGATCTTCGTCTGCATTGCGGATGAACCGCCGACGGACTTCGACGAAACCGCAAAGATCTTCGAGCCCTACCTCGCGCCCCACGATCTTTCGAAAACCAAAATCGCGTACCAGCAGAACATCATTGAAGAAGGCAACTGGAAGCTCGTCATGGAGAACAACCGTGAGTGCTACCACTGCGACGGCCACCCTGAGCTCGCCTGCTCCCTCTTCCCCACCTGGGGCCTGACGGAGGGCCTGATCCCGACTCATCTTGAGGAAGTGTGGGACCGGAACAAGGAGGCCGAGTCGTCCCTCGAGGAGCGTTGCCGCCGCTACGGTCTTCCCTACGAGGTTGTGGAGCAGCTCGACACGCGCATCGCGGGAATCCGCATCTCACGGGAGCCACTCGATGGAGAGGGTGAGTCGTTCTCCGCCGACGGGCGCCGGCTTTCCAAAAAGCTGCTTGGGGACTTGCCCGATTTCCGCCTTGGCCGCTGCTCGATGCACCTGCAGCCCAACAGCTGGTTCCATTTCCTCGGAGACCATGTCATCACGTTCGGCGTCTTCCCCATCAACGAACACCAGAGCCTCGTACGCACCACTTGGCTGGTAGCTGATGACGCGGTGGAAGGCGTCGACTACGACCTGGAGAAGCTCACCTACACCTGGAAGCAGACGAACCTGCAGGACAAGGCGTTCGTCGAGCTCTGCCAGCAGGGTGCCGGCAGTCCCGCCTACGAGCCCGGCCCGTACATGAAGAGCGAATACCAGGTGGAGGCATTCATCAACTGGTACGTGCAGCGCGTGCAGGAGCACTTGGCATGATTGAACTCCTCACTGAAACGGCAATCCAGGAACCACAGCGCATTCGCGGTCTTGAGATGCCGTGGAACAGGGTGATGGGAAGCACTGAGACACCTGCCCGGGCAGCCCGTGCATTGGGCCCATGGCATCCCCAGGAGTTCATGGCCGAATGCGTCGAGACGGTTCCCGAGGCCGGCGCCATGATGACCTTCGTGTTCCGCCGCTGCGACGGCGCGCCCCTGGCGTTTCGTGCGGGCCAGTACGTGAACGTCGCCTTTCCCGTAAATGGTGAGGACCAGGAACCGGTGGACCGCAGCTACTCGCTGTCCAGTTCGCCCACCGAGCCGTGGACCTTCAGCATTACCGTCAAGTGCGACTCCACGGGACTGGTATCGCCATGGGTACACGAGAACGTCAAGCCCGGCACCGTCCTTGAGATGTTGGGACCGGTGGGAGCATTCCACCTGCCCGATGCCGACCGGCGGGCGCGATACCTTTTGCTTGCCGCCGGCGCAGGCATCACTCCCATCATGTCCATGGTGCGGACCATCCACTCCCTGCCTGGACACGCCGATGTTGTGGTGCTGTACCACGGCTCAGATGCTGGCGGCTTTGCCTTCCACCGGGAATTGGCCTATATCGCCTCCGTAGACTCGCGCGTCAAGGTTTACTACTCCCTGGGCGACCGCAGTGCGCCGGAGGGGTGGGAAGGACTCAGCGGAAGGCTGACGGCGGCAATGCTCGAGGAGGTGGCTCCGGACGCCAACGGGCGCCAGGTGTACGCGTGTGGCCCTGAGGGTTACCTGAACACCGCCACCGAGCTCCTCACGAAGGTCGGTGTCGACGACACTTCCATCTACATGGAGTTCTTCTCCGGAGACCGCCAGACACTCCTTGAATACCAGGCGGAGGTGGCACTTGCAGCCGACGTCGCGGAGGAAATTGCCGAGGAAATCGCAGAATCCGCGGAGGACTACTACGAAAGCCAGCCCGCCGCGTTCGGGCTCTACGAGCCTGGCTACGACGCCGACGGAACTCTGCAGGCCTCGGGGCTGCCGCTGGAAATCAGCGACCCGGACAAGCCCGGCTCCGACCCCTCTGCCGACAGTCCGGGCGTGGAGCCGGAAGCCGCTTCCCCTGATGCCTCAAGCTTCGACACGGTGGGAACAGGCAGCCTCACCATGTCCTTCATGCGCACCGGCATCAATGTGCGGATCGACCCCACCGAGCGAATCCTCGAGGTTGCCCAGCGCGCCGGCGTCAGGATTGGCGCGAACTGCAAGGAAGGCATGTGCGGCTCCTGCAAGGTCGTCAAGCTTTCAGGGGAGGTCGAGATGAACCACCAGGGCGGGATCAGGGCGCGGGAAATCTCTGCAGGCAAGTTCCTGCCCTGCTGCTCTATTGCGCAGACGGACCTGGTGATCGATGCCTAGCCCCTGTTCCGGTCCACCGTCAAGGCGCGGCCGGAAACCGAGAAATAGAGCTTAAGAGTTCAGAAAAACCTTGACACCAGACTGTGATCCGAGCCACTCTGTTGCTTATTGCGAGACGTGTTGATCTTTACGGAACAGCCGCCACGATGGAAGCAAAGCTGACCTTGATTACTGAATACCAGGAAGCCCGATCTTCCGCCCGGCTTGGGGACGCCGGAGTACAGCGCCACCCCATGAATCCGAACTAAGGACTTGCTCATGGCTTTAAACAGTGAAACCCGTCCGGACAACGACGTCCGGCCCGAACCGGATCCCCAGCCGGTCTCCCACCATCCGGAGGCCGAGGTGGAGGACACCGAACAGATCATGCAGGAACTCCGCCAAGGCCGTGCTGAACAGGCCGTGGCAGAGCGCCGAAACCGGAAGCTCACCCTGGACAAGGTCACCTTCGGCATCACCGGGGTCCTCGCCCTGGCCTTTGTTGCCTGGGGCTTCATGGGCCGGGACAGCCTGTCCTCCACCTCAACGCTCGCCCTTGACTGGGTCATGGAATACACCGGCTGGCTCTTTATGGTCCTGGCCTCGTTGTTTGTTGTTTTTGTCCTGTGGCTCGCCCTGGGCAAGTGGGGCAACATCCCGCTGGGCAAAGACGGCGAAAAGCCCGAGTTCCGGACGGTTTCATGGGTTGCCATGATGTTCGCGGCCGGCATGGGCATCGGCCTGATGTTCTACGGCGTGGCCGAGCCGCTCTACCACTTTGTCTCCCCGCCGCCGGGAACTGTGGACGGGCGGACGCCCGCGGCCATCCAGACGGCCATGGCCACCTCCATCTTCCACTGGACCCTTCACCCCTGGGCCATGTACGCCGTCGTCGGAATTGCCATGGCCTACGGCACCTACCGCCTCGGCCGCCGGCAGCTTATCTCCGCAGCGTTTACGTCCCTGTTCGGCATCAGGACCGTGGAAGGGCCGGTAGGCAAGTTCATCAACATCCTGGCGATCTTTGCCACGCTGTTCGGCACGGCGGCTTCCCTCGGCCTCGGCGCACTCCAAATCGGCAGCGGAATGACTTCCAACGGGTGGATCAGCGAAACCGGCACACCTGTCCTGGTGGCCATCGTCGCCATCCTGACCGCCTGTTTCGTGGCCTCGGCTATTTCCGGCATCAGCCGTGGCATCCAATGGCTGTCCAACATCAACATGGTCCTGGCCGTGATCCTGGCGCTGATCGTTTTCGTCGCCGGGCCCACCCTGTTCATCCTCAACCTCATCCCCGCTGCGGTAGGGGATTACGCCAGGGACCTCGCCGAAATGTCCTCGCGGACTGAAGCCGTAGGCGACGAAGCGCTGCGGACCTGGTTGTCCGGCTGGACCATCTTCTACTGGGCCTGGTGGGTGTCCTGGACGCCCTTCGTGGGAATGTTCATCGCCCGCATCAGCCGCGGCCGCACTATCCGCCAGTTCGTCACCGGCGTCCTGCTGGTCCCGAGTGTGGTCAGCGTCATCTGGTTCGGCATCTTTGGCGGCACGGCCTTCCACGTCCAGCAGGAGGCAGACAAGGCCGGTACCCCGGGCCTGGTGTCCATGGCCAGCGGATCACCGTCCATCAACTTCGACGGAGCATTGTTCGACCTGGTGAAGAACATGTCCATGCCTGCCTGGCTGACCGGAGCGGTCATTGTCCTGGCCATGGTCCTGGTGGCCATCTTCTTCATCACCGGAGCGGATTCGGCGTCCATCATCATGGCGTCCCTGAGCTCCAACGGATCCTCTGACCCGAAGCGCGGCCTGATCATCTTCTGGGGCCTGTTGACGGGTGCAGTAGCTGCGGTGATGATGCTGGCCGGCGGCGACGAACCATCCGAGGCGCTCTCCGGCCTGCAGCGCATCACCATTGTGGCGGCCCTGCCGTTCGTGCTGGTCATGCTGCTGCTGTGCTTCGCCTTGGTCAAGGACCTGCGGCGGGATCCGCTGTCCCTGCGACGGCGGCTGGCTGACTCGGTGGTGGAGCGCGCCATCCGCACGGGCGTGGACCAGCACGGCGGCGCCCAGTTTGACCTCGTGACAAAGCATGAATGCGGTGAACACTGTTCAGAAGACACTCCGTGCCCCGGCAATGCCAGTACGGCCGGCTCCACCGCAGTCGTTTCCACTCCGGCGGATTCCGCCATCACCACCAAGCACACGCAAGCACCCTAGGAGCACACCATGACTATCCTTCTCGAGAGCCGCCCGCCAGGCAGCGCCACCGCCGCAGCTGGCGCAGCCACGACGGCCCCCGCAACACGTCCCGCGCAGTTCGTCCTTACCCTGTCCTGCCCCGAGAAGCCCGGCATCGTGCGGGCGGTGACCGCGTTCCTGGCGGACCGCGGCTTCGATATCGTGGAGCACCAGCAGTTCGACGACCACGTCAGCGGGAACCTGTACCTGCGGACCGCTTTCACCCTTGGTTCCGACCTCCACCAGGAAAACGGGCTCAACCACCATGACGTGGACATCCTGACGGCAGCCTTCGGCCCCATCGCAGCCGAGTTCGGCATGAACTTCACCATCAATGACGGCAGGCCGCAGCGGCTGCTGGTGATGGTCTCAAAGTTCGGGCACTGCCTCAACGACCTCATTTTCCGGTGGCAAGCCGGAAGCCTCGGCGCGGAGATCGCCGTCGTGGTTTCCAACCATGAGGACCTGCGCCCCATGGCGGAGGCCGCCGGACTGCCCTTCATCCATGTTCCGGTTACGGCCGGCACCAAGCCCGAGGCGGAAGCCCGGCTGCTGGAACTAGTGGAGGAGTACAACGCCGACCTGGTGGTCCTGGCCCGTTACATGCAGGTGCTGTCCAACGAACTGTGCACCAGCCTCCGGGGCCGGGCCATCAACATCCACCACTCGTTCCTGCCCGGCTTCAAGGGCGCCAAGCCGTACCACCAGGCCTACGACCGCGGCGTAAAGCTCGTCGGCGCCACCGCCCACTACGTCACGGCGGACCTTGATGAAGGACCCATCATCGAGCAGGAGGTGTTCCGGGTGGACCACAGCCTGGACGCGGATGCCCTGGTGACCGTGGGCCGGGACGCCGAAACACAGGCGCTTGCCCGGGCCGTGAAATGGCACTGCCAGCACCGGGTCCTGCTCAATAACACCCGCACCGTCGTCTTCCGCTAACGCCAACGCCTCTTACGCAAAAACAGGAGAAACACACCCATGAGCGCATCACCACGCGTTGTCATTATCGGCGCCGGCATTGTCGGAACCAACCTTGCCGACGAACTCTCCACCCGCGGCTGGACCAACATCACGGTGGTGGAACAGGGCCCGCTGGAACTTGCCGGCGGCTCCACGTCGCATGCGCCGGGCCTGGTGTTCCAGAACAACCAGTCGCGGACCATGACCGAATTCGCCACCTACACGGTGAACAAGCTGCTGGCCCTGAGCAAGGACGGCGAGTCCTGCTTCAACCAGGTGGGCGGCCTGGAGCTGGCAACCACCCCCGAACGCCTGGCCGACCTCAAGCGCAAGATGGGCGTGATGACCTCCTGGGGCGTCGAAAGCCGGATAGTCGACGCCGACGAATGCGAAAAGATTTACCCCCTCCTGAACACCGGCACGCTCACCGGCGGCCGCGAAGTCCTGGGCGGATTGCTCATCCCCACCGACGGCCTGGCCCTGGCCGCCCGTGCGGTGCAGCTGCTGATCGAGCGCTCCAGCGAGCGCGGGGTGACCTTCCTCGGCTCCACTAAGGTGACCGGCATCGCCCAGGAGGGCGGCAAGGTGACCGGCATCGAAACCGACAACGGGCTGATCCCGGCGGACATCGTGGTGTCATGCGCTGGTTTCTGGGGCCGTGAACTCGGCAAGATGGTGGGCCTCGAAGTCCCGCTGCTGCCGCTGGGCCACCAGTACGCCGTGACCACCCCGCTGCCCGAACTTGAGGGCGTCAACGAGCTTCCCAAGGGTGCCAGCAAGCCCATCCTGCGCTACCAGGACAAGGACCTGTACTACCGCGAATGGGGCAACCGGATTGGTATCGGCAGCTACGCCCACCGCCCCATGCCGGTGGACATGTCCGCCCTGCCGAAGGTCGCCGCGGAGGAAATGTCGGACCACCGCATGCCCTCCCGCCTGGAGTTCACCCTGGAAGACTTCCTGCCCGCTTGGGAGGACAGCCAGGACCTGCTGCCGGCGCTGCGCAGCTCCGCGATCGAGGACGGCTTCAACGGCATCTTCTCCTTCACCCCCGACGGCGGCCCGCTCATGGGCGAGGCACCCGACCTCGAAGGCCTGTTCGTGGCCGAAGCCGTCTGGGTCACGCACTCGGCTGGCGTGGCCAAGGCAATGGCGGAACTGCTGGTGGAAGGCCGGTCCCGCACGGACCTGCACGGCTGCGAGCTGACCCGCTTCGAGAAGGTGCAGACCTCCGACGCGTATGTCAGCGAGACGTCCCAGCAGAACTTCGTGGAAATCTACGACGTCATGCACCCGCTGCAGCCCAGGGAATCCCCGCGGGACCTGCGCGTCAGCCCGTTCAACGTACGGCAGAAGGAGCTGGGGGCGTTCTTCCTGGAGTCCGCCGGCTGGGAGCGGCCGCACTGGTTCGAGGCCAACCGCGGCCTGCTCGAGGATCTGCCGGAGGAGTGGCAGACGCCGGAGCGGGACGCCTGGTCCGCCCTGTTCTCGTCCCCCATCTCGGCGGCCGAGGCGTGGAAGACGCGTACCGCCGTCGGACTTTTCGACATGACGCCGCTGAAGCGGCTGTCCGTGGTTGGCCCGGGTGCTCAGGCGCTGCTGCACCGTCTTAGCACGGGCAACATCGCCAAGAAGCCGGGTGCCGTGACGTACTGCCTGCTCCTGGAGCACGACGGCGGCATCCGCAGTGACGTGACCGTGGCACGGTTGGCGGAGGAGGAATTCCAGCTGGGCGTGAACAGCAATGTGGACTTCGACTACCTCCGGGTGGAGGCCCGTAAGCAGTCTGCTACGGATCCTGCCCAGTGGGCGCACGTTTCGGACATCACCGGCAGCACCTGCTGCATCGGCCTGTGGGGGCCGCTGGCGCGCGAAGTCATTGGTAAGGTCAGCTCCGACGACCTGACCAACGACGGCCTGAAGTACTTCCGGACCAAGGAAATCTCCGTGGGCGGCATCCCCGTCACCGCCATGCGGCTGTCCTACGTGGGTGAACTCGGCTGGGAGCTCTACACCACCGCCGAGTACGGGTTGAAGCTGTGGGACCTGCTGTTCGAGGCGGGCCGGGAGCACGGCATCATTGCTGCCGGCCGTGGGGCGTTCAACAGCATGCGGCTCGAGAAGGGCTACCGGCTGTGGGGCACGGACATGACCTCAGAGCACCACCCCTACGAGTCCGGCCTGGGCTTCTCCGTGGCCAAGGACAAGACCGGCTTTGTGGGCGCCGAGGCCCTCGCTGAGCGCAAGGAGCAGCCTGCCACCCGGGCGCTGCGGTGTCTGACGGTCGACGACGGCACGTCCCTGGTGCTGGGCAAGGAGCCGGTGTACGTGGATGGCACAGCAGTTGGCTACGTCACCAGCGCGGCTTACGGCTACTCGGTCCGCAAGCCGATTGCGTACGCCTGGCTGCCGGCTTCGGTTTCCGAGGGCGACGCCGTCGAGGTCGAGTACTTCGGAAAGCGCATCGCCGCCACCGTCTCGGCCGAACCGCTGTTCGACCCGGGTATGGAGCGGCTCCGCGGCTGACCGGCCTGTCCGCTGGTTGAGCCTGCGGTCACCGCCTACAACGAAGGCCTGGCGGCTTGGGGAGGTTCCCAGCCCGCAGGGCCTCCCCATGTTCCGACCCAGAAACCTCCATTTGTGGCCTCTTTCCCAGAAGCCTCC
>NZ_JBWZCM010000010.1:0-130587 GCF_059383655.1 Pseudarthrobacter sp. Hb11
GACGCCAACTCCATCATGTACTACGGGACGTCCCTCCTGTCCTCGTCCGGTGTGGGCGATCAGGCCGCCCTGCTCGCCAACGTCCTGAACGGCGTGACGTCCGTGGTGGCTGTGGTCATTGGCATGTACCTGATGATGCGGGTGCCCCGCATACCCATGCTGATCGTGGGACTGTGCGGCACGGCGACGTCCCTGACGGCCATCGCGGTCATCTCCATGGCCCTGCCGGAGAGCACCCTGCGCGGATATCTGGTGCTGCTGTTTATGGTGACGTTCCTGGCTTCCATGCAGGGGTGCATCGGCACCGTGACGTGGCTGACCATGTCCGAGATCTTCCCCATGCACGTCCGCGGCATCGCCATGGGCATCTGCGTTTTTGTGCTCTGGATGATCAACTTCCTCATCGGTTTCTCCTTCCCGCAGATGGTTTCGTGGATCGGCGTGTCCGGGACGTTCCTCATTTTCGTGGCACTGCAGCTGTGCGCCATTGCCTGGGTCAAGCGCGTGGTTCCGGAAACCAAGGACAAATCCCTGGAGGAGCTGGAGCACCTGTTCAAGCAGCGCTTAGGCGTGCCTGCCTAGGGCGCCGAAAAGGGGCAGCAAAAAACGCCCGACGCCGGCCGGCGTCGGGCGTTTATGTCTCCCGCGGGCGGCGAAGGGTCCTAGAGGGCGATGACGGCGTTCTCCTGCGCACTGCGGCGGGCCGCATCCAGGACCTCCAGCGTCCGGATGCCCTCCGGCGCGGGTACGGGCTTCGGCCCTTCGCCGCGGACTGCCCGGGCAAACTCGGTGTAAAAATCCGCGTAGTTGCCCTGCGCGGAGGGAACGGCTTCGCGGCGATCCCGAAGGGACAAGGTGCCCCAGTTTTCAGCCACATCGACTCCCCACGTGGCAGCATCCTCGGCGGGCCTGCGCCCGGAAAACAAGGCGTCCGCCTGGACGTCAGCACCGGAGGCCACGTAACTGCCCCTGCTGCCGTACGCCCGCAACTCCCGGGTGCTCGAATGGTTCAGTTTGCTGGCGGACACGGTGGAGACGGCACCCGATTTATGCGACAGGGTCAGGAAAAAGCCGCAGTCCGTCCGCTCGCCAAAGCGGTCCGTCCAATCCAGGGTCGCGTGCACGTGGGTGGTCGGTCCCAGAAGCCACAGCATCTGGTCAACCAGGTGGCTGCCGAGGTCCCGAAGCAGTCCACCGCTGGCGCCAAGCTCGAGGCTGCCCGCGTTGTCCTGGTCCATGGTGGAATGGACCCGCCACAGCTCACTAAGTTCACCGCTTGCAAGGACGTTCGCCAGCGTCAGGATATCGGCGTCGCGGCGACGGTTGTGGTTGACGTTCAGGACAACGCCAGCGTTGTCCGCGGCCACGGCCAGTTCCCGCGCAGCCTCCGCATTGGGGCGAAGGGCTTGTCCGCCACAACGTGCACGCCGGCCTTGATGGCTTCCAGGACGAGTTCCTGGCGGGTGTGCGGTGGCGTGGTGATGGTCACCGCATCCACGCCGGCTTCCAGGAGCTCAGCGAGGCTCCAATAGATGGGCAGTCCGGGGAAATCCGCGGCGACCTGGGTTCGTTTCGCGTCGGAACGGGCCACAACGCCCACGAGTTCCACGCCGTCGGCGGCTTCAATGAACGGAGCATGGAAGTACCTGCCGCCAACTCCGTATCCAACAATGCCAATGCGCATGCTTAAGTTCCTTATCTGTGGGAAAGCCCCGTACGACAGGAAGCAGCAAGGAGGCGTCGCCCCCTTGCTGCTTCCATGGTGGTTGTTGGACTGTCAGGCCGTCAGGTTCATCGCCGCGGAGAGCGCTGCGTCGGCGTCCCGCAGGACCGTGGCTGCCACTTCGAGGCCCTCGATGCGGCCCAGGGAGGTGTCCTCGTGTTCGATGTTGACCAGCATGTCCGGGTCCACCTCGTGCAGCGCGCGCAGGAATTCTGTCCAGAAAGCAGTGTCGTGCCCGCGGCCCAGGGCCACGAAGTCCCAGGCCGAGTTCTTGGGCCACTCGTTCGCCCATTCGTCGCCGCCGAGGTTGGTACGGTTTTCCTCGGGGGAGAGCCTGCGGAAGCTGTTGTCCAGGACCCCGTACAGTGCGGCGTTTTCCGTGTTGACCCGGACGTCCTTCGCGGCGGCCTGGAACACCAGGGGACCGAGTTCACGGACCACGGCCACCGGGTCCATCTGCTGCCAGAACAGGTGGGAGGCATCGAGTTCGACGCCGACGTGGGTGGCACCAGTGAGGTCGATGAGCTTGTAGACATCGGAAGTGTTGAACACAATGTTCTGTGGGTGCAGCTCCAGGGCAACTTTGACGTCATGGTCGGCCGCGAGGCGGTCGGTTTCCTTCCAGAACTTCGCGGCTACGCCCCACTGGTAGTCCAGTACGTCCAGTGCCGCAGAGTTCCAGGCGTTGACTACCCAGTTGACGGTGGTGGCGCCGGGCTCGCCCCCGGGCAGGCCGGACATGGTGACCACGCGGTTCTGGCCGAGCCGGTGGGCCAGGCGGATGGAGCGGCGGATGTCCTCGGCGTGCTTCTCGCCGATCGCGCGGTTGGGGTGCAGCGGGTTGCCGTTGCAGTTCAGCCCGGCGATCGAGACGCCGGTGCCTTCGAAGACCGCGAGGTAGTCGTCCCGGGCGGCGTCGCTTTCCAGGATGTCATTGAAGGTGGGGACGTGGACGGCAGGGAGGAAGCCGCCGGTGTTGATTTCGATTCCGGTGAGGCCAAGGTCCGCAATGACCTTCAGTGCCTCGGGAAGCGGCCGGTCGTGCAGGATCGCGTTGTAGACGCCTAGTTTCATAGCGAGATCTTCTTTCCGTTGTTGAGCGCGGATTCGGCGACTGCGCCGAGCAGCTCCATATTGCGGACACCTTCGTCGAAGGTGGCGCAGCGGGGCAGTGAGTCCGCTTCACTAATGCCGGCAACTTCCTCGAGGAATGCCCGGGCCTGGTAGCCGAAGGCATCGTTCTGGCCGAAGCCGACCTCGGGCGCGTCCATGGCAAGGCCGCCGGCGATGTAGGGATGGCCCGGGCCGAGGATGATCTGGCGGTAGCCGTTCTCATTGCCTGAGCCGTCGTTGAGGAACAGCTGGATCTCGGCAGGTCGGCGCTGGTCGAACTTGGCGGCACCGTTTTCGCAGAACACCTCGAACTGCAGGCTGTTGGCGTGCCCGGCGGCGACGCGGGAGACTTCGAAGCTGCCGGCGCCGTTTTCAAACTCTGCGTTGAACGCTGCGTAGTCGTCGTTCTCGACGGCTTCGAAGGTTTCGCTGACGGCAACGTGGTCGTGGCCCATCACGGCGGCGAGCGGCAGCGGGCGCTTCCCGATGACTGTGCTCAGCTGCCCGCCGGAAACGGATTTGATGTCCCCGCACAGGAACTCGGAGATGTACGTCAGGTGGCTTCCGACGTCGGCGAGGGCACCGGAACCGGGGCCGCCCTTGTAGCGCCAGCTCATGGGTGCGGCGGGGCTGAAGCCGTAATCGGTCCAGTAGCGGCCGCTGAAGTGCAGCACATTGCCGAGGAGGCCGTTGCGGATGAGGTCACGGATGTACGCGATGCCGGGGGTGCGGCGGAAGGTGAAGCCGATCCGGGCGATGCTGCCGGCGTTCCGGGCTGCCTCCGCCATGGCACGGGCGTCCGCAAGGGAGTCGCTCAGCGGCTTTTCGCAGAGCACGTGCTTGCCGGCGGCGAGCAGGCCTTCCACCACTTCACGGTGGAGGGAGTTGGCGATGACGACACTAACGACGTCGATGTCGTCGGCTTCGGCAATTGCCTGCCAGGACGTGTCGTTGCGCTCATACCCAAAGCGGCGGGCGGCCAACGAGCCGAACTCGGCATTGACGTCGCCAATTGAGACCAGGCGTACCGGCGGAAGCACGGGGCTGTAGAGGGCGGATGCCGTGCGGTACGCGGCAGCGTGGGCCTTGCCGGCCATGCCTGCACCGATGACGGCGACGCCTAGGCTTTCAGCCATTGATTTCTCCTTCGAAATTTCAGCCGCGGCAGGGACCTCAGCGGCATTTTGGAGCGCTACAATTTGAACGCTGGATCCGAGCGTAACCATGTATGTATGTCCTGTCAATCATCCCGGGATATCCTCTAGTCCGGACACGAAAGGCATTTCCAATGACTGCTCACCGCCCCGAGGCGCGACGCCCCACGATCTATGACGTCGCTAAGCAGGCTGGCGTTTCGCCGTCCCTGGTTTCCCTGGTGCTGCAGAATCCGGTGCGGGTAAGCGACAAGCGCCGTGAAGCGGTCCAGGCGGCCATTCAGGAGCTTGGTTACCGCCCCAGCCGGGCCGCCACGACGCTCGCCAGCAGCCGGACTAAGAGCATCGGCCTGGTCATTGACGACTACCGGAACCTCTGGTTTGTCGACCTGCTCCGGGGGATGGAGTCGGCGCTTACCGACCATGGCTACCATGTGATGCTGGCCGATTCCCGGCCCGGCGAGAACCGTATCAAGGAAGCCGTGGACGGACTGCTTGCCATGCACGTTGACGGGCTGGTGATCGCGGCGGAGCCCAGCGCGTTCATGCTGGCCGGCATGGGGGTGCCCTCCGTGGTGGCCGGATGGCGCGACGGCGTGCCGTCGGGCGCTGACCTCATCACGAACGACGACGACGGCGGCGGCGCCATGGCCGCGGACCACCTGCTGGCGCTTGGGCACAGGCGGATCGGCCACCTCACCGGCTCAGGCGGCGCTGCCGCCCATCGACTGGCAGGCTTCCGCGACCGGCTGCGGGGGTCCGGCTCCGAACCGCTCATCGTGGGGGAGGCTGGTGGCACGTCCGAGGAGGACGGGTACGCCTCGGCGTCCTGGCTGCTGGACCACCATCCGGACACCACAGCCATCTTCGCTGCCAACGACACGATGGCACTGGGCGCCTTCGGTGCCGTCAAGGCGCGCGGTCTTGCGGTTCCAGCGGACATTTCCGTGATCGGATACGACAACTCCACCTTGGCGAAGTCGCGCTACCTCCAGCTGACGTCCGTGGACAACCGAAGCGACCTGGTGGGGGTGGATGTTGCCCACGCGCTGCTGGCCCGTATCCGGGACGCGTCGGCTGGCCCGCAGCGCAAGCTGATCGAGCCCGCCTTGGTGGTCCGGAGCACCACCGCGCCGCCACGATCCCAGGGGTAATAAGGGTCGCTCTACGTCAAAACATCCTAATGTCAGGACAAACTATTGACATTCGTGAGTTGGATCACCATGATCGAGGTAGACAGTGCTCCGGCGGCTGCAGAGTGGCAGCCCGGGGACTGAGAGATCAAAGGAGATTTAGGTGGCTAATTTTTCTTGGCGCAAGGCTGCTCTGGTGGCGGCAGTAGTACCGATGATGGCTTTGAGCGCGTGCTCGAGCACCGGCGGGAGGGCGCCCGAAGCTGCGAACGGCGGTGGCGGCGGCCAGGTCGCCACAACCGAGCGCATGAAGATTGCGTTGATCGCCCACGCCCCTGCGGGTGACACCTTCTGGGACACGGTTCGAAAGGGAGCCGAGGAGGCGGCCGCGAAGGACAACGTTGAACTGCTCTACACCTCCGATCCTGAGGCCGGCCGGCAGGCGCAGCTGATCGAGCAGGCCATCGACCAGAAGGTGGACGGCATTGCGGTAACCCTGGCCACGCCGGACGCCTTGAAGGAGGCGCTGAAGAAAGCCGCCGATGCAGGCATTCCGATTGTCAGCTTCAACGCCGGCGAAGCAGCCTCTGCGCAGCTGGGAGCGTTCACCCACTTCGGCTCCAACGAGCAGCTCGCGGGCCAGGCGGTGGGTTCACGGCTGGCAGAGGGTGGCTACAAGCACCCGGTGTGCGTCATTCAGGCGCAGGGGCACGTGGGCCTCGAGGCGCGGTGTGCCGGCGTGAAGACCAAGGTACCCGGCACGGAAATCCTGTACGTAAACGGAGCGGACATGACGTCGGTCGAATCGACGGCCACCGCGAAGCTCCAGGCATCCAAGGACGCTGATGTCATCATCGGCCTGGGTGCGCCCATTACCCTGACGCTCCTAAAGTCAGTGGCCACCGCCGGTAGTTCTGCCAAGGTTGCCAGCTTTGACCTGAACAAGGAACTTGCCCAAAAAGTATCTGACGGCAGTGTGTTGTTCACGGTGGACCAGCAGCCGTGGCTGCAGGGCTACGGTGCAGTGGATGCGCTGTGGCAGAACCAGCGGGGTGGATTCAGGCTCGGCGGCGGACAGTCGGTCCTGACCGGCCCGGCAATCGTCGACCAGTCCAACGCCGCTGATGTCCTGAAGTTCGCCGAACAGGGTATCCGCTAACAGCCCGCTGGCCGGGCCGGTGAAGGCCGGCCCGGCAGCAAGGAGAATTATCATGACTATGACCCAGACAAAAACGACCACAAAGTCGGCGGTGTCCGACGAGCGTGTGGCCAGGCGCAGTGCGTTCCAGAAGCTGTTGGGCCGGCCCGAGGTCGGCGCCCTGGTAGGTGCGATCGTGCTGTTTATCTTCTTCGCGTTGGTGTCCTCAACGTTTACCCAGCCCAATGCGCTGGCGACCATTCTCTATGGCAGTTCCACGATCGGGATCATGGCGGTGGGGGTGTCCCTGCTGATGATCGGCGGGGAATTCGACCTGTCCACCGGTGTTGCCGTGATCTCCTCGGCCCTGACCGCTTCGATGTTCAGCTGGTACTTCAGCACGAACGTCTGGGTCGGTGTCGGCCTTGCCCTGGTCGTGTCGGTGGGCATCGGCTTCATCAACGGCTGGATCCTGATGAAGACCAAACTGCCCAGCTTCATCGTCACCCTCGCGACGTTCCTGATGCTGACCGGCCTGAACCTGGGCCTGACCCGGCTGATCGGCGGGTCCGTGTCCTCACCCTCGATCTCCAACATGGACGGCTTCGACTCCGCCCGTGCGGTGTTCGCGTCCTCGGTGAACATCGCCGGCATCGAAGTCAAGAACACCGTGTTCATCTGGATCGCACTTGTTGCTGTTGCAACCTGGGTGCTGATGCGGACGAAAGTGGGCAACTGGATCTTCGCAGTAGGCGGCGACGCCAATGCTGCCCGCGCAGTGGGCGTTCCCGTGAAGGCGACCAAGATCGGCCTGTTCATGGCAGTCGGTTTCTGCGGATGGGTCTTGGGTATGCACAACTTGTTCGCGTTCGACGCCGTCCAGTCCGGTGAGGGTGTGGGCAACGAGTTCCTTTACATCATCGCAGCAGTGATTGGCGGGTGCCTCCTGACCGGCGGCTACGGTTCGGCCGTGGGCGGCGCGATCGGCGCGTTCATCTTCGGCATGGCCAACAAGGGCATCGTCTACGCGCAGTGGAACCCGGACTGGTTCAAGTTCTTCCTCGGCCTGATGCTGCTGCTCGCCACCATCGTCAACCTCATCGTCAAGCGCCGCGCGGAACTGAAGTAAGGGGCCCGAGAAATGAATGCCAAAGAGATCGACCAGCAAACACTGCTCCAGAATGAGCGTGACCCCCTCACCCACACTCCCGTGCACCTGCTCTCCCTCGAGGGAGTCGGCAAGCACTACGGCAACATCATTGCGCTGAGCGACGTCACCATGGCCGTGGACAACGGCCGCGTCACCTGCGTGCTGGGGGACAACGGTGCGGGCAAGTCAACACTGATTAAAATCATCGCGGGCCTGCACCAGCACGACGCCGGGACACTGAACATCATGGGCGAGGAACGGAAGTTTGATTCACCCCGCGACGCCCTCGACGCCGGCATCGCCACCGTTTACCAGGACCTCGCGGTGGTGCCCTTGATGCCGATCTGGCGCAACTTCTTCCTCGGCTCCGAGCTCACTCGCGGCTTCGGACCGTTCAAAAGCATGGACGTTGAGAAGATGAAGGCCATCACGCTCAAGGAATTGGCCGAGATGGGTATTGACCTGCGCGATGTGGAACAGCCCATCGGCCAGCTCTCCGGCGGGGAGCGACAGTGTGTCGCCATCGCACGCGCCGTGTACTTCGGCGCCAAAGTCCTCATCCTGGACGAGCCGACGGCGGCCCTCGGCGTTAAGCAGTCGGGCGTAGTTTTGCGCTACATCCTCCAGGCCAGGGACAGAGGACTCGGGGTCATTTTCATTACCCACAACCCGCACCACGCCTTCCCTGTCGGGGACCGGTTCCTCCTGCTTAAGCGGGGCAAATCAATCGGTTATTACGACAAAAAGGACATCACCCTGGACGAGCTCACCGCCCAGATGGCCGGAGGCGCGGAGCTTGCCGAACTTGCGCACGAACTTGAGCAGCTCGGCGGCCACGGCGACGTAGTACAGGAAGTACAGGCCGAAGTTGCCGGCGTCGCCGGAACGGCAGAAGTCCCCAGGGGCAGCAGCGCGCGCCACGCCTAGCAGTCCGTCTGCACCCTTGTTGTTCCACTATTGAAAGGACGAGCCTTTGGCTTACATCACCCACCACCTCACAACAGGCCCGGCGCCTGTTCGAATCGGGCTTATCGGCTCGGGCTGGATGGGCGCGTTCCATGCAGACAGCATTGCCCGCCGCGTCCCCGGCGCCGTTTTGGCGGCCATCGCAGACCCCAATGTCGAATCTGCCCAGGCCCTTGCCGAGGAGCTGAACACGGCGAAGGTGACGGCCAACGCCGAGGACATCCTGGCCGATCCGGAGATTGACGCCGTCATCATCGCCAGCCCGGCCCGGTTCCACGCGTCCCTCATTGCACAGGCTGCAGCAGCCGGGAAGCATGTCTTTTGCGAGAAGCCGGCCGGGCAGGGCCTGGAGGAACTCAACGCCGCGCTCGCAGCGGTCGAAGATGCGGGCGTGCACTTCCAGATCGGCTTCAACCGCCGGTACGCTGACGACTTCCAGGCCGCCAAGAAGGACCTCGCCGCCGGCATCGCCGGAACACCGCAGCTCCTGCGCTCGCTGACCAGGGACCCCGGCAACGGAAGCATCCCCAACGCGGCCCGGGTCCCGGCATGGACCATTTTCCTGGAGACCCTCATCCACGACTTCGACACCCTCAACTGGTTCAACGAAGGTGCCGAGCCGGTAGAGGTTTACGCCGTGGCGGACGCGCTCGTGGAACCCTCCCTGCGTGACCAGGGGTTCCTGGACACCGCGGTAGTGACCATCCGTTACAGCAACGGAGCCGTGGCCGTGGCCGAGGCGAACTTCAGCGCCCTCTACGGGTATGACATCCGCGGCGAGGTGTTCGGCTCGAAGGGAATGGTCCAGGCTGGCCGCGCCACGGAAACGGCGGCCCGCCGGTACACAGCGCAGGGGCTGTCCGCCGACACCCCGCGGCTGAACGTCGAGCTGTTCCGCCAGGCCTACACGGACGAACTTGCCGACTTTGCCGGTGAGGTGCAGGCAAGGCGCGACGGTACGCAGTTGCCGTCGTCCGGCTTCACCCTTACCCCCGGCGCTGCAGACGCCCGCCGTGCCCTGGCCATGGCCCTGGCCTGCATTGAGTCAGTCAAGTCCGGGGCGCCCGTTGCTGTCACGCAGAAGGCAGCCGTTTGATGCGCCTGGCAGTATGCGCGGAAATGGTTTACACCCACCTTCCCTTCGCGGAACGGGTGCGTCGGATCCACGAAGCCGGTTTCGACGTCGAACTGTGGGATTCGCGGGGCAAGGACATCCAGGCGTTGAAGGCCACGGGTGCCGTCTTCTCGTCCATGACGGGCTACACCTCAGGCAGCCTGGTAGACCCCGATACCGCCGATGACGTAGTGCGGACTGCCGAAACGCTGATCCCCACGGCCCTGGAGTTGGGAATCAGCCGCATGGTGGTACATCCGGCGGAACTCATCGACGGCCACGCTGCCCGCCCTGTGTACCGCCCCACCGGCAGGATGTGGGACACCGGCGCGCGGACTCTGGAGCGGCTCGGAAACCTGGGAGAGAAGCACGGCATCACGTTCTGCCTGGAAAACCTCAACACCATCCTTGACCACCCTGGCATCCCCCTTGCGCGGGCAAAAGACACGCTCGCCCTGGTGCAAGCGGCCGGGCATCCCCACGCCAAGCTGATGCTGGACCTTTATCACGCCCAACTGGGCGAGGGGAACCTCATCGAACTGGTGCGAACCGCCCTGCCGTACATTGGCGAAATCCAAGTGGCTGATGTTCCCGGCCGCTGCGAACCTGGAACCGGCGAGATCAACTACGCGGCTGTAGCCTGGGCCCTCGCCGAGCTTGGATACAAGGGCACCGTGGGCATGGAGGCCTGGGCCAAGGATGACAGCGACGCCGCCCTCGACGCCTTTCGAAGCGCCTTCACCGTTTATGCAGAGGAAAAACGATGAAGAATGTAACGCTCGGATTGGTTGGCGTGGGCCGGATCGGGGCCATGCACGCAGACAACATCGTGGCGCTCAACGGTGTCCTGAACCAGAAAGGTATCCAAGTCAGCCTCAAGCTGACGGACGTAGTGGAAGAGCACGCCAGGACCGTCGCGGCCGGCCTGGGCGCCGAGTTCCTCCCTTCTGTGCAGGCGCTGCTCGCCTCCGGCCTGCACGGTCTGGTGATTGCCACCGGTACCGGCACCCATCCCGGCCTCATCAAGGCAGGCGTTGACGCAGGCATCCCGGTCTTCTGCGAGAAGCCCGTGGCGTTGGATGTTCATGACGCCCTGCCGGTGCTGGAGTATGTCCGGGAGCGGCAGGGTGTGGTGCAAATTGGCCACCAGCGGCGCTTTGACCCCGGTTACCTCGAAGCGCGGCGTGCCTACCAGGCGGGTGAGCTCGGCTGGATCCATTCGCTGCGCGCGCTCACGTGTGACATGGCGCCGCCGCCCGTCGAGTTCCTGGCCGGTTCAGGCGGTTTGTTCCGGGACTGCTCGGTGCACGATTTCGACATCCTGCGCTGGTTGACGGGCAGGGAGATCGTGGAAGTGTTCGCGAAGGGTTCCAATAACGGAGATCCCGCCATCGGTGCAGTGGGGGACGTGGACACCGTACTTGCGTTAGTGACGTTCGACGACGGGACTTTGGGTTCGGTCTCCGCTACCCGTTACAACGGGGCCGGCCACGACGTCCGGTTGGAGATCCAGGGGTCCCGGGGGTCGCTGCTGGTGGGGCTTGATGACAAAACAGCACTCGCCTCGGCAGAAGCCGGCGTCGGCTTTCCCGCCGGTGAACCGCACCATACCTTCGCAGAAAGGTTTGGTGCCGCCTACCGCGCCGAGATGGCGGCGTTTGTGGAGCTGATTTTGGGTTTGCGCGAGAATCCCTGCACCCCGGAGGACGCCGTGATGGCGTCCCGGGTGGCGGACGCTGCACAGGAGTCCCTGGCCACCGGAGTGCCGGTGCGTGTTGCCCAGAAGGTGGCCAGCTAAAGGTCTTTCCGTAACAACTGATGCTCCGTTCCGCAGTGCGGTACGGAGCATCAATTGTTTCCGTCATCAGTTGTTTCGGGCGCTCAGCCCGTGAAGGGCAGCCGCGGGTCGATGTCCTGGCCCTCCCACGTCTGGCGGATCCAGCCGTGGTGCGGATCGTCGCTGATGAGCCAGTCGCGGACCGGACCGGGCCCCGCCATGACGTTGAGGTAGTACAGGTCGTACCCGGGCGCAGCCATGGCAGGACCGTGCCAGCCGTACGGAACCAACACAACGTCCCCGGTGCGGACTTCCGCGGACACGTCGATGGGCCGCTCGTCCGAGGCGTAGACCCGCTGGTAGCCGATGGCATCGCCGTCCGCGGGTGCAGCCGAACCGGCCGCCATCTGTGTCTCGAAGTAGTAGATCTCCTCAAGGCTGGTCTCGCCATCCTTCTCCTCGTCGTGCTTGTGAGGAGGATAGGAGGACCAGTTGCCCGCCGGTGTGATGACTTCGCAGACGATGAAGCGGTCAGCTTCCAGCGCGGCCGGCGTGCCGAAGTTGTGCACCTGGCGGGAGCAGTTTCCCGCCCCGCGCAGTTCCACCGGAATTTCAGCAGCGGTCACCAGCCGGGTGGGGTAGGACGTTTTGGCCGGCGCGCTCGCCACCGCCACCCTGCCGCCGTCGGCAGAGCTGATGGTGAGGGCTTTTCCGGTGCCTGTGTACAGCACGTCGCTGGGGCCGTTGAAGACGCTTGCCCTGCCGGCCAATGTGAAGTCCTCACCGTCCACGGCGGCCGTGAAGGAACCGTTGAGCGGCACCACGATGCGCTCCTCGGCAGAGGGCGGAAGTTCGACGGCGGCGCCTGGCCCGAGCGTTGCGACCCTCAATCCCGTGTGGTGCCAGCCGTCGACCTTGAGTGCTGAATCGGATGTTCCCAACGAAACGTCCCAGCTGCCGTCGGCGGCGGAACCCAGCGGATATACCCAGTTGGCCATAGATTTTGCTCTCTCCTTCAGGAGCAGGCGCCCGGATGTGGCGCCTGCGAGGGTTCAGCGCTTTGCGCCGTGTCAGTGGTTCGTCGGGCTCAGCGCTGCACCAGGGTCATTTCGAAACTGTAGGAATCGCCCCGGTAGACATGGTGGCCGGTTTCCACATTGCGTCCGGTGTCGTCCACGGCGGTGCGCTCCATGGTCACCAGGGCCGAGCCGGGTTCGGTTTCCAGCAGGGGTGCCTGGTAGTCGTTGGCCACCATCGCTCCGATGCGCTGCGAAGCGAGCCGGAAGTTCACGCCGCCGTTGCGCAGGATGCCGTAGAGCCCCTGCTCGCTGAGCTGGGCTTCGTCAATGGACGTGATGTCATCCCGCACCCAATTTTCCATCAGTGCCAAGGGTTTGCCGCCCACCCTGCGCAGGCGGGTGAAGTGATAGACCTTGGCCCCGGCGGGGAGATGTAGGGCTTCCCGGGTGGCCGCATCGGCTTCAATATGGGAGAAGCTGAGGACCTCGGTTGTGGGTTTGCTGCCGTTATTACTGAGGTCATCGTAGAGGCTGGAGAGTTCCAGCGGCCTGCGGACCTGGCTGGAAACCACTTGGGTTCCCACACCGCGCTTGCGCACCAGCAGCCCGGATCGGACTAGTTCGTCCATGGCTTTGCGCATGGTGGGCCGGGACAGGTTGAGCTGGGCGGCAAGATCGATCTCGTTGTCCAGCCGGCTGCCGGGAGGGAGCACTCCGGTGTGGATGGCCGCTTCGATGCCTTGCACCACCTGATGGTAAAGGGGCACCGGCGAAGAGCGGTCGATGCTGAGGTTTAGTTGATTCGCCATGAAGCGCTCCCTTGTGGCCGCGGCGCCCGGTCTGCCCGGACCCGCGAATGTCAGCCTATGTTCGCTTGATAGGACATACTGCCTTTGTTGACGATAATAGCAGGCACTTTTGGGCCCGCCAAGGACTCCGCAGGGGAGCCCACCCGGGAGCGTCCTACTAGGCTGGGCGGATGAGCAACCGATTTCTGGCGCGTCAGTTTAACGCATGAATCTCTCCGGCAATCTTGGCCCCAGCCCCCGCAGCCTTGAGGTGGACGATCTCGCTACCTTCGATCGGCTGGTCAGCGCGCGCGGAGTGGACCTGGACGGCTGGCATGCCCAGTCGCTGGACCTGCGCGGGCGGGCCGCGGCCCTGGAGCAGGTGAACGTTGAGGGCGCCATTTTCCTTGGCTGTTCCTTTGACGAGGGGATGGAGGATCTTCTCCGACGGCGGGGCGCCCTGATTTTCCCGCGCCTCGAGGCAGTTCCGTTCAACCCCTACCGGGCCGGTTTGTACTCGCCGGCCGAGCTGTACGCCGGCCTCGCGGATGCCCCGTATGAAGAGCTGCCGGACGCACAGATCTACCAGTGGAGCATTCAGCCGGGGCAGCGGCACCGGCTGGATGCCACCCTCGCGTCGGCGCTGCACGACCACGCCATCGGTGATGCGCTGGAAGAAGCCATTCATTCCGGACCCTTCTCCACCCGGTCCGTTGTCGGCGTGATGGGCGGCCATGCGGCCCAGCGGGGGAGCGCGGACTATGCCCAGGCAGCACGGCTCGGCGGGCTGCTGGCCCGGGACGGGCACGTGGTGGCAACCGGCGGGGGACCGGGAGCCATGGAGGCAGCTAACCTGGGCGCCTACCTGAGCCAGGCGGGCGACGACGGGATGGCGGCTGCGCTGGAAAAGCTCGCCGCCGTCCCGGGGTTCCGTCCCTCGGTGTCCGCGTGGGCGCGGGCGGCGGCTGCCGTCGTCGAACGTTACCCGGACGGAAGGCCGTCGCTGGGCATCCCCACCTGGTTCTACGGCCATGAGCCGCCCAACTACTTCGCCACCCACATCGCCAAGTACTTCGCCAACGCCATCCGCGAGGCAATCCTGCTCGAGCTCTGCCAAGGGGGCATCATCTTCCTGCCCGGTGCCGCCGGCACCGTCCAGGAGATCTTCCAGGACGCCTGCGAAAACTACTACGGCGCCCGCGAGAAAATCACCCCCATGGTGCTGGTGGGCAGGAACCACTGGGAACACCAGTACCCGGCGTGGCCCATGCTCCGCAGCCTGGCCGCGGGCAGGCCGATGGCAGACCGGATTTTTCTGGTGGACACAGTTGACGAAGCGGTGGAAACACTGCGGGGCTAGCCAGGATGGCCGGCCGCGGCAGGGCGGCTCAGAGGTCCTTGCGGCATTGTGCCTTGCCCAATTCGTAGAGGCCGTTGAGGTCCCCATTGGACAGCCCCTCGGGAGTGCCGATCTCCGGGTACATCAGTTGGGTGGGGTCCTCCACATGGTCCAGCCCCATGACATGGCTGAGTTCGTGCAGGATGACCGCAGTGGCGTAGAGGTGGCCGTCGGGGTCCAGCAGTTCATCGGCAATCTGCGGGGCGTCCAGGTCCAGGCCGCCGGTCACGAAGGTCTTGGGTCCGTCGTCGTAGCCGTAGTGGGTGCTGCCGCCGGTGCCGATCACTTTGCCTTTGAGCTGCGGCGCGACTTCCGGGGTGGTCCACGCGATGAGGAGCGGCGCCCAGCGCTCGCCGTAGGCATCGGGCTGGTACGGCGGCCGCTGGGGAGACGGCAGTTCGGTGGTGGTGCCGTCGTAGACGAACTTTATGCCCGTGGCCGCGGAAATAGTAGAGATGGCGTCGGGAACCAGGTGCTCCGAGCCCGCGGGCGCCAGCTCATCATTGATGACGTAGTGCAGCGGCCGACACGGGGAGTACCCCACCGGGCTGCCGTCGCCGTTGACCGCCAGGAACCGGTAGGAATCACTGCCCACCGCTGGTGGTACGGGCGCCCCCAAGGGAGCTTCCTCTTCCTCGACTCCCGCCGGCGGCGCTGCTGTGCGTGCCTCCGCCGCCGACTGCCCTCCAACTTCCCCGGCGGTTCCGGCTTCGGGCACGCGGCCCTCTTGCCCGCCCGGGCCTGGGCCAAGGCGGACATCGAGGAAATCCTTGAACCGGGGATCATCCAGCACCAGCGCCGCCCCCAACAACGATGCGGAGAACAGGGCACCTGTGAGTACGAACCGAAGGGCCCGGCCGGTGCTTCCAGGGCGCGCCCGCCTCCCGGCGTGGCGCGGCGGCTGCCCGTCCACTACTGCACCCCCTATATTCGGTCCCGCTCATCCGCTGCTGCCGGCGAACCTGTTGCTATCGAACTTTACTGCTGGTGAGCCCTGCTGCTGGTGGACAACGAGCTCTACTGCTAGTGGATGACGGTGCCGAAGACCAGCCCGAGCAGGTAGGTGACCGCCGCGGCGCCCAGCCCGATGGCGAGCTGGCGCAGGCCCCGGGTAAGCGGTGACGTTCCGGAGAGCAGGCCCACGATGCCGCCGGTGACCAGCAGGGCAAGGCCCACGAGAACACCTGCCACCACCAGGGCTGCTACACCGGTCATGCCGAACAGGAACGGCAGGATGGGGACAATGGCCCCTGAGGCGAAGAAGCAGAAGCTGGACAGGGCCGCGCCCCACGCCGTGCCCACTGCCTCGTGCTGGTCCTCTGCCTCGGGAAGCTCCGGCTGCAGGGAAAGGCTGGGGTCGCAGTCGCAGGACAGGAGGCCCATGCGTTCGGCAACGCGGTGCTGCGCTGCCTCCTGGGACATACCCCTGGCCAGATAGACGAGCAGCAATTCGTTGTGCTCGATGTCCAGTTTGGGGGCTGCTGCCAGAGTCACCTGGGTGGGGCGGGTGGCCGCGAGGAGTTCGCGCTGGGAGCGGACCGAAATGAATTCTCCGGCTCCCATGGACATTGCACCTGCCAGCAGGCCGGCAATGCCGCTGAGCAGCACCACACTGCTGGCCACGCCGGACGCCGCCATACCCATCACCAGGGAAAGGTTGCTTACCAGGCCGTCGTTGGCGCCGAAAACGGCGGCGCGGAAGGTTCCCGCCAAGCGGTTGCGCCCCCGAGTGGCCAGTCCGCGGACCACTTCTTCGTGGATCTGCTCGTCGGCAGCCATCGCGTCCGTGGCGTTGGGGTCCTTGGCGTAGGGGGAGCGGCCTTCTGCCCTCTGGGCAAGGGCCAGTACGAACACGGACCCGAAATGCCGCGCCAGGAACCCCAGCAGCTGGCTTCGCATCGACGCCGGGCGGGGCTTGCCGGCGTTTTCCCCGAGGAGGCCCAGCCAGTGGGCCTCGTGCCGTCCCTCTGCTTCGGCAAGGGCCAGGAGGATCTCCCGTTCTTCACCCTGCCGGTTCTGCGCCAGGTCCCGGTAGACAGCTGCCTCGGCACGCTCGTCTGCGAGGTACTGGCGCCAGCGGCGGATGTCCGCGGAGGTGGGCTGGGGTACCGGCCGGCGGTCGAATGCGGCCCCGGACGAGCCGTTGCCGGCGGGGCCGGAATCTAAGGGAAACGACTCTGATGGGGCTGCGCGGTGGCGGTATGGATCGGCGTGCTGAGACACGGAAACTCCTGGGCTGGATGGGGCATGGTTCGGCCCCATTGCACCGCCAGCTTACCGCGTAAATCCGCGGTTTTTCGGCTGGCTTCCCTCACTCCGGAGTTTCGGTATCCCTCAAAACGCAGGGTTTTCAGGGGCTCGAGCACCCAACGCGCTGACCCTTGACCGCGGCACCGTGCGGTGCTGTGATGAAACTGTGGCGCACGCCAGCGCGCACCCGAAAGAGCACGTCAGAGGCGAACAAACGGAGGTCGCACAATGAACACCACCGGACAGCACCCGGACATGCCCCACCTTGATTCGGTAGAAGCCGATCCCGCTTACGACTATGCCGAGGATGTGCCCGTCAGTGAAGAAGACTGGGACACCGAGGATGAATTCCTGGACGCGGAGGAACCCGTAGTCCAAACGCCGCCCGTCATCATCGACGCAGAGGAACGCGTGGTCCCGCTGGATGACGACGAATTCCGCGAGGCTCAATAGAACGGACGACGGCGGCACCACACCTTCGCTGGAAAGCAAAGGTGAGGTGCCGCCGTCGTGCGTGCCCGAGACGTCTGCTAGGGAGCCGAAACTGCTTCTGCCGAAGTCTCCCGGCTGTCCTGCCCGGAAACGCGGCGCTGCCAGTTGCGCATCACTTGGGGGTCCGTGGGCTTGGTCAGCAGGGAAACGGCGACGTACACCACGGCGGATGCAAGCAGGCCGTAGTAGATGGGCTCGTTGGCGTAGATCCCGTCCAGCGGCGCCTTGGCGTTGATCTCCAGGACGATCATGGTGCCCAGCGTGACCACCGAGCCCACGGCCATGGAAGCGGCGGCGGCCACACCCGTGCCGCGCTTCCAGACCAGGCCACCCAGGATGGCCACGAGGAGGCCGCCCACCAGGATGTCGTAGGCGATGGTCAGGGCCGCAACCACGTCCTTGGTGATGATGGCGATGACTATGGCAACGATGCCTAAGGTGAGGACCCAGATGCGGTTTGCCTTGACGTCATGCTCGGGGTTGTCCGTGTCCTCGGTGTTGATGTTCTTGCCGAACCAGCTCGCCACAAACGGCAGGACGTCGGCGCGGGCCACGGTTGCGGCCGCAATGAGTGCCCCGGATGCTGTGGACATCATTGCTGCAACGGCGGCTGCGAGCACCAGTCCGCCGATGCCGATCGGCAGCAGGCTCTGCGCCACCTCGGCGTAAACGTCGTCCTTTGCGGCAATCTCGATGTCGGCCAGCGCCACGCTGGCGGCCATGCCGATCAGCGCACCCGCAACACCGTAAAGGATGCAGTAGATTCCGGCGGTGGCGCCGCCCCACCTGGCCACCTTGGCCGTCTTGGCCGTGAAGACGCGCTGCCAGATGTCCTGGCCGATCAGCAGACCCAGGGTGTACACCACAAAGTAGGTGATGATGGTCTGCAGGCCGATGCCGTCGATCTGGAAGAAGCTTTCATCCACCCGGCTGCGGATGCCGTCCATGCCGCCCGCGGCGTTGAGGGTGAAGGGGAGCATCAGGAAGAAGATGCCGACAGTTTTGATGATGAACTGCACCTGGTCCGCCAGGGTGATGGACCACATGCCGCCCACCGTGGAGTAGATCAGCACAATGGCGCCGCCGACGGCAATGGCCATGGCACGGTCCCAGTCGAAGAGGACCACGAAAATGGTGGCGTAGGCGCCGGTGGACGTGGCGCAGAGCATCAGTGTGTACGCGAGCATCACGATGCCCGAAGCCTCGGTAGCCCTGCTGCCGTAGCGCAGGGTGAGCATCTGCGAGACCGTGTAAATCTTCAGCTTTTGGATGGTGCCGGCGAAAAGGAGGCTCAGGAGCAGGACGCCGGCGCCGATGGCGACGACCAGCCACATGCCGGAGATGCCGAACTTGTAGCCGAGGCCCACGCCGCCCACCGTGGAAGCACCGCCCAGGACGACGGCGGCCATGGTGCCGGTGTAAAGGAACGGGCCAAGCCGGCGGCCGGCGACCAGGAAGTCGCTGTTGTTCTTGGTACGGGACTTGCCCCACCAGCCGAATGCCAGCATTGCGAGAAGATACACCACCACAATGGCGATGTTGATGACATTTGCGTCCACGTTGGACTCCTTGGAGCTTTTGGCAGCTGGGGTGGTCTCCGGAAGAAAGGGACGGCCGGGAACCGCTGCATGAGGATGAGTGAGAGTGGGTTCTCAAATATTGCCCTATAGGCAACAGGTGTTTTCCAAAGAGTAGGCTGTGACCGTGGTAACAGTCAAGAGGCTGCTGATGTCCGGAACCCTGCGCGCCATGCAGGCGTCATAGACGCGGCTGGCCATTAGTATTGCTCCAGAGCGGGGCCGGGCTGCCGGCCATGAAAGGTACGCAGATGAAGGCACTGCCAGTTGAGCCGAGCAATATACCTGTTGCCATTGGCTCCCGGATCCGCGCCGCACGACAGTCCCAGCGGCTCACCATTGAGCAGGTCGCCGACGCTACTGGTCTTACCAAGGGGTTCCTCAGCCGGGTGGAGCGTGACCTGACGTCCCCCTCCGTAGCTTCGCTCGTGACGCTATGCCAAGTCCTCTCAATTTCCATTGGCGACCTGTTCGCCGCGCCGGAGACCCACCTCACCAAGCGCAATGACGGGCCGCGGATCTCCCTCGGCGGCCAAGGCATCGTGGAGCGCCTGCTCACGGCCCGCTCGGAGCGGCGCATCCAGATCATCCAGGCCTGCATCGAACCGCACGGCCGCGGCGAATCCGAGCTCTACGCCGTGGACTGCGACGTTGACGTTCTCCACGTTATTAAGGGCAAAATCAAGCTGATCCTCACTAATGAGGAATACGACTTGAGTACCGGGGACACCGTGACCTTCCCCGGCCGGGAACCGCACACCTGGGTCAACCCCACGGACCAGCCGGTCGAAGTCCTCTGGGTCCTGGTCCCGGCCGCCAGCCGCTGACTCCGCCCCCTGCCGGTTCTCCCGGCTTGTGCCTTCCTGTCCACTTGGTCGGGTGGCCCTAAGCGGTTAACCGACTGCCTCCGGTACTTACGCGGGTTATGTGGAACGGTATTGCAGCGGGCCGGCCGGTAACTGGGCGGGAAGGCGCGCCCCGTCAGCCAGCGGTGCTTGCTCTGAGTGCCAGTGCAGTGCGAATGTCGGCCAGAACCCGTTCCTGGTTGAACCAGATGTGCTCTGGCATGTAGCGGAGAACCGCGTAGCCTTTTACGGTTGAGGAGTTGTTCCGGTCACGGTCACGCAGCATGTCCGCCCGTTGTGAATGGAACGCAAACCCGTCGATCTCCACTATCAGGAAGCCGTTCAGGAGGAAGTCCACCCGACCGATGCCCGGCAGGGAAACCTGTGGTTCGAAGGCAACGCCGTTGGTGCGGAAGAGGTGCTGGGCAGCCACTTCAACGATGGATTCGGCGCGGAGGTCCAGCTTCCGAAGTGCCCGTAGAGCGGGCGCTGACCGGTCAGCGAGGAGTTGTTGTTTCAGCAGCTCCACTGGCAGGCCGTGCAGCCGGATGGCCGACGTCGCCAAAGCGGTGGACGCTGGTGGCGGCAGGCACCCCAGCGAGTGCAGGACCACATCCGCCACTCCGGCCACGGGCAGCAGCGGATGTCCACCGAAGCGAATGGACCGGTGCCGGACAAAGCCTGCGCCGTGGCCGTGGTTGCAGGGCAGGTGGAGCTGGTTGTATCTGGGTATCGGGCCCGGCTTTCCATGTACCTTCCTGCCCACTTGCTCTGCGTGAAGCAGTCCAGTTGTTGAGGGCCCCGCGCAGTTCCGCGGTCGAAGCGGAGCCGGTAAGAAGGTGTGGCGGAGTAATTGGGCGGGAACGTCCGCCTCGCCGCGCTGACCCCTTGCAGGGGGAAAGCTAAATAAGTAAACAGCTGGTGCACATGCGAAAACAAGCTGTATGATGGCAGTCACATCAGTCCCTCAACTCCTCGAAGGAGAGGCCTCCATTGGAAGAGCTGCGCATCGAAGCCAACGGCAACATTGGCCCCATCGATTCATCCCGCATTCCCCGTTACGCCGGGGCGGCAACGTATGCCCGGTTGCCGCGCCTGGACCAGGTGAAAAAGGCGGATGTCACCGTGGTGGGCGTTCCCTTCGACTCGGGTGTCTCCTACCGCCCAGGGGCTCGCTTCGGCGCCAACCACGTCCGCGAAGCAAGCCGGCTGCTGCGCCCCTATAACCCCGCATGGGACGTCAGCCCGTTCGAAAACGTCCAGGTGGCCGACGCCGGGGACATGGCCGTCAACCCGTTCAACATCAACGAAGCCATCGAGACCATCCAGCAGAACGCACTGGACCTCACCAGCGGCGGCAGCAAGCTCGTGACCCTGGGCGGGGACCACACCATCGCCCTGCCCCTGCTCCGCGCCGCCGCAGAGCGTGCCGGGGAACCCATCGCCATGCTGCACTTCGACGCGCACCTGGACACCTGGGACACCTACTTCGGTGCCGAGTACACGCACGGCACGCCGTTCCGCCGCGCCGTCGAGGAGGGCATCCTGGACACCGAGGCCATCAGCCACATCGGCACCCGAGGGCCCCTGTACGGCAAAAAGGATCTCGACGACGACCATCGCTTCGGGTTCGGCATCGTCACCTCCGCGGACGTCTACTACCAGGGTGTCCTGGAAACCGTGGCCAAGGTCCGCGACCGGATCGGCAACCGCCCCCTTTACATTTCCGTGGACATTGACGTCCTGGATCCGGCCCACGCACCGGGCACAGGCACCCCGGAAGCCGGCGGTATCACCAGCCGCGAGCTGCTGGAAATCATCCGGGGCTTCCGCGGCATGAACCTGGTGGGCGCCGACATCGTCGAGGTGGCTCCCGCCTACGACCACGCCGAAATCACCGGCGTGGCCGCAAGCCACGTCGCCTACGAACTGGTCACCCTGATGGCGGACAACGCTGTGGCCGGTGACCGCTTTGGAGCCGCAACAGGCTACGCCGCCCAGGCCCTCGGCCAGGAAGCCCGCCGTCCGGCAGGCTTCGCCGCAGCCGGCAAGGAGTGAGCAGTATGATCGATTTCGATCCGGGGACGGCAGCTGCTCCTGCAGGGGACAGTGCTCCCGCGGGTGCCCGCAACGGCGGGGACCTCGTCGTCGAAACCCTTGAAGCCCTGGGTGCTAAAACCGTGTTCGGCATCCCCGGCCAGCACGCACTGGGACTCTTCGACGCGATGGGCAGGGGCAACCTGCAGTTCGTCTCGTCGCGCGTGGAGAACAACTCCGCTTTCGCAGCAGACGGGTACTCCCGCGCAACGGGGGAGGTGGGTGTTCTTTTCCTGTCCACTGGCCCCGGTGCCCTGACGTCCCTGGCCGGGCTGCAGGAAGCGTATGCCACCGGGGTTCCCATGGTGGTGGTGGCCAGCCAGATCCCGCTCGAGGGCCTGGGTGCCAGGCGCAAGGGTATGCTTCACCAGCTCGATGACCAGAAGGCCTCGGCCGCCAACGTCACCAAGAGCCAGCGGCTGATCCAGCACGCGTCAGGTATCCCGTCCGCCATCCAGGACGCCTGGACCGAAGCGATCTCCTCGCCCCAGGGACCAGTCTGGATCGAAATTCCGCAGAACGTCCTGCTCGATCCGATCATGGTCCCGCCGGTGGAGGATGCGCTCGCCGAAGCTGCGGACAACCCGCCCCGGGTGGAGCTGGTCCGGGAGGCGGTGAGGTGGCTGCAGTCGGCGAAACGCCCTGCCATCATTGCGGGCGGCGGGACGCGGCGGGGCCGGGCCGAGAAGTCCCTGCTCTCCATCGCGGAGAAACTTCGCGCTCCGGTGATCTGCACGCCGGGCGGCAACGGCGCGTTCCCCTGGAACCACGAGCTGTCGCTGCAGTCCTGGGTCGAGGACCGCTACATGACCGATGTGCTGGAGGACGCGGACGTCCTGGTGGTGATCGGTTCGTCCCTGGGTGAGGTCACCTCCAACTACTTCACCTTCGAGCCGCGCGGCCGAATCATCCAGATCGACGCCGAACCCCGGGTTCTCGAGTCGAACCGACCGGGCCTGGGCATCCGCGCCGACGCCGGCCAGGCCCTGGCTGCCCTGGACGAGGCGCTGGTGATTGAGTCTGTCCAGACCAGGCCGGACTGGCACGGAATCCCGCCCGAGGACCTGGTGAAGGAAGCGCTGGCGAAGGTCCGGGCACGGCTGGAATCCCAGGACCTTGGCAAGGAACTGAAGTTCATGGCCGACATCCGCGAAGCAGTCCCGGCGGATATGCAGACCTTCTGGGACATGACTATTTCCGCATACTGGGGCTGGAGCTGCTGGGACGCCCGCGAGGGCCAGTTCCACTCCGCCCAGGGTGCCGGCGGGCTCGGTTACGGCTTCCCGGCAGCCATCGGCGCGGCAGTGGGACTGGAAACCGTCGGCAAACCCGGCCGGGTCCTCGCCGTTTCCGGTGACGGCTCGTCCATGTACTCCATCTCTGAACTGGCCACCGCGAAACAGCACAACGTGCCGGTCACGTGGCTGATTGTGGACGACGGCGGCTACGGGATCCTGCGCGAATACATGGTGGGTGCGTTCGGCAAGGCAACCGCCACCGAACTCGCGCGGCCGGACTTCGTCCAACTCGCCGAAGCGTTCGGCGTGCCGGCCACAAAAGTCGCACCGGAGGACGTGCGGGAGGCGCTGCAGGCGGGGTTCGCGGCCGACGGGCCCAACGTCGTCGTAGTTGAGACGCTCCTGAAGATGTTCGCCCCCACCCACCTGCCCGAATAGGTTGCGCCAGTCCTGGACCTGGCAGCCGGCCTGAATCCGGCACAGGCACAGACAGTAAAAGGCCCCGCGGCACGACGTGCTGCAGGGCCTTTCTGGCAACCGCTCCGCCTGATGGGGGACAGGCGGAGAAGCTGAAACCAAGGTAATGGAAAGCATGTTTACTGACAAGTTGCATCTCCCATGCCGGGCGTAAACCTGCCCGCCCCAGCACTTAGTTTCCCAAAGCAACCAACTTCCGATATAGTTGCTTAAGGCAAGCAAGTAGGGAGTGCTGAAGCAATGGCAGTAGCACCGGACACGGCGGCGGATCTCGTGTACCAGATCTTTGACCTTCAGCGTGCTGTGCGGTGCATTGCCACCGCCAGCGTGCGCGGTCAGGACACGGGAGTAGCGCTCCAGGGTGTCCTGCGCTTCGTGGGTGAGGGGGAGTCCCGGGCCACTCACTTGGCCGAGCGGCTGGGAGTGAGCGCCCCGGTCCTGAGCCGCCACATCGCGGACCTTGAAGAGCATGGCTTCGTGGTGCGCAGGCAGGACCCCGACGACGGCCGGGCCCAACTGGTTGCCCTGACACCCCTGGGTGCGGAGAAGCTCCGCCTCATCGAGGAGCAGCGGACAGCCGTCCTGCAGGACTACCTGCGCGACTGGAGCGAGGAAGACGCGGGCAGCACCGCAAAAACCCTGCACAAGCTCACGGAATCACTTATGCAATCAGCCCGGGCAAAGGCGGCCGGCACCATCACCACCACACCTCCCAGGAGCTGAACCATGGCAACCCACCTCGAGGCAAGCCCAACCGCCGCCACGGCCCACATGTCCGCTGCACCCGCGGAGGCGCCGCCGGAGATGTCCCACCGCCAGATCATGGAGGCCCTCACCGGGCTCCTGGCTGCCTTCTTTACGGCGATCCTCAGCAGCACCATCGTGGCCAACGCGCTGCCCACCATTATGTCCGACCTGCACGGGACGCAGACCGACTTCGCCTGGGTCATCACGGCCGCGCTGCTGGCCAACGCCGCCACCACGCCCATCTGGGGCAAGCTCGCTGACCTCATTAATAAGAAAGTCCTGGTCCAGCTCAGCATCGTGATCTTCGTGGCCGGTTCCGTGATGGCCGGCCTGTCCGAAACCATCCCGCTGCTCCTCGTGGCACGGGTGATCCAGGGCGTCGCCATGGGCGGCCTCACCGCCCTGGCCCAGGCCATCATCGGCACCATGATCCCGCCGCGGGACCGCGGCAAGTACTCCGGCTACATGGGCGCAGTGATGGCAGTCGGCACCGCCGGCGGCCCGCTGCTGGGCGGCTTCATCGTGGACAGCCCGCTCGGCTGGCGCTGGACCTTCTTCGTGTGCGTGCCGCTCGCCGTCGTCGCACTGATCCTGCTGCAGGTCACCCTCAAAATCAGCCACGTGCGCCGGCCCGCCAAGATCGACTGGCTCGGTTCCATCCTGCTCACATCCGGTGTGAGCCTGCTGCTGATCTGGGTCTCCTTCGCGGGCAACCCGGCCTACTACGACTGGATCTCCTGGCAGTCGGCCCTCATGGTGGGCGGCGGCATCGTCCTGCTGGCGCTGCTGGTCCTGGTGGAATCCAAGGTGGAGCAGCCCATCATTCCGCTTAAGATCATCTCCGAGCGCACCACCGCCCTGGCCATCATTGCTTCCGTGGCGGTGGGCATCGCGATGTTCGGCTCGTCCACCTTCCTGGGCCAGTACTTCCAGGTGGCCCGCGGCGCGACCCCCACCGAAGCCGGGCTCCTTACCCTGCCCATGATCGCCGGAAACCTGGCCGGCTCGGTGGCATCCGGCCTGCTGATCAGCCGGACGGGCAAGTGGAAGGGCTACCTGGTTGCCGGTTCCATCCTGCTGATCGGCGGCCTCGGGCTTGCCGGCACGATGGACCACACCACGGAACTCTGGCACGCAGGCGTCTTCACTGCGGTGCTCGGTCTGGGCCTGGGCATGCTGATGCAGAACCTCGTCCTGGCGGTGCAGAACACGGTCCGGGCTGCGGACATCGGAACGGCCAGCGCCTCCGTGGCGTTCTTCCGGTCCGTGGGCGGCGCCATCGGCGTCTCCGTTCTGGGCGCCATTCTGGCCAACCGGGTCAGTGAACTTGCCACGAAGGGACTGGCAGCAGCCGGAATCCCGGTGCAGGGCGGCTCGGCCGGTTCCAGCATGGACCTCGCGCACATGCCGGAGCCTGTCCGCGACATTATGCGGGCAGCCTATGGCGACGCCACCGCGGAAGTCTTCCTGATCTCGGCCGCCGTGACCGTCGTCGCGCTGGTCTCCGTGCTGTTCATCAAGGAAAAGCCGCTGCGGCGCACCGTGGACATCCAGCCTGCGGAGTCGGCGGCGCAGGAGAAGGAAGGCACGACGGCGGTCCCCGCCTCCGCTGCCCGGTAAGCCGCCGGCACTACTCCTCCCGGATGATCTTTTGCGGAGCTGTTCCACCCCCCGGGAGGAGTTTCGTAGAGTGGGAAGGCTAAGGCTGTCAGCCCCGGCTGGTACTACTTAAGCCTCACCACTTCGCGAACTCTTCCTAAGGACCCGTGGGCATGCTCCTTACCCTCATACGGCGGTATTCCAGGCCGTACATGCCATACATTGTGGCCGTCATCGTTCTCCAGCTGGCGTCCACCATCGCTGCGCTGTACCTCCCCAGCCTGAACGCCCAGATCATCGACGAAGGGGTATCCCTCGGGGACACCGACTTCATCTGGCGCACTGGCGGAGTAATGCTCCTCGTCGCGTTCATCCAGGTGGGAACGGCCATCGCCGGCGTGTACTACGGTTCCAAGACCGCCATGGCCGTAGGGCGTGACCTTCGGCGAGGGGTGTTCCGGAAGGTCACCAGCTTCTCCGCGAAGGACGTCAACACCTTCGGCGCGCCCACCCTGATCACGCGCGGCACCAATGACGTCCAGCAGGTCCAGATGCTGGTGCTCATGGGGCTGAACTTCATGGTGGCCACTCCCATCATGTGCATCGGCGGCATCATCATGGCCCTGCGCGAGGACCTTAACCTGTCCTGGCTGGTCTGGGTCTCCGTGCCCGTGCTGCTGGTGGTGGTGGGCTACCTGGTAGTCCGCCTGATGCCGCTCTTCCGCGCCATGCAAAAGAAGATCGACCGCATCAACGGAGTCCTGCGCGAACAGATCATCGGCATTCGGGTGGTGCGTGCCTTTGTCCGCGAACCCTACGAAACCGAGCGCTTCGGCGAGGCCAACAAGGACCTGACGGACGTATCCCTGAAGATCGGCGCCCTGTTTGTCCTGATGTTCCCGGCCATTGGCATGATTTTGCACCTGTCCACCGCTGCGGTGTTGTGGTTCGGCGGCCAGCGCGTGGACTCAGGCGAGATGCAGGTGGGCGCACTTACCGCATTCCTCCAGTACCTGCTGCAGATCCTGGTGGCGGTCATGATGGGCACGTTCATGGCCATGATGATTCCGCGAGCCTCCGTGTGTGCGGACCGCATCGGTGAGGTGCTCGACGTCGAACCCTCCATCAACGATCCCGAACGGCCCGAGACCCCCGCTGAACTGGCCGGCGTGGTGGAGTACCGAAACGTCACCTTCGCGTACCCGGGCGCGGAGTCGCCGGTGCTGAGCAATATCAGCTTCACCGCCAAGCCGGGCGAGACCATCGCGATCATCGGTGCCACGGGCGCAGGGAAGACCTCACTGTTGTCCCTGCTGCCGCGCCTCTACGACATCGCTGAGGGGGAGGTGCTGCTGGACGGCGTGCCGGTCAGCAATCTGGACCGCGCGGAGATCACCAAGCGCGTGGCCCTGGTTCCGCAGCGGCCCTACCTGTTCTCCGGCACCATCGAACACAACCTCCGCTTCGGAAAAACCGAGGCCACGGACCAGGAACTTTGGGACGCCCTTGAGGTGGCACAGGGAGCCGACTTTGTCCGGGACAAGAAAAATGGGCTGGGCTCCCGGATTTCCCAAGGCGGTACCAACGTCTCCGGCGGCCAGCGGCAGCGCCTCTGCATCGCCCGTGCATTGGTCACCAAGCCCAGGGTCTACCTCTTTGACGACTCCTTCTCCGCCCTTGACGTTGCCACCGACGCCCGCCTCCGGGCCGCGCTCAAGCGCACCACCGCCGACGCCACGGTCATCATCGTGGCCCAGCGCATCTCCACCATCACCGAAGCGGACCAGATCCTGGTGCTGGACAACGGCCGCATCGTGGACCGCGGAACACACGAGGAACTCCTGGAAACCTCACCCACCTACCAGGAGATTGTTGAATCCCAGCTGAGCGTGGAGGAGATGGCATGAGCCCCCGCAGGAAAGACTCCACCGACATGAACCAGCCAGCAGCTTCCCGCGACCAGCCTGAGGCGGAGCCGGTGGCGGACGCACTGGCTGGGGACGAGGAATTCTTCGAGGAGGAATACAAGCCTTCCGAAGCCGACGGCGACATGTTCGGTGGCATGCCGGCCAAGAAAGCTGAGCACTTCTGGCCGTCCGCCAAGCGGTTGCTGGGTCTGCTGAAGCCCGAGGCCGCGGGCATCTACGCCGTGGTGGCCATGGTGGTGGTCGCGGTGGTCCTGAACGTGGTCGCCCCCAAGATCCTGGGCCAGGCGATGGACGTGATCTTTGGCGGCGTGGTTGGCAAGCAGCTCCCGGCCGGTGCCAGCAAGGAGCAGTTCGTGGAGGGACTGCGCCAGCAGGGGCAGGACAACTTCGCGGACATGATCTCCAAGATGGAGCTGGTGCCCGGAAGCGGCATCGACTTCCAGAAGCTGTCCTTCCTTATTGCCGTGGTGCTGCTGATGTACTTTGTTGCCAACGTCTTCCTGTGGCTGCAGGGCTACGTCCTGAACCGCATCGTGATGAAGGTAATCCGCCGGCTCCGCGATGACACCGAAAAGAAGCTCAACAGGCTTCCGCTGAACTACTTTGACACCCGCCAGCGCGGTGACGTCCTCTCCCGGGTAACAAACGACGTCGACAACATCCAGCAGGCGCTCCAGCAGGCGTTCGCGCAGCTGATCAACTCGCTGCTGACCGTCATCGGCATTGTGATCATGATGTTCATCGTCTCCTGGCAGCTGGCCCTCATTGCATTGGTGGCCCTTCCGCTGTCCGGCGTCGCTGCCGGGATCATCGGCTCGCGCAGCCAGAAGCTTTTTGCCGCCCAGTGGAAAAACACCGGTGCTTTGAACGGCCAGATCGAGGAGTCGTTCTCCGGCCATGACCTGGTGCGGGTCTTCGGGCGGGACGCAGACATGCTGGAACGGTTCGAGGAACGCAACGAGGCCCTGTACAAGGCCAGTTTCGGCGCCCAGTTCGTGTCCGGCATCATCTTTCCGGTGATGCAGTTCATCTCCTACCTCAGCTACGTTGGCATCGCCGTTGTGGGCGGACTCCGGGTGGCTTCGGGTTCCATGTCCCTGGGCGACGCCACGGCCTTCATCCAGTACTCCCGCGAGTTCACGCAGCCGCTGGGGCAGATGGCCGGCATGGCCAACATGCTCCAGTCCGGCGTGGCGTCATCCGAGCGCGTATTCGAATTCCTGGATGCCGAAGAACAGGACATTGAGACGGCCACCGAGCACCTGCCGGCCAAAACGGACGGGCACGTTGAGTTCAGGAACGTCACCTTCAGCTACACGGAAGACAAGAAGCTGATCGAAGACCTGTCCTTCACCGCGCAACCGGGGCATACCGTCGCCATCGTTGGGCCCACCGGTGCAGGAAAGACCACCCTGGTCAACCTGGTGATGCGCTTCTACGAGCTCACCTCCGGCTCCATCACCCTGGACGGTGTGGACATCACCCACCTCAGCAGGTCCGAACTGCGCTCCAAGGTAGGCATGGTGCTCCAGGACGCCTGGCTGTTCGGCGGTTCCATCTACGACAACATCCGCTACGGCAACCTGGACGCCACGGAGCAACAGGTCATGGCCGCGGCAAAGGCCACCTTCGTTGACCGCTTCGTTCGTGCCCTGCCCGACGGATACGACACCGTGATCGACGAGGAAGGCAACAACGTCAGCGCCGGCGAAAAGCAGCTCATCACCATCGCCCGAGCCTTCGTGGCCAACCCGTCGCTGCTGATACTCGACGAGGCCACGAGCTCCGTTGACACCCGCACTGAACTGCTGGTGCAGAAGGCCATGGCTGCGCTCCGCACGGACCGCACCAGCTTCGTGATCGCCCACCGGCTCTCCACCATCCGCGACGCCGACACCATCCTGGTGATGGAGAACGGCAGGATTGTGGAGCAGGGCAACCACAAGGTCCTCCTTGCTGCCAAGGGCGCCTACTACCGGTTGTACATGTCCCAGTTCGCCGGTGCCGACGCCGGGGCACTGCCGGTGGATGATTCGACGGCGGTGCACAGCTGAGCGCGCAGGAGGCACCGGCGCAGGAGAACGCGACGGCGCAGCAGGGCCCACCCCTGCAGCATGACCCGCAGAAGCCGGACAGCAACGGCGGGCGGCGGATCGAGGTCCTGGTTCCAATGCGGTGGGGGGACATGGACGCCTACGGGCACATCAACAACGTGCAGATCGTAAGGATGCTTGAGGAAGCGCGGATCGGCGCTTTCGGGCCGCCGCGGGGAGCGGGGCTGCCAGGCATCGAGCCCCATGTCTCCCTCTTCAACGACGTCCCGGACGGCACCATGGCGCTGGTGGTGGACCACAAGATCCGCTACGTCAGAACCTTGGAGTACCGGAACATCCCTGCTGTGGTCCAGGTGTGGATCGGTGCCGTGAAGGGAGCCAGTTTCGATATCCACTACCTGGTCCAGGACCCGGTCACGGGGGAGGACTGCGTGAAGGCGAGCAGCCACCTGGCGTTTGTGGACGAAGCGACAGGCCGGGTGCAGCGCCTCACGCCTGAACAAAAGGAACGGATGGCGCCGTTCACAGCATGAAGTGGATTTTCGCAGGCGCCACGTGCACGTTGCGCCGGGCGTCCCCTTAGCCGGTGCAGCCCGTTGCGCCGGAACTGCCTGCACCGGAAACTGAAAACCCAACCAAAGAGGAGTAGCCATGGCACAGAAAAAGACCTGGAAGGAAATGTCCCCGTCCGCTAAGGCCGGCACCATACTGGTGGGCATCGCACAGGTGTCCCTCCTGGTGGCAGCGCAGCGCGACATCTCCAAGCGCCCGGCGGCAATGATCAACGGTCCGAAGGCGGCGTGGCGGGCGGCATCCTTCATCAACTTCATCGGGCCGGTGGGCTACTTCACCTTCGGCCGGAAGAAGCCGGGAGCGGTCAAGTAGCAGCCCGGGACAGGGGGCGTGGGCAGGGCTCTGAGCACCCGTTCAGCTTCACCCTGTAAGTTTGAATCCATGACCCCCACTTCCACTGCTGCCATGACCCGCGCCCTCGGCATCTCGAAGGAAATCGAGGACGCCGCGTGGTTTGTGCTTGGTCCCGGGCTCCTCGGCAAGCCGTCAGCACTGGATGGACGCACCATGACGTGGACGTCCGAGGCCGCGGCGGAACTCCTGGAAAGGCTGGAACGGGGCACGCCTGATCCGAAGGCGCCCATGATGACAAACCTCCGGCAGAACCTGGGCGGCGCATCCCGGGAAGCGAAGCAGCTTGCCGTCGAACTGCTGTTCCTGCAGTCGCTGCCGCTGGCCCATGAGGTGAAGTCTCTGAAGGTCAAGCGCGCCCGCGTCGCCGAGGCCGCCTCCTGGCTCGAGCCTCCGCTGGACCTGCCCGAGGAGCTTTATGAGGGGCTGACGGACCACGGCGTCATCCGTGACCGGACCGCCGAGTTCAACTGGACCATCTGGGACCACCTGAAATGGCTGTGCCGTTTTGTACAGCACGTGGACCAGCAGCCGACGGCGGACATTGCCGAGGCGCTGCAGGACCCGTTGAAGTTCCACCATCTGGCCGCCGCAACGCCGGGGGACCAGCCGGCCATCCGCCGCAGCATCGAGTTCCTCACCTGGCCCACCTACTTTGAACCGGTGGTCGCGGACGTGGAACGCCAGGAAATCCGTGACGCCTTCGCCTCGCTGGTGGGCGGCGCGAAGGGCGACGCCGAAGAGGACGTCACCGCCGACATCCACCGCATCCGCCTGCACCTTGACGAGCAGGCAGGCCAGCGCATCGACTGGCACGCCCGCCAGCTGGTCAGCCAGTGGCGCAAGGTAGGCGATCCCGGCCGGCGGGCGTGGTTGCTGCGCACTCACAGCGACAACACCGAGCTGCTCACCGCCTGGCAGGGCGAGGAGAAGGTGACGCTCGACGTCGAACATCTCCGCCTGCTGGGCCCCGGCGTCACGGCAGGGGTGGTCCAGCACGCCGTGGACGAGGACTACAAGCACCTCGGCTACGTGGAGCGCGAGGACACCAAAACCGCGGTCTTTGCATTCCTGACCGTCATGAAACCCGGGGACCTGGTGCTCTACCAGCACTCGGGCACCGTGCGGCTGGGCGTGGTGCTGGGCGAGCCCGAACACAACGAGGACAACCGCCGGCTGCGCCGAAAGGTCCGCTGGTTCGACGAAGGCCACACCACCACCAGCCTTCCCCGCCACGTGCAGCGGCAGTTGGCCACGCCCGGAATCGTTGTTGACCTGACCAGGGTGGTGCAGGCACTGCAGGGCCTGCTGCCCGCCGAAGCGGAAACAGAGCCCGACGGCGATGCTGAAGCGGCCGCCGTCGTACCTTCCGTCCAGGAGGGCTTCCGTCCGCTGACCCGCGATTTCGCGGACTCGCTCCACATGGAGCTCGAGCCGCTCCAGGAGATTGCCGAGCTGCTGGAGGAGAACCGGCAGCTGGTGCTGTACGGTCCGCCGGGTACCGGCAAGACCTACCTCGCGAAGCACCTCGCCGCGGAGCTTGCGGATGACACCACTGACGAGCGGGTCAAACTGGTCCAGTTCCACCCCTCATATGCCTACGAGGATTTCTTTGAGGGCTACCGGCCGGACAAGACGGACGAGGGCCAGGTGTCCTTCAAACTCGTGGCCGGTCCGCTCCGCCGCCTCGCCGAAGAAGCCGCCAAGCCGGGCAACGAGAAGAAACCGTACTTCCTGATCATCGATGAGATGAACCGCGCCAACCTGGCCAAGGTGTTCGGCGAGCTGTACTTCCTGCTGGAGTACCGCGACGACCGGATCTACCTGCAGTACAGCCCCAACGAGCCGTTCACACTGCCGGACAACCTCTACATCATAGGCACCATGAACACCGCGGACCGGTCCATCGCCATGATGGACGCCGCCATCCGCCGCCGTTTTGCGTTCATTGAGCTGCACCCGCAGACCGAGCCGGTGAAGGGCTCGCTGCTCCGGTTCCTTGAGGCACGCCAGCTGGACACCACCCCGGCGCTGCTGCTCGATGTCCTGAACAGCGCAATCGATGAGTGGGACCGGGACCTTATGATCGGCCCGTCGTACTTTATGAAGCCGACGGCCCAGACCCCTAACGGGCTGCGACGCATCTGGAAGTACGAGCTGATGCCCCTGCTCGAGGAGCACTACCACGGGCAGCTGACCCGGCCGCAGCTCGAAGAACGCTTCGGACTGGACCGGCTGCTGGAACGCCTTGCAGGCCGCTGACCCCGGCGCAATAGTCCGGCACCTGGTGCTGGACGAACTGTCCCGCGGGATGGTGGAACGGCTGGATCCCGCCAGCGCGTCCTTCCTGAACTCCAGCGGCCTGGCTAAGGCGTCGCCGATGGGCCTCGGTCTATACCGGATCGAGCCGGTAGGCAAGGTCGGCTCAGTGCGGACCCCCACCGTGCAGCTGGACGTCCGGCCCAAGGACCGGCTGGGGCTCAGTCGGCTCCTGTTCCTGCTCAGCTACGCCGGGGAACAGGGGTTCCGTCCGGATCCCGTGGCGGCCATCGAGGACCGCGAGCTGTGGAGCGCACTCGCTGAGTCATTGGCCCAGCTCGCGGAACGCGCCTTGGGGCGCGGTGTGCTGCAGGGCTACCGCACTGTGGACGAGTCACTGCGCACGGTCAAGGGACGAATCCGGATCTCGGACCAGATCTCCCGGCGGCCCGGCATGCTGGTGCCCCTCGAAGTGTCCTACGACGAGTTCAGCGAGGACATCGCCGAAAACCGCATCCTTCGCGCCGCTCTGGAGCGGATGGGACAGGTGCCGCGGGTCCGCCCCGAGGTGCTGAGCCGGCTCCGCCAACTCAAGGGAAAGCTCGACGCCGTCACCCGCCTTCCAGCAGGTGCCCCGCTGCCGAGGTGGACGGCCACCCGGATGAACCTCCGCTACCACCCCGTCCTCCGCCTGGCGGAGCTGATCCTCCGAAACGCCTCGGCCGAAGCCGGCCAGGGCAAACAGCAGACCGCTTCTTTTGTGGTGGACATGGCGCAGGTGTTCGAGGACTTCGTCGGCACGGCACTGCGTGAGGCGTTGGCGGAGTACCCGGGGGAGCTTCGGCTCCAGTACAACGCGCTCCTGAGTGAGGCGGTGCGGGATGCGGACCGCCTGTCCGTGCGGCCGGACGCTGTGCACCTGCTGGGCGGGCGGCCCGTGGTGGTCTACAACACCAAGTACAAAGCCGCCTCCGACCTCGGTGCCTCGCTCACGGCAGACCATTACCAAATGCTTGCCCACTGCACGGCTTTAGCGGTGCCCACGGCCTGGCTGGTCTATGCGGGGTCGGGGGAGGTCAAACTGCGCCGCATCCTCAACACGGACATCGACATTGTCGAGTTCCCGCTGGACCTGTCCAGGCAGCCGTCCGAAATCCTCGCCTCGATCGCGGAACTTGCCCGGCAGTCCTGGGGCGAAGTGGTCCGGCAGGCGCGCGGCGAAGGTTGACGCTCGCGCCGGGGGGGCCGCCGTCGTACGTCTTAGACGGGAACCCGGAACGTGAATGTGGTTCCCTTGCCCAGGGTGCTTTCCACTTCGATGGTTCCGCCGTGGGCTTCAACGATCGCTTTGCTGATCGGCAAGCCCAGGCCGACGCCGGGGATGGCTGTCCTGCGGACGCTGCTGGTGCGGAAGAATTTTGCGAAGACCTCTGAGGTGTCCTCCGGGTTCATGCCCATTCCGGTATCGGTGACCCGGCAGGCCAGGTGGCCGTCTTCCTGCGCCAGCGAGACCACCACGTTGCCGCCGCCGGGGGAGTATTTGATCGCATTGGACACCAGGTTGTCCAGGACCTGGGAAATCCGAGCCCCGTCCACGTGGGCCTCCAGCCGTTCCGGTGTGTCGGCCTCCAGCGCCACACCGGAAGCAGCCGCCTTCGGCATGGCCGAGGAGACGCTGTTGCGAACGAGGTCAGCCACGTCGACGGCGTGCGGAGAGACGATCAGCTGCCCGTTTCGGGTAGACAGCAAATCAGAAACCAGCGTCAGCAGCCGCTCCGAATTCCGGCGGACAATCTCCAGCATGCCCCGCTGTGATTCGTCCGGCTCATCGCCGAGCAGAATTTCCACATACCCGAGGATTGACGTGAGGGGTGTCCGGAATTCATGCGAGACGCTGGAGACGAAGTCGTCCTTGGCTGTCAGTGCGTTAACGAGGTCCGTGACGTCGCTGAACGCGATCACGGAGCCGGAGAACTTCCCGTCGGCGTCCTTCATTGCCCGGGCGGTGGTTACGAAGGCCCGTTGCTCATTGCCTGAGCCGAGCCAGACGAGGTAATCCGTGAAGGTTTCCCCGAGGACGGCACGGCGGACCGGGCGTTCCTGAACCGGGACCAGCGTCTTCCGGTCCGGCCCGAAAACGAGCAGCTGGGACTCGTTCGGGTCCGCTATGTCCTTGGGCCGTGCCAGTTCGTGGTTGATCCGCTGCTTCCGGTTCATGAGCACGTCATGCCCGTCGGCGTCCACGGCCAGGACGCCCAGGTGGACAGTGTCCAGGACCGTATTCAGCAGCGCTTCCTGGCGCTGGCTGGTCTGCAGGTTGGCCTGCAGTTGGGCATCTTTATCCTCCAGCTCGCGCTGCTGCCGGGTCATGCTCAGGGTTAAAACGCTGACTGAAACGCCGATGCCCAGCATCATCACAGGCAGGAGCAGGGACCGCGCGAGGTCCTGTCCAGTGACGCTGCCCTTCAGCACCAAAGGGACCCAGATGATGGCAAGCGGTGCCAGGAAGGACAGCCAAAGTGCTGCGCGGGGGTAATACCCTGAGGCGCACAGCCAGATCACCGGGAACACGGCCAGCAGGCTGATTCCCGCCAGGCTTTCCTGCCCACCCTCCCTGCCCATGGCAATGGAAACGAAATCCAGCAGCGGAATGATCAGGAAGCTTGTATAGGGCAGCCGCTCCCAAGGAACCAGGTAGCACAGAGCCATGATGGCCAGCTGTGACACCAGGAAGGCAATAAAGAGGGGGTTGTTCATGGTTTCCGGGAAAAACGCCCACACCAGGAAAGCCGTAAGGATTGTCGTGACAAACAGCGGCATCTGGCTCAGCGCCACCCGCTCCGTCAGCCGGTACTCATGGAAGGGCCGCCGAAAGAACCTTATCCGGCCGGACGACCATGCCATGGGGTCAGTCATGGCGCGAAAACTTACGGGACAAGGTGTGCGAGGCCATATCAGCAGGATATCCGCAGCGAGCTATACTTCAGACGTTGGCTGCTGAGGGGGCGCTATGAGTGATGCACGTGTTGGACTGGTCATCGAGGATGACCACGACATTAGGGAACTGGTTCGCACGGTGCTGACCCAGGCAGGCTTTGACGTGACCGTGGCCAGCAGCGGAGCGGAGGGCGTCCTGACGGCGAAGACCCTTAACCCGGACGTCATCACCCTGGACCTCGGGCTGCCGGACATCGACGGTTTTGAAGTGTCCCGGCAAATCCGTGAGTTCTCGGACGCCTACATCGTGATGCTGACGGCCCGCACCGAGGAGCTGGATACCCTTATCGGGCTCGAATCCGGCGCGGACGATTACCTCACCAAGCCGTTCCGGCCTCGGGAGCTGCGCGCACGCATCGCTGCAATGATGCGCCGTCCCCGTTCCGTCCCGGATCCGGCAGAAGTTTCAGGGATCGAGGCCTCGGCCGATGGGCAGGCGCATCCCGAGCGCGGGAATTACAGCCATAACGGGCTGGAGTTGAGTTATGCATCCCGCACGGTGACTGTGGACGGCGCCGAGATGAACCTGACCCGCACTGAGTTCGAACTGCTGCACGCCCTGCTGGAAGCAGGCAGGACTGTCCGGACCAAGTCGGATCTCGTACGCCGGCTGCGGGACGAGGATTACGACGTCGGGGGTTACATCAGCGAAGCCGACGAACGGTCCGTCGAGGTACATATGGGGAACCTGCGCAAGAAGCTGGGTGATTCGCCACAGAAACCGCGCTGGCTTCAGACGGTTCGGGGCGTGGGTTACAGGCTGGCTCCAGGCGAACACTGAGCCTGCAGACTTTTCATCGTCAGCCGGCTGCACCGTCTGATGGGTTTAAGGAACGAGGCAGCGAGCTTCGGGAGGACGACGACGGCGGCGTCAGCGTCAAGCCCTCCAGAACGGATTTCGCCCTCCAGGGCCCTGGCCAGGCCGGCGAGCCGCTCGGCTCCGACCATTTGGCTGGATGACTTCAGGCTCAGGACGGCGTCCACGGATCCGTCCAGGTCACCAGTGGTCAGGGCCAGCTTCAGGCGTCCGATGCGATGCGGGAGGTAGTCGATGAAATTCCCTACGAAGACACGGCAGTACCCCTCGTCCTCCTCGAGATCCTCGCGCAGCCGGTCCAGGATTCTCTGGTCCACGAGCGGGCTGCCGGCATCATCGGACGGGGCCATCATTGTCCTTTCGGGTGTGGTCTTCCACTCCGGAAACCCGGGGGACTAAGTGGGGCATTAGCTCCTCTTCAGATTAGGGCTGCTCCGCCTACCCAGTAGTGGTTCCGGAGAGAATTGCGGGTTTCTTGATGAGGCTGCGGGTTTTACGCCCAATACTTGAGTCGGCGAATGTCGTGTCAACAACGGGAACTATGGGTTCCACTACGTTCTCCTTCGAGGACCCGCTGCGTTTCGGAGTAGCCACCCCTGGCGGAGCCCGGGCTGCGGCGGAACTCGACGAAGTGGTGGCCCTCGACGGCAACAACTGGGGCACGTCCACCGCGTGGAGCAGCTCCTCGGCGTTTGCCTTGAATGCGGCACTGTTGGCGCGTCGCAGTTAGCTGGCGAGAGGGAATGGTGTTGCTCCGGACTCCTGGTGCTGCAGTCCTCCAAGCGGGACAACGGAGTCATCCTTCCGGACCCGCATCAAGAGCTTCTGGGGCAAAGGCCAAAGATTGCATCAAGAATGCTCTTTGTTGAGGCCCGCTCGGGAAGCGTGCGGGGCTGTTTCCAGGAAGTGCACCAGCTGGGCTTCAAGCGCAGAGCCATCCTTGAGTTCGCACTCCCAGACGGTGAGGACCTCCCAGCCGGCGTCCTCCAGCCGGCGGCGCTGGCCGGCGTCGCGCTCTTTGGTGCGTGACCGCTTAACCGCCCAGAACTCGGCGTTCGCTTTCGGCGCGTGCAGGCCCACCCGGCAGTCGTGGAAATGCCAGAAGCAGCCGTTGACGAAGATGACCTTGCGGCGTCCGGCAAAGACGAGGTCCGGATTGCCCGGCAGGCGAGTGCTGCCGGTCCGCCCATGCAGGCGGTACCGGTATCCCTTGGCGTGGAGTAGCCGGCGCACCAGCAGTTCGGGCTTGGTGTTCTTGCCCCGGATCCGGGACATGTTCCAGCTGCGCTGCTCCGGGCTCAGCTTGTCCGCCATGCGTTCAGTCTATGTTCGTAGGCTTAGCGCTCCGGCTGGTCTCCGAGCTGGAAATGCCGCCCGGTCACCGACACTGGCTCGATCTCGACGTAGAAGTCCTTGAGCGTTGGCACCCAGGACTTCAGCCCCAGCTCCTCCACGGCGGCCAGTTCGGCCGAATTGCTCAGGACCCGGGCTTTCCCACGAAGGACCACGGACCATGCCTCGTCAGAGAGGATGCCGTCGGCCTCGAAGAGAACTGCCGAGTTGATGGTCAGCTGGGCGAGCTTGTTGCCCGGAGCAGTCCTCAGATACAGCTTGCGGTTCGAGCTCACATAGTTGACGGGAAAGATGTCGGGTTCTCCGCCAACTGAGACCACCAACCGACCGTGCCTGGTCCCTTCCAACAGTCGCCAGGACTGCTCGCCGTTGAGTTCCAGGACTGGATTTCCGTCTGCGTGTTCAAACATCATGACGCCATTCTTCTACAACTCGTAGAAGTTCGCTAGGGGTTCGGCGGCCTTCTCCGGCTTGCTCTATGACTTTCTTCAGGCTGGGTGGGGTGGTAGAACCATGGCGGGTGCCTGTGGATAAGTCTGATCGCCGAAATGTGACCTGGGCTACCCTTAAGTCACTGTCCGGAGCATGCCGTCTTGAAACTACTGGGGGATTAGCGGCCCATGACATCGCACAACGTTCTCACGCCCCGCTTCATGCGTTCCGGCGCTGTGGCTTTCGGTGTTGCTGCCACGTTTATGCTGGCCGGTTGCTCGGGTGGAGCACCTGCAGATCCCGGCACCGCACCCCCGATTGCTTCAGAAACAGCCTCCTCCAGCCCTGCGGCCACCCCCACGGCGAAGCCCAGCGCCGTTTACAAACCAGCCGATGCATCTGGCCCCGCCCAAAACGTCCCTGTACCTGTGCTGCCGGAAGTGGCGAAGACGGAGACAAAGGAAGGGCTCGAGGCGTTTGCTCGCTACTGGTTTGAGCTTCTGAGCTATGGATATGAAACAGGCGACACTAAAGCGGTGTCGGCAATAACTAGCGCAAACTGCACAATGTGTGAACGAACGAAGCAAGTTCAGGGTGGTTGGCATGAGGACGGTCGCTGGCTGGCGGGCGGAAAAGTGAGTACGCCGGCCGTGAACACCACATTCCACAAAGCATCGGACGGCCAGTATCAGGTGGCCGTGCAGGTTTCCCAGGAAGCTTTGAGCTATTACAACGCGGATGGTTCGCTCGATAGCACTGACTCCAAGCCGGCGGACTCGGGAAGCCTGATGTTCGCAGTTTTTAGGGACGGCGCTTGGTATGTAAACACCATCGAGCCGATCGCTGGCTGAAAGTGAAAGGCGTCTTGCTTCGCAGCCTGCTGGGCGTCCTAGCCGCCACTCTTGCCCTCTCCGCAATGGGAATGCCCGGCCTTGGGCCTGCTAGCGCACAAACAACTGTCCGTGTAATTCACGAAAAGTTGGAGCCACCAAAAGCGTCGACTCCGCCAAAAGGCGTGTGGTCATCCACTGGGACAGACATAATTGGCTGGGCCCGAGACTCGGACACCGGTGATTTTTCTCCGCTAGCCCCCGGTACCGCGGATACCGACCCCAACGAGTACAAGTACGAACTCCAGTGTCACCTTGGCGGGGGCGACTTCGACACTTCCTGCCTTGCCCGGCAAATCGAATGCAACGACGGCCCTGACGGTGAAGAAGGTATTCCCGTCATCTGGCTTTCAAGGCCCCGCGGAGTCCCGGGTGCCGTTTGGGCCCGCCACTCGGGCCCGACCTGCCTTTACGATGCCCGACCTGAGGACCTGCTGCCCCGAATTGCCGCCGCCATCCAGCGGCAGTTCGAAAGCTTGCCGGTGAAGGCCGGGAGTGTGGTCGCCCAGCCCAGTCCTCATACGCTACGGGGTGCCGAAACCAACTTCTACGCCGAAGCGGTTGAACAGCAGTTCGACGTCACCATGTTCGGCCAGCGGGTGCACATCGTGGCTACCCCGGTTCAGTACACGTGGAACTACGGCGACGGCACGGTCTTCGGTCCGCAGTCGTCGATGGGAGGCCCGCTGCCGCAGGACCGGTGGGGCGAGAAGACGAGGACAAGCCACGCCTACGGAACTACGGGGGACTTCCAGGTCGTGCTGACCACCACCTTCCAAGGAACGTACTCGGTCAACGCCGGCCCTCCGCTGCCAATCCCCGGCCAAGGCCAGTTCAGTGCGCCGCCTCAGACAGTCAGCGTCTGGCGATCGCTTACCCGCAACTATGCCGACGACTGCATTGTGAACCCGCAGGGACAGGGGTGCCCGGGAGCCGGGGCGACGCGCTGATCTCCTGTCGTGCCCCTTAGGCGCATGCACCACCGGCACTCACCCTGGCCGCGCCGCCTGCTACCCACCCGCCCTGGTACCCGAACCGCCATCATGAAGGTGTGTGATTCCCGCCGCATCCGGAATAGTTGCACGCGCCGCCCAGTTGGACCAGACAGAACGTTGAAAACTTCGAAAGGACGCGCATGCTGTTTTCCCCTCTGGCCCTTGGCGAACTTGAACTCCCGAACCGCCTGGTGATGGCACCCCTGACCCGCCTCCGCGCGGGTGAGGATGGCATCCCGGGACCCATCATCGCGGAGCATTACCGCCAGCGCGCTTCCCTTGGCCTCATCGTCAGCGAAGGAACCTACCCCAGCCCCGCCGGCCGCTCCTACCCCGGGCAACCCGGCATCGTCACCGAGGAACAGGTGGCCGGCTGGAAGAAGGTCACCGACGCCGTCCACGCCGAAGGCGGGCGTATGTTCGCCCAGGTCATGCACGGCGGCAGGGTCTCGCACCCGGACATCACGGGCGGCAACACCATCGTCGCCCCCAGCGCAGTAGCTATTGAAGGCGACGCCCGCACTCCCTCCGGCAAGCAGCCATACCCGGTGCCGCACGCACTGACCACTGACGAACTGCCGCTGGTGATCCAGGAATTCGTCGCCGCCTCGCTGAATGCGATTGAGGCCGGGTTTGACGGCGTGGAGCTGCACTCAGCCAACGGCTACCTCCTTCACGAGTTCCTGGCACCGAACTCCAACGTCCGCACGGACAGCTACGGTGGTTCCCCCGAGAACCGCGCGCGTTTCGTGATTGAGACGGTCAACGCGGTTGTAGCAGCGGTCGGCGCCAACCGGGTGGGCATCCGTATCTCCCCGGAGCACAACGTCCAGGGCATTGCCGAGGTGGACGCGGCCGATGTACGCGCAACGTATGAGGTGCTGGTGGACAGCATCGCCCCGCTGAACCTCGCCTACCTCAGCATCCTGCACCACGAACCGAGCGGCGAACTGGTCCAGGACCTCCGCGCCCGCTTCGGCGGCACCTTCCTGGTCAACACAGGTTTCAGCGTCGTCACCACCCGTGAGGAAGCCGTTGCCCTGGTGGCCGACGGTCACGCCGATGCCGTCGTGGTGGGCCGTCCCGCCATCGCCAACCCCGACCTGGCCCGGCGCTGGAACGAGAGCCTGCCGCTGAACGAGCCTGACCCCTCCACCTTCTACGCCGAAGGCGCCAAGGGCTACACGGACTACCCGGCATACGCGGGTTAAACGTCCCTTCAACAGCAAACGCGAATACCAGCAAACACGCGAGAAAACGACGACGGCGGCACCCGGCCTGGGTGCCGCCGTCGTTTGCTGCTCGGTGTGCTGTCCCGGCAGCGGGCGCCAGGGCCATCCCACGGCCTCCAGCAAGGTGAAGTTGGCCCACCGGGCTCCTCTGGGGTCCCGGCGGTGATCAGATGCTACTCCAGCAAATGGAGTTTTACTAGAGGCCGGTGCAGCGTCTGCCGGACAGGCTAGAGAAGCGCCTCCCGGCCTGTTCCTTCCTTCATCACGAGCTTGCCGTCCTCGATCGAAACGAGCACACTTTTGGGCTTTCCGCTGACCTTTGTGATCGCCTTCAGGCCCCGGTTGGTCACTTCGACTCCCACCTGCGCGCCCTTGGCCGGCAGCTCTATGGACACCTCGGATGCGATGCCGAGAATCGGATTCGTGGAGACGTCCAGGTCCCGCCGCGCCTGCTTGCCGTTCACCGTCACGGTGATGTTGGCTTCCTCGAACCCCTCCTGAAACACAATGAGCAGTTCCCGCATGATGCCCTCTTCCTCGAGCGATGGGTGCCTTGTGACGGTAGTCCAACTACAGCACTTTGTGGGCGGCAGCGGAATACCTTCCGGGCAGGGCAGCACGCCTCCGCGGCAGTGGAGCCGGACGAGCGCTTAGGGCAAAATGTTCTGGTGACCCAACTGCCGCACGCCCCTTCCCCTGCACCGTCCACCCCCGCGAAAAGGGAGGACGGAATCTACAGCCAGATCGCAACCGAACTGGGCGTCAAAGCCTGGCAGGTGAAGGCAGCCGTGGAACTGCTCGACGGCGGTTCCACCGTCCCGTTCATCGCCCGCTACCGCAAGGAAGCCACCGGGACGCTGGACGACACGCAGCTCCGTGACCTCGACGAGCGCCTGCGCTACCTCCGGGAACTGGAGGACCGCCGTCGTACGGTGCTCGACTCCGTTGCATCCCAAGGCCAGCTGACCCCCGAGCTGCAGAAGGCGATCCTTGCTGCGGACACAAAGTCCCGGCTCGAGGACATCTACCTGCCGTTCAAGTCCAAGCGGCGGACCAAAGCCCAGATCGCGCGTGAGGCAGGCCTGGAACCGCTTGCCGAGGCGCTGCTGAAAGGGCCCGAGCTTCATCCGGAACGTGAAGCCGCCAAGTACCTTAACCCTGAGCATGCCGTTGGTGACGCAGCTGCTGCACTCGCCGGTGCCAGGGCCATCCTCGTTGAGCGCGTGGCCCAGGACCCGGACCTCGCCGCCACCCTGCGCGAGCGCCTTTGGACGCAGGGGCGCATGGTGTCGCGCGTGAAGAAGGGTAAGGAGACCGAGGGCCAGAAGTTCGCTGACTACTTCGAGTTCGCGCAGGCGCCGGCCGGCATGCCGTCGCACCGGGTCCTGGCTTTGCTGCGTGGCGAGAAGGACGGCGTCCTTGAGCTTGATCTCGCCGAGGCAGACCCCACGGACGACGGCGCCCTTGCCGCCGCGCGTTCACGGTACGAATCTGCGGTGGCCCGGTGCCTGGGGGTCGCCGACCGCGGACGGCCCGCCGACGCCTGGCTGATGGAGACCGCCCAGTTGGCATGGCGGTCCCGCGTGCTGGCCCGGCTGACAGCCGACCTTCGCGGCAAGATGTTTGCAGCTGCCGAGGATGAGGCGGTCCGCGTTTTCGCTGCGAACCTTCGGGACGTGCTGCTGGCCGCGCCTGCCGGGAACCGTGCCACGCTCGGTTTGGACCCCGGGCTTCGAACCGGCGTCAAGGTAGCGGTGGTGGATGGCACCGGCAAGGTCGTGGCCACAGATACGGTCTACCCCCACGCTCCGGCACGGAAGTGGGACGAGGCGCTGGCGACGCTGGTGCGGCTGGCGCAGCAGCACGCCGTCGAACTGGTGGCCATCGGCAACGGCACTGCATCGCGCGAAACAGACAAACTCGCCGCCGAGCTGATCAAGCGGCTGCCGGACGTGGAACGGAAACCGCAAAAGCTCGTGGTGTCCGAAGCCGGGGCCTCCGTCTACTCGGCTTCCGCTCTCGCTGCGGCTGAACTGCCGGACATGGATGTGTCCCTGCGCGGGGCGGTGTCCATCGCCCGCAGGCTGCAGGACCCTCTTGCAGAATTGGTTAAGATTGACCCGAAGTCAATTGGCGTGGGCCAGTACCAGCACGACGTGACGGCGTCGAAGCTGGACCGGAGCCTGGACGCTGTTGTGGAGGACTGCGTTAACGCCGTGGGCGTGGACGTCAACACCGCTTCGCCCGCGCTGCTCAGCCGGGTGGCCGGCGTCGGGCCCCTGCTGAGCGAAAACATTGTGGCGTACCGCAACGAGCACGGGCCGTTCGCCAAGCGGGCCGAATTGAAGAAGGTGCCGCGGCTCGGTGCCAAGGCGTTCGAACAATGTGCAGGCTTCCTTCGCATCACCGGGGGAGCGGAACCTCTGGACGCCTCCAGCGTGCACCCCGAATCGTACGCTGTGGCCCGCAAAATTCTTGTTGCCGCCGGTTCTGCGCCCGCCTCCTCACTGGACCCGAAGGAGTTTGTGGACGACACCTTCGGGCTGCCCACGGTGCAGGACATCCTGGTGGAGCTGGACAAACCCGGCCGTGACCCACGTCCCGCGTTTGCAGCCGCTACCTATTCGGAGGGGATCGAGAAGATTTCCGATCTCAAGCCGGGGATGGTTCTGGAAGGGACAGTAACCAACGTTGCCGCGTTCGGAGCGTTCGTGGATGTGGGCGTCCACCAGGACGGACTGGTCCACGTCTCGGCACTGGCAAACCGCTTCGTGTCCGATCCCCGCGACGTGGTGAAATCCGGGCAGGTGGTCCGAGTGAAGGTCCTCGAGGCAGACCCCGAGCGGAAGCGGATTTCGCTGACGCTGCGGCTCGACGACGAGCCTTCCTCGGGTGCGGCAGCTTCCGGCAGAGCCGGTGGTAAGCCGAAAAACCAGGAGCGGGGCAGGACCGAAAGTGCCGGGCGCGGAGGCAACCCGAATGCCGGGCACGGTGGAAAGCAGGGTTCCGAGCCCGCTACACGGCAGGAACGGGAACGATCGGGTGGTAGGCCGGCACGCAACGCGCCGGTGCCTGGCCGCGGCTCTGCTTCCCAGCCGGCCCCAGTGAATACCGCGATGGCTGAGGCGCTGCGGAAGGCTGGGCTCGGTAAGTAGTTCCGTTCGAGGCGCTCGGGCTCTTGGGTGTTAGATGCGGCAGCCGCCTGGCACCTACTGCTTAGGCCAGCGACAGCACGAACGCGAGGACGAATCCTGCGGCCGTGCTGAGAGCGACGGCAGGACCGCCATGTTCGTACGCCTCGGGCATCAGCGTGTCCGCGAGCGATGCGATCACCGCACCGGCAGCAAACGCCAAAGGTATGGAGATGGCCTCCGGGTCCACTCCGGAGAGCGGTCCGGCTCCCACTACGACGGCGATGACGAGCAGGACCGCACACGCCACCCACAGCCCGAGGATACTGCCGGTCGACCTGCCCTGGCTGCGCATGGACGCCGAGCCTACCAGCGCTTCCGGGAAGTTCGATACGAAGATAGCTGCCAGCAGCGCCAAGCCGCCGGTTCCCTCGCCCAGCGAGATTCCGAGGGCAACGTTTTCCGGCACACCGTCCAGGGTCACGGCAGCCAAAAGCGCCAAGCCAGCTGCTCCGCGGGTTGAAGCAGATGTGGCGGATTTGTCGCTGGCGGCCGCGTCGGTGTCCAGCTTGGCGCTGCCCTCGAACTCGTCCGCAGGCGTGGCCTGTTTCTGTTCTCCGGCCTGCGCCCACCGGTCCAACAGCGCGCTGAGGACCGTGAACACCACTGCACCGCCCATGAGGCCGATGGCTGCGCGGAGGATCCCACCGCGCTCGTAAGCGTCTTCGAACAATTCGAAAGCGAGGGCAGTGATAAGCGAGCCGGCGGCGAAAGCCAACAGCATGGCCAGGAGACGCTTGGGCAGTTCGAAGCGGACGCCGACGAAGGCACCAACGACTAGGGCGCTGGATGCTATGACGCCAAACCACAGCGACATCATCATGTCGCAAGTATAGGAGTGCGCCGCTGACGTGGGAATACATACCTGGCCCTCCACCCGCTGAGCGCACTTTCGATGATGAGGTGTTTCTGCAAAGGTGGGTTCATGACCTATTTCCTGGAGTACACCATCCCTGCCGCAACCAACGATGCCGGGTTTGAGTTCCCGCACGATGAAATCAACTCAGGTGCCACCATTCCACTGACCCAGACGAATGCTGATGTAGTGCACACGCCCGAACTCCCGGCGCGGACAGGCATCATCGGGGCGACTGTTCCCGAGGCAAAACTGGAGGCAGAGCAGCTGATCACCCACAGCCGCGCAACTGAAGCATCGCTGTACTTCGACCCGTCCAACTCCTTGAACGCTGGAGTCGGAACCCTTGTGGCCACTTTCGATGAGGGCCGCGGCTGGCAGGACGTTTAGGACCTAACGCTTGGGGTCCAGCTATCGGCCGAGGAAACGGGGCCGGCCGAATTGGGTCCGGACCCCAGGCGAATACAGAACAGACTCCGGCGGGCCGTCCACTGCAATCCCCGCGGCTGCCATCAACCCATCGTTCAGTTCCAGCACGTTTGCCCCGTACAGGGGCCATGGTTCGTGTGTATTAGGGATGTAGACCGTATGGCCCTTGAAAGTGCTATGCAGCCCGAAGCGTGCAGTCAGATGAGTGGACAGGGGATCCTCCACAAACTTGCCAAGATCCAGCGCCGCACGAAAAATGCTGCTGGCGCCCTGCCTGAACCGGCGAACTGAGTAGCTGGTGACAGGGGACCTGGCGGAGGGCGGCTCGTAACCTGTGCGCGACCAGACATAGGGCAAGTCAGCCGCCCGAGCGGCCAGGACCACGGGCAGCCGGTTGGCGTCCAGGCTCAGAAAAACCACACCACGTGTACCGTCAGGCTCCCTGGAGTAAAGGCGGACATTGACCTCAGTGAAACTCCCCAGGTGGGGGATGCCTGGTCCGCGTCCAATCCCAGCCTCCTTCATGCGGAAGCCGATAAGGCCCGCCCAGGAGCTTCCGTCGAAGGTGTCCGGCTGCACGCCCCGAGGCATAAACCGGGCAGCAACGGGTTCCGGAATGCGCCAGTGGAGGAAAACGGCGTCGATCCAACGCTGATCCATGATGACTGGAGGAGGTAGCTCCTCCGGCATCGGCCACCGCGCCGCCCCGTCCTGGTGCTGTTTCATCGCCCTCCTGCTGGTTCATCGCTTGAGTATCTGGGAAACATGGCCACCGCCGTGAGGAATGGCCGCGGGAAAAGCCTTGCTGACTGGGCGCTCGTCGTTGTAGAGATGCTTTGAAGCCTAACGGAGCTCGTCGGAAACCAGCAGGAGCCCTCCGCAGGGAGGTACGGCTTGCTGGATGTGCGACGGCGGGTGGCAACTCCGGTCCGGTGGGAACCCGTGGATTCCTCCCGGTACAGAGCTGCTTAACGGGCCGGGCGCCGTATTCCTGCCTGGGTTGTCATTCCGGTGGTGTTTATTTCAGTGGCGGGCCCTCACTGCCGGGGTGGTGGGGGTGGTTTGAAGTAGGTGTTTTGTTGGGGTTTTTGGTGGGGGTCGATGTGTTTTGGGGGTGTGTACCAGGGGGTGCCGTTGATGGTGGTGATGGTCCATTGGTCTTTGTGGATCAGGTGGTGGTGGCCTGTGCAGAGGAGTGCGCCGTTGTTGATGGTGGTGGGGCCGCCGTGGGACCAGTAGGTGATGTGGTGGGCTTCGCACCAGGGGGCTGGGATGGTGCAGTGGGGGAAGGTGCAGCCTTGGTCACGGGCGGTGAGGGCGAGGCGTTGGGTAGGGGTGAAGAGCCGGTTTTTGCGGCCGAGGTCGAGTAGTTCGCTGTGGGTGCCGAGGATGGCGGGGATGATGTCGGCGTCGCAGGCGATTTTGCGGAGGGTCGCTGGGGCGACGGGTCCGGTGAAGACGAAGTTCCCCGTGCCCTTGCCGGTGCCGGTGCCGGGTGGGTTGTTGTCGGTGTGGGGGAGGAGGTCTTGGTAGTTGATGGTGGCGATGATTTGGGGGCGGTTGCCGCCGGTGCCGGGCAGGGCGTTGGTTGCGAGGGCAACCTTGGCTGCGCCGACGAGGCCGTCGAGTTGTTTCTGTGGCCGGGTGCGGCGGTCCAGGTCAATGTCGCCGTGAACCCAAACGTCCTGTCCAGTGCCAGTGCCAGTGCCAGTGCCAGTGTTGGTGCCAGTGCCGGTGCCCGTGCCAGTGCCGGTGGTGGTGCCAGTGCCGGTGCCGGTGCCGGTGCCGGTGGTGGGTGTGGTGCGGGGGTTGGTGGCGGTGTTCATGACGGTGAGGAGGTGTTCGTACTGGTCGGTGGTGGCGAAGATTTCGAGGTGGTGCAGGCCGTGGTGGGGTTTGCGGATGAACGCGCCCTGGGTGTGGCGGAGGGCTTCTTCGCTGGGTTCGGTGCCGTCGGCGTCGATGGTGTCGGCCCAGCGGCGGGCGACGCGGGTGAGGAAGTCCGGGTCCGTTGTCGCGGCGGTGGTGGTGAGGTTCTCCTCGATCAGCGCGAGTTTCTCCGGGGTGGTGAGGTGTTGGAGCCGGTTCAGGGTGAGGCTGATGATGGTACCGGCACGGGATGACACGACCGGGCCGGCCGGGGCCTGACCGGGCAGCAGGACTGCATCGGCGCCGGTGGTGTCATCGGTGTCATTGGTGTCGTCGGGGTTTGTGGCGGGTGTGGGGGTGAGGGCGGCGGCGAGGTGTTCGCGCGGGGCCGGGATGGTGTCGCCGGTGAGGGTAGTCGCGGGGAGGATGTCCGCGGCGAGGGCGAGCCGCCGGTGGGCTTCACTCTTGCTAATGCGCAGCCGCTGGCGGAGGAACTCGGCGGTGTTGACGCACCCGTCATCGGCCGGGGAGGTGCTGACCCGGTCACGACCCGCCGTCACAGTCCCGCCAGGGCCGGCAGGTGCTTCACTGGGCCAGGCTGCGTCCGTTTCGTTCAGGGTTTCCACGCCGTTGTCCCAGCCGGTGACCCAGCCCTTGCCTGTCCGGGAGCGGCCGGCCCGGGCGGCGTCCGCGGCGGCGATGGCCCCTGTTCGGGTCCGGTCCACGGTGCCGGCGGCCAGGATCTGCAGGTACTCCACGCCCCGGGAGAGGTCCTCAACCTGCCCGGCGAAATCGGCGGCCTCCACGTAGTCAGCCGAAGCCAGCAAACCAGGTGCAGCAGCAGCGGCAGCGGCCAGGAGCCGGCCAATATCTGCGAGGCTGAGCGGGGCACCGGCACCGGCACGCAGCCAGGTAGCCGGGGCGAGGGTCTCAGCTTCACCGGGCACAGCTTCGGAGGACTCAGCTTCGGCAGGCTCAGCTTCACCCGGCACAAATTCAGCCGGCAGAGCTTCGGCAGACTCAACTTCGCGAGGTGTGGGCGTGGCGGGACCGACGCGAAGGCGAGGTCTGGAACTGGTGCGAGAGTCGTCGTCGTACGCTCCAGGGCCATGTGCGGGACTGGTTCCAGCCCGCGTCAGCACGGCGGTAGAACCGCCGAACTCCGCAAGCTGATCCCCCATGGCTCCCATAGGACAACTCTGCCAAAGACCACCGACAAAAGTGCGTGCAAGAGTGGCTATGTGGATAACTTACGCAGGACGCATCCCAAAGAAATCAGCGCGAAGTAGCTTCCGCGGAATCCGGCGTACGTTCTTCCTTCTGCCACGGCCAGCGTCCCGTAATTTCCAGCTCCAACGAAAAGCTCAGGAAAGTCCGGATCAGCACAATCATGGCCAGGACTCCCACGCTTTCGAACGTCGGCGTGACAGCCACCGTGCGAATGATGTCAGCCGCCACCAGGAGTTCGAGGCCCAACAGGATGGATCTGCCCAGCAGCTGCCGATAAAGGCGGTAGGTGCTGAGGCTTTCAGCCCCCGCCGGCAAGTTGCGCGGCTGGCGTCCACGGAGTGCCAGCGGAATGGAAACCAGCGCCCCGATGACCATAACGGCCACTCCGGCAAAGTCGACAAACTCTCCGACCGTCTCGATGATGTGCTTAAAATCCACGGTTGCAGCCTCACTTGCGTCGCGTCAAAGCTGTTGGCGTCCAGGTGACAGCCTAAGCGCTGATACTCAGGGGAAAGGCCACAACCTACGGGTGCCGGACCCCGTTCCCGGCAAGAATGTCACGGTAGCCCTCGCGGAACGACGGAAAGTTGAACTCGAAACCAGTGTTTCGCAGGAGTCGGTTGCGGCAGCGCTTGTTACCGCCGCGCGCCGGCCCAGCGTCTCCCAGAAGGGGCTCGGCCAAGACCATCTCGGCGGCCAGGAAACGGAGCACGGTACCGAGGTCGGCGGGTTCGTCGTCCACACCAACATAAACGGGCGCCGGTTCGAGGGCCATGGTGGCGAGATGAACGATGGCAGCAGCGGCATCGTCGCGATGGATACGGTTGGTGTACCGGACATCTTCCGGAATGATGGCTGAACCGCTGCGCACCTGGTCGATCAACCGGGTCCTGCCTGGGCCGTAGATGCCGCCCAGCCGGAGCGAGGCCGCCCTCGTCCGTGTCCCACTAAACCTGGCGTGCAGGAGTTTTTCGGCTTCCAGAAGGACCCGTCCGGAGAATCCGCCGGGAACCGCTGCCGTACCCTCATCAACCCAGCCGCCGCCGGCGTCGCCATAAACAGCGGTGGAGGAGACAAAGAGGACCCGCTCCGGCGTAACGCCGTCGCGCTCCAACGCGTCAAGGACGTGGATGAGGCCCCGGACGTACGCGTCCCGGTAGGCCTCCTCCGTTGGTGAGTCGGCGGCTACAGCTATCACGACGGCGGTGGTGTCGGCAGGCACCGGCGGAAGGTTGGGAGCGCTCAGGTCAGCCGCCACGCCTTCGATAACCGGCGGCAGCTTCGCAGGGGAGCGGCGCCAGCCCACAACCCGGTGACCCTGCGCGGCGAACCGCAGTCCTGCTTCCGTTCCAAGATCGCCGCAACCGGCCAGGAGGATCGTCATGCCCTACGGTGCCTCCACCGGGAAGAACACCCGGGGGTCCTGCAGGAGTGCCGGGTAAGCGAAGGCAGACCTGTCGATGATCTCGGTGACGGTGAAGTTCCTGCCGAACCTGCCGTCCGGGAGCGTGATGGGCCGGCCCACTACCTGCCCGACCGCAAACTTCGTGCCGTGCTCGAACGGGACCGCTACGGGGGTCTTTCCCGGGAGTGTGGAGAAGGCTTCCTCCTGCGCCAGGCGCTTGCGGGTGGGCTTCTTCACGCGCTGTTTCGGCGGTGCCTTGCGCGGCTGCTTGGAGGGACGGCGGGACGAGTCCTCGATGTAAACAGGGGTGTAGTCGTCGTCGGCATCAGTAGCGGCGGCAGCGGTGAAACCATGCACGGGCGGCAGTGCCACGGTGTCCAGCGTCTGGGGATCGACGTCGTGATGCGGCGACCGGAGGATCCAGAGAATCTCCCCCTCGGGTTCCTGCGGCAGAAACTCGTGCTTGGGCTCGGGCCAGAGGTAGTCCATGTCCGGAACCGCGTCCGTGAAGACGGAGCTGTAGAACTTCGGTTCCTTGCGCACAAGCTTTGAGCGGTGGCTGAGGTGGAAGTCCTCATCGCCAAGCCACGGCGGCATCGGAATTTTTGAAGCGTAGTCCGGGTGGGCGGCCTGAGGGGCGAACTCTGTGATGTTCGCGCGGGTCTTGTCCGGGTGCCCGCGTTGGGTCCACTCGTCCACCATCGCCAGCCCGTACATGGTCAGCGCAGGCACGTACCCCATCCACATCCGGATGGCCGGGTGGGTCTGCCAGCCGTATCCGGGAATCACCAGTGCGCGGAGCGTCTGCAGGGCTTCGACACGCTGCTTGCCGAGCCGGGCAGTATCCAAGGAAGCGGCGCTCTGCCGGAAATCGGGGTACGGAAGGAAGGTTTGCATCCATTCAGTCTGACGGCAGCCGGCTGATGTGCCAATTGCAGTGCCGGGCACCACAAACGCGGCACCAAAATGTTCACATCGTGGACCATTACATACACCGGACGGACGGAACCACTAAGATCACCGCAACCACCCCAGCGTTCTGGAAGCCCTCTCATGACATTCACACCTGAAAACTCCGCCGGAAACACACGCTCCTTCGCGCCCCGCTACGGGCAGATGCTGAGCCCGGAAGCTAAGGGCATCCTGGTCCTTGACGAATTTACCATCGACCCCGAAGCCGCCATCAAGGAACAGCATGGCTTCCTCGCCGGTGTGGCCGCCGTCGCCACAACTATGCGCCGCATCGCCGCGTTGCGCGTGGTGATCGCGGCCGTGGCCATCGCTAATCTGCCGCTCTTCCTGCTCTCCAGCGGATGGTGGATTTACGGCGTCTCACTCACCCTCGTCGTCGGCGTCCATGCTGCCGTCACCTGGCTGAACCGGCACGAGCCGAGGCTGAAGGAGCGGTCCGCCATGGAGCTGCACCTGCACCGCGAACGCAGCGCCAACTACCGCAAGGTCCGCGACGCCGTGAAGTACATGATCGATACGCCCAGCCGGATGAATGAGCACCTCTACCTGGAGCTCCTGGCCGCCAAACGCGTTGCCCTCAACCTTGCGCACGGCACCGTTGCCCTCCTGGACACGAGCGACGACGCCGCCTGGAAGGTGCGCATCGTCCGCGAATTGCCGGCAGCCAGCTAAGCATCCGGCTTCAACAACTTAAAGAAAGTACGACGCCGGCCCGCCCCTTGTGGGGGCGTGCCGGCGTCGTTCTGTGGTCAACGGAATTTGTCTATCGCCGACCGATTTGGGAGCCCTTGCGGGCGTCAGGCACTACCGTGCCACGTTCGCGCGGGAAAGGATTCACGCGGGAAGCTGGATGACCTGTCCCTCGAAGACGAGGTTCGGATCTGAAATGGTGTCCAGGTTCGCGTCGGCAAGGTGCTGCCAGCCGCCGTCGACACCCAGTTTCTCAGCCACGATGCTCAAGGTGTCGCCGGCCTGCAGGGTGTAGGTCTCGCCGCTCAGGGCAACCGCGGTGACGTGCTTGGCGACGGGCGCCTGGGCAGCGGGCGCGTTCTGAACCGGGGCCGCTTGGACTGGGGCAACCTGGGCGGGTGCAGCCTGAACCGGCGCAGCCTGGACCGGAGCGGCCTGGACCGGCACGCTTTGTGGTGCGACGCCAGTGCCGCCTCCGCTGAGGCCAAGCTGTGCAGCACAGGATGGCCAGGCACCCCAGCCCTGCGACGCCTGGACCTTCTCGGCGACCGCAATCTGCTGCTCGCGGCTGGCGTCCGCGGCTGAACCCGTGCCGCCGTAGGCTGCCCACGTGCTGGGGCTGAACTGAAGGCCGCCGCTGTAGCCATTGCCGGTGTTGGTGGCCCAGTTACCGCCGCTCTCACACTGCGCGACGGCGTCCCAGGTGGGGGCGCTTGTAGCGGCGTTTGCCCCGGTGGCCGAGAGAGCGATCCCTGCGGCCGAGATGGCGGCTACGGTGGCGCCGCGGCGCGCGGCAGTACGGAATTTGGTGTGTTTCATGATGGTGATGCTCCTGAAGGCCACCTGCGCTGGCTCCGTCCCCGGAGATCGTCGCGCCACTGCCCACCCCTGACGAATAGAGGTCAATTTCGGTGGCTGCCAGCTGGGCAGTTCTGGTGGGGGCAGCACCGGGCATTCATGCGCCCACGTTCGCGGGCATGCCTTTCACGCTAGGACATAGCCCGGCCGTTATCAAATCGAGATTTTTCTGGGCGTTGGCTGGTGCTTTCCTGACTGAGTGCGTTGGCCAGGTAGGGGGCGGTGCGGCTTTCAGGGGACTGCGCGACGACGGCGGGTGTCCCGGTTGCCATGATCTGGCCGCCTTTGTCCCCGCCTGACGGTCCGAGATCAATCACCCAGTCAGCGCCAGCCACCACTGCCATCTCGTGCTCAACAACCACCACCGAGTTTCCGGCCTCCACCAAGCCGTGGAGTTGCGCCATCAGCAGTTCCACATCAGCGGGGTGCAGGCCGGTGGTTGGTTCGTCCAACAGGTACAGGGTGTGCCCGCGTTGGGCCCTCTGAAGCTCGGTGGCCAGCTTGATGCGCTGCGCCTCCCCGCCCGAAAGCTCAGTGGCCGGCTGCCCGAGCCGAAGGTAGCCAAGCCCAACGTCCTGCAGGCTTTTGAGGCTCCGCGCCGCGGCGGGGACGTGGGCCAGGAACTCCGCGGCGATGTCCACCGTCATGGCCAGCACTTCGGCCACGTTCCGGCCGCGGTAATCCACTTCAAGCGTTTCCGGGTTGTAGCGGGACCCGTTGCATTCAGGGCAGGGGCCGTAGCTGCCGGGCAGGAAGAGCAGTTCGACGGCAACAAAGCCCTCGCCCTGGCAGGTCTCACAGCGCCCGCCGGCCACGTTGAAGGAAAACCTGCCGGCACCAAAGCCGCGCACCCTTGCCGAGTCAGTGGCGGCAAAAATCTTGCGGACCGCGTCAAAAAGCCCCGTGTAGGTGGCGAGGTTGGAGCGCGGTGTCCGGCCGATGGGCTTTTGGTCCACCGTCACCAGGCGATCGATGTGGCCGCTTCCGGTGACAGTTCCCAGCGCCAAGGGCTCCCCGGTTTCGTCCGGCTCAACCGGGGTCTTGAGCCCGGAGCCCACAACTTCGCCCAGCACTCGGCTCACCAGGGTGGACTTGCCGGAACCTGAAACACCGGTGACGGCAGTCAGGACGCCAAGGGGAAAACGGGCGTCCAGTCCCCGCAGGTTGTGCCGGCTGACGTCTTTCAGCTCCAGCCATCCGGCAGGCTCCCGTGTCTGGTCCTTGCGCGCATCGTCGGCGATCTGCGGCAGGTCTTCGCCAAACAGGAAGGGCCTCGTGACGGATGCCTCGATGCCGGCGAGCCCGTCCACGGGTCCGCTGTAGAGCACCTCGCCACCGCCTTCGCCCGCGCGTGGCCCGACGTCCACCAGCCAGTCCGCCCGGCGGACCACGTCCATGTTGTGCTCCACCACGAACACCGAGTTGCCGGAGGACTTCAGTTGCTCCAGCACGTCCAGCAGGGGCTCGGCGTCGGCGGGGTGGAGCCCTGCGGACGGTTCGTCGAGCACATAGATGACGCCGAAGAGGCCGGAGCGGAGTTGGGTGGCGATACGGAGCCGCTGCATCTCTCCCGGCGACAAAGTGGGCGTCGCGCGGCCCAGAGCAAGGTAACCGAGCCCGAGGTCCAGCAGGACAGTGATGCGCTGGAGCAGGTCCCTGGTGATGGCCACGGCAACCTCGTTCGACTCACCGGAGACATGCGTGCGGGAGGCTGTGGCGGCGTCGTGCAACTCGGAGGTGGGGCGGACTATCTCCGCAAGGTCCGCCATGGGAAGGCGGTTGAGCTCCGCGATGGTCCGGCCGGCAAACGTGACGGCCAGGGCCTCCGGCGTCAGCCCGGTGCCTGAACAGCGTGGGCACGGCCCGGACTCCATGAACGCAAGCACCCGCTCCCGCATGGAGGCGCTTTGCGAATCAGCCAGCGTATGGAGCACGTAGCTCCTGGCACTCCAAAAGCGCCCCTTGTACGGTTTGGCCACGCGGTCCCGCTGGGGCGTCACCTCCACCACCGGCTGTTCCTCGGTGAAGAGGATCCAGTCGCGGTGCTTCTTTGGCAGCTTGCGCCACGGGATGTCGACGTCGTAGCCCAAGTGGGTGAGGATGTCCCGCAGGTTCTTTCCCTGCCACGCGCCGGGCCAGGCAGCGATGGCGCCGTCGCGGATGCTCAAGGACGCATCCGGGACGAGCGAGGACTCAGTGACGGTGTGCGCGGTGCCCAAACCATGGCATTCCCGGCACGCCCCTGCGGCGGTGTTGGGGGAGAAGGCGTCCGAGTCCAGCTGGGTGCTGCCGGCGGGGTACGTGCCTGCGCGGGAAAAGAGCATGCGGAGGGAGTTGGAGAGCGTGGTGACCGTTCCCACCGTTGACCTGCTGCTGGGTGCGCCGCGGCGCTGTTGAAGCGCGACGGCGGGCGGCAGGCCGCTGATCAGCTCCACCTTGGGATTGTGCCCCTGCTGGATGAGCCGGCGGGCATAAGGGGCCACGGATTCGAAGTAGCGGCGCTGGGCTTCTGCGTAAATGGTGCCGAACGCAAGCGACGACTTTCCGGATCCGGAAACCCCGGTGAACGCCACGATCGCATCGCGCGGAACGTCAACGTCTACGTTGCGCAGATTGTTTTCGCGGGCTCCGCGCACCCGGACAAAGCCGTCGGTTGCGTGGGCAGGAGCTGGATCCTGCAGGTCATCAGCGTGCTTTGCATTCTGCATTGGTTCGACTCTAGTGGCGTTTCCGGCGGAGGGCATTATCCTGACCGGATGGATAACTTTGCGGGCGGTACTGCCGCGCCTGAAACCGAGCCCGTCGCAGTTGAGCCCGAGGTCCCCACCAGGCTCCTCCCGGTGGCGGAGCTGCACCTCCATATCGAGGGGACACTTCAGCCGGAGCTGATCTTTGCGCTCGCGGAACGCAACGGCATCGCCCTGCCCTACAGCAGGTTGGACGAACTCCGTGCCCGCTATGAGTTCAGCGACCTGCAGTCCTTCCTTGACCTGTACTACGCCAACATGGCCGTTCTGCAGACGGAACAGGACTTTGCCGACATGACCCGCGCTTACCTTGAGCGGGCTGCGGCGGCTGGCGTCCGGCACGCCGAAATCATGATGGACCCGCAGGCGCACATCTCCCGCGGCATCCCGTTGGAGACCTGCGTCAATGGCGTGGCCTCGGTCCTGGCGACGTCCGAGGAAGACTACGGGATCTCCACCATGCTGATCGCGGCGTTCCTGCGCGATCTTTCCGAGGAGTCGGCGCTGGAAGTCCTGGATAGGCTGTTGGCCATAAACGCGCCCATCGGAGCGATCGGGCTGGACTCAGCAGAGGTGGGGAATCCGCCGTCGAAGTTTGAGCGGCTTTATGCCAAGGCACGTGAAGCGGGGCTCCGCCTGACGGCCCACGCAGGCGAGGAGGGGCCGGCGTCGTACATTATTGAGGCCCTGGACATCCTCGGCGTGGAGCGCATAGACCACGGCATCCGCTGCATGGATGATCCCGACCTGGTGGAGCGCCTTGTAGACGCCCGGATTCCGCTGACTGTCTGCCCGTTGTCCAACGTTCGGCTGCGCGCCGTCGACACCCTGGCCGACCACCCCCTGCCCGCCATGCTCGCTGCCGGGCTCAACGTTTCCGTGAATTCGGACGATCCCGCCTACTTTGGCGGCTACGTGGATGACAACTTCACGCAGCTGGAGGCGGCCTTCGAACTCTCGGATTTCGACAAGGCCCGGCTGGCGGCGAACTCCATCCATTCGTCCTTCGCCTCCGAGGAGCGGAAGGCGGAACTGCTGGACGAACTGAACAGCGGAGAAGTCACGCACTGACGCCCGTTGTGTCTCACGCAACAAGCGCCCGGTTATACCGGTAAACTGGGTGCCGCATGCGTGTCTGGGACGTGCCGGGTGGCATCCATGTCAGCACTACGGGGTTGTGAAGCCAGCCCCGAAACCTGAGACCCCAGACTCACTTGCCGGATGTCCGCTTAATAGTCGGTCACGACACGCAGAGTTAACCATTTCAAGTCGCGCGATTTAACGGGCAGTTGGCAAGATGCCTAAGACCGATCGCTTTTATAAAAGGGGAATCATGGCCAAGTCCACCGCAGAAAACACCTTCCTTCGACTCAAGACCGTGCTGGATGTCCTGACCGAAGGCGTGTGGTCCGGCGATGCACTGAACGCGGGCGAGGTCCTCGCGGAGGCTACGGCACGCGTGCCGTTCAACGAGCACGAGGGCGAGCTGCTCAGCGGCGGCATTCCCCGTGGCCACAAGACGCTGACTTCAGCCACGGCCAAGCTTGTAAAGGCCGGCTGGCTCGTCAAGGGCCGCTCCGGCTGGACCATCACCGAAGACGGTATGCGCGCTACGGTCGCCTACCCGGATCCGGTGTCCTTCGCCACCGCGCTCGACGCCGGAACCCCCGTTCCTGCCGACACCCAGGTTCCCACGGCTCCCGCAGGCTTCGTCCGCAGGACGAGCGCAGTTCCCCTGGCAGCAGTGCCGGCAGCGGCCTCGGCCAAGACGGAGACCAAGAAGGCCCCCGCGAAGAAGACTCCTGCGAAGAAGGCCGCTGCAGCCGTAGGCAAGGCAGCCAAAGTGATCGAGGACGCCGTCGAACCCGTGGTGAAGGCAGTGCGCGGCAAGGCTCCTGCCAAGACTCCGGAAGCCGAAACTGCTGCCGAGCCGTTTGAGGACGCGGACGTCGAGACGCACCCGCAGCCCGAAGCTGTGGCTGTTGCAGGTGACTTCAACACCATCCTCGGCGCTCCCGAGAACTGGGCGCCGCAGTACGACGAAGCCCAGATGGAGTTCGATTTCCTGGACCAGCTCTGGAAGAAGAGCGCCGAACTGCCTGCCGGCCACTACACCTTCAAGATTGCCCTGAACCGGTCGTGGGACGAGAACTACGGCGCCTTCGGCACCTTCGACGGAGCCAACCACGAACTGCACCACGACGGCGGGACGGTCACCATCCGCTACAACCACAGCACCCGCGACATCACCATCAGCTAAGTTCCGCCGGCCCAACTGGGTTGCACTTAACGTCGTGAAAATCCGGTTTCGGAGCGTTCACTGCGACCCAGTTGGGAAACCAGCCGCTTTACCTGGCGGCGGGTGAGAGTTCGTGGCGGCTGATCAGTTGGCAAAAGAGGAGAGCCCAATGGGCCCGGAAGGTTCGTCTTCCAGTGCGTCGAGTTTGTCTGAGCCCGACGCCGGGACGGTGCGCTTGACTGCCCGTGTTTTCGGCGTGGTGCAGGGCGTCGGCTTCCGCTTCTGGACCATAGGCAAGGCGGAGGAGCTGGGCTTGACCGGCGAGGTGAAGAATCTCGACGACGGCTCGGTCTCCCTGGTGGCTGAAGGACCGCAGTGGAAGATCCACGAACTCAGGGCATGGCTGAACTCCGACGCCACGCCCGGCCGGGTGGAGCGGGTAGAGGACTCGATGTCCCCGGCGGAGGGCAACTTTCGCGGTTTCAGGGCCCGCTGACCTGGTCACGGGCGTTGCTGCACGAGCGTAGTGCCGCAGGAGTCTGGGATTGTCAGGCTCCCGCTGCATTGCCTCATGCCGTCCGACAACTTCACTCGCGGGGGCTGAGGCCTATAAACGCGCCGAGCTCCTCCAAGGCTGCCGGCCGGTGCGGCATGTAGCTGGTGAGCTCGGGGGAGCGGATGATGACCGCCCGCCACTGCCCGCGCGATACCGCCACGTTGATCCGGTTCCTGTTCAGCAGGAACTCGGCCCCGCGGGGCGCCTCGCTGACTGCCGAACAAGCCATTGACACCAGCACCACAGGTGCTTCCTGGCCCTGGAACTTGTCCACTGTTCCCACCCGGACGCCGTTCAGGCCTTCCTCCTCAAGGGCTTTCCGGATCAGGTGGACCTGTGCGTTGTACGCTGCCACCACCAAAAGGTCTTCCTGGTCCAGGGGCCGGGACTCGGCATCCGCACTGGAAGTCCATTTCAGCCCGAGATGCCGGCGCGCCTGGCGGACCACCTCTGCAGCTTCCTCCTTCGATGCGGTGGTATTGCCGCTGTGGTTGACGAAGGCTGTTTCAACCCCCGGCGGGCACCCCTCAAGCTCGCGTTGCGAAGCCGCAGGCGCCGCCTGAAGCTTGCCTTCGTAGCTCAGCCGGGAGACCGCACGGCACAGTTCCGGATGCATCCGCCAGCTGTCCGCCAGGAAGTAACCAAGTCTGGCAGGCAGGGTGGCGTGTCCCGCGGCCAGCCAGCCCAATGCTGATTCATTAACCGGCTCTGGGTGTGCGCCCTGTGTGACCTGCGGCAGCTGCTGGGGATCACCCAGCAGGAGGAGCCGCTTCGCCGCTCGGGAGACGGCCAGGGTATTCGCGAGCGAGAACTGCCCGGCCTCGTCAATGACCAGCAGATCCAGCGAACCGGCGGGGACTTCCTTGCCCGTCAAGGTCCACGCTGTGCCGCCTACAAGGCAGCCTCCGGGTGTAGCCAACAGCCGGGCCACGTCTCCGTCCCCGCGCAACTTCCACGGAGCGTCGTGCGGTGCCGAGAGTTTCTTGGCGACTGCAGCAGGATTCACGCCGCCGGTGTTGATGGCACAGCACAGCAGGTTTTCGACCACGTTGTGCGACTGGCCCACCACGCCGATCTTCCAGCCTTCAGCGACGAGCCGGGCAATGACATGGGCGCCGACGTAGGTCTTTCCCGTGCCAGGCGGTCCCTGGACCGCGAGGTAGGAGCGGTCGAGATCGCGGACGGAATCAGTAATCGCGGTGGCATAATCGGCTGAGCCGTCCGGCCCGTGGGGGACGTCCACGGGCTGCCGGAGCGTGCGGAACCGCGGGGGCTGTTTGCGAAGGATGTCCAGGCCTGGCTGGGCCGGCAGGTCCGGCACAGACGCGCCAACTGAGCGGGCTATTTCCCCCAGCGCTGACTTAATACTGGCAGCCGGAATGGGCGTGTCTTCTGTCATCGCGATGGGTATTTCCGAGTAGGCCCTGAACTTTCCGGTTTCCTTTTCAGCAATCGTGACGAAAGTACGTTCCGGATCTTCCGGGTCTGGAGACACTGCAAGTATCTGCGTCTTTGGGGCAAAGCCCCTACCGAGAAGACTTCGTATCGCTGTTTGAGCACCAGTGGGTGCCGGAGGGTCGAATAGCCGACAAGCTGTCTTGCCCTCCCTGAAGTCTGACCCGTCGGTCATTCTTCCCCTCAGGCGGAGGACCCGAGTCCTCATTCGTTCGCCAGGCTTTGCGGTTGCCCACTCGGACAACACCTCGCACGAGTCCACGACGAAGACGTTCCGTTGGTCGTGCCATTCGACTATCTCGCCCTCAAGTCTGTCGAAATGGCCCCACCAGAAGCGCTTGTCCTCGCGGCGGTGATAACCGGTAGCGGCAGCCACCATGGCAATGGCACGTTGGTCGTCTGTCCAGGGCATGTCGTCCGGCAGTCCGGCGAGGTACTCGCGCAGCCTGGACTCTTCCAGAGTCTCCTCCGGGGCGGCCCTGCGTTCCGAGGACGCAGCAACAGTGGGCTGGCCGGCCTCTGCTTCCGGGGTGGCCACGGCGGCGGGCTGCCCGGCAACCTCGAGGAGCCAGTCGCGCAGCCGGAGCGTGGACAGGCAGTCGTACTGGTTGTAGTCGGAGATGGACGCGAGGACCTTCCCGGCTTCGGCAACGTTCCCTGCATCCCTGGCTGCACAGTACGCTGCGTACGCAACCACGGAGGCTCCGGCGTCCTTGACGTCCCCGGAGCGCAGGTTATTGCCCATGTACAGCGGTTCGAGCTTCTTGATGGAGTACGACGCTTCCGATATGCGCAGTGACTGCCTAACCGTTGCGTAGAGGTCTACGAGCAGGCCCTCCCGGAGCCAGGTGTCAACGGTGTCCTCGCCGGCCTGGTGGGCAAGGGAGAGGTTCCGCAGCGCGGTCTTTTCATAGGCGGCATAGTGGTAGACGTGCATGTCCGGGTAGCAAGCCCGGCGCTCTTCCACGTAGTCCAGAAACTCCAGGAAGGCGCGGCGTTCCTCGGACCGGGAGTGGGCCCAGAACGGGCGGAAAATAGGGTCACCCGGATCACCCGGATCACTCGGCACCGGTGCCTCGACCACACCGAACAGGTACTCAATACCCCATGCTCCGGTGGCAGGGTCCTGCCAGAGCGGGTCGCCTTCGAAGTCGAAAAAGATGTCTCCCGGGCTGGGCGCAGGGAGGGACCCGATGGTGTTCTCCGGCAGCACCGTGAACGAGACCGTGTGCGGCTGGCCGTCCTTCGTGAAGGTGCGGGATCCTTCCGGTGCATCAAGGCCCAGCTGCATCCGGGCCTGCGCCCGCAGCCGGACCACAGAATTCCTGGCCTCCTCGGCAGGCATCGCCGCGAGCTCGTCGATGGTGGTGATATTGGCCGCGCGCAGCTTCCTGCGCTGCACCACGGACATTCCTGCCACCATCAGCAGGTCCCGGTGCGCCTGCACCTGCTCGGCGCAGTAGTCGCACCGGCCGCAGTGGACTATCCCCGGCTGCTGCCACTGCACGATGCTCTCAGCGGCCCGGTGCCGCGCCGTCAATTCGCGGAAGCGGCGGCGCCGTTCCCGGAAAACAGGCAGCAGGTCCGGAAGCGAGTGGCTGCTGCGGAGCCAGTCGTCACCGATGCGGGTACCCAGCACCAGGGTCACGGTGGGGGAGGGCTCGAGACCCATCCCGAGAAGCTGGTCCCCGTAGGCCGCGAGCTGGAGCAGGGCGCCCACCTTGGCGTGCCGGGCCAGCTTGGTGTCCCAGACCTCGTAACGCCCGGGGCGGCCCGTGCCGGCGGCTTCGTTCACAAGGAAGTCCGCGTAGCCCAGGAATTCGCCGTCGAAGAAGGTGGCCTGGAAAACGACGTCGGCGCCGGAGCGGAGGGCGAGCTCGGTTTCGGCGTGCCTGGCCTGCAGTTCCCCGCGCAGGTTCTGGCCTCTTTCCAAGGAGTAGACGCCCGCCCCGCGGCTGGCGTCCCACTCTCCGTACTTCGCAATCAAGCTGGCGAGGACTGTCTGCTCGTGCTTGTCACCCAGCTCGCCGGCCCGGACCTGCATCTCGTCGGACTCAAAGACAGCTTTAGGAGAGCGTCCCAGCTTTTCGTCCAGGACCCGGAGCGTGCGGTACTCACATTCGCTGGCGGCCACCAGGTCGCTGGCGGAAAACACCAGGTCAGGCGGCGCGCCAGCTACTGCAGCTTCGAGCAAAAACACGGGGCCTCCCCATCGACAGCCGGGCCGGAGGACGGTTGCCCTGGCCTTGAATCCAACCTAGCAAGAGGCACTGACAATGCAGTCCGCCGGAACAGACCCGGCCGAGGCTAGTTGTCTGCGGCCGCCCGCACCTGGGCCTTGTCGTGCTCCGCGTGGGCGCTGCGCAGCAGGTTCAGGAACTCCGTCTCGTTGCGGACGAGCCTCTTGTACTTCTCGGGCAGCTGGCGGATCTGGTCCTCCTCGCGGCACATCTTTGCGAAGAGCTTGTCCCGCTCCACCATGTCTGTCTCGTAGTTGAGGTCCAGGTACTCGACGGCGTGGCGCTTGGCGCCGGACACAGCGTTTTTGGCCTTGCCCTTGGGGCTGAAGATGGACGCCAGGACGGTCACCACGAGGACGCCGAGGATCACGCTCAGGGACACCTCGGTGCTGACTTCCACCACGTTGACGTGTTCGCCGTCATTGATGAACGGCAGCGTGTTTTCGTGGAGGGCGTGCAGGATGAGCTTTACCCCGATGAAGCCAAGGATTGCTGCCAGGCCGTAGGAGAGGAAGATCAGCCGGTCCAGCAGCCCGTCGATCAGGAAGAACAGCTGCCGCAAACCCATCAGAGAGAACGCCGTGGCCGTGAAGACGATAAAGACGTTCTGGGTCAGGCCGAAGATTGCCGGGATCGAATCAAGGGCAAAAAGGATGTCCGTGCCGCCGATGGCCACCATCACCAGCAGCATCGGCGTGAGGACACGCTTGCCGTTTTCCATGGTGAAGAGCTTGTCGCCGTCGTAGTGTTCCGACGCCGGCAGGAACCTCTTGGCGAGCCGGACCACCAGGCCCTCGGACTCGTCGTCGTGGGCGTTCGGGCGGAGCAGGTTGCCGGCAGTGACGAGCAGGATGAGCCCGAAAATGTAGAACACCCAGGCAAAGCTGTTGATCAGCGCTGCACCCAAAAAGATGAAGGCGGTGCGGGCGATGAGCGAGAAAACGATGCCGAAGAGCAGCACTTTCTGCTGGTCTGCGCGGGGCACCCTGAAGCTGGCCATGATGATGAGGAAGACGAAGAGGTTGTCCACGGACAGTGCCTTCTCCGTGACGTACCCCGCGAAGTACTCCGTGCCCATGGTGGGCCCGCCGAAGATCAGCACGCCCAGTCCGAAGAGCAGTGCGATACCCACATAAATGGCGGACCAGGTGGCGGATTCCTTAAGCGAGGGCGTGTGGGCCTTCCGCACATGGAAAAAGAAATCGAAGGCGAGCAGGCCAACAATTCCTGCGATGGTCAGGGTCCAGACATAGGAAGGTACTTCCACGCGGCGGGCCTTTCATTGGAGTGTCCTTCCAGCCTACCCGCGTGGGCAGCAGCTAAGCGGGCCGCAGGAGTTCGTGCTCCACGACGGCGGTACGGGACAGGGTCTTGTAGCCCTCCTGCTCGAACAGGACGGTAATCACGTCATCCTCATGTCGCATCACCAGCCCCGGACCCCACTCCTTATGGACCACAGCAGACTGGAGCGGGAACGGCTCGTCGGCACCTGAGGCGCCCGGTTCCGCGGACCCCGGCCCGCCGTCGTCGTGCGCATTTGTTCCCAAGCCGGGCGCATCCGCGCGCTCAGCAGCGTCCGCGCACGTGTCGCAGTTGCCGCACGGCTCCGGCAGGTCCTCGCCGAAGTAGCCCAGCAGGAACTGCCGCCGGCAGCTGTCCGTCTCGGCGTAGGCGCGCATCATGGTCAGCCGGGACTGGTCCACGCGCTGCCGGGCCTCGGCCATGTCGACGGCGCGGTCCACCAGGGTGGGCAGTTTGGCTTTGGAGGTGAGGCGGATGCCGCGCTTGCCGGTGGTGACGCCGCCCGTCTCCTCCAGCTGGTTCACAAGCCCCGTGACCCGGCGCACCGGCATTCCCGTGAGCTCCGCCAGGGAGGTCTTGGGTGCGGGTGCGCCCGCGGACTTGAGGACCTTCAACACGTCCAGCAGCGAGTCCGGATCGGGGGAGTGCGTGCCGAAGAACTTGCGCAAGCCGAGGTCCTCGGCGCGGTAATGCAGCACAGCCGAAGCGGGGTCACCGTCACGTCCCGCCCGGCCAATTTCCTGGTAGTACGAGTCCAGGGCTTCCGGGATGTCGGCGTGCACCACGAACCGCACGTTGGGTTTGTCGATGCCCATGCCGAATGCGGTGGTGGCAACCACCACGTCCAGCTGGTCGTCCAGGAACAGCTCGTGGATCCGCTCACGGTCTCCTGCGGAGCGGCCCGCGTGGTACGCCTCCGCCCGGAGCCCCTCCTTTTCGAGCTTGGCGGCGTACTTCTCCGTGTCCTTGCGGGTGGCGGCGTACAGCAGCCCCTGCCCTTGTTCCCGGGCGAACGCCGCAACCTGCTCCAGCACGGCCTTGCGCTTGCCCTTGTCCTCCTGGTGGCGGACCACGTCGAGCGTGATGTTGGGCCGGTCAAAGCCGTGGACCAGGACCAGCGGGTCCTCCATGCCCAGCCGTTCACAGATCTCGTCGCGCACGGGCGGTGAGGCGGTGGCGGTCAGCGCTGCCACCGGCGGGTTGCCGAGCCGTTCGCGGACGTTCCCCAGGTTGAGGTAATCAGGCCGGAAGTCGTGGCCCCAGGAGGAGACACAGTGGGCCTCGTCCACCACGAACATGGAGATTTCCAGATTGGCGATGCGGTCCACGGTTTCCTGCTTGGCCAGCTGCTCCGGTGCGAGGAACAGGAACGTTGCCTCGCCGGACTCGGCAGCCTGCCAGGCGGCCTGCACCTCCGAGTCGCTGCGGGCGGAATTGACGGCGACGGCGGCGCCCTCACCCAGCTCCCCGGCCAGCCCGTCCAGCTGGTCCTCCTGCAGGGCAATGAGCGGGGAAACCACCACCGCGGGACGCCCCGTGGTGTTCTGCAGGTACCGGGCGGCGACCTGGTAGATGGCGGATTTGCCGTAGCCGGTGGGCATCACGGCCAGGACATCGCGGCCGCCGGCAAGGGCACGGATGCCATCCAGTTGGCCCTCACGCAGCTCGGGCAGGGAAAAGGAGGACGCCGCAAGGGCGGTAAGGGCAAGATCGTCGGACATTTGGGAGCGGCTCCGCACAGTGGTTCCTGCGGCCGCTTGCTTCAGCCGAGGTACCAAGCCTAGCGCGGGCCGGGACCCGCCGTCCTGCCGGCCATCGCTATGTGGACAAACCCTTCCTCTCGCATGGCGTGGCTGTTGTCCTCTTGCCCGCCGCCATCCTTGACTTCCCGGCCGCCCTGAACAACTGTGGAAGGAACTGGTCCGCCGGCAGAAGCTGGGACGTTTTGGGGCCGGGACGAGCAAGGAGAGTGCATCGTGACGCGCGAAAACCCGAAGGTCGAAGAAGCCGACGAGTCCGAGCTTGAGGTGACGGGACATCCCAAAACCTGGGCAGCAGGAGTGCCAGGCGTCTACCACTCCATGCAGCCTGCGCTGAAGCACATGGGCGTGGACAGGTCGCGGAAAACCCTGCTGGCGCTGAACCAGAAGGACGGCTTTGACTGCATGAGCTGCGCCTGGCCGGACCCCGGCCACCGCAAGACGTTCGAATTCTGTGAGAACGGCGCAAAAGCAGTCACCTGGGAGGCCACCCCTGTGGTGGTCAGTTCGGAGTTCTGGGCCGAGCATCCCGTCAGCGAACTGCGGGAGCGGTCCGAGTACTGGCTGGGCATGCAGGGCCGCCTCACGGAGCCGGTGCACAAGCCCGCGGGCGCAGACCACTACCGGCCCGTGAGCTGGGACGAGGCATTCGGGATCATCGCGGAGAAACTCAAGTCCCTGCCCAGCCCGGACCAGGCAGCGTTTTACACCAGCGGCCGCACCTCGAATGAAGCCGCATTCCTGTACCAGCTGTTTATCCGCGGGTACGGCACCAACAACCTGCCCGATTGCTCCAACATGTGCCACGAATCCTCGGGCTGGGCAATGGGCCAAACCATCGGCGTCGGGAAGGCCACCGTCTCCTACAACGACTTCGAAAAAGCGGACCTCATCATCATCCTGGGCCAGAATCCCGGCACCAACCATCCGCGGATGCTCACCGCCCTCGAGGAAGCAAAGGAAGCCGGGGCCAGCATCGTGGCGGTCAACCCGCTGCCGGAGGCGGGCCTGATGCGTTACAAGAACCCGCAGAAGGTGAAGGGGATCATCGGCCACGGCACGGACTTGGCCGACCAGTTCCTCCAGATCCGGCTCGGCGGGGACATGGCGCTGCTGCAGGCCGTGTCCAAGCGGGTCCTGGACGCCGAGGCCGCAGCGCCGGGGACGGTGCTGGACCATGAGTTCCTCGAGGAACACTGCCTGGGGCTGGAAGAACTCCGGGCGCACCTTGCCACCCTGGACGAAGCGGCCGTCCTTGAGGCCACCGGGCTGCGGTCCGAGGAGATCGACGAACTGGCAGACCGCTACCTGCGTGCGGAAAAGGTGATCATCACCTGGGCCATGGGCATCACACAGCACAAGAAAGCTGTCGCCACCATCAAGGAGATCGTCAACCTCCTGCTGCTGCGCGGAAACATCGGCAAACCCGGTGCCGGCGCCTCGCCCATCCGCGGACACAGCAACGTCCAGGGCGACCGCACGATGGGCATCTGGGAGCAGATGCCGCCGGCGTTCCTGGACGCGCTGGGCAAGGAATTCAGCTTCGAACCGCCCCGGGAGCACGGCGCGGACGCGGTGGAAACAATCCGGCAGATGCGCGACGGCGGCATCAAGGTGTTCATAGCCCTGGGCGGCAACTTTGTGGGCGCCATGTCAGATACGCGCGCAGCTGAAGCGGCGATGGAACATACCGAGCTCTCAGTCCAGATCTCCACCAAGCTCAACCACTCGCACGCGGTAACCGGGGCGGAGGCTTTGATTCTGCCAACCATGGGGCGGACAGAGATCGACAGGCAGGAGTCCGGGCCGCAGTTCGTTTCGGTGGAGGACACGGTCTGCGCCGTTCACGCATCGCACGGAACGGTGGAGCCGGTGGCGCCGGGGCTGCTGTCCGAGGTGGCCATCGTCTGCCGGCTGGCGCAGCAGGTGCTGGGGGACCGGATCTCCGCTGACTGGGCTGGTTTCGAAAAGAACTATGACTTGATCCGCGAGCACATCTCCCACGTGGTGGTGGGCTGTGAGGACTACAACCGGAAAATTCGGCAGGACGGCGGTTTTGTACTTCCCAACGGGCCGCGCGACTCCCGCACCTTCAACACTCCCACCGGCAAGGCGATGCTCACCGTGAACGAACTGGAACACGTGGAACGGCCTGCAGGCACCCTGATCCTGCAGACCATCCGCTCGCACGACCAGTTCAACACCACCATCTACGGACACAACGATCGGTACCGTGGCATCAAGAAGGGCCGCGAAGTGGTGTTTGTGAACCCGGCGGACCTCACCGAACTGGGACTTGCGGATGCCCAGCACGTAGACATCCACGGAGTGTACCCGGACAACGTGGAGCGGGTGCTCCGGAACTACCGGGTGGTGTCGTACCCGTCGGCGCGTGGGTGCGCGGCGGCCTACTACCCGGAGGCGAATGTCCTGGTGCCGCTGGAGAGCGTGGCAGAGGGAAGCCAGACGCCCGCGTCCAAGGCCGTGATCGTCCGGCTGGTGCCCGTTCCGGTCCTCGAAGAGGAACCGACGGCGGCAGGGTAGCTACTGCCCAGTGTCCGCCCAGCCTCTGCTGGCGGGCCCGCCGTCGTGTCCGTCCTCGCACAGCCCGAAAGCCACGTCGGCGGCCCTTGAAACGGCCGCACTTGATGCTTCCCGCGTACCGGCACTGCCCGTCCCGGCTTCCAGGCCGGCGGCATAGCCCACCAGGAACGTGGTGACCGGTGCGGCCGGGTGGATCACGGACTCGGCTGACTTGCGGGCCAAATCAAGAAGCAGCTCGTTGTCCACGTCCAGGTCCAGGATCTGCAGGGCCTGGGCCAGCCGGTTGCTCCACTGGTCCAGTACCTGTGCTTCTTCGTCACTGACTGCCATGTCCGCTCCTTCGTCAACAAATGGTTTAGCTGCTGGCTGCATCCGGTGCCGACACTACAAGGCTTCGCAGCGGAAGTCATGGGGTTCCCAAAACCCCTAATCCGAAAAAGGGTAGAGCCCCCTCGCTTATGACTCTGGAACGGCCTCCCCGGCCCTGCTTAGACTGGGCAGACCCCAGCCCAGGAGCGTCGGCACCTGATCAGTGGCACCTAAGGAGGCGCCATCTGATCGGCGCGGGGCACTGCCTGCAGGGGTACATCACCTACCCCAATTACGGCTGCCCTACCGGGGGGCCTGACTACAGGAGAAACAGATGACAGGGAACAAAGCCGTTGCCTATAAAGCGCCAGGCAAGGTTGAAGTAATCGACATCGACTACCCCAGCTTCGAACTCAAAGACGGGCCCGGCGTTAACCCCGCCAACGTTGGACGTCCGGTCAACCACGGCGTGATCCTCAAAACCGTGGCCACCAACATCTGCGGATCGGACCAGCACATGGTTCGCGGACGCACCACCGCACCGGCCAACCTGGTGCTGGGTCACGAGATCACCGGTGAAGTGGTGGAAGTGGGCCGCGACGTCGAATTTATTAAAGTCGGCGACCTCTGCTCGGTGCCGTTCAACATTGCCTGCGGGCGTTGCCGCAACTGCAAGGAACGCAAAACAGGCATCTGCCTGAACGTGAACCCGGACCGTCCGGGCAGCGCCTACGGATACGTGGATATGGGCGGCTGGGTGGGCGGCCAGGCGAATTATGTTCTGGTGCCCTACGCCGACTGGAACCTGCTGAAGTTCCCGGACAAGGACCGGGCAATGGAGAAGATCCTGGACCTGGCCATGCTCTCGGACATTTTCCCTACGGGCTACCATGGCGCAGTCAGCGCCGGGGTGGGTGTTGGTTCCACCGTGTACGTAGCCGGGGCAGGTCCGGTGGGCCTTGCAGCGGCGACGAGCGCGCAGTTGCTGGGCGCCGCCGTAGTAATTGTGGGGGACCTCAACGAGGACCGGCTGGCGCAGGCCCGGAGCTTCGGCTGCGAAACGGTGGACCTCACCAAGGGAGGCCCAGCAGAGCAGATCGAACAGATCATCGGCGTACCGGAAGTGGATTGCGGCGTGGACGCAGTGGGCTTCGAGGCGCGCGGGCAGGGGCACGGCAGGGACGCCGAGGAGGCTCCGGCAACGGTGCTGAACTCGTTGATGGACATCACTGCGGCCGGCGGTGCCCTCGGCATCCCAGGCCTCTACGTCACCGGTGATCCGGGCGGGATTGACGAGGCAGCCAAGAAGGGCGCCCTGAGCCTCAGCCTGGGCACCGGCTGGGCCAAGTCGCTGAGCTTCACCACGGGGCAGTGCCCGGTGATGAAGTACAACCGGCAGCTGATGATGGCCATCCTGCATGACAGGGTGAGCATCGCGAAGAACGTTAACGCCAAGCCCATCACGCTGGAAGAAGCGCCGAAGGGCTACGCGGAGTTCGACGCCGGCGCAGCCACCAAGTACGTCCTTAACCCGAATGGGTACCTGAGCTAAGGCGGAACGGCGGACGATGGTCCTCGTGGGGGAACCGATACGGAAATAAGGGCTGCCCGGCCCGGGTTAGGCTTTGCACGGGCAGCAAAATAACCGCATCGAAGGAGATCCCCTTGAGCCAGATCACCGTCCGCCACAACCCCGGCCACCAGCGCTTCGAAATTTTCGACGCCGGCAACGTGATCGGCAAGGCCGCGTACAAGGATTACGACGGCGGCGCCTCACCCCAGCGGATTTTCTACCACACCGTGATCAACGAGGAATACGGCGGGCAAGGTTTGGCCGGGCAGCTCGCCACGGCGGCTTTGGACGAGACGGTCAGTGCGGGGTTCGGAATCGTGCCGGTGTGCCCCTACATCAAGAAGTTCCTGACCAAGCACCCCGAATATGAGGCGAACACGGTCCGCACGGCCCCCGCCCACTTGGAATTCCTGGACACCGCGCTCGCTGCACGCACCCGCTAGCGGACCCCGCACCTGCCCGTCCGCGGTTTTCATCAAAGTCGCGAACGCCCGGCCGGTGCACCAGACTGTTTCCGTGAGCAACAAACCCCGGACTGCCCTGGCCGTCGCAGGCCTCAGCCTGGGCACGGCATTGAACCCGCTCAACTCCTCAATGATCGCGGTGGCGCTGGTGGTGCTCCGCGTCGACTTCGGGCTCGACGTAGCTGCCGTCACCTGGGTGGTTACCTCCTTCTACCTCGCCTCAGCCGCGGGCCAGCCCGTGATGGGCAGGCTCGCCGACAGGTTCGGACCGCGGCGGATGTTTATGCTCGGCATGGCATTGGTTGCCGTCACCTGCGCACTGGCACCGCTCGCGCCGAACTTCGCCCTGCTCTGCGTGGCCCGGGCCGTGATGGCACTTGGTACGGCTACCGCCTATCCCAGCGCGGTGGTAATGGTGGGAGCCCTTGCACACCGGGCCAACGTGGACTCCGCCCGTCCGTTGGGCCGGCTCCAGATGGCCAACACGTCGGCGGCGGCAGTGGGGCCTGTGGTGGGTGGCCTGTTGGTGAGCTTTGTGGGCTGGGAAGCGCTGTTCCTGGTCAACGTTCCGCTGGCGCTCGCCGCGCTGCTGATCGTCCGGCAGGCCGCACCAAAGGACGAAGCCCGGGAACGCGGCAGCTTTGCCGAGCTGATCCGGGACTCGGACATCCCCGGGATTCTGGCCTTCGTAACTGCCCTGCTGCTGGTGATGATGGCGGCGCTGAACGTGGCGCCGGGCTACCGCTGGTGGATGCTGGCGGCCGCAACGGCGATCGGGGTACTGTTCGCCTGGCGCGAGTTGCGCTTCAACCGTCCCTTCCTGGATCTGCGGCTGCTGGGACGCAACCGCCCGCTGATGCTGGTGTACCTGGGCTTCGCGGTGTTCAGCAGCGTCTATTACTTTGTCTTTTTCGGCCTGCCACAGCTGCTGCAGGAAGCAGGCGGTTACGATCCCGGCGTGGTGGGCCTGCTGATGCTGCCGCTCGCCGCGATGTCCGTCGTCGCCACGCCGTGGGCAGTCAAGGCTATGGAAAAGTTCGGCGTGCGCCACGTGCTGATTGCCGGCGTCGTACTCTTGACCGCCGTGGCCGCGCTGATGTGGTTGCTCACCGGGACGCTGGTAATTCCGCTGGTGGTGGTGCTGACAGCACTGATGGGTATCCCGTACGGAACGGTGAGCATCGCCACCAACCAGGGCATGTTTGTCTCCACCCGGGCGCAGGAGCGGGGAGTGGCGGCCGGTATCTACCAGACCTGCCGGTACGTGGGGGCCATTGCCGCCACCGTGATGATCGGCGTCTTCGCGGCCGCCGGCGTGGACCAGGAAAGCTGGGCGCGGATGGTGCTCGCCATGCTGGTCCTGTGTCTGGTGACGTTCGGTGTGTGCCTGCTGTGGCGGCAGCGGACCGAGTAGGCCGGTTTCGAAGGGCCGTGCGGACCCGTGTTCGCCGGGTTTATCGTGGAGCTATGGCTTCTCCAAAGACGCAGCTGTACCTGGACATCACCGCGAAGGGCCTGTGCGTCCTGGGCGCGGCGTTGATGATCTTCGGCCGGGGTGCATGGTTCTACGTGGGCGTCGCGATCGTGGTCCTGGGCGTGCTGTTCATCGGCGGTTCGCTGGTGGCCACGCGCAACCTGCGGGGCAGGGGATGGGGCGGCACCAACCGGCCTCCGGCCGGGTAGCGCCCCCCACCGCCTACAGCCTTTACATCACAGCCCTAGAACGACGTCGACGCGCCGTAGTAAGGTCTGCGTCCGCCAGTTCAGGTATACATCAGTGAGCCGGGCGTGGTGAGTTTCTCGCCCGTCTCCAGCCAGGTCTTGAGACCGGAAAGGATCATCGGCCAGCCGCCGTAGAGCTGTTCGTTGGCGCCCTCGCGGAGGTCGCTGTGGGTGACGGTGAGGCGGCAGGAATCACCCACCGGTTCGATGTCCCAGGTGATCTTTGAGGTTCCTTCGGCTTTGACGTCATCGCCCCAGAGCGCGCGCATGGTCTGGACAAGGCGGCGCGGCGGGTCCACCTCAAGGTTCTCGCCTTCGCCAAGCGGTGCGCCGGCCTTGACGTTGTTCATGGTGAAGCGCCCGCCCGGCGTCCAGTCGGTTTGGATAGTGTTTCCGAACTGGTACTTGCTGCGGATTTCGCTGTCCGTGATGGCTTCCCAGAGCCGTTCCGGCGTGGTCTTGATGTAGATCTCGAAGATTTTTTCCATGGGACTTTCCAATCTGGATTTGAGGTCGCTGAGGCCAGCGGCCCATGGTTCTGCGTATTTGCTCACCCAGCGGTCGTGGACGAGCCGGATGGGGACCGGGTTCAGGAAATGCAGCTTTTCACGCCCCCGACGGCGGGTCACCACCAGCCCGGCTTCCTCCAGGATCCGAAGGTGCTTGGCGATCCCGAAGCGGGTCATGTCGAAGCGGCCTTCAAGAGCACCGAGGGTCTGCCCGTCTTCCCGGAAGAGCTCGTCGAGCAAGTCCCGTCGGGTGGGGTCTGAGAGCGCCTTGAACACGGCATCCATAGGAATAATGATAGGTGACCATATGGTCACCTATCAAGGCTTCCCTAGGTCAGGTTGCCCCTGACAGCAGGTGGGGCCGAAACTTGGCAGCGGCCGCCGTGGCAGGATGGGCAGCATGTTGCCTTTGAGTCAGATTTCAGGAATGAAAGCAGCGGTCGACGGCGAGTGGCGCTCGCCGGTGGCCGATGCTGTAGGCCTGAAGTGGGGTATCCCTGCAGGTGCCCTGAGGTACTGGCGTTCCTCTGCGGCGCATGTCTTCGTCCTTCCGCCCCAAGGTGACGCCCACGGTGTCCTGTATGCCCGCTTCGCTCCCGCCGGCTCGACGGCGGGAGCGCGCCTGCAGCGGGGAGCCCAGCTTCATGCACGGCTCAGTGACGCCGAAGCTCCCGTTGCGGGACTTGTGCGTTCAGGCGAAGGCCGGCCTGTAGAGCTGGTCCCGACCCCGTTGGGGCAGGTGGCAGCGTGCATGGTCAGGCGAGTCGACGGTGAGGAGCTGGACACGGACGGGCTCGACGCCGGTGCTGCCGCCGCCTGGGGTGCGGCCTTGGCTGGCTTTCATCAGGCCGCCGGTGCGCTAAGTAGTACAGACCCGCAACAGCAGGCGAACGTGTTTGCCCGTTTGATGGCACACCCCGATCAGGACCTGCGCGAGGCGGCACAAATTCTGACGCTATTGACCGAGCGCCTGGGCCCTGGGCCGAACGTGCTGGGCCATGGGGACTTTGAGCTCGACAACCTCCGGTGGTCGCAGGGACGAGCTACCTGCTTTGACCTGGACGAATGCGGGCTTATGCCCGCCGCTACAGATGTGGCCTCCGCGGTGCGCGACCTCCTCGGTTCAACTCCGGATGTGCCCGAGCACCCGGAGCTCCTTGACGCATTCCTCGCCGGGTACCAGCAAAGCTCCGGCCTGGCCGTGACTCTTGAGGAGCTGCAAGTCCACCGCGCAGCACTCTCTGCACGGCAGGTCCTGGAGGCGCCCGCAATCCTCGACCTCGATGCGACGGTCCTCGAAACGACCGGCAACGGCTGGCTCAAGGAGCTGAACGATTCCCTGGCCGGCCACTATGAGGATCAGCGGAATATCGTCCTGCTAACGGCGCAGGCTCTGGCCCAAGTCGAGTAACCAAAGCGGTCAGCCAACTGCTCTTCCACGGCACAGCACACTAAGATCACCCTTATGAAATCCTTCCAACTCCCCGTGGTGGCGGCATGACCCGGCCGCTGCGCGTGTCCCTTCCGGATCAGAAACTGCTGGATGCGCTGGAGCCGACCACCGGCGTCGAGTTCCTGCTGTGGGACTTTTCCGGGCCTGCCCCCGCGGAACGCTTGGACATCGTGGTGCCGCCGTACATGCGCGGCCCGGAGGTGTTGGCGGCGCTGAAGTCAGTGGACATCGGCCTGATCCAGAGCCAGTCCATCGGGTACGACGGCGTCGAGGACGTTCTGTCCGGCGGCTTCGTTTTCGCCAACGCGGCGAGCGTCCACGAGACGTCGACGGCGGAGCTCGCCCTGGGGATGATGATCGCCAGCCAGCGCGGGATGGTGGACTTCGTGCGGGACCAGGCCAGCGGGACGTGGGGCAACGGCGAGCGGCCCAGCCTGGCAGACCGGCGCGTCCTGCTGGTCGGTTACGGGGGAGTGGGCAAGGCCATCGAGGCGCGGCTGCTGCCGTTCGAAACACACGTTACCCGGATGGCCAGCCGCGAACGTGAGGACTCCGGCGGAAAGATTTTTGGGATTGACTCGTTGTACGAGCAGCTGCCGCTCCACGACATCGTGGTGGTCAGCGTTCCCCTGAGCGAGCAGACACAGAAGCTGGTGGACGGGAAGTTCCTCGCCGCCATGCCCGATGGCGCCCTGCTGGTAAACGTGGCCCGCGGCCCGGTGGCGGACACCGATGCGTTGCTGGCCGAGACGTCCTCCGGCCGTTTGCGGGCCGCATTGGACGTCACTGATCCGGAGCCGCTGCCGGCGGCTCATCCGCTGTGGACTGCCCCCAATGTGCTGATTACCCCGCACGTGGGCGGGGCGAGCTCGGCAATGTTCCCGCGGATGGTCCGGCTGATCAAGCAACAGATCGGGCTGATGCTTGAGGGCAAGGAACCGGTGAACGTGGTGCTCGGCGGGTCGGCCCAAGGCTAGCTACTGCCAATAGCCACATCGACGGTCCGGTGGCCTGTGCAGACGTGGCCCCGGCTCCTAAGCTGGGGCCATGTCCACCTATGAGGTCCGCCGCAGCGCGGTCATTCCTGCCCCCGCCGAAGACATCTTTCCGCTGGTCAACAGCTTCCACGAATGGACCAAGTGGTCCCCGTGGGAAGCGGTGGACCCGGGCATGGACCGGCGCTACTTCGGCAGCGACTCCGGCGTTGGAGCCGGCTATGAGTGGAGCGGCAACCGCAAGGCCGGCAGTGGAACCATGGAGATCGTTGAGTCCGTACCCGCCAGCCGAATCAACGTCCGGCTCCAGTTCACCAAACCCTTCAAGGCGCTGAATCCGACGTCCTTTACGTTCACCCCGGTGCCGGACGGCACCGAGGTCACCTGGGCGATGACCGGGGAGAGCAAGGGCCCCGCAAAGGTGTTTGCGCTCTTTATGAATATGGACAAGCTGGTGGGGTCGGACTTCGAACGCGGGCTGAAGTCGCTCACCGAGGCTGTGGCAGCAAGAAGGAGTTGACGACGGCGGCCCGCGCCACCCACAGCAGCCCCACCCGAGGCTTCCGGCAGCGAAAGTCCGGCGACGCCGTCGTCCGGTCACTTAGAGCGCTGGCTGGCCGCCCCTTTAGAGCGCCGGCTGGCGCCGCCTGCGGAACACGATCCGAAGGTTGTCGCGGAAGGTCATGTGGCTCCTCCGGCTGACCATGGTCACAGCGAACAGCGCAGTTACCAAAACCACCGCACCGCCGGCCGCCACGGACCAGCGTGCGCCGAACTCCGAGCCAATCCAGCCCATCAAAGGTGCCCCCACGGCGGTTCCGCCCTGCAGGACTGCCAGGTACAGGGCCAGCACCCGTCCGCGGAACTGGGGCTCCACCGAGAGCTGGATGCTGGTGTTGCAGCTGTTCAGGAACGTGATTGACGCCAAGCCGACAGGTATCAGCACCGCGGCATACAGCCAGAACGACGGCGAAACGCTTCCAAGAAGCGTGAAGAACCCGAGCCCGAGCGCCCCGCCGAGCAGGAACCGCAGCCGCGGCCCCGCCCTGCGTGCTGCGAGCAGCGCGCCGGCCAGTGTGCCCACCGCCATGATGGAGCCCAGGAGCCCAAATTCACCGGGGCCCATCCCGAACTCGACGGTGGCCATCAGCGCATTGATGATGGGGAAGTTCATGCCGAAGGCGCCCAGGATGCCCACCAGGACCATGATCAGCACCAAGTCCGGTCTCTGCCGGACGTAGCGCACGCCTTCGGCGACCTGGTGTTTGCCCCGGTCGGCTTTGGCGGGCGGGGCCAGTCCCGGAGTGTGGATCCGGAGCAGCGAGATGATGACGGCGGCGAAGCTGGCGGCGTTGATCAGGAACACCGGTCCGGTGCCCACCCACGCGATCAGCAGGCCGGCGACGGCGGGACCCGTGAGCCTGGCGGTGTTGAAGGACGCGGAGTTCAGTGCCACCGCATTGGAGATATTATCCTGTCCCACAAGTTCGGAAACGAACGCCTGGCGTGACGGTGCGTCGATGGCACCGGCAATTCCGAGGCAGAGGGCGGCCAGGTAGGCGTGCCACAGTTGGGCGGTGCCGGTCACCACCAGGAGTCCCAGCACCAGCCCGGTCAGGCCCATGGCCACCTGCGTCCACAGCAGGATCACCCGCTTGCGGTACCGGTCGGCCAGGACTCCGCCATAGGGCCCGAGCAGCAGCATGGGCAGGAACTGCAGGGAGGTAGTGATGCCGACGGCGGCGCCCGAATGGTTGGTGAGGACCGTCAGGACCAGCCAGTCCTGTGCCACCCGCTGCATCCAGGTGCCGACGTTGGACACCAGCGCCCCGGCGGCCCAGATCCGGTAGTTGCGGTTTTCCAAGGCCCGGAACATGGCGCTCATTTGCCGCTCATCTCCTGCAGGATGTGCGCGGCGCGGCTCAGGACCAGCCGGTCCTCTTCGCTCAGACCGGCCACGCGCTGGGCAAGCCACGCGGTCCGCTGGGTCCGGGCTTCTGCCAACACGGCCCGCCCGGCGTCGGTGATGTCCACGTGGACCTGGCGTCCGTCGTCGGGGTTTGCCGCCCTGGAGACGAAGCCCTGCCCAGCGAGGGCGTTTACTATCCTGGTCATCGACGGCGCCTGCACGTGCTCCCGTTCGGCGAGTGTGCGGAGGGTTTGCGCCCCGTTGCCGTTCAGCTGTGCCAGGACTGTGTACTGGCCCGGGGTGATGACCTCGCCGGTTGCCTCGACGCGCAGCCGGCGGGAAGTGCGCATCACAGCTGTGCGGAGGTCTATGGCCAGGTTGTTGGGACTGGCCGACTCGGTACTTTCGCTGCTCTCGGTGTTGGTTGTGGTCACGCTTGCGTTGCGCCTCCTGAAGATGCTTAGCACTGCTAATTAGTCCTGCTAATAAGTATGCTGCGGTGTCGAAGGATCGGCAAGGCTTGAAAAGGTTGATGTGCGTCACCGGGCAGCTGGAAGGGTGCTGCCTTCCAAGACGGAAGGTGCGTTGCCGGGCCGTGACGGGGATGGTCCCGTTCCGCGGGAGTTGTATTCAATTACATCCTGGCTCGGGCGCAGGGCAGGGGCTTGGGTGCGGCCCTGTTGGGTGCCGCGATCGGGGAGTCCCCGGCGTACCTGTGGGTGCTCGAGGGCAACCCGCGGGCGCAGGCTTTCTACCACAGGCACGGGTTCCGGCCGGACGGCCGGCGGGGCCTGCTTCCGCCCGAGTGGGAAAGTGTGCCGGAGATACGGATGGTCCGGGAGGGGCCGGAGCCTGTGCCGTCCGCTCATTAACTAGCCGGCCGCGGCAGGGTCTGTTACCAGTAGGTCTCCCACCTCGCAGTCCAACTCCCGGCATACGGCTGACAAAGTTGAGAACCGGATGGCTTTGGCCCTGTCATTTTTCAAAACCGAAAGATTCACCAGGCTCACCCCCACCCGCCTGCTTAGCTCAGTCAGTGTCATTCCGCGCTGTTCCAGCAGTTCGTCGAGGCGGCAATGGATGCCGGTCGTATCCTCGGCTGGCATCAGACCAGGCCCTCGGTGTCTTTCCGCAGGCGGCCGCCGAACTGGAACACGCCGGCCACCAGGGTGAGCACAACTCCAGCGACCACCGGTACGAAGTTGAAGTGCCCAATAAAGACCATGCCTTCTTCTGCGCCATTTACCCCGATCGCTTCCGCAAGGCGGCCCCGGGCAACCTGGTCCAGAACCTGCCCGGCACTTCCCGCCACTGCCAGGACTGCACCGCAGGTTCCGACGGTGGACACCGAGCCCGCGGAGAACAGGTTCTCGCCTTTGAGGCGGAAGGCGAGCATGAACAGCAGGGCCAGCACGGCCAGGACGCCGAGGTGGTTCAGCGCTCCGGCCCAGGCCAACAGGGCAGCCTCGCTGGCCGGGAGTGCGGGGATGGTCGCCTCGATTGAGGTGAAATGCGCCTCCGCTCCCAAACGCAGGCCGTCCGAAGTCCATCGCGTGGTGGCCAACGGCAGTGTCAGGGTCACGGGACCGGTGAAATAGGCGGTGATTCCGGAGACGGTCATGATCGTCGTCGCAACAGCCACGGCGGCCGAGACAATCATCAGTGCCACTGCGTCCGTTTTGGAGACGACGCTTTTGCTGCCCGGTGTCCGGCGGGCAACGCCCTTGGCCAATTTCATATTTCCCCCAAAGTTATCGACTATCAGTAATAACGACAGTCGATAACCTACTGGCCGGGTCCTCGGCAGGTCAAGAACTGTGCTTACAATTTGCTAACCTCCCACACCTTGGCCAGTTCATTGCCGCTGACCCTGTCCGCGCTGCAAGCCGGCGCCATCTCCTGGCGGCACACCCTGGCCATGGCCGACGAGACCGCAAGCCTCGATCCCGAAGGGGCCGCCGCCCTCGAGGCACACTTCCTGGACCCGAACGCGCCCCATCCCGCCACCGGGTGCCCGATCGGGGAGATGCCCGCATCCCGGTTCCGCCACAAGGCGCATCTGGCGGGAACGCCATCCATCGAGTCCATCGAGATCCGCCACGCCAAGTCCGTTGCCCACCGGAGGGTCGAATGTGCCCCGGAGCGCTTTCCCGGGGCATGCAGGTCCCCGGCGAGGACCGCACACTTACCCAATTGCGGGCCGACAATTTCTCATTAGCGCTTCTCATTAGCGGAAGCAACCCGGGCCTTGTTGGGGTTGCGGGAGGCAGGGCAGTGCCGACGGATCATGTGCAAAGCGGATACCGGGCTGTGTTCGTCCATCAGGCCGCAGGTGCTCGTCACCGTGCCCGTCTTCGCGCTGGGCTTGTTATCGATCAGGAAAGGTGACGACACGGATACCTGCTACTGCGCAGCCTTGATCTTCCGCCACCCGCCGGCCCGGTTGTTGGCGATGATCGCACGGAACATCTCCACGAGGGCCTCTTCGTTGATGGGGTCGCCTTCGTGATACGAGATCATCCGGCCGGTCTTGTTCCCGTGGCCCGCGGTGATGATGTGGTGCGGGTCCGGGGTGATGCCGCCGTCGTACAGGAAAACATTGACATGGTCCTTCGCCGCGAGCAGCGCGCAGACGTTCCCCTCCAGGACGAAGTACGGCTGGACGGTGCGTTTGATCGTTTCGTCGACGGCGGCGTCGGCGGCGTGGACCAGGTCGCGCACCTGCAGGCAGATGTCCCGCTGCCACTGCGGAAGGGCATCAATGTACTGATCGACGCGGGGGTCCTTCTCGTAGCTCATCGGGGAACTCCTCCAACTGGGTACTTCAGAACGACGGCGGCTCCAAGGCTATGATTCCGCGGTCAGGCTGCCAGGGGAAGCGGCCGGGCGCGGGGCATCGCGCGGACCATCCCGTTCCCGATGACGTGGTGTCGGAAATGGTTCGGCTGCGGATGGCGGAGATCCGGAAGTTGCAGCTAGAGCTGTGCCGGGTTCAGGGGCAGGGGAGTGATCGGCTGGTCATTCGCCGCCAGATCGATGCCCAGGTCCTTCGCGAACACCAGCCGGGTCTCCTTGTAGATCCCGGCGTGGTTCTCGTCGAGCTCGAAGACGCGCGCGCCGCGGAGCCTGTTCCGGTCGGCGCCCGGCAGCCCGTACGCGCCGAAGCCGGTCCCGGGCGCGTAGCCGAGTTCCACCCCGTAGTAGTTGCCCACGTAGGTGTTGACGTGGTCGTGGCCCACGAAGTAGCCGCGGACGTCGCCGCGCTCCAGGAAGGCGTTGAACAGGCCGGAGTTAAAGGGGCCGGGGCACTCGTCCTCGTTCCGTTCGCCCACGATGCTGTGCTTCTTCACCGCGCGCTGGTGGTCCGCGTCCGTCCGCGAATCGATGCTGGCGAACCACATGCTGCGGTGCTCGTGCAGGGCGATGTGCCCCCACATCAGGGACGGGATCTTCTTGCCGTACTTCTGCTCGGTGGCGATGGAAAGGTTCCGGTACCAGGTGACCTGGTCCATGCGCACCCAGTCCCAGTCCGGGTAGCCTTCGAAGTCCTGGCCGTTGATACTGTCCGGGGCGTAGCTGCCGGTGTCGATCAGCCACAGGCCGAATGCGGGGTCCTTGGACTTGGAGGACCGCACCAGCAGCAGCGAGTTGGAGGTTCCGGTGACGCCGTCGGTGGTGTCGCCGTTGACGTTGGACTCGTAGCCCTGCAGGAACTGCAGCATCTTGGCTTCGGTCATCCCGGTACGTGCCACCGAGTCCTCGTCGTGGTTGCCGAAGGTGACGGCCCAGGGGATCTTGCGGCTTTCCATCGGCTGGACCACGTGGTTCAGTGCCTGCTTGACCTGCAGTTCGGTATCGCAGCCGCCGTTGATGACGTCCCCGTTGATCACCACAAAGTCCGGCTTTTCCACGTCCAGGGTCCGGTCCATCAGTTCGATGGTGCGGCGGTCCGTCTGCTCATCGTCCTGGGTGTCGTTGAACTGGACCACCTTAAACCGGCCGTCCGGGCGGAACGCGAGGGCTGGCTTGGGCGCCTTCGCCCCCGGCGCCGCGCTGGCGCCGGTCCCCACGGCCACTGCGGCTCCCAGCGCGCCGAGGGTTCCGGCTGCCGCTAAAGCGGCGCGCCTGCTGAAGCCGGGCTGGTCTATTTTGATGGTCATGGCTGCCTTCCTGCATTTTTCGCGGCCACACTTCCGGCCGCCGTCCCTGCGACAATAGGAAGGCCCGGCGTCCAGGTTCCAAACGCGTGGTGAACAGCGGATGCGGCGGCGGTGTCGACGGCGCCGATGCAGGCTTGAGGGCAGATAGTAAGTATGCTTACCTTGAGAATTGGGCCATGCCCGCTGAAGTGGCCGGGGTTGCCGACGCTCCTCGTCAGGAAACAATCTTGCCAGTGAGAGGAACAACCATGACCGCCGGACCTGAAGGCCCGCTCGCCGATCCCGGTGCCGGGGGCAGTGCCGGCAGCCCGCTCGGCCGCTTGGCCGAAGATCCGGCGAAAGTGATGCGGATTGGAACGAGCATCATCCGGCTCCTGGACGAAGTACATAATGCACCTCTCGACGACGAAGCCCGGGCCCGGCTGGCGCACGTCCATCAGCGCTCGGTGGAGGAACTCCAGGACGGCCTCGCGCCGGGCCCGGCGGAGGAACTGCAGCGGTTATGGCAGCCGCTGACCGGTGCATCTTCGGCGTCCGAGGAAGAGCTGCGGATCGGCCAGGCCCAGCTTTCCGGGTGGATCGGGGGACTGGTGCAGGACATCCAGTCCACCATCGCGGCGAAACAGGCAGCAACACGGCAAGCGTTGGAGCCACTGGAAAATCTCCAGCAATATCCGCACGGCGGCATGCCCACCGTGGTGCTGGACAACGGGCCGCTGGGGCAAGGCAGCGGCCGGGAACAGAACCCGGAGAACGACGTCGAGCTTCCGGGCCAGTACCTTTGACGCTGCGGCTTTCCACCCCGGGCGGTTTCTCCCAATTGCTTTTTAGGAGGGTGTTGCCTGTTGCCTCGCTAGGTGTGTGTGAGACCATCCGGTATGGGTGATAACAACCAAGTGGACAATGACGCCGTGCCCGTAACCGGGGCGAATCACCATGTGGGGGAGCGGGAGCACCGGCATCCCACCGCTGAGCAGGCCCGCTCCATCGGCTACCGCCGGCGGGATGCGGAGGCCAAGCTGGAGCAGCACCTGCGGGAAGCCCGCGATAAGTCCTAAGAGGAGCGGGGCCCACCGGAAGACATCGCGACTGCCGGCAGCGCTCGAGCTCTCCTTTAGCGTGTCCGCAGGAATCACCCCATGTTCGCCTTGCGGCCTGACAAACGGCGGGAGATGAGGGCTGCGGGCACGATCAGGAACCACAGATACGGGGTGTTGCTGGTGAGGAAAAACGCGGCCGGAATGCTGAGAAGGAACACCGCCGGCGCCGTCAACCGTCCCCGGAACACCCGCCGGTGCTCGTAGTCGTCCACGGTGTCGTCTGTCAGCCCTTTGCGCCAGGCATAACTCCACATGCCGGCGAGGGTGAGGTAGACGCCGGAAATCGTCGCCGCGTACAGCGCACTAGGCCAGGGACTCGGATTTCCGCCGTAGTCGCTGAGCACCGACGTGGTGGCGGGCAGCATCACGATGAAGAACAGCAGCAACATGTTCAGCCAGGCCAGCCCCGAGCTGAATTCCCGGATGCGGAAAAAATCGGTGTGGTGGGACATCCACACGCGGGCGATGATGATGAAGGACAGCACAAAGGCGAACAGCTCCGGGAGCGCGCCTATCAGTTCGGCGTTGAGGTGCTCGGGCGGAATCCCCACCGGCAGTTTCAGGTCCAGGGCCAGTAGAGTAAGTGCGATGGCAAAGACCGCATCGCTGAAGAACACCATGCGCTCAAGTGGGACTGACTTATCCACCGCAATTCCTTCCGCCGGGGTGAGTCCTGTGTCTTCCGGCAGTTGAGCCTGTCGACACTCTAGAGGTGGCAGCAGTTAGGTGAAAGAGCACCTGCACCTGACCCCTATTTCCGTTGCCACCAAACAGTTCCATAATGGGCACATACGCTTCGGGGACCCTCGCGCCGATGATGGCTGGCGGGGCGCTTCAGAGTCCCAGGTGGCAGCCCGGCATAAGGCGGAAAGGGCGGCCACGCGCCCCGGACAGTGTTGATCCGGGACTGCCTTATGGGGAGAGCATCGCCATCAATGCGAAAGCGAATGCACAAAGGAAATCACTATGCTCAAGGACTCAGCACTCATGGCTGTCCTTCCCGCGAAGGACATCAGCAGGGCCAAGGAGTTTTATCGGGACAAGCTGGGATTGGAATCTTCCGAGTCCATGGAGGAGGACAGCTTGCTGTACCGCTGCGGCAACGGAACCGCCTTTTTGGTCTACCAGACAGATAACGCGGGGTCTGCCAAGAACACCCAGATGGGCTGGGAAACGAACAACCTCGAACGCGAGATGGAAGAACTTCGGGGGCGAGGTGTCACGTTCGAAGAGTACGACATGCCAGGCCTGAAGACGGAAAACGGCGTTGCCACCAGTGATTGGGGCAAGGCCGCCTGGTTCCTCGACAGCGAAGGCAACATCCTCAACCTGACCCAGCGCACGTAGCCACCGGTCCTCAGCCCGCGCGGGCATCGTCCCCGCGCGGGTTTTTCCGTCCAAAGGAAATTACGACGCCGGCGCTCGCCGCCGTCGCTTGGCCCGCCCCTTGTGCGGGCTGCTGATTCGGAGTGCGACCAGTCGCATCAAGAATGGATCAATAAGACATCAATGTTGTCCCAGCTTTGCCGCAGTTTCACGGTTCACCCGCATTAGGGGAAATAGGCTCCAACTATAACCAATGCGGCTTAGCAAAAGGCCCGGCTTATTTGCCGGGCCATTTTTAATGGGGGAAAGATTGCCGGACTACGGGGCCCTTCCGGGATCAGGACGATCTCCGGTGTCCGGGCAAAAAGCGAAGCCTCCGCGCAGGCCGGGGGCCGTGGCACTTGCCTTCGTTTTTGCACTCTTTACCGCCGGCGCCGTCACCTTGCCGCAGGTGTTTGCTGCCGAACTCGAGGTGGCTGCATCAGAAAGCACGGCTACGGCCGCGCCTGCCAAGGCGAGCGCAATTGCGGAAGCGGCGCCGGCGCCGTCGTCCGTTCCAACTGCACAGGAGACGGGCGCCCCGCTGGATCCCGAGGCCACCGCCGTGGTGGCCCAGGGCGCCGCGTTGGCGGCTCCGAAGACGCAGCCTGCCTTGGCCGCCAAGGCGATCAACGTGCTGGCAGCCCTCCCCATCAAGGGCCGGGCGCCGAAGACGGGGTATGACCGTGGGCTGTTCGGGCAGGCGTGGGCGGACGTTGACCGTAACGGCTGCGACGCCCGGAACGACATGCTGCAGCGCGACCTGACCGGGATCACCTACACAAACAGTGTCCCTTGCAAGGTGCAGTCCGGAACCCTCGCGGACCCGTACACCGGCACCAGCATCAGCTTCCTGCGGGGGAGTGCCAGCAGCAGCAAGGTCCAGATCGACCATGTTGTCGCGCTCAGCGATGCCTGGCAGAAGGGCGCGCAGCAGCTGACCACGGAGCAGCGCATCGCCTTCGCCAATGATCCGCTGAACCTGCAGGCAACGGACGGACCCACCAACATGCAAAAGGGCGACGGCGACGCCGCCACCTGGTTGCCGCCGAACAAGGGGTTCCGGTGCGAGTATGTCGCCCGGCAGATTTCGGTGAAAGCGACCTACAGCTTGTGGGTCACCCAGGCGGAGCACGATGCGATGGCCAGGATCCTGGCCAGCTGCTCGGATCAGCTGGCACCGACCAACCAGCAGGCACCAGCTGCTGCGCCTGCTGCCGAGCCGGCACCGCCAGTGGCGGCTCCTGCTCCTGCTCCGGCTGCCGCGGCCCCGGCACCGGTTCCAGCGGCTCCCGCACCGGTGGCCCCGGCCCCCGTTGTCCCTGTTCCGGCTGCCCCCGCAGCCGCCTACTACGCCAACTGCGCGGCGGCCAGGGCTGCAGGTGCCGCACCGCTTTTCGCCGGGCAGGCAGGCTACCGCGCCAGGCTGGACCGCGATTCCGACGGCGTCGCCTGCGAGTAGCACCCAAAGTCTTGGGGCTTCCACGCCCTACTGCATCACCATCACAACCATTTCCTAGGGGGAAAATTGAAAAAACGCTGACATTAGTTGTGTTGACCGGCCTCATGCTGACCGGTTGCGGCAGCAAGCAGGCGGCAGTGCAGCCGACAGAAACCGCAACTGCTGTTGCGGCAGTTGCAGAGGTTGTTACGGTTCCCGACGTCGTTAGCCTGACTTTGGATAAGGCCACGGAACAGCTGGAAGATCTCGGGTTCGAGGTCGAGGCAGTGGACATCGTCGACGGCAAGTCGATCATGCTCAAGAAGAACTGGCTGGTGATGTCCCAGGACCCGGCGGACGGCGCGAGTGTGGCTGAGGGTTCCACCGTGCACCTCGGCGTCAAGTCCCTTGAAAGGATCGCGGAGGAGAAGGCCGCTGCTGAAAAGGCCGTGGCAGACAAAGCTGCCGCTAAGGCAGCCGCGGCCGCAAAGGCCGCGAAGGTAGCGGCAGACAAGGTGGCTGCGGACAAGGCAGCCGCTGACCGGGCGGCAGCAAAACTGGCCGCCGAGCGGGCCGCAGCGGCGGCAGCTGCGAAGCCGGCACCCGTACCGGCACCGGCTCCCAAGCTTGTTCCCGCACCGGCACCAGCTCCCGCCCCCGTCGTGCCAGCACCGGCAGCGGCCTACTACCCCAATTGCGCTGCAGCGCGGGCAGCAGGAGCAGCGCCGGTGTATTCCGGCACGCCAGGCTATGGAACGCACCTCGACAGGGACCGCGACGGCATCGGGTGTGACAAGTAGGGTCCATCACCCAACAGACGCATCGTCTAATGAGTAACCCATAGACAAGATGCCGTGGAAACCCCTCGCAGGGTGTCCGCGGCATCTTTCGTTTTTTGGCGTACAGCCCGTTAGTGCGAGGACAACTCGCGCATCAGTCCAAGCTGTCCCATGAATTCCATCTGGTCAAAGTAGATTCGATGAGAGGTGATCTCGCCCGACTCCACATCGGCGATGTCGCAGCTCCTGACCCTGATCTGTTTGCCCGTTGCCGGAAGGGTTTCGCCGGAGGGTAATTTCATCGGTCCGGTGTGGGTTCCGGTGATCAATCCCTCATCGAACGCCGTATTTCCGGCCTCGTTCTTTTCGGACGACTCATAATTGACGTCCGGAAAAGCCTCAAAAAACTCAAGGAAGTAGTTACAAATCGCGTCTCGTCCCGTGATCTCGCCCTGATCAGGCGTGCGAGTTACGGCGTCGGCGGCGTAACACGCCTTCAGCGCCTCTGTATCTTTTGTTGTTATGGCCGTGGTTAGCCGGTCCATAACGTCACGTGCCTGTCCCATCGTGACCTCCACTTCTCTGGGGCGGCCTCACGGAAGCGGGGGCCGCTTCGGGGATTGGCTTCTGCTGATGCTGGAGCCAGGTTAAGTACACGACCGCCGCGGAGCACTGTCAACGAGCCGTGCTGCCCCTTCAGAACGGCATCGCTACCAGCGCAATCAGGGCCGGCACCGTGGCGCCGATAGTGCCCGGGATGCTGTCGCCCCTCTTCGGGTAGTGGCCCTGCATGTCCGCCAGGAGCATGGCCGGAGCGGTCAGCACCATGTTCGCGCAGCAGTAGATCACCAGGGTGTAGCCCACCACCAGGTAACCCATGTTCACCGCCACCACCCCGGCCAGGACTCCCAGCCCGATTACCAGGTTGCGGAACCCGGTGGGGATGGCCCACATCATCACGGCCGGAACGTTCTGCGGTGGTGTGCTCAGGAACTTCTGCGCCGCCGGCCGGTGCATCAGAAAGCTCTCCAGCGGGAACACCCCGATGTAGATCACGGCGGCAAGTACCGCGAAAATCTGGGATACGGCGTTCATAAGGAAAAAGTACGACGCCGGCGCCCCCGGCCACGATCCCCTTACCAGGGGTTCCGCGGTGCTTGGGGAATCCCCACTTCGGGGGATTGCGGGCTTGCCCATCAGGCGGATACTGGTCGTATGTGGGAGGAGCGCGCTGAGCGTGCCCGGCGGGACATCGCCGCCCTGGCCGCCAGCGGTGTAAACCTGGCCGACCTGCACGCCTCGGCGCTCGCCCTGGTGCAGCAGCAGGTGCCGTTCGAACAGGGCTGCTGGGCCGCCGTCGATCCTGACTCCCTGGCGATGACATCCGTGACCAACTGGCGGCCGTGGCCGGTGGGCCAGGCGGAGTACGAGGAATACTCGGCCCGCTTCGCCGAGACCGAATACACGGGTCAGGAACCGAACACGTTCGCTCAGCTTCTCAAGCGCCCGCAGCCCATCGCCAGAATGTCCGATGCCCCGCACCGGGAGGTGGTCCGCAGCGTCCGGATCAACGCGCTGCTCAAGCCGCAAGGCCTGGAACACGAGCTCCGTGCGGCCTTTCGGGTGGACGACGCCTGCTGGGGAGTTGGCAGCATCTTCCGGGAAGCCGGCCGTGACTTCACGGACCGCGAGGTGGAGTTTTTGGCCGCAGTGGCGGCGACGCTGGCAGCGGCGACCAGGATCGCCGTACGCGTTGGGCACCAAACGGGGCCGGCCGCCGTCGGGCCCGTAATTGTCCTGGCGGGGCTGCACGGCGAGCTACGGGCGGCCACGCCCGCCGCGGCAACCTGGCTCGCCGAGGTGGAGGAAGCGGATCCAGGCCGGTTCAGCATGACGCTGCATTCCGTAGTTGCGCAGGCGCACGCTGCGGCGTCGGGAACGGCGCGGGCCCGGATGCGTGACGCCGGAAACAACTGGGTGGTGCTCCAGGCCAGCCGCCTGATCACTGGCGACGACCCGGAGCAGATGGTGGTTACCGTGGAACCGGCCACCACGCACGATCTCGCCGCCCTGCTGCTCCTGGCCTACGGGGTCACCGCCCGGGAGCGGGAGGTCTGCCTGGAGGTACTGTCAGGGAATCCGACGGCGGACATCGCCCGGCACCTGTTCATCTCACCTCATACGGTGCACGATCACCTGAAGTCGCTGTACGAGAAGGTGGGCGTGGGCAGCCGCGGCGAGCTGGTGGCGAGGCTGGTGGCATGACGGCCCGGGCTGCAATATGAAGATCCTGCTGCTGACCGCGGGGACACGCGGCGACGTCGAGCCCTTTCTGGCACTGGCACGGGCCGGCAAGGCAAGGGGGCACCAGATCCTGATCGCCGTTCCGGACAACTCCGGGGCGGACGCGGCGAACCTGGATACGGTCAGCCTGCGCATGGATTTCGCGCAGCTCATTGGCGACCAGGGGGTGTCTCCGCGGGCCGCCGCAAAATCATTCCGAACCGTGATGCGGCCTGCAATGGGCCGGATGCTGCTCGCCGCTGTGGAGCACGTTGTGGCCTTCTCGCCGGATGTTGTGGTGTACCACCCGAAAGTTTTCAGTGCGCCGATTGCTGCCGAGAGCCTTGGGGTTCCGGCCGTTATCGTCGAGACCGTTCCACTCACCCCCACACGGGAGTTCGCCGCGCCGCTTTCGAGTGTGGCGAGCCTGGGTCCGCTGAACCGTGCCACCTACGGTGTGGCTAAGGCCGGTCCCTTGATGTTCAGGAATGAGCTGAAGACGGCGCTGAAGATGCTGCCTGCCGGAACCAAACGGAGGGCTGGAACACGCTTCTCAATGGTCCCCGTTAGTCCCCACCTCTTGCCGCGCCCATCGGACTGGCCCGAAACAACCCACCTCACGGGCCACTGGGCCGCCAGGCCCACGCACGCGGATAAAGACAGGGAGCTAGAGGACTTCATGGACGCCGGCGACTTTGTATATGCGGGCTTCGGTTCCATGAAGGCCGGCGACGCCAGGGAACGGAGCGAGACAGTTATCGAGGCAGCGCGCAGGAACGGACTGAACATTCTGGTGGCAGAGGGGTGGGGAGGCCTGAACGTTCACCAGGAAGCCGGGGCCGATGTGCTGGTCAGGGAGTCGGTGCCCCACCATCTTGTCCTACCGAGGGCTGCGGCCGGCATTCACCACGGCGGGGCGGGGACCGTCCACGCCGTTGCCCGGGCTGGTATTCCGTCCGTGGTGGTGCCCTTCATTGCCGACCAGCCGTTCTGGGGCAACCTCCTGCACCGCCAAGGCCTGGCACCGAAGCCCATTCCGTACAGGAGGCTCGCCAAGGACCGGCTGACGGCTGCCCTCGCCGAGTCAGCGGGATGCCGGGACCGGGCCGCGCAGGTTGGCGAGCGCTTGCGGAAAGAGGACGGGACCGCCGTCGCGCTTGATGTCCTGGAGAACCTGGCTGGCTCATAAGCGCTCACAGTTTTGAAAACGAGCATGACCAGCGGGATCAGGAGTGTGGTTGCCCGTCCTTCGGCGTCACCCGGATGCGGGCGATCCGCAGCCGGTCCATGGCAGTAACCGTCAGGGTGTGGCCGTCCGCCTCCACGCTGTCGCCCGTCCGGGGAAGCCTGCCCAGCCGGTCAATGACGAACCCGGCCACCGTCTCGTAGTGCCCCTCCGGCAGTTCGATGCCGGACGCCGACGCAAACTCCTGAAGGATGAGCCCGCCGGCGACGTCGATTGAACCGTCGCCTTTGGTGACGCGGTCCTCGGGGTCCTCGCCGGCGTCGTACTCGTCGTAAATTTCCCCGACCAGTTCTTCAACCAGGTCTTCCAACGTGACGATGCCGTCTGTGCCGCCGTATTCGTCCACGACCAGCGCGATGTGCTGGCCCAGCCTGCGCATGCGCTGCAGTGACGGCACCACCTTGTTGGTGCCCGGCAGCGGGAGGATCTCCCGGGCGATATCACGGACCTGTCCGTCGTCGTGCTTCCCGTCCCGCGGCACGAGGTCACGGACGTGGATGAAGCCAAGGACGTCGTCGGGCGTTTTGTCGATCACGGGATAACGCGAAAATGGGCCGTCCCTGACCATGCTGAACGCCTCGGCGATGCTGAGGTTGCCGTTGATGAACGTTACGTCGGTGCGCGGGCGCATGACTTCCTGCAGGGAGCGCTCCCCGGCGCCGAAGACGTCCGAGAGGATGCTGCGGCTGTCTTCTTCCAGCATGTCGCTTTCGGCCACCATGTCCCAGAGTTCTTCCGAGCTGACGCTCTCCTGCTTTGCGTTCGGGTCGCCGCCGAAGAGCCTCACGACGGCGTCCGTGGACACTGATAGCAACCAGACGGCGGGACGCATGATTTCGGAGAGGACGCCCAGGGGAGGGGCGAGGACTTTAGTGAAGCCGACGGCGCTTTGCATGGCAAGCCGTTTGGGCACCAGTTCCCCGAGCACCAGGGAGAGGTAGGCCACCAGCAAGGTCATGCCGATGAAGGAGAGGGGTTCGGCTGCGGCGCCGAAGCCGATGCCTGCGAGGAGGGGTTCGACGTCGGGCGCAATGGTGGATGCGCCGTAGGCTGCCGAGAAGAAGCCGGAGAGCGTGACGCCGATCTGGACGGTGGAGAGGAACCGGTTGGGGTTACCCGCGAGCGCTGCGATACGGGCGCCACGCTTCCCAGACTTCTCCATCCGGCGCACCTGGCTTTCGCGGAGGGAAACCAGTGCCATTTCCGTGCCGGCGAACACCCCGCCCAGCAGCACAAAAAAGAGAACCAACAGAAAATTCAGCAGGGTATCGCCGTCCATGGACAGACACTACCGAATGGCGGGGCCTCGCCGTTGGTGGATGCAACCACTTCTTCCGAGGGTGCTGCCGCTGCTGCGCTGCCGGCCATCGCGGCGGGGCCACAGCGAGGCGGTTAAAGACATACCCTGACCCTCGAACTCCGTCATGTGATGCCCTCCCGGGATTCCTGCAGCAACTTTGCAAAGTCGGGGGCGTGGGTTTCCGGCCACCAGTGCCCGGCATTTACGTTCGTCACCTTAAGCTTCGGCACCCACTCCTCCAGACCGTCAACCAGAGCCGGGGTAAGGAACGGGTCTTTGACCGGGACCACCACATGGACAGGAACCGATATCCGCGACGGTGGTTGACGTCCGGCGTGGAGATTTGCCCGGTAAAGAGCAAGCCCCCGCACGGGGTTGTTGCCCACCGGGCGCCCGGCTGCCCTCTCGTAAATGCCGGTGAAAACAAGGCGCCAAAGTGCTTCCGGCAGTACCGGAATTTGGAAGACGGCAACGTAATGGCTGCGCAGGAGCTGCCCCACCAGCTGTGCCCAACCGCGCGGGTGGCTCCGCCGTTTACGCAGCCAGCAGGAAAAATGCCCCAGGTCCGGGCCAGACACACTGGTGAAGCGGCTGATTCTCCCGGCGGCACGAGGATCCTGGACAGCTGCCCATCCCTGGATGGACCCCCAGTCGTGGCCCACGAGGTGAGCTGAAGAGGCCTGCGTTGCGGCCAGGACTGCATACAAGTCATCCACCAGGACCTGCAGCACAAAGCTCCCCGGCTTGCCCGTTGTAAATGAGGACCCCGCATTGCGGGTGTCATAAGCAATCACGTGGCAAGTCTCCGCCAGTTCACGAATGAGCGGGAGGTACACGCGGTGGTCATCCGGGTAGCCGTGGACCAGGAGCAGGGTAGGGGTATCCGGTGACGGGTCCGGGCCGTATTCGAAGACTGCCAGTTCCGCCCCCTGGGAAGGGACCGTTCGCCGCCTTTCCTTCCACCTGTCCATCGGCACAGCCTAAGCTATCCGGCGTAAGCCCGGGAGTTAATAGGCCGCAGCGCAGGGGTATGGAGCATGGAGACCGGTCCGGGTTCGTGCCGCCGCGGCGCACGAAAAGATCACCTGAGATTCAACGGGCTTGCGCTTACCGCTGCCCATGCCTTGCCCTTGAGCTCAGCAAGTTCCCTGCGCGCCGCGAGGGCATCCGCTTGGCTGACAGCCACAAACTTCGTTGCTGTCCCGGGGGCCGCTCTGGCCACCAGGTCCATATCAGCACTGATGACAGTGCCCACCATCGCGTAGCCCCCACCAGAGACTGCATCACGGTGCAGGATGATGGGCTGGGTCCCGCCGGGGATTTGGATTGACCCCACGGCGTACCCTGCGTCCACGATGTTGGAGGGGTCCGACCCGGCGCCGAAGGGCTGTTCCCGTTCTTTCCATTTAACCCCCGGGCCGGAGTAGCGCAGCCCCATCCGGTCAGCCACCGGGGTCACTTTCCATTCCTCGTTGAGCAAATTCTCCAGTCCCTCGTCCGTGAGCCGGTGATCGTACAAACCCAGGACAAGGCGGACTTCCTGCGCCTTTGCGTACACGGGCCGGAATTCCTCAGGAATGGTTTCTGCCGACGGCAGCTTTCCATTGTTGAGAGGTGCGCCCACGGGAACGACGTCGCCCGCCTCGAGCTTGCGGCCCTTGAATCCACCGATCCCCCCGAGCCCGTACGTAGACCGGCTTCCCAGTACCTCCGGCACGTCGATGCCGCCTTGGACGGCGATGTAATAGCGTGTGCCGCCCTTGATGACACCGAACGAGAGCTCATCGCCGGCCCTGAGGCTCAGCCGGGTCCATTCGGGCCGTGACTCCCCATTGACCTTCACCTCCACAGGGGCCCCCGTGATGGCGATGGCCACATCGTTGTCGGTGGTCAGCACGGGGCCGAGGTATGTGCACTCCAGGACAGCTTCCCGTGCTGTGTTTCCCACCAGGGCGTTTCCGAGTTCAGCTGAGTATTGGTCCATGGACCCGCTTTGCGGGATACCCACGTTGTAGTGGCCCGTACGCCCCTGGTCCTGGACGGTGGTGGCCAGGCCGGGGTTCGCAATTTCAAATGCCATTGAGGGCCTCCAGGAGTTCACGGTTGTAGGCTTCGGGGTCCGCCAGTGCCTTGGACAGCTCAAAGGTCACGGGCGCCTGCCGGTAGCGGAAGGTCCCTGCGGAAATGTCTGCCTGGATTGCGTTGTATTCGGCCTCGTTGACGGGCTTGAATTTGACGATGTCTCCCGGGCGGAAAAACACCATAAAATCAGCGAAGTCTTCCAGGGACTGGGCAGGATCAAAAATGGGGGCGGCGGCCACGCCGAACATCTGGTATCCGCCGGCGCCGCGGACGGAATAGATGCAGCCAAAGCATCCTCCGTGCCCCACTGTGAGTTTGGGTGTGTCGGTCCGCGGGCTGAGGTATTTGGGTACCTCCAGTTGCTTGTCCCGGTCCACCAGTTGGAACAGGAACGGAAGCCCGGCCACGAAGCCAACCATGGAAACCAGCCATGGCTGCTCGTGGTGCCGCTGGATGAACTCGGCAGCACCTTCGAGGTGGTTAACTTTGGCGGCGTAGTCGATGTCGCTGCCGCCGGGCTCCTGGTGGAAACCCTCGCGGAACCGCTGCGCCACTTCGGCGGTGAACGGATCCTCGTACCAGACCGGCACTTCAATGATCCTGGTTTCCAGGGCCCGCTCCTGATGGTTCATCAGGTCGCGCTCGATGTCACGCACAGCCGTTTCCAGTTGTTCCGGAGGCAGGACGTCAGGATCGAACCGCACCAGCAGGGAGGCATTGGCGGGGCAGATGTCCACAATCCCCGAAAGCTGGGCCTCGGAGAGCCTGCCCGCGATGGACATTACTTTGAAATTCGCCGGCAGGCTCATGGCCTCGGAGACTTCCACGAACAGGAATTCGTCCCCGCCCCAGGTGTAGCGCGCACCGGGGAGGACGGCCGCTTCGCTGGTCATTTTGCCCCCAACAGGTCGGGTGTGGTTTCGATGAACTTGGAGTGGTGGTTGACGTCGGCGAATTCAGGCCGTGCCAGGAGCGCCATATGGACGGGAACGGTGGTTTTAACGCCTTCGATCTGCGTTTGTTCCAAAGCCGTCAGCGTGGCCGCGATGGCGGCATCCCGGTCGGGGGCGTGGACGATCAGCTTGGCCAGGAGGGAGTCGTAGTACGGGCTCACAACGGAGCCACTTTCGACTCCGCTGTCCACCCGTACTCCATTACCTGATGGCCACGCCAGCGACTGGATGACGCCCGGGCTGGGAAAGAAGTGCTGACTGGGGTCTTCCGCATTGATGCGGCATTCAATGGCGTGGCCGGTAAAGCGCACATCGTCCTGGGAAATGGACATGGATCCGGTGTAGGCTATGAGTAGCTGCTCGCGGACCAGGTCCACGCCGGTGATCTCCTCTGTGATGGGGTGCTCCACCTGGATGCGCGTGTTCATTTCGATGAACGCCGCCTCGTGGTTGACGGGGTCGTACAGGAACTCCACCGTCCCCGCACCGTGGTAGCCGCATTCGCGGGCAAGAGCCACGGACGACTCCCGAATGGTGGTTCGGACGGCCTCCGGGAGGTCGGGAGCCGGTGCTTCCTCCAACACTTTCTGGGAACGCCGCTGCATTGAACAGTCGCGGTCACCCAGATGGATAAAGTTGGTCCCGTCACCAAGGACCTGCACTTCAACGTGGCGGGCATGCTCCACGAACCGTTCCAGGTAAACAGTGGAGTCACCGAAGACAGCAGCGGCTTCGCCCCGGGCCATCTCGATGGTCGCCAGGAGCTCGCTTTCGTCGTGCACGAAGCGGATGCCCCTGCCGCCGCCTCCGGCGGAAGCCTTCACCACCAAGGGGTAACCGGTGCCGCGGGCAATTTCCACGGCGTCTGCTTGCGGATCCAAGGGGCCATCTGATCCCCGGAGCACGGGGACGCCGGCCTTGGCTGCCGATTCCCGTGCCAGGGATTTGTTGCCCATCATGGCGATGGTGTCCGCATTCGGGCCCACCCACGTCAGGCCGGCGTCTGCCACCTTCCGGGCGAAGTCGGCATTTTCCGAGAGGAAGCCGTAGCCCGGGTGCACAGCGTCGCACCCTTGCTCCTTCGCGGCGGCAACCAGGGCATCCTGGTTGAGGTAGCTGGCGGCTGCCTGGGCTGGGCCGACCACCACGTAGTGGTCGGCTGACCGGGCAGCCAGTGATTCCGCATCGGGCTCGCTGACCCCCAGGACGGTTTCAATTCCCATCTGGCGGGCGGTCCGGGCGATCCGCACGGCGATCTCGCCACGGTTGGCAATGAACAATTTCATGGGCTGCCTTTATCCTTCCCTGATGACGACAATGGAGTCGCCGGGGTTGACCATGTCGCCCTCGTTGACTTTGAAGGATTCAAGGGTCCCGGCAACGTCGGATTGGATCTCGGTGAACTGCTTCATGATTTCCACAATGCCGATGGTCTGGCCGACTTCGATGGTGTCGCCTTCATTGGCGAAGGGGGGTTTGCCCGGTCCGGGCTTGCGGTAGAAGACTCCGGGAAGGGGAGAAACGATCGTGGCCATGTGGTGCTCGCTTTCAGGAGTGGGTGGGTCGGGGTGAGTTGAGTGCCTTGCGTACGGCGGAGGCAACGGCGACGGCATTGGGAGCATCGGAATGGACGCAGATGCTTTGGAACGTGATGTTCAGGGGAGTGCCGTCAATGGCAGGCACGGGCTCGCCTGCCACCGCCCGGCTGACGCGTTCTGCGGCGACGCCGGGGTCTGTGGGCGCGGGCCGCCGCTGGATGAGGAGCTCGCCGGCCGGGCCGTAGTTGAGGTCAACGTACAGTTCCGCAACGAACTCCACACCCAGGGCACGGCATACGGATTCATGGGCAGTGCCTGCCAGGCCGTAGAACGGAACACCGAACTGCTTCGCTGTTCCGGCGGCCGCCTGCATCAGGTCTTCGTCTCCGGCGAGCATGCCGTAAAGGGCGCCGTGGGGCTTGATGTGGTTAAGGGACAGCCCGTTCTTCGCCAGGAAGGCGGTCAACGCTCCCGTCTGATACAGGATGATCGACTCAACCTCCTCGGCGGTGAGGACCATGCGACGGCGGCCGAACCCCATGGGATCAGGCAGCCCGGGATGGGCCCCGACGGCAACGCCGTGTTCAGCGGCAAGGGCTACGGTCCGGTTCATGACATCCGGGTCCCCGGCGTGATAGCCGCAGGCGACGTTGGCGACGTCGATGATTTCCATCAGGGCAACGTCGTTGCCGAACTCGTGCAATCCGAATCCTTCGCCCAGGTCCGAATTCAGGAGCACCTTGGCAGCCGTGGTTTCCGTCACATTAGTCTGCATGCAGGCAACGGTACAGAGGCGATGACCCGGCGGGAATTGGGCAGATCGCCGAATCTGAAGAGGCGGATTATGATGCTTGCACTAGCAGGAGGTGTTCTTATGCGTGTCGCCGATCTTGTGGCAGATCCTGCGTTGAACATCCGCCTTGCCGCGGCAGGCAGTCCGGGGCGTCTTGCCCGCCCCATCGCCTGGTGCGCGCCCACCGAGCATATGGACCCCACGCCCTTCCTCAGTGTCAACGCGCTGCTGTTGACCAACGGGATGGGCCTGAACGTCAAGGACTACCGGATCTGGGATGCCTACGTGGAGCGCCTGATGTCCGTTCCCGTGTCGGGGCTGGTTTTCGGGTTGGGCGCAGCGCACCGCGAACTGCCTGCAGGACTGGTGCAGGCCTGCGAAGCCCATGGCCTGCCGTTGCTCGAACTGCCTCCGGAGGTGCCGTTTGTCCTGGTGATGAGGCATGCGGACCAGCTCATCGCGGCCGAACGGTATGCCGAGCTGCGTGCCGGGTGGGAGCTCGCGGATGAGTGCACCAGGCTGGCAGCTGGCGGCCATTCGCTTGCGCAGGTATTGGAGCGGGTAGCCACGGCCGTCAGGGCGCGCGTGGCCGTCCTTGACCACAACGGCTTTGAACTCATTTCCGCAGGAACAGCCGGGGGCGGAACGGCCAGGACCACCCTGAGCCTCCCCAGCGGCGGTATCCTCCGGTACAAGCTGGCTATCGAGGGAATCAAGAGCAGTGTGGTGCTGCAGCCTCTGCTGGGGCCGGTAGCGGCGGTCATTGCCATGCAGCTGAGCTACACCCTTGGTTCCCGGTCGCCCCTGCATTCACGGGAGGCCGCGCGCTTCATGGAGGCGCTCTACGAGGCCCGGGGAACTCCCGCGACGGCCCTTGAGCGCTACGCCGCGGAGGCCGGGTTCGAACCCGAGGGGGACTGGGGCGCAGTGCTGATCGGGGGCGCGGGGAACTTTGCGCCGATCAAGCTGAGGACAATCGCCTGGCGGGTGCGGGTTGGCCTGCAGGGTGAGTTCAGGACCGTGCGGTTCATGGAAGAGGCCGGCCTCACCACGCTGCTTGTGCAGCGCGGCGAGCCGGGTATTGAACTGATGGAAGCCGTCGGGAAGTCCTTTCGGGACGCACCGGAGCTCTCCGCCGTCGTCTCTGAGTGCGGGAGCCTGGGCGAACTGCCGCTGGTGTTGCAACTGGCCCGCCGCCGGGTCGGTGAGCCGGGTCTCCATCAGGCGCCTGTCGCAGACCTGGCCGGCGTGGTGGAGGGCCTGCCCGGGCCGGGGCTGGTGGCGATGTCCCGGCGGCTTCTGGCCCCGTTGATGTCCGACGGCGGTACCGCCTTGCGCGCAACGCTTGAGGTGTACCTGCGCTACAGCGGGAATACCGGCGAGACCTGCAAAGAGCTCTTCATTCACCGCAACACCCTCACGTACAGGCTGCGCAAGATCGAGGATCTTTTGCGGCTTGACCTCAATGATGGCGAAGTCCGCGCCACCTGCTTGCTGGCGTTGAAGATCATGGACGCCGGGACCTAGGTGGCAGCCACTTCCGCCGTCACCCTGGCGGCGCTGCTTTCCCGCACGTACAGCGTTGGTGTCAGCCGTGCAGGTTCGGGGTTGTCGCCCCTGAGCACACGTTGGATAAGGTGCACTGCCGTACGTCCTATCTCCGCCATGGGGGAGTGGACCGAGGTCAACTGAATGGGAAGTTCGGCGGCCAGGGAGGTGTCGTTGTACCCCACCACGGCAACATCCTGTCCCACAGTGAGGCCGTGGGATCGTAAGGCTCCCATCGCACCAATGGCTGCAAAATCGTTGACGGCGAACAGGGCGGTGGGCCGCGGCTTGCCGCTGGCGAGAATCTTTTCGGCGGCCTCCCGGCCGCCGGCCGTATCGAATGTGGACCACACCACGTCGTCGGCGGAGATGGTACCGCCCAGGGAACGCCAGCGGTCCAGGAACCCGGCAGTCCGGTCGACGGCGGTGCTTGCGTACGGCTCGCCGGCAATCACCGCTACCTGCCGGTGGCCCATCTCCCACAGGTGTTCGGCCACCAGCTCGCCGCCCACCACGTCGTCGCAGGTGGCGGAAGGGTAGCCCGGCACCCTGCGGTTCATCAGCACGAACGGGACCTTCCGGTCCGTCAGTTCCTGCAGGAGGCTGCCGTCAAGGCGGGCGTCGCCAATAATCAGGCCATCCACGCGGCGCGCCAGCATGAGGTCGATCTTCCGGCGCTGTTCTTCGGGATCATCGCGTGAGTTCATCACAAACGCGGAGTACCCTACCTCGGCTGCCGCCTCATCGATTCCCTCATACATAATGGCCAGGACCAGGTCCGATAGGCGGGGGACGATAACGCCAAGCAGCTTGGTCCGCCGGGTCCGCAGGCTCGCGGCCTGGGGGTCGGGGGAGTAGCCGAGCTTGCGCGCGAGTTCACGGACGCGCTCCGCGGTGGCAGCGGAGGCGGCTCCTTTGGCCACATCGGAACCCGAATGCAGGACCCTGGAGACGGTGGAAGGATGAATACCCAACTCCCGGGCCAAATCCTTCAGCGTGACCGTGCGGCCGCCGTCTGCCTTTTCTTCCATGTCCCTCTCCTGCCCACCGAGGTCACTGTAGCCCAGGTCTGCTCAGCCAGGCCCCACGGGCGGCCCTTGACGTGACCCGCTTCACATTCTATAGTCTTTCATCAACGCAACCCAATCGTTTGGGTAGGTGTAGATGAATGCTCTCCCGGTATCACAGAGCCCTTGGTACCGAACCCTTTTGCCTCCTGCAATGCCCACTTCCGCGATAGGCTACCCAATCGATTGGGTGGTACGTCAGCGAACTACCGGAGCTGAGATGACTGATACCGACTCCCATGTCGTGCTGCTGGCCACCGGCGGCACCATTTCGTCCCGTTCTTCCAGTGCCGGTGGCGCCGTCGCTTCCGATACCGGCGAACAGGTGTTCAAAGCCCTCGGTGCGCGCGTCTCCCATCCCGTCCGGGTGCTGGACGTGTTCCAGAAAGGGTCCTACCTCCTGACCTTCGAAGACATGCTGAGGGTCTGCGCCGCCATCAAGGAAGTCCTCAAGGACCCCAAGGTTCTGGGCGTGGTGGTGACCCACGGGACGGACACCATGGAAGAGACCGCCTACCTCGCGGACCTGACCCATGGCGACCAGCGCCCGGTTGTCTTCACCGGCTCGCAACGCGCCGCTGACTCCGAGGCTCCCGACGGCCCGGAGAACGTCGCCCGCGCTATCGCCGTCGCGGGTTCGAACGACGCCAAGGGAAAAGGAGTCATGGTGTATTTCGCAGGCACCGTTTTTCCTGCCGCCGGCGTCCGGAAAAGCCAAACGGTTCGGCTTAATGCCTTCGCGAACCCCGATTTTGGGGTACTTGGCGAAGTATCAGCCCAAGGAGAAGTCGCAATGGCTGGCTGTGGCGGCAGGCTTGAAGCCCTGCCCCTGCCCCCGCCGGGCGATGACTCCCCACGGGTGGACCTCGTTGCCGCTTACCCCGGCGCCGACTCCACCCTGATGCACGCCGCCCTTGAAGCGGGAGCCGCCGGCATTGTCCTGCAAGGCACCGGAAGCGGCAATGCCAACGCCAGCCTCTGTTCCGCGGTGGCCGCCGCGGTGGCATCGGGCGTCGTGGTGGTCACCAGCACCCGCGTGGACTCCGGTCCCGTGGTCCCGATTTACGGGGCCGGAGGAGGCGGTGAGGACCTCCGCGCGGCCGGGGCCATCGGATCCAGTCACCTGCGGCCGTCACAGTCGTTGATTCTGCTCAATCTCCTGCTCAGGCTCAACCCCGACCGGGAGCGGATCGCCGAAATTTTCGCCCAACGAGGGAGGCCTCCTGAACCTTCCCTTTGACACCCACGAACACACCCGGTTTTACGAATTGAGAGGAATATTCAATGGCTAAGGACATTCAAGTTGCCTTCGGCGTGGACGTCGATGCAGTAGCGGGCATGCTCGGCTCCTATGGAGGCGAGGACTCCCCGTGTGACATCTCCAGGGGACTGTTCAGCGGTGAAGTTGGGGGACCCCGGCTTATCCGGTTGTTTGAAAAGTACAACCTTCCGGCAACCTGGTTCGTGCCGGGCCACTCGATTGAGACCTTCCCCGAACTCACGCAGATGATCGTGGATGCCGGACACGAGATCGGCGTCCACGGGTATTCTCACGAAAACCCCATCGCCATGACCCGGGAGCAAGAAACGGCGATCCTGGACCGCTCAATTGAACTGATCGAGAAGGTTTCAGGGCGCCGGCCCACAGGCTACGTCGCGCCGTGGTGGGAGTTTTCGCCCGTCACCAACGAAATCCTGCTTGAACGGGGCATCAAGTACGACCACTCCCTGATGCACCGCGATTTCGAACCCTACTACGTCCGTGTGGGCGACTCTTGGAAGAAGATCGACTACACCAAGGACGCCGAAACATGGATGGAGCCGCTGGTGCGCGGGCAGGAAACGGACCTGGTGGAGATTCCGGCCAACTGGTACCTCGACGATCTCCCTCCCATGATGTTCATCAAGGCGGCGCCAAACTCGCACGGGTTCGTCAGCCCCCGCGAGATCGAAGAGATGTGGCGCGACCAGTTCGACTGGGTCTACCGCGAGATGGACCAGGCGGTCTTCACCATGACCATTCACCCGGATGTCTCCGGCCGGCCCCAGGTGCTGCTCATGCTGGAGCGCCTCATCGAACACATTAATTCCCACGACGGCGTCAGCTGGCTGACCTTCGACCAAATCGCCGACTCCTTCCTTGCCCGCAGCCCCCGAAAGGAAAGCCACTCATGACTACGCAACAGACTGACGTCGATCTGTCTCAGCCGGGACCGGGTGAAAAGCGCAGATTCCCTATTTTCACAAAGCGACATACCACTACCGCTACTGTCCTTGCCTTGCTGGCATGGACCATCGCCGTCTTTGACTACGGCTTGTTCGGCACCCTGCTGCCGGCCATGCAGGAGGAATTCGGCTGGACCGAACCGGAAGCTTACGCCATCAACACCTGGATCGCCGTCGGCACAGCCGTAGTGTGTTTCGGTATCGGCCCGATCATTGACCGGCTGGGGCGGCGCAAAGGCATGATGGTCACCGTAGGCGGAACCGCCGTCGTCTCCGGCCTGACGGCACTGATCCCGACCGGCATTCCGGTCCTGAGCAACGCACTGCTCGTCATTGTCCGGTCCTTCGGTGGCCTCGGATTCTCGGAACAGGCCGTGAACGCCACCTACATGAATGAGGTCTACCAGGTCACGGAGGTCCCGGACAAGCGCAAGCGGCCCGGCTTCCACTACTCCTTCATCCAGGGCGGCTGGCCGCTGGGCTTCCTGCTCGCCAGTGCCCTCGCCCTCGTGCTGCTCCCTTCCCTGGGCTGGCGCGCCCTGTACCTCGTGGCCACAGTTCCGGCCGCGATCATCGTCTGGGTCATCGCCAAGAAGCTCAAGGAGACGCCCCAGTTCGAACTGCACCACAAACTCACCGAACTCGAGAAGAGCGGCAAATCGGAGGAAGCACACGCCCTCGCCCACGCCTATGGCGTCGAGCACTCCTCGGCTGCCCCGCTGAAGCGCATCTGGGAACCGCACCTGGCCCGTAACACCGTTGTCTTCTCGCTGGCCTGGATCTTCAATTTCTTCGGCATCATGATCTTCAGCGTCCTTGGCACCTCCGTGCTGAAAAACGCCAAGGGCGTGGAGCTCGCTGACGCTTTCTGGATGCTGATCATCATCAACCTGCTGGCCTACTTCGGATACGTCTTCCACGGCTGGATCGGTGACAAGATCGGCCGCAAACGCACCATCATCGGCGGTTGGATCCTCTCCGGCATTTCCTTCGCCATCATGCTCAGCCCCATCGCCACCAGCCCCTTCATGATCATCCTCACCTACGGCGCCGGGCTGTTTTTCCTCGTGGGACCCTACGCCGCGATCCAGTACTTCATGGCCGAGTGCTACCCCGTGAGCTGCCGCGCCACCGGCACCGCCTTCATCGGCGCCATGAGCCAGCCCGGCACCATCCTCGGCGGCGCGCTGTTCACGGCAGCGGCAGCCAGCGCGGGAACCGGCGCTGCAGCCCTGTGGGTCGGCGCGGCCGGAACGCTGTTCTCCGGACTCCTGATGATCGCCGCCAAGCCCCCCGTCGAAGCTCTTCTGGAGGACCACCCCCATGACGTCCCCTAACAAAGTTGCCATCATCACCGGCGCCGCAAGCGGAATCGGCCGCGCCCTCGCCGTCCACTACGCCCGCCAGGGAGTGGTGTCCGTCATCGGCACATTCCCCGGCGACCCCCACGACCCGGAGGAAACCCTCCGCCTGGTCAAGGAGGCCAGCGGTGAAGCGGTGATCCACGAAGTGGACGTCCGCACCACTGCGTCCGTGGACGCCCTGGCCCAGCGGGCCGTGGACGAGTACGGGCGGCTGGACTACGCCATCGCCAACGCCGGAATCCTCCGCAATTCCCCGCTGGGGGAGATGACGGATGAACGCTGGCACGACATGCTGAACGTGGACCTCACCGGCGTGCTGCGCACGTTGCGGGCCGGGGCGGAGCGAATGACCGACGGCGGCGCGCTGGTTGCCGTCTCTTCCATCGCGGGCGGCGTGTACGGGTGGGAAGAACACGCCCACTATGCCGCCGCCAAGGCAGGGGTCCTGGGCCTGGTCCGCAGCGTGGCCGTGGAGCTCGGACCGCGGCAGATCCGCGCGAACGCCGTGATCCCGGGCCTTATTGAGACTCCGCAGTCCCTGGACCCGGTGAATTCGCTGGGCCCCGAGGGGCTGCAGCGGGCCGGGAAAGACATCCCCTGGGGCCGAGTGGGCAAACCGGAGGAAGTGGCCAGCGTGATCGGGTTCCTCACCTCCGAGGAGTCCCTCTACATCACAGGGCAGGCGCTGGTGGTTGACGGCGGGCTCACCGTGAAGATGCGCGCCTGAAACGGGAATGGATACCGTGAACACATCAAACAATGCCCGGAGTTCGGGCCCAGGCCGCGCCGTAGTTGTAACCGGCGGTTCCAGCGGCCTCGGCAAGGCAATTGCCGAGGCCTTCGCCGCGAACGGGGACAGGGTAGTCGTACTGGACCGGGCCTCAGGTGACGGCACCGTCCGCGTGGACGTGGCGGATGAAGCCAGCGTCCGGGCCGCCTTCGCCGAAGCCCGGGACAGGCTTGGTCAGGTTGACGTCCTTGTGAACAGTGCCGGCCTGCTGACGGAGTCTCCGCTGGAGGACATGTCCCTGGCAATGTGGAACGAGACCCTCACGGTGGACCTGACCGGTGTGTTCCTGTGCTGCCGGGAGGTGGTGGGAGAGATGCGGCAGCGGAAGTGGGGCCGCATCATCAACATCGCCTCCCAGCTGGCCATCAAGGGCGGCGTGGGGCTGACCCATTACAGCGCTGCCAAAGCCGGCGTGGTGGGCCTTTCCAAGGCCCTGGCCCTGGAAACGGCGGCGGACAATGTCCTGGTCAACTGCATCGCCCCGGGCCCCATTGAGACACCATTGGTGGAGGGCATCTCGGAAAGCTGGAAAGCTGCCAAACGCGCTGAACTGCCGCTCCGGCGCTTCGGGACTCCGGCAGAAGTGGCGCCGGCCGCGGTGCTGCTGGCGAGCGACCCCGGCGGAAACCTCTTCGTGGGACAGACGCTGGGGCCCAACTCCGGCGATGTCATGCCGTAAGGAAAGGGAGCGACATGTGCGGTGCATGCGGAAGGACCACCGTGGCGGACCCCGCCCTGGGGCCGGTGCGGACTATGCGGCAACACCTGATCGTGGCCGCCACGGTCAACGCCCTCTGCACCGGCCTCCCCGGCGCGCCGAAGGTGACCGCCCTCAAGGACGGCTGGTTGATGACCGCCGCCGCAGGGGCCGCCCGGCAGTGCCAGACACTCGAAGAACTGTGGTCCGCTGTGCTCGGCTGCTTCACTGACGCGTCAGTTCTGGACCACCTGCACAGACGCGGGCAGGCCTACGCAACTGACCCGGCCAACGCGGGCCTGCCTGCACGGGCTGCCGGACTGCTGCCCCACCCGACCACTATTAAGGAGATTTTGAATGACTGATTACTCCTCGCTCTGGTCACCTATCCGGATCGGTGCCACCCACCTGGACAACCGGGTGGCGCTTGCTCCTATGACGCGGATCAGCGCAACCGAGGACGGGCATGCCACGGAGAAAATGGCTTCCTACTACCAAACCTTTGCGCGCGGAGGCTTTGGGCTGCTGATCACGGAAGGTATCTACCCGGACACCGCCCACAGCCAGGGCTACCACTTCCAGCCGGGCCTCGCGACAGAGGAGCAGGCCCGGTCCTGGGCAAAAGTGGTCAACGGCGTGCACTCGGAGGGATCGAAAATCTTCGCCCAGCTGATGCACGCGGGGGCGCAGAGCCAGGGGAACCGCTTTGTCACTTCCTCCGTGGGCCCATCTGCGGTGGCACCCAAGGGGGAGCAGCTGGGCTTCTACCGCGGCGAAGGTCCCTACCCTGTTCCTTCCGCGATTACCTTGTCCCAGATGAAGGAGGTGCTGGACGGTTTCGTCACCGCCGCGCTGCGCGCACAACAGGCCGGATTCGACGGCGTGGAAATCCACGGTGCCAACGGCTACCTGCTGGACCAGTTCCTCACGGACTACCTGAACCAGCGCGATGACCACTACGGCGGATCACCGGAGAACAGGGTGCGCTTCGCCGCTGAAATCTGCCGGGACGTCCGCGAGGCCGTTGGCCCGGACATGACGGTGGGAATCCGCATCTCCCAGTCCAAGGTCAGCGACACTGACCACAAGTGGAGCGGGGGAGTGGGGGAAGCCGAAGTCATTTTCGGCACCTTGGGTGCAACGGGGATCGATTTTGTCCACACCACCGAATACCGCGCCACCGAGCCCGCCTTCGCGGATGCGGAGGAATCCCTGGCTGCGCTGGCCAAACGGTACTGCGGGGTACCGGTTATCGCCAACGGCAAACTGGACGATCCGGACACCGCGGTGTCCATGCTGGCGGACGGCTCAGCGGACGTGATTGCCCTGGGCAAGGGAGCCTTGGCCAACCGGAACTGGCCGCATCTTGTCCGCAATAATATGGAATTCGAAGAGCTCGACCCCTCCGTGTTCGCTCCTTTTGCGGATGTCAAGGACTGGGAACTGGAGGACCCCTCCTAAAAAATCCCAGACTCGGCGTAAACCAGAATTAGTAAGGTTAGCCCTTCACCTCATACGCCTTCGGCAGCTTCAGGCCGCGCTCCTCCATGAGGGTGCGCAGGCGGGTGGGGTAGTCGGTGATGATGCCGTCCACGCCCAGGTCCATCAGGCGCTCCATGTCCGCGGTGGTGTTCACTGTCCAGGGGACGACGGGCAAGCCAAGTTCGTGGGCTTCGGCGATCATCGCGGGGGTGACGGAGCTGAACGTGGGGGAGACGACGTCGTACCCCTGCGCAGCTGCCGCCTTGGGCAGGGAACCGGCGTAGTCGTCGATGTCGATGCCACCAAGGTTCCGGCTGGCGCCCGGCTGGCCCACGCCCATCCAGGCGTTGCCGCTGGAGAGCGCCACCAGCGGCAGCTCCGGTGCGATCTCCTTGGCGAGGTTCAGCGAGGACCAGTCGAACGACTGCACTGTGGTGCGGTCCGCCATGCCGGAGGCCTGGATCTCGGCCACCACGGCGCGGGTGAGGGACTCCATACCGGCGCCGCCCACCTGGCTGCTCTCCACCTTGGTCTCCACGTTGAAGCGGACCTTCGCGGCGCCCGTGTCCCGGACCAGCTGGTAGACGTCCTTGAGCTCCGCAATCCGGTTGCCCTCCACGACGTCCTGCTCCGGGTAGCCGGACAGCTGCTTGAAGCCGCAGTCGAGTGTCTTGATCTGCGCCAGGGACAGCTCGGCCACGCGGTCGCCTACGTACGGGAACTCGGGATCCGTGCCGGCGGCGGCGGCCGTGTCCTTGCACTTGCCGGCCTGGATGGTGTCGTCGTGCCACACGATTACCTTGCCGTCCTCGGTCCTGTGCGTGTCCAGCTCCAGTGTGGTGACGCCCAGCGCCAGGGAGTTTTCGAACGCGGCCAGAGACTCCTCGGTCCACTCACCGCGGCCACCGCGATGGCTCTGCAGGTCGAAGGAGCCGTTTCGCTCGTTCGTCTTAATTGCTGAGGTAGCGGTGCCAGTAGTGTTCGACGACGGCGTGTTGGCTTCGTTCTCGGAGCCCGCGACGGCGGGGCTCGCCATGGCGGCGATCAGGGCGGCGGCTGCCGCGGCAGTCAGGACGTGGCGCATGGGTGGTTCCTCCTGGTGAGACGGGGACCGGCTGGTGGCCGGTGACCCGCCAACGCTAGGGAGGGCAGGTTGCGTGTTTGGTGCCGGGAGTTGGAGCAGAGGTTAACGTGGGGTGCCGGTCCGTTGTCATCCGGCAGCCTAGTGCTGGTGTTCCTTGACGGGCCGGGGCCGCTTCCAGTTCGACTCGCGCGGGCCCGGCGGGTAGGCCGCCGTCTTTCCGGCGTAGGCGATGGCCAGTGCTGCGATAACCGGGAGCGCCGCAGCCGCCGGAACCAGCAAAGGCCCGGCCACAACCAGAGCGGCAGAGCCGTAGAGGGCGCCGATGGTGATACCCAACTGGATGGTCAGGACCGTGAGCCCGTTGGCGGCGTCCTTGTTCTCCCGGCCGGCGCGGAGGATTGCCGACTGGTTGTAGATGCCAATCGCGCCGAGCCCGGCGCCCCACACTGTCATCAGTGCGAGCGCGATGACAAGGTTGCCACCCACGAACGGCAACGCCAGCATCGAGACGGCGATTGCCGCCGTCGTCATCAGCAGCGAACGGCGCGGGTGGGAATCAACGGTCATCCCGGCGATCCAGATGCCGAGCAGGCCGGCGACGCCGAGGACGGTGAGGGAGAGGCTGATGGCGTAGTCGGGCAGGCCGGCCTCGCGGATGTACGGGGCGATGTAGGTGAAGAGCGCGAAGTGGGCCAGGATCAGCAGCGGCCAGGCGATGGCGACGGACTTCACGCCGGGCTGGGCAATTGCCGCACGCATTGAAGGGCGGACCTCACCGGCGCCGCGCCGGACGGACGGCAGGAACAGGAAGCCCAGGACGGCGAGGAGCACGCCGAACCCGGCGAGCGCCATAAACGCCGAGCGCCAGCCGAGGACAGTGCCCAGCGCAGTGCCGATCGGGGCGCCGATGGCCAGGCCCAGGCTGTTGCCGCTGAAGACGATGGCGAGGGCCTTGCCCACTTTGTCGGCCGGGACCACGCGGGCGACGTACGGGGCCATCGTGGTCCAGAGCAGCCCGTGTGCCAGGCCGCCCACCAGCCGTGCCACCATCGCAAACGTGAAGTCGGGGGCGATACCCACCAAGGCGTTGCTGAGCGCGAACGTCAGGACAAGTGCCACCAGCAAGGGCCGCTTCGGTATGTTGGCGAGCAGCCGCGCGGCGGGCACCACCGTGATCACGATGACGGCGGCGTAGGCGGCAGCAAGGTAGCCGGCCACCGGCTCGGACACATTCAGGCCGGCGCTGATCTGGGGGAGCAGGCCGGAGGGGAGCAGTTCTGTGGTGATGGCGGTGAAGGCGATGGTGGCCAGGACAACCATGGCGGCCAGCGGGAAACGCTGGGGCGCCGGCGCGGAAATCGCGGAAGACATCAAGGGGGATTCCATTCAGGGGGGAGGGAGCAGAACCGGGCGCTGCTGGCCTAACAATTCCTCCACAAAGTTTACAGGGTGAACTAAGGGCCCCGGTGCAAATGCGGCGCGGTGCAGGGGGCCCTGCTGGTACCTCCCAGGCGCGATCTGCGCCAGACTGGAGGCCGGTCCCACAACGAAAGCAGATTCCCTTGATTACTCTCCAGCAGGACGCAGAAGGCTTCATTCGGATGAACCGGCACTACCCGGCCAGCGTCCGCATCAGGATCGCTTTCACCGACGGCAGCACCGGGGAGTTCTCAGGCCTGACCCTCAACAACGCCTATGACGAAGCCGTCGCGGAATTCCGGGCGAAGAACGGCCTCGACGCGCGGGGGTTCTCCAGGACGACTGCGGGCCGAACAAACTCCGGCAACAAAGTGGATTTTGTCCGGGTGCATCCCGGGATGGGGGAGTAGCTGGCGCGCCCGCTCCCAGGCGTCGTCGCGGTGCCGGCCTGCGTTCCACCGGCAGGTGTTCCAGCAACTGGTCCTTCCACCCATTCATCCAAGCCTCTAGCGTGGAGGCGGGAACACCGGGTCCGGGTTTCGGTAGGAAGAATTGGAGAACCATGCGAATTGTTGTTATCGGTGGCAGCGGCCATATCGGGACGTTCCTCGTTCCCCGGCTGGTGCGTGCCGGCCATGAGGTCATCAACATCAGCCGTGGAACCAGCAGGTCCTACGTCGATGCGCCCGAGTGGCAGCAGGTGCGCCCGGTGATTGCCGACCGTGAGCAGGAGGACCGGGACGGCACCTTTGGGGAGCGGGTCGCGGCGCTGCAGGCCGACGTCGTGGTGGACCTGGTGTGCTTCACCCTCGAATCGGCAACCGCGCTGGTCAGCGCCCTCCGCGGGAGGGCGGCCCATCTGCTGCATTGCGGGTCCATCTGGCGGTACGGGCCCAGCCGCAAGCTGCCCATCGCCGAGGGCTCCGACGCCGCCGCAGCCCCCATCGGTGACTACGGCATCCAGAAGGACACAATCGCGCGCATGCTGAAAGAAGAGACAGCAGCCGGGGGACTCGCCACCACGTCCCTGCACCCCGGGCACATCGTCGGACCGGGCTGGCACCCCATCGGGCCGCTCGGGAACCTTGACCCCGGCGTCTGGCATACCCTGTCCGCCGGCCAGCCGCTGCAGGTGCCCGGAAGCGGCACCGAAATGATGCACCATGTCCACGCCGACGACCTCGCCCAGGCCTTCGCAAAGGCCATCGAGCACCGCGACGCCGCCGCCGGCGAGGACTTCAACATCGTGGCCCCCACTGCGCTTAATGTCCGGGGATACGCGGAGATCGCCGCCGGTTGGTTCGGGCACCCGGCGGCGCTGGAACCAATCTCCTGGGAGCAGTTCCGCGGCAGCACCACGCCTGAGCATGCCGACGCGAGCTGGGGCCACCTGTACCGCAACCACTGCTTCAGCATCGAAAAGGCCAAGTCGCTGCTGGGCTATGCGCCCCGCTACGAGCCCGAAGAGGCTGTGCTCGAATCCGTCCGGTGGCTCATCGACCACGGGCAGCTCAGTGTTGCCCGCCCGCTGGGCGTCCCGGCCAACTGACCGAAGGGGACCTGGATGAAAACCAATCAGCTGTTGCTGGAGTCATTCGGCCGGATCCGGGAGACGGTGGAGGCCGCACTGGAAGGGCTCGACGGCGGCGCCCTCACCGAGCGGCCGGGTGGCACCGGCAAACCGCGGGCTTCCTGGCGGGACTCGGGGACGAGGACCTGGACCGCATTGTGGACCGGCGCTGGGATCCGCCGGTCACGCTAGGTGTCAGGCTGGTGAGCACTCTTGCCGACTGCCTCCAGCACGTGGGGCAGGCGGCCTACGTCAGGGGGCTCGGGCGCACGTAGGACAGTCGGGGCCACACCGCTACGTGCCCGTGCACTCGATCGTGACCGTCCCGGCGTCGCCGTCCACGCTGACCTGCTGGCCGGTGGCAATCCGCTGCGTGGCCACTCCGGTGCCGAGGACGGCGGGGATGCCGTACTCGCGGGCCACGATGGAGCTGTGGCTCAGCGGGCCGCCGACGTCGGTCACTACGGCGGAGGCCATTGCGAAAAGCGACGTCCAGGCCGGAGTGGTGATGCGGGCCACCAGGACGTCCCCGGGTTCCATCTTGCCGAAGTCCTGCTGCCCGGCCAGGAGCCGCGCGGGGGCGCTGACCCGGCCCGCGCTGGCTCCAACGCCTTTGATGATGTCGCCGCTCTGGTGCTGCGAGCCCGCCGGCATCATGGACCCGAAGGCCCGCTCCATCCACCGGCTCTCGGGAAGCATCTGCGGGGCGGCGGCCTTCGCCTGGCCCCGCCACAGCATCCTGCGCTCCTCGACGGCGGCGGCACGGACGGGCCGCTCAGCTCCGGCAATAACGACGGCAGCCCGGGCCGCGGGCGCGGTCCCTCCGCCGGGCGCGCTGCCTCCGGGCGCGGCGAGGCCGAACTCGACGGCGCTCCTCAGCTCCTGGAACCGCAGCCAGAACACATCGTCCGGCGAAGCGATCACAGAAGAATCAACCAGCCGCTGCCCTAGCTCGAGCAGCATCTCCCGCAGCAGCGGCCAGGCCAGCCCGACGTCGGCAAGCGCGTCCTCGCGGAGCGGCGCGAGGTCCTGCGCCCACCGGAGCAGCCGGAGGAACGCCGCCCGGCGCCGCGGTCCGAGGCGGCCGGCCATCTGCTCAGTGAGCGACTCCCGTCGCTCGGTCAGCTGCCGCTGCCGCTCATGCGGGTCGGTGCCCTGCCCGCGCAGGTAGAACTTCACCGTCTCCAGCAGGACGGACGGGTCGTCGGCCGCCACCGGGCTGGCGAAGTCCAGGTTGTAGACCGCGTGGCCGTACAGGCCCAGGTGTTCCCGGAAGGCGAAACGCCATTCCTGCCACAGGACGCCGTCCACCCCATCCGGCGGCGAACCGGTACGCAGGCACTGGGCGAGCACCGCCGTCGGACGCTCCACCAAAGCCGCTGTCAGCGCGGGGTCGCTGCGGGCCCAGCCAGCCAGATCGTACAGCGACTTCTCGGCGCGGATGGGTTCGCTGTCGTAGCCGAGGAGGAGCGTCTGGGCCGGCGGATCGCCGTCGCGCCGGACCAGCTTGTCGTAGAACGCCCGGAAGGAGATTTCGCTGGTGGCGGCGAGCGGAATGATGGACTGCACGGCCGTGTAGTACACGGTGCCGGCGTCCAGGAGCGCCTGCACGCCCGCCAGCAGTTCCTCCCCGGTGAGCTCCGCCGGGGGCTTCGCCTGCCAGTCCTTGATCACCCGTTCGTACCGGGGGTGCGAGAACCCGCGCCAGCCGGCCACCCCCATGTGTGCCTTGCCGCGGGCCAGCGCGCCCACCGCCGTCAGCGCCTTGCCCATCATCCGCCACATGCCCGAGCTGCGGTAATAGTAGTAGGCGTAGCCGTTGACGGTGGGCAGCCCGATGTCGACGTCGCGGATCACGTTCTTGCCCAGGGCCTCGGCCATCAGGGCCCGCAGCGACCGCGCCACGGAACCGTCAATCAGGTCAGCGAACAGCGGCGAGAGCGGGTCCGGCAGCTGTTCCACGATGCTCGCCCGGAAGTAGAGCCCGTTCGGATAGGGCAGGGGCCAGGTCTCCGGGGTATCGGCCGCCGGTTCAGGCAGGGCAGTGATGGGACGGGACTGCAATACGAAGAACCTGCCATCTGCCCGCGCCCACTCAATGTCCTGCGGCGCACCGAAATGCTCGGCGCTCCGCTTGCCAAGGCTGGCCAGCTCGGCCGCCGCCTGGTCGTCAAGCACCGGCGTACGACGGCGGGCTGCCGCCACCGGCTGCTCCCGCGTCCCGTTCTCGGCGTAGACGGTCATGACTTCCTTGTCGGCTGTCTGCCGCGACACCACCGAGCCGGTCCCGGCGTCGACCACCACATCATCCGTGGTGACGGTCCCGCTGACCACCGACTCGCCCAGGCCCCATGCGGCGCTGAGCACCGTCTGGTCCCGCCGCCCGTTGGCGGGATTGGCGGTGAACATGACCCCGGCGGCCTCGGCCCCCACCATCTGCTGAATGACGACGGCGAGGCGCACCTCCTCAGGTCCCACGCCTTCGCGGGCACGGTAGGCCATCGCCCGCGCCGTCCACAGGGAGGCCCAACAGTCGATCACGGCTTTCGCGAGGGCGTCCGCGCCACGGACGTTGAGGTACGTTTCCTGCTGCCCGGCAAAACTGGCCGATTCGAGGTCCTCGGCAGTGGCGGAGGAGCGCACCGCCACTGGCGTATCCTCACCGCGAAGACGCGCGTAGGCGGCCAACAGTTCGGCTTCGATCCCGGCCGGCATAGTGCCGCTCCGGAACAGGGCCCGGATCTGTTCCGAGGCATCCTCATAGTCCTGCGGCGCAGCCTGCGGTGACAGCGTGGACAGGTCCTGGACCGCCGTCCCGAGATTGTTGCGCGCGACGAAGTCCGAATAGGCAGCGGTGGTCAACACAAACCCCGCCGGGACCGGCAGCCCGGCTTGGATAAGGCCGCCCAGTCCGACGGCCTTGCCGCCGGCCACGGCGACGTCGTCCCGTCCCACACTGCCTAAATCCTGAACAAAGGTCATGACTGTGCGTCCTTGCTGCCCGGTGTCGGGCGCCTGGATAAACCTGGTCCTCAACATACTGGCACCAGAGCGGACAGGAGGCCACGGGCTAAAGCCCTCCACCAGGACCAGTTCCGCTGCGTCTCCCACTGCACTGCTCCGGCCTTTTGGTACGGGCCTGTCCAGAGCTAGGCTGGACTTGACCGCAACAGGGCCGGGAGGACGCGCAGCATGGCTGAAGACCGGGCACCTGCCGCCCCCTTTGACCGGGTAGTCCTGATATTCAATCCCGGCAAAGTTGGAATGTCCGCGCGGATTGACGTCTTGCAGCGAAATCTAGCAACTGATCTGCCGAACCTGCCAGTCGACTTGCTGCCGACGGACTTTGCCGGGCATGCCCGCGATCTGGCTCGATCAGCGGCCGGGAGGGGGTCCCCGCTCATAGTTTCGGTCAGCGGTGATGGCGGGTACAACGAGGTGGTTAACGGGGTGATGGACGTTCCCGCCAACAGGGCGGTGTGCACTGTGCTCCCGGCAGGCAACGCCAATGATCATCACAGGAGCATGCCCGAAAAGCCGCTTACAGAGGCCATTCGCGAGAGCCGGGTCCGCCGCATCGACCTGTTGCGCATAACGTTCCGCGGTGCAGAGGGGCAGCAGGTCGAGTACGCCCACTCATATGTGGGGTTCGGGCTCACGCCGTTAATGGCTATCGGAATCGAAAAGGGCGGAAAGGGGAAAGTCCTCGAACTCATATCCGTAGCCCGGACGCTTTCTGGCCTGAGGCCGTTTGAGCTCGTGCGCGCCGATGGTGCCACAGCGCAGTTCGACAGCCTGATCTTGGCCAACATTTCGCGGATGGCGAAGTACGGGACAGTCAGCGAGCCGAACCATCCGGACGACGGTCAGTTTGAGGTGGTGACGTTGCCCCACGCGGGGCGTTGGAAAATGGCGCTGATGACTCTTCGGGCGGTGACGCTGGGACTGGGGCGCCAACCCAGCGTCAGCAGTTATGCCTTTACGACGCGTAATGCTGTCCCTTGCCAGATTGACGGCGAAGTGGTTCATGTTCAGGCAGGCACCCATGTTCTGGTCGAAAGCGCCCAGGGTGCTCTTGCCACCATCTGAAGGACCAGTCACGACGCTCCGACACGAGCCCGTGGTTTTGCTTCTGCCTCCCGGAGGGCGCCGTACACATGGGGGCCGAGAAGGTGGGAGGACGGGGCCGCCTAGTCGAATGAGGGCTGACGGCCGGACCGGTAAGCAGAGGCGATGACGGGTTCGAGTTCGTCGATTACCGTTCGGTTCCCTGGAAGAACCACATGGGCAAGGAACTCCAATTCAAGGGTGGCAACGCCTGCCCCCACCGCCGCAAGTTTGGCGTCTATTGACAGGGCCAGGGCGTGCCAGAACCTGCGGTTCGCACGTTCGAGGACCTTAGCCTTCGCTTCGCGGATAGGGCCCTCCGCCGTGTCCCTCGGAATTACCGTGGTTCCATCAGGCTGCGGCAACGAAACTACGATACGGAATTGCCTCCCGTCGCCCTTGAAAGCGATGGCGCTCCGGTTTTCACGCTGGCTGAAAAGAACGTCCGTCGCCCCATACTCCACGAGCGCTCGTTTGATGTGTTCCCGGGATGCCCCGCTGCTGAAGGAGTCGCCACGGGTGTAAGGACTTGTCATCGTCCAACTATGCGCCTTTTAGCCTGCTTCCTATGCCCCCACGACACTGTGTTGCGCGCCCAATAGCAATGAGGACCGCAGCGCCCTTCCCCGTAATCTTCCCGGATGCCGAAGGGGTGTTTCTGCGGCGCTGCCCGCCGTAGGCTATGGGCATCCATCACACCCAGGAGGCAGCATGCGCAAAGCAAATACAGTGACCGAACCCGAGCAGGTCCTCCCTCTTGCTGAGAACCTCATGGCCCACTTGGCCAAGGGGAGGGAATGGGCCACTCCCGGGGTACAGACGGCACTGCAACGAGCCGTAACCGGGCTCGATACAGGCATTGAAACCGCATCACCCCGCCTCCAGGCAGTAGTGCGACGGCTCGCTGACGAGTTGGCGGGCGGGGTGGAGACTCTGAGCCCGCGGGTCCAGGAGCGTTTGAAGCGGGTGGCGCCGAAAGCCGCGGCCGACATCGTGGATCCCGCCCCGGTCACGGCCGTGCGGCCGGCATCGCGAATGGCGTGGTTGATCGCAACTCTTCTGGCAGTCGCCGGGTTTGGCGTGTGGCGTTCCCTGCGGACGAACCGTGAAGAACCTGGGTCCTCGGCCCCCTCGCAGGACCGGGACGTCGAGGATTTCGACGCCGATCCGGACCTCGCCGCGGGCCGTATCTAGAGGGCCCTCGGCAGGGCCTCACCCGGCTCTGCTCATAGGAACTGTCGTTATTGGTCCGCGGGAGGCGTTCACCCGCGGGCCTTCCTGAGGCCCAACCTGCGCCGACGCGCCGGGCGCTGCCCGGTTAGCGGGCGGACCCGGCGCCAGGTTCTGTGGAGACGGTTGCGGCTGGTGTCCGCAGGAGGGGAAGCCGAAGCCACCAATGACGAGCCGTTCCTGCGGCGCCGCACCCGTAGGAGTACCGCTACCGTCAAGCCCAACCATGCGAAAGCCGCACCAAAAACCAAGAACACCGCCGGGATCGACTCCATGATTGAGTTTAGGCCCGGAACCGCCCGCAGGCCCTACCCGTTCCTATGGTGCCAACCATTTTCCCAAACGAATTCCCCATTCTTCTGTCGGCTGACCCCTAATGCTTCCCTTTTCCGGTTGGCGGTCCGACGTCGCGCCTATATCATTTCCTAAGCATGCTTACCATTGCCGTTCGAGTCAGTCAGTCAGCGGCATGGCGGGTCTGCCTCTGGTGCACGATTGACCGGAGCAGGCGCCAGCCAAGTTAAGCTTTGAACTTGCGCTTATGGGTACAGTCACCGCATAAATGCAGGACGGAAACGAACAGGGGCTTGATTTGGCAGGGAATGCAACCTTCCGGCACAGCAACACCGCGCTGCTTTCGGTAAGCAGTGTCGAGGCTCCGAGGATCGTCAGTTCCACGGATTTCGACCGCAGGCTGGCGTGCACCCTGCAGCGGCTGAAATTCCCGCCCCGGCTGTTGGAGCGCGTTGCCGGGGTCACGCACCGCCGCTGGTGGGCACCCGGGACCTCGTTTGATGATGCTGCTGCCGAAGCGGGCGCGAAAGCCCTGGCCGAGGCAGGTGTGGAGGCGTGCGACGTCGGCCTGCTGATCAACACTTCGGTGACGCGGCGCAATCTGGAACCGTCCGTCGCGGTGAAGATCCATCACGGACTCGGCCTCCCGTCGTCGGCCATGAACTTTGACCTGGCCAATGCCTGCCTGGGGTTCGTGAACGGTTTGACGCTCGCGGCCAATATGATCGACTCCGGCCAGATCAAGTACGCGGTGATCGTCAACGGCGAGGACGCCGAGTCCACGCAGGAGGCCACGCTGGCCCGGCTCGAGCGGCCGGAGACCACGCGCGAGGACTTCAACCGCGAGTTCGCCACCCTCACCCTGGGCTCCGGAGCTGCCGCCGCCGTTTTGGGGCCCGCTGACCAGCACCCCGGTGCGCACCGGATCCTGGGCGGCGTGATGCGCGCCGGCACGGAACACCATGAGCTGTGCGTGGGCGGCATTGATGGCATGGCAACCGACACAAAAGGCCTGCTCGACGGCGGCCTGCAGCTCGTCGTCGACGCCTGGCACGAAGCCCGGCCGGAGTGGGACTGGGCCGCCATGGACCGCTACGTCACGCACCAGGTGAGCAACGCCTACACGCAGGCCATCATCGACGCCATCGACCTGGATCCCGACAAGGTGCCCATCACGTTCCCGCACTGGGGCAACGTGGGCCCAGCCTCCCTCCCCATGACCCTCGCCGCCGAAGCGCAGTCCCTTGAAGCAGGGGACCGGGTGCTCTGCATGGGTGTGGGGTCCGGGCTGAACACCGCGATGCTGGAAATCGTTTGGTAGCCGCGGGCTGGCCCGGCGTCCGCCCGGGATGGTCGCGCGAAATTGATGTGCCGTCCACGTCCGACGCCGATGCGCCGGGCACAGTGCGCCGCTGGCACCTGCTGGACAACGGCGAAGAGCTGGCCCGCCTGGGCCTGACTCCCGCCGGAACCCTGCTGTGCGTGCACGGCAACCCCACCTGGTCGTACCTGTGGCGGACGCTGCTGGCCGCCGGCTCGGACCCTGTGCACCCCTGGCGCGTCATCGCGGTGGACCAGCTGGACATGGGTTACTCCGAGCGCACGGGCACCTTCCGGCGCCTGGCGGACCGGATCAACGACCTCGGCGACCTGACGGACGCACTGGGCCTGGACGGCCCCGTGATTACGGTGGGGCACGACTGGGGCGGCGTAATCAGCCTGGGCTGGGCCCTGGCGCACCCGCAGCAGCTCGCCGGGGTGGTGCTGACGAACACAGCGGTCCATCAGCCGACCAGTTCGGCCATCCCGCCGGCCCTGCGGCTGGCCCTGCACCCGGCCGTGCACGGGTGGGGAACCACGACATCCGATGCCTTCCTGCGGGTGACGCACTCGCTGGCGCACCCGCCGCTGCCGGCCGATATCCGCAAGGCCTACATGGCGCCCTACCGCGGGGCCGACCGCCGGACCGGGGTCGGAAACTTCGTCGCCGACATTCCCGTGGACGCGTCCCACCCCAGCTTCCTGGCGCTGACCGGCGTTGCGGAAGGCCTGCGCGGGTTGAAGGTTCCGGCGCTGATGCTCTGGGGCCCGCGGGATCCTATCTTTTCGGACCGGTACCTCAAGGACCTTCTCACCCGGCTTCCGCACGCGGATGTGCACCGCTTCGAGGGTGCCGGCCATCTCGTGCCGGAGGACCGGGACATTGCCGCGCCGGTTTTCCAGTGGCTCGCGGAGAACGTTGGTGTCAACGGAAGTGATGCCTTGGACGGCACGACGGCCGGTGGCCAAGTGCAGGAGACGGCTGAGCGGGAGCCGCCCGCCTTCCGGCCCCTGTGGGACCTGCTCGGCCAGCGGGCGGCAGGGCCGGCGGGAGGAGATACCGCCGTCGCGGAAATGGCAGCGGACGGCAGCACCGCCCGCTCGCTCAGCTGGCAGCAGCTGGACCGGAACATCCTGGACCTCGCCGCGGGTCTGCGCGAAGCTGGAGTGGGACGCGGCAGCCGGGTGAGCCTGATGGTTCCGCCCGGGGTGGACCTGACGGTAGCCCTATACGCCTGCCTGCGCCTGGGCGCCGTGGTGGTGGTGGCCGACGCCGGACTGGGAACCAAGGGCCTGAGCCGCGCCGTGAAAGGGGCCACCCCCGATTTCCTCATTGGGATCAACAAAGCGCTCGCTGCTGCCTCCGTGCTTGGCTGGCCGGGACGGCGGATCAGCGTGCAGGACCTCCCGGCCGCCCCCCGTCGGCTGTTGGGCGTCGAGACCTCCCTCTCGGCCCTATCCCGGTCCGGTGCTGGCCGCGGTTCGCAGCTGACGGACAGTGTGGATCCGGAGGCCCCGGCTGCCGTCCTCTTCACGTCCGGCTCCACCGGCCCCGCCAAGGGGGTGCTCTACACGCACCGGCAGTTGGCCTCGATGCGGGATACGGTGGCCGAAACCTTCGCGATCCGTTCCGGTGCCCGGCTGGTGGCGGGTTTCGCCCCGTTCGCCCTGCTGGGACCGGCGCTCGGAGCGGTGTCCGTAACGCCGGCGATGGACGTCACGGCACCCCGCACCTTGACGGCCAGGGCGCTCGCCGACGCCGCCGCGGCCATCGACGCCACGGTGGTCTTCGCCTCGCCGGCGGCGCTGCGGAATATACTTGCCACCCAGGATGGCGTGAGTGCCGCCGGGCACAAGGCGCTGGAAGGTATCGAGCTGCTGCTGTCTGCGGGCGCGCCCGTCCCGGCACCGCTGCTGGCTGAGGTCCAGCAGCTGCTGCCCCGGGCCTCGCTCCACACCCCGTACGGGATGACTGAGGCGCTGCCGGTCACCGACATCAGCCTCGAACAAATCCAGGCCGCCGACGCCGATGCTGCCGCCGGCACCGTGGCCGGAGCAGGCAACGGCGTGTGCGTGGGGTGGCCGGTGCACGGCGCCCGTGTGGCCGTGATCCCGCTGGCAGCGGACGGCACCGCACCCGGACGCGATCCCGGGACCGAGGCTGGCGTCACCGGCGAGATCCTGGTCAGCGCCCCGCACGTCAAGGAAACGTACGACAGGCTCTGGCTGACCCAGGGGAAGAGCACCAGCATTCCCGGGTGGCACCGGACCGGCGACGTGGGGCACTTCGACTCCTCCGGCCGGCTGTGGGTGGAGGGACGCCTCGCCCATGTGGTGACTGCACCTGGTGCTGTAGTGACGCCCGTGGGCGCCGAGCAGGCGATCGAACGCCTGGACGGCGTCCGGCTTGCGGCGATCGCCGGGGTGGGACCGGCAGGCACCCAGGCCGTGGTCGCCGTCGTCGAGACCGATCCTCCCGTTCGCAAGGCCGGCCCTGCTGCGCCGCAGCTCGCCGGGCATGTCCGAAGCGCGGCCGGTAAGGCTGGCGTAAGTGTCTCCGCCGTGCTCGTCGTCCCCGCACAGCCCACCGACATCCGGCACAACGCGAAGATCGACAGGAGCCGCCTGTCCAGCTGGGCTTCACGGGTGCTGGCTGGCGGCCGTCCGGGAAAACCGTGAGGGTCCTCGTCACCGGCGCAAGCGGGCTGCTTGGGGGAGAAGTGGCCCGGCTCTTAGTGCGGCAGGGCCATGACGTGGTCACCTTCCAGCGCCGTCCCTCAGGGGTCGACGGCGCCACTGACTTCCGCGGATCGCTTGCCGACGATGGCGTGCTACGGGAAGCAGTCCGGGGCACGGAAGGAATTATCCACCTGGCCGCCAAGGTTTCCTTCACAGGCCGTGCCGCGGAGTTCGACGAGGTGAACGTCGAAGGAACCCGTCGCCTGCTTCATTGCGCCCAGGCGGCAGGAGCGGGGGACGTGGTGTTTGTCTCCTCCCCGTCGGTGGCCAATTCCGGCGCCGCCATCGCCGGGCTTGGTGCGGAGCCGGCGGACCCAGAGCGAGCGCACGGCGACTATTCCCGCACGAAGGCCGAGGCGGAGCTGCTGGCGTTGGCGGCAAACGCTCCGGACTTCCGGGTCGCGGCGGTGCGCCCGCACATCGTGTGGGGCCCCGGCGACACCCAACTGGTGGAACGGGTCCTGGCACGCGCCAGCCAGGGCCGCCTGCCGCTGCTTGACGCCGGCGCGGCCTTGATCGACACCACCTACGTGGACAATGCGGCCTCGGCAATTGTGGCCGCGCTGCACCGCATGGACCACGTCCATGGCAGGGCCCTGGTGGTGAGCAACGGCGAGCCGCGTCCGGTGGGGGAGCTGCTGGCCGGCATCTGCGCTGCGGGCGGGGTTCCGGCGCCGCGGTGGTCCGTGCCGGGCGGGGTGGCGCGTGCGGCGGGAGCGGTGGTGGAGAAGCTGTGGACTTTGGCCGGGCGGCAAGAGGAGCCGCCGATGACCAGGTTCCTCGCTGAGCAGCTCTCCACCGCCCACTGGTTCGACCAGCGCGAAACCCAGGAGCTCCTGGACTGGACGCCCGCTGTCTCGATTGATGAGGGACTGGCGAAGCTGGCCGAGCACTATGGTGCCCGGTCGGCGTCGTGAACCACCAGTCCCTAGGCCACTACAGGGCGGGCCCGCATCCGAACGAGGAGCCAGAGTGTCCGCGGGACCGGCCAGAGGATGGCCAGGGCGAGGGCCGGCACCAGTGAGATGCCGACGTCGGGAAACTGGCGGACCACCACGAACAGGTGCGTGTCGAACTTCGCGGGGGCGTAGTCGAGGCACAGCCACAGGACGAAGGCATCGAGGGCGACGGCCGCAGCAGCGTAAACCAGGGGAACCCGCCGGCCCTTGGACCGTGGGCGGAGCAGGAATCGCAGTGCCAGCCACAGGCTCAGCAGTTCGGCGAGCAGCAGTCCCATCGCAACCGCCCAGCTGTAGCGCTGGAGCCAGTCCTCCTGAGTAACAGCCGGCACAGGGCGCTGCCCGTGGAGAATCCGCAGGATGTTGGTGTCGATGGCTTTCAGCTGCGACGGGGCGGCGGCGTGGTTGGCGTTGATCACCAGCGCCACGCCCAGCCCCGAGGACGGAACCATGCCCAGGTAGGTGTGGCTGTTGCCCCATTCGCCCTGATGCTCGAGGAGCAGCGGCAGAGTCTCCTCCGGGACGGGAAGTGCCGCGGGATCGGTGGACTCCACGAGCGGCCGGGTGAACCAGCCCATGGCGTACTGCTTGGCTTCGTCGATCGGCACGCCGGGCTCGAACATCGCTGCCACGCTCTCGGGCCGGAGGATCCGGGCGGCGCCGTACCCGCCGCCGACGAGCAGTGCGATCAGCTCATGGCCCAGGTCCTCGGCCGAGGCGTACAGGGTGGAGGAGGGCATCCCGGCAGTGGGTGCGGGCACGTCGGTCTGGTGCCAGAAGGAGCCGAACCAGAGGGAGTAGCCGGCGGCGGCGTTGTCGGCGCGGGCCGCAGCGCGCGTCGGGTGGCTGTGGACCATCTCCAGCGGCCCAAAGACGTGTTCCTTCAGGTAGTCCCCGAACGGCTGGCCGGAGACCGTCTGCACCAGGAGGCCCAGGATGTTGAAGTTGGCGCTCGCGTAGTGGAAGGCCTCGCCCGGGTTGCCCGCCAGAGGAGAATTTGCCAGTGCCCGGACGCCTTCTACAAGGGTCTCCGGGGTCTGCGCGTCCGAGGCCTCGAATGCGGTGTCCCTGGAGCCCATGCCGCTGGCCTGGTGGAGCAGGTGCCGCACCGTGATCGCTGATGAGCGGCTGTCATCCAGCGTGAACCAGGGCAGGTAGGTCTGCACCGGCTCGTCGAGTCGCAGCCGGCCGGCCTCCACCTGCTGCATCACGGCGATGGCTGTCAGGGACTTGCTGGTGGAGGCGAGCAGGACCGGCGTCTGCGCGGTCATCGGCCGCCCGGAGTCGTCGGCTTGGCCGAAGGCGGCCGAGTGCACTTGGGTGCCGTTGCGGACGACGGCGACCGCCGCACCGGGAATGCCTAGCGTTTCGAGCTGCTCGCGCAGGTAGGTGTTCACCGCCGCGTAAGTTTGCTCGGGATTGGCGGAGTCCGTGGACACGGGGCCGGTGCATGCCGCGGCGGGAGTGCCACCGCAGAGGAGCCCTGCCACCAGGAAGCACAGCAGCAGGCAGCGCGATGACCACCATATTGTCTGCATGGCTGCACCTGCTTCGGCTGTCCGTCACTTCACGGTAGGGCCTGGCCAAGCGGAAGACAACGCATGGCCGGGCGCTACCGGACGTGCCACAAGTGCAAGGCTCGCGGCAGATACTCCTGGAAGTGCGCCTACTCCGTGACAGCCACCGGAACCGGCTCACCGGGGCGTGCGGCAGGAGTGCTGCGGCGGCGCCAGTAGGCCGCGAGGACTGCGCCCGAAACGTTGTGCCAGACCGAGAAGATGGCAGCAGGCAGGGCGGACTCCGGAGTCAGGTACTGCCGGGACAACGCTGCGGCAAGCCCTGAGTTCTGCATCCCAACCTCAATCGCGGTGGTGCGCCTGGCGGGGATGGGCAGCTTGAACAGACGGGCTGCGCCGTAGCCGAGGGCATAGCCCAGGCCGTTGTGCAGGATGACCGCGGCCAGGACCAGCAGTCCGGCAGTGAAGATGGCCTTGGCGCTTCCGGCAACCACCGCAACCACCACGAGGGTGATGGCGAGGACGGAAATCCAGGGAAGGGCAGGCAACGCCTTAGTGACCAAACGCGGCAGGAAGACACGGAGCACGAGTCCCAGCATCACAGGGATCAGCACCACCTGGACGATGGACCACGCCATCGAGCCGGCGTCCACCGGCATGTACTGGCCAGCCAGCCACAGAGCCAGCATGGGGGTCAGCAGCGGAGCGAGCAGCGTGGAAACGGACGTCATGGCAACGGACAAGGCAACGTCGCCCTCGGCCAGGTAGGACACCACGTTCGACGCCGTTCCACCCGGGCAGCAGCCCACCAGGATTACGCCGGCGGCCAGTGCAGGCGGCAGGCCCAGCGCCGCGGCAACCAGCCAGCCAAGCAGCGGCATGATGACGTACTGCGCCACAACACCAATCACCACCGGAACCGGGCGCTTGGCGATGATGGCGAAGTCAGGGGGTGTGAGCGTCAGGCCCATGCCGAACATAATGACGCCCAGCAGTGGAGTGATCCACGGGGCCAGGCCCGTGAAGGCTGTTGGCATAGCAAGCGCTATGGCGCCTCCGGCCAGGATAAGGATGGGAAAGAGCGTGACGGCGACGCGGGCGCTGCGTTCTTCGGCGGCGGATGCCGTGGTGGAAGATTCGGATAAGGGAGACATACCTACCGGATTATCACAGTGGAGGTGGGGTTCCGGAATCAATGCGCGTTGATGACGACGGCGCCGTACTTCATGGCGCTACTGAAACTGCCTGTTGCAGAAGCAATCGAGGCGGCCCATCCTTGCAGATAACGCAAAACGGAGACAGCTGAGGTGTGCACATGTTGGAGCTTGCCGTTGGGGTTCGTCAGCTGGCCGGTTTTCCCCGCAATCAGATCAATGTCTATCTGGTGGAAGACGTCCTGGTGGACGCAGGTACTGTCGCGGCGAAGCGCCGCATCCTGCGTCAGGTCCGCGGCCTCAACCTGAAAGCGAACGTGGTTACCCACGCCCACCCTGACCACTTCGGGTCCTCGCGTGCCGTTTGCACCGCACTCGACATTCCGCTCTGGGCCGGGGCCCTGGATGCCCCCTTCGTGGAATCAGGCAAAGCAGTTGCAGGGACTGGACGGCTGCCCCGGCTCATGGCCACGTACAACAGGGCGCCGAGCCACCCGGTGGACCGGCTGCTGAAGGAAGGCGACGAGGTTGCTGGATTCACTGTGCTCCATGTCCCCGGGCACACTCCGGGTCACATTGCCCTGTGGCGTGAAGCGGACAGCGTGCTGATCTGCGGGGACGTCTTTTTCAACATCCGCCACCTGTCCAAGCCTCCTGGCCTTTTCACGTGGTCGCCGGAGCGCAACGAGGAGTCGATGCGCCGCCTTGCGGACCTCCAGCCACGGCTTGTCTTGTTCGGTCATGGCAAGCTGGCCACGTTTGGTCCAACAGCTTCCGGCGGTGGATTGCTCAAATAGCCTCGAAGCCCGTCTTCGTCCAGCCGGCGCTGCCGATCCTGGTTCAGGTCAAGCCCGGCCGCTCCCGGGTCCAAACCCGGGAGCGGAATCTCGGCTAGCGGTACCAGCCCACCGAACGGTCGAAGCTGGCTATCAGGGCTCCCGTCCCTGGTGCGTCGCCTCCGCCGGCAGGAAAGTACATGGCTCCGAACTCTGCGCCCTGGGCTTCGATTTGTGCCTGTGCCCAGACCTTGGCGGCTTCTATGTCCTTCACCGGGATGCTTTCCCGCGTGGTGCTGCCTGCGCTGTGATGGATGTCCAGCTGGTATTCCCCCGGCTGGGAAGCCCCCTCGTGGTGGACGGGGTCGCGTTCATCCCGCCTGCTGATCATCACCTGCGCCGCGGCATGGAGTATCGAGGGGTCTTTGGCGTTGCCCCCATGCTCCTGCTGTTCCATCCGCAGGCGTGAAACCACGCTCTCGACGGTGTCGTCATCGCTGACGGTGTAGGCCGCAGCGTTGAGATCAACTTCTGAACCGCCAACGCTTTTCAAGTACTTCATAAATTGCTCGGAGCTGGACTGCTTGGAGTTCATGCACCCTCCCTGAGGGTAATCGCGGCGATTGCCGACCCAGCCAACACTAGACCTCATTAGCTGCTTTCCACCGGTATGACCAGGGAAACTTCCCGCTTGGGCAGAAGCGAGCGCGCCCATCCGGCACGGACCCCGGCGCCCGGATTAGGTTACAACCGCTTACAGGCGCATGCTGGGCAACGAGGCACGGATACTCGGGATACTTAATTCCCGGGTTTGTGACTCAAGCGCCGATCAGTTCGATCGATCGAAACCCTGTCATCCGTTATGCAGCCAGCGGCCCTGATGGACTCGTTTGAGCGGACTCGGGGCCGCGATAGTTCCCGGCGAGGTCATTCCCGGCTGGAGGGCCCGCCAGTACCGCCAGCCGGTCCTGCTGGAGAAGCCTGACCATGAGAAGGGCCTGACAGAAGTTCATGTCGTGGCCGTTCAGGTCTTCATCAACGACGAGGACTGCGCCCCCTGACTGGCGGGCCAACCGACGGTTTAGAGTCTTTGCCTATGAACAGCGCAGCCAGTAACGTCCCGGTTCGGCCCTTCCAACGCGTCCTCATCGTCCACGGGTATGAATCGTCGCCTCATGCAAACTGGTTCCCCTGGCTTCAGGCCGCCCTCGAAGCTGAAGGCATCGCAGTCACCGTCGTTCCCCTCCCCGATTCTGACGATCCTGACAAGGCTGCGTGGGAAAACGCGGTCAGCGCGGCACTCGGGGTGCCCGATGCGGCCACGGTGGTTGTGGCCCATTCCCTGGGTGCGGTCACCGCCCTGCGGGTACTCGCGGCGCTGCCGGAACCATGGGAACTGGGTGGTCTCGTGGTGGTGGCTGGGTTCACTGAACCACTGCAGGCTCTGCCGGAACTTGATGGTTTCCTCGCAGCTGACGTTGATGTTGAACGGCTGGTAACGAGCATTGGAGAACGAATAGTTCTTCGCTCCGACACGGATCCTTTCGTGCCGTCGGCGGCATCGGATGACCTCGCCAGGCGACTGGGCGCACGGCTTCAGGTTCATCCGGGAGCAGGACACTTCATGGCAGACGATGGTGTCACGAGGCTGCCGGCTTTGCTTGACCTGATTCGATCCCAGTAGAGGCTTCACCAAAGCAGTCGCGGACTGCAACAGGAGCTGCAGGAACAGGACCCGGGCGTGGTGAAGGATCAACAGAGCGCATGACATTTGAGCCTGAAAGTTGTTTCCGCTCAACTCCGGGTTTCGCGCTGCACGCTGCGAGCCAGCAGACTGTCCTGGTGAAGTGGACGCGTGCGAAGGACTGGCTGATCGGTGCTGCTGGAATGGTCCTCCTCTTGGGACTCGTGGTTGCGATTTTCTGGTGGGCGGTGAGCGACCCGGCAAACACGGCCAAAGCAGGGCCAGCGCCCTCGCCGACGGCGGGGGCCGAGCGCACACCGGGCGCCGAGCCGCCCGGAGACCTGGGTCAGGAGGGAGTGTGGCTATCCGACGTCGTGCTGGATGCCGGGACAGTGGTGGCCGCTGGTTCCACCCTCCGCGACGTTCGGGCCGTCGGGCAGGACGTGGTCACTGGGCCGGACGGGCTGGTCGCCGCACAGCTCACTGTGGACGCGACCGTGCCGTTCAAGGTTGTGGCTGACGAGATCGGGAGCGGGACAGTGGTCCGCGCTGCTGACGGCGGTCAGGCCAGTGTGGTCCGCACCGTCGAAGCCCTGGGGCGAGAAGTCCGCGTCGTCGCCACCGGCACGGTCAAAGTCCATAACGGCAGGCTCATTGTGGAGCCACGCTCAATCGACATTGGTGGGCCGGCCTTCCTCTCCGACGCCACCGCCGCGGTCGTGCGCGGGCTCGTGACCATCGAGCACGACATCAAGGGGCTGCCCGAGGGCCTCGTGCTGCAGGATGTCGCGGTCCAGGGCGACGGCTTCCGTACCACCCTCCGCGGCGAGGACGTCAGGCTCGTTCCCTAAACCTCCGCCCTCATCTGTGCACCTCCCGGGCCCCACCCATGCTCCGCCGTCCTGGCTACGAAGTTATAAGTGGAGAACGCCCGTTCATCCCCTCCTACAGGGCGCAGATACTTCCCGCCGGCAGCGCCGCGGCCCGCGTTGAGGGCACCTATGTCACCGTCGCCGGCAGCCGGAACCTGCCTCCCGTTACCCGTGGCAGCTATGTGACGATGCCCACGAGATTCAAGGCCAGCTGAGGCGCAACTGCTGCTCAGGATTTCTGGTCTACAACAATCACGATCTTGCCGCGGGTATGCCCTTCCATATTGGACCGGAAGGCATCAGCAGCATCCTCCAGCGGAAAGACCGCGGCAACTTCCACGCGGATCTTCCGGCTGTCCGCCAGGTCGGCGAGTTCCTGCAGGTCGGCGCCCACGGGGTTGACCCACATCCAGTCACCGCCGTGCTCTTCCACTTCACTGTCGGCGATTGAGGCATGCCGGCCTCCTTCGGCCAGCACGGCCAGCGTCGCCTCGAGGTTTCCGCCGACGAAATCGGCAACGACGTCCACGCCATCAGGACGCAGCGCGCGAACGCGCTCGGCGAGCCCGTCCCCGTAGGCAGTTGGCTCGGCTCCCAGGGAGCGGAGGAACTCGTGGTTTTTCTCGGAGCCAGTGGCAATGACACTGGCGCCCAGGGTCACAGCGATCTGGATGCCAAGGGAGCCCACACCTCCGGAACCTCCGTGGATCAGTACAGTTTCGCCGGCCTTCAGGCCCAGCCGGTTGAGGACCTGGTAGGCGGTCAGGCCGGCCAGCGGCAGGCCCGCCGATTCATTCCACCCGAGCGAGGCAGGCTTCCGGGCCAGGAGCCGCTCCGGCAGCGCGATGTACTCGGCAAAGCTTCCACCGTGCACGTAGTCCTTGCGGCCGTAGGCAATGACCTCGTCGCCGGGCTGGAACTGCCTGGCGTCAATTCCCACCGACTCCACAACCCCTGCTACATCCCAGCCGGGGATGGCGGGAAACTGCAGATCCATGATGGGATCCAGATACCCCGCCATGATTTTCCAGTCCACTGGGTTCACTGCGGCTGCCTTGACTTTGACCAGGACCATTCCCGGCCCGACTTTCGGCATGGGTTGGTCGCCAAATTCGAGGACATCAGGGTTTCCGTACGAGCTGTAAGTGATTGCCTTCATGCCTTCCACAATGGCACAGGCATGCCTCGCTATTCCGGAACCCGACGCGTCAGGCAACGGACCGTTAGGGTCGTTCCATGACCACTGACGCTCTTCGGCCTGTCTATTTCCTTTCGGACAGTACCGGCATCACGGCGGAAACACTGGGCAACACGTTGCTGACCCAGTTTCCCGGGAACAACTTCGACCGGATCACCATCCCCTTCATCACCACCGTTGAGCAGGCGCGGTCGGTGGTAAGGATTATCGACAGCGCCGCCGCTGCCGGCCCGGCGCCGCTCGTCTTTTCCACCGCGGTCAGCAGTGACATCCGCCAGACGCTGTCCACCTGCCGGGGAATCATCGTGGACCTCATCGGCTCATACGTGGAACAGCTGGAGCATGCACTGGGCAGCCATGCCAGCGGGGAGCCTGGCCGGGCGCACGGCCTGGGAAACGCTGCCCGCTACCAATCGCGGATGGCCGCCGTCGAGTACGCCATGGAGCACGACGACGGCCAGAGCCTGCGTGCGCTGGAGAAGGCCCAGGTCATCCTGGTGGCCCCGTCGCGGTGCGGGAAGACACCCACCACCATGTACCTGGCGCTGCAGCACGGGATCTTCGCCGCGAACTTCCCCCTGGTGGAGGAGGATTTCGCCCGGGAAGGGCTGCCCAAGTCGCTCAAGCCCTTCGTGTCGAAATGTTTCGGCCTCACCACCAACCCGCTGCGCCTGAGCCAGGTACGCACCGAACGGCGCCGGGGCTCCTCCTACGCCTCGCTGCGCCAGTGCGGGTTCGAACTGCGCAGCGCCGAGCGCCTGTACGAATTCCACGGGATTCCGTACCTCAACTCCGCCAGCGTGTCGGTGGAGGAGATGGCGGCCACCATCCTGCAGAAGATGAACCTCAAGCACTAGGGAAAAGTTTCACAAGCGTGCTGTGGCACACATCACGTGGCGTGGTTCTGGAAGGCCTGCCAAGGTGGAGGAGACTTTTGCCCTCACCCGGCCACCGCCGGGAGCCGGGCCTTGGCATATCACCCTCTGCGAAGGAGCAGTAATTATGGCGACAGACATCCTGTGGTTTTCGGAACTCGGACTCAAGGACCTGGACCGGGTGGGCGGCAAGAACGCCTCCCTGGGCGAGATGGTTCAAAACCTGACCTCAGCCGGCGTCCAGGTGCCCGACGGATTCGCCACCACTGCCGATGCCTACCGCAACTTCCTCGCCGATTCCGGGTTGGACCAGCAGATCGCCGACCGCCTGGTGGGCCTGGACATCGACGACGTGACGGCGTTGGCTGCTGCCGGGCAGGACATCCGGTCCCTGGTGCGGCAGACGCCCTTCCTCCCGGACTTTGAGCAGCAGCTCCGCGACGCCTACAAGCAGCTGGTGGAGAAGCACGGCGGATCCGATGACCTCTCCTGGGCCGTAAGGTCCAGCGCGACGGCGGAAGACCTCCCCGATGCCTCCTTCGCCGGGCAGCAGGAAACCTTCCTGAACGTCCGGGGGATTGAGAACATCCTGGCCGCCATCAAGGACGTGTTCGCGTCGCTCTACAACGACAGGGCCATCGCCTACCGGGTGCACCACAAGTTTGAACACGCGGACGTGGCACTCTCGGCGGGCATCCAGCGGATGGTGCGCTCCGACGTCGGGGCCTCCGGGGTTATGTTCACCATGGACACCGAATCCGGCTTCCAGGACGCAGTGTTCGTCACCTCCTCCTACGGCCTGGGCGAGGCCGTGGTCCAGGGTGCGGTGAACCCGGACGAGTTCTATGTGTACAAGCCGGCGCTGCAGGCCGGCCGTCCCGCCATCCTCAAGCGCGGACTGGGGGAGAAGGCCCTGCAGATGACCTACACCACCAGCCAGGAGATCGGCCGCACCATCGACTTCGTCCCGGTGGAGGCCTCCCTGCGAAACCGCTTCAGCCTCAGCGACGAGGATGTGGAGCAGCTGGCCCGGCACGCCGTGGCCATTGAGAACCACTACGGCCGGCCCATGGACATCGAGTGGGGCAAGGACGGGATCGACGGCGGCCTGTACATCCTGCAGGCCCGCCCGGAAACGGTGCAGTCGCGCCGCGCCCCCGGCACCCAGACCCGCTTCCGCCTCAACGGGACCGGCCCGGTCCTGGCGGAGGGCCGCGCCATCGGCCAGCGCATCGGCGCTGGCAGCGTCCGCATCCTCACCGCCATCGATCAGATGGCCGCCTTCCAGACCGGCGATGTCCTGGTGGCGGACATGACGGACCCGGACTGGGAACCGATCATGAAGCGGGCCTCCGCGATCGTCACCAACCGCGGCGGACGGACCTGCCACGCTGCCATCATCGCGCGGGAACTGGGGATACCCGCCGTCGTCGGTACGGGCAACGCCACGGACATCCTGTCCGACGGGCTGGACGTCACCGTCTCCTGCGCCGACGGCGAGACAGGCGTCATCTACCAGGGCCTGCTGGACTTCACGGTGGAGGACACCGGAATTACCAAGATGCCGGACGCGCCCGTGAAGGTGATGATGAACGTGGGCACCCCGGAGCAGGCGTTCACCTTCGCCCAGCTGCCCAACCACGGCGTGGGGCTGGCCCGGCTCGAGTTCATCATCAACCGCCAGATCGGCATCCACCCCAAGGCGCTGCTGAACCTGGACAGCCAGCCGGAGGACGTGCAGGCGAAGATCCGGGAGCGGATCGCCGCCTACAGCAGCCCGCGCGAGTACTACATCAAGCGCCTGGCAGAAGGCGTGGCCACCATCGCCGCCGCGTTCGCGCCGGAACCGGTAATTGTGCGCATGTCCGACTTCAAATCCAACGAGTACGCCAACCTCATCGGGGGACCGGCGTACGAGCCGCACGAGGAAAACCCGATGCTCGGCTTCCGCGGCGCCTCCCGCTACCTGGAGCCGTCCTTCCGGGACTGCTTCGACCTGGAGTGCGAGGCCCTGTCCTTCGTGCGCAACGAGATGGGCCTGACCAACGTCAAGCTCATGATCCCGTTCGTGCGGACCCTGGACGAAGCCCGCGGCGTGATCGAGTTGCTCGCCGAGAACGGGCTGCGCCGCGGCGAGAACGGCCTTGAGGTGATCATGATGTGCGAGCTGCCGTCCAACGCGCTGCTCGCCGACGAATTCCTGGAGTACTTCGACGGCTTCTCCATCGGCTCCAACGACATGACCCAGCTCGCCCTGGGCCTGGACCGGGACTCGGCCATCGTGTCCGCCGGCTTCGACGAACGCGATCCCGCCGTCAAGAAGCTCCTCAGCATGGCCATCAAAGCCTGCCGGGAACGCGGCAAATACGTGGGCATCTGCGGCCAGGGCCCGAGTGACCACCCGGACCTCGCCGAGTGGCTGGTGGAGCAGGGCATCGAGTCCGTCTCCCTGAACCCGGACACCGTGGTGGACACCTGGCTCCGGCTCGCGGACGTCGCGGCTGGCACGTCCGCTGAAGGCGCCGCCCTGGTGGGGACGCGCTGACCCCGCCAGACTGAGCCGCGTGGGGGCGGTGGGAGGGGGTCTAAGAGAGGTCCCGGTGTTGGGGGAGGGGGGGACA
>NZ_JBWZCM010000011.1:0-128315 GCF_059383655.1 Pseudarthrobacter sp. Hb11
GGGAAGGTAAGAAAAGGACCAAAAGAAAAAGAAAAACTCCCTCCCCCACACCCCCCCAAAAAAGCCCGCACAGACCGGGCCGGGAGCGTTGCTACAAGGCCTGCCCGGAGGGGGACTGCCTGGGTGCTGTCACCTGCCTGGCTGCGCGGCTAGACCTGGGCGGTAGCCTTTCCGGCAGAACTCGAATCCGTGATGTCCTGGGTCTCGAACGGCAGTTCGTCAAGGTCGATCAGCGGATTCTCATCCTGCGTGGCCACCAGCTCGCGGGCTTCTGCCTGGGTGTCCACGCTGGGCATGGAGCCCGGCAGCGGGCGCTGGGCCGACTCCTTCAGGAAGTAAATGGCGACGGCGCCCACCAGGGACGTGCCCATCAGGTAGTAGGCCGGCATCATGTCGTTGCCGGTGGCGCTGATGAGGGCTGCCACGATGAACGGGGTCGTTCCGCCGAAGATTGCCACGGAGAAGTTGTAGGCGATGCCCATGGCGCCGTAGCGGCTGGACGTGGGGAACTGGGCCGGGAGCGCGGAGGCCAGGTTGGCCACGTAGAACGTCACCGGGAACGCAATCAGGGAAAGGCCGGCCAGCGTGGACCAGATTTCGCCGATGCCGATCAGCAGGAAGGCCGGGGTTGCCAGGACAACCGTGCTCAGTGCACCGATCCACAGGACAGGGCGCCGGCCTATCCGGTCGGACAGCTTGCCGGTGAGCGGGATGCAGAGGCTCATGACCACCAGTACGGGGATGGTCAGCAGGGTGCCGTGCACCTCGTCGTAGCCCTTGGACTCCGTGAGGTAAGTCGGCATGTAGGAGGTGAGGGCGTAACCGGCGGTGTTGGCTGCCGCAACCAGGATCATCGCCACGATGATTGAGCGCCAGTAAGCCTTCACGATTCCCACCGGGCCCTTGACCGTTGAGTCATCCGAGGCGGCGGCGTGCTTGGCGAGGTCTTCCTGTGCGTCCAGGGTTGCCTGGAATTGAGGAGACTCCTCGATCTTGCTCCGGAAGTAGACAGCGATCAGGCCCAGAGGACCGGCAACCAGGAACGGAATTCGCCAGCCCCACTCTTCCATGGCCGCCTGGCCGAGGGTCAGCTGCAGGGCGGACACCAGCGCCGCGCCGAGGGCGAAGCCAAGGTAGCTGCCCATATCCAGGAAGCTGGCGAAGAAACCGCGTCGCTTGTCCGGCGCGTACTCGCTGACGAACGTAGTGGCGCCGGCGTATTCGCCACCCGTGGAAAAGCCCTGGACGATCTTCAGCAGCACCAGCAGGCCTGCTGCCCACAGCCCGATCTGGGCGTAACCGGGAAGGAGCCCGATGGCGAAGGTGCTTGCCGCCATGATCATCAGCGTGGTGGCCAGAATCTTCTGGCGGCCCATCTTGTCGCCGAGCCAGCCGAAGATCACGCCGCCGAGGGGGCGGGCGATAAACGTTGCGGCGAAGGTCCCCAGCAGGAAGAGTGTCTGGGTGGTGGGGTCGGACTCCGGCAGGAAGACGGGTCCCATGGTGGTGATGAGGTAGCCGAACACACCGACGTCGTACCATTCCATGGTGTTGCCGACGATGGTGCCGCCGAGGGCCTTTTTCAGCATGGGCTGGTTGACAACGTTGACGTCCGACTCCTTGAGCCGGCGGCGCTTCAGGATATTCGGCTTCCGCGGACCCCTGGCAGCCGAGGCTGGGGAGCCGGGGGGTGAAACTGGGTCGGTTCCGGAGGCGTTGTAATTGCCTGCGGAAGAGTCGGTGATGCTTCGGTCTGTGGGCATTTGGGTAACTCCCGTGGAGGTCATTTGCTTGCGACTTGTAGCTGCCCCGCTCCGGGCAGGCCTTCAATTTTACGCGAATGCCATGGCACGGGTGTGCCTGATGCCGTAGGGTTACCCCTTTTAAGGGCCCTTAACTGCCGGTTCCCGGAAACTTCTTTCCCGGCTTTTCCCGCGCCAGCACTGGGATCGGTAACCTCCGGCGCCATCGTTACCGAATCTTTTTCCTATTGGACGTCCGAAACCCTCTTTTGCCCCGTATGTGCGCGGAAAAGTGACGCCGCCCACGGCTTCTGCGCCGTCCCGCAGCTAACCCGCATGACCCGGCACGGCCGCCGTCGTTCTTACTTGCAGCCACTGCTGCTTTAAGGGGTTCACAGGTGCCCTGCGCTTCCCTATGGTTGTGCCATGGGAACACTTTCTTTCAAGTAGGCGCGCCCGCGGCCAGGCCACTGCCGGCCGCTCCTTCTGTTGCGGAAGGCCCGATGTGGGCCTCTATTTTTAGCACTTCATTTCACTGCGGAAAGGAAGAACAATGGCTGACGAAAACACTGGAAAACACATAGCGCCGGAGTTGGCGGATCACCTGGCGGAGGCAATGGAAGCTCCCGACATGCCTGGTGCAGCCGCCCCGCTGTCCCCGATGGGGACGAACGGCCAGCGGACCTGGCCGGACGGCAACGGGAAACGGCGGCATCCCAGGGAACGTGGTTCCAGCCACGGCCGGATGGGGCAGGGGGCAGCCGTGACAGCGGTTCACCGCACCGGCCGGCCGCAAATGCCGCACTCCTCCTAGCGCAACTCGAAATCACAATCGACACGCAGATTACCTGGCGGCTCCGTTATTAGGTGGTCGCCAGGTAATTTCTGCGCCGAGGGGAATGGTCGAGTCCCGGTCAGCCTTCCCGGACGACCTCGGCCGGGTCCTTGTCCAGCCGCCAGCCGCGCCAGACGGGATGGCGGAGCCGCCCCGTCCCGGTCCATTCGCTGTACGTCACCTCGCCAACAAGCTGCGGGGTTACCCAGTGCGCGTCCGCCGAGTCCTCGCGCGGAACATCCTGGAAGGGGGACGTTTTTCGGGCGAGACGGTCCACGGTCTGCCGGAGTTCCGTCAGCTCGCGGAAACTGAAACCGCTGCCCACCCTGCCCACGTAGCGCAGATTCCGTCCGTCCGGGATGCCTACCAGCAGCGACCCCACCGAGTCCTGGCGGGCGCCCTTGCCGGGCCGCCAGCCGCCCACCACCACCTCCTGGGTCTGGTCGAGCTTGAGCTTGATCCAGGTCCGCGTGCGCCGGCCGCTCACGTACCGGCTGTCGGTGCGCTTGGCCATCACGCCCTCGAGGCCCAGTTCCTGCGCGCTCTCCAGGATGTGTTCCACCCGGTCCTCGAGGACCGTGGAAAGGTCCACCGGGCTGTCGGACGGGCTGAAGAACTGCTCCAAACGCTGGCGGCGCTTAGTGAGGGGCAACCTGCGGAGGTCGGTCCCGCCGTTGTACAGCAGGTCAAACAGCATCAGCCGGACCGGGATGGCCCGGCGTGCTTTGGCCACATCGCCGGGCCGGGTGAGTTTCATGCGTCCCTGGAGCAGCCCAAAGTCCGGCCGGCCCGAAGGTCCGACGGCGATGATCTCGCCGTCCGCGACAAACGGCTGGGGCGGCCAGCTGTCCCTGTCCGTGAACTCGGGGTAGGTCTTGCTGACGTCGTTCCCGTTGCGGCTGAAGATCCGGACTGTCTCCTCGTCGGCAACCAAGAGGGCGCGCACACCGTCCCACTTGAGTTCGAACTGCCAGTTGCTGCCCTGGAGGTCCGCCATCGTCCCCGACGTGGCCATCATGGGGCCGAAATCCTCGGGTGACGCCGAGGGGGCGGGCGACGGCGGAACTTGGGATGGCTTTTCGGCTTCCTCTTCCGGCTCCGCGGCTTCCTCCGGCCCGTCATCCGGTACTGGCACGGAATGGTGCCTGCTGCTCGGATGGTCCTTGTCCATGAGGTGGATGAGCCACTGGCCCTCGGAGTCCCTGCCCTGCCCGCGGCCGGTATGGATCAGCGCGAACTTCCGGGTGCCGCCCAAGCCGCCACCCTCGGAACCTGTGAGGGTGACGATGACTTCCCTGCCGTTGATCCACTTGTGCAGTTCATAGGTGCCGGTGTCCCAGATGGTCATCTCACCGGCGCCATACTCGCCTTTGGGGATGGTGCCGTGAAAAGTGAGGTAGTCCAGCGGGTGGTCCTCGGTCTGGACCGCCAGGTGGTTTTTGCCACCGGTTTCGGGAACGCCTTTTGGCAAGGCCCAGGACACAAGGACGCCGTCGTGCTCCAGGCGCAGGTCGAAGTGCAGCCGGCTGGCGTGGTGCTCCTGGATGACAAAGCTGTCCCCGCTGCCCTCCGCGCCGGCAAAGGGCTCAGGCGTCTTCTCCGGGTCGCGCATGGAGCGGTATTTGCCCAGCCGCGGGTCGCCGTCGTCATCCTTGTCAGGGGCGTCCGCGTTGAAGCGGGAGGCGCGGACGACGGCGGCGAACGGCTCCGTGCCGTCCTGCACCCTCCGCAGCACCTCCTGGTAGTCCAGGTGCCGAAGGCCCGGAGTGCTGATCTCCTGCCAGGTCCGGGGCGCAGCAACCATAGGGGTGGGGCGGCCTCGGAGCGAATACGGAACGATGGTGGTTTTGGCCGCATTGTTCTGGCTCCAATCCACCAGCACCTTGCCTTTGCGGAGGGTCTTCTTCATGTCGCTGACCGCTAGGTCAGGGTGGTCCGCCTCCAGTGCCCGCGCCAACTCGCGGGCGAATGCGGAAATTTGGTCGGAGCTCTGGGCTCGGTCCAGTGCGGCGTACAGGTGGATGCCTTTGCTGCCGCTGGTTACCGGGACCGGATCCATGCCCACGTCCTCGAGGATGGAGCGGGCCAGAAGCGCCACCTCAACGCACTCCTCCAGGCCCGCACCTTCGCCGGGGTCCAGGTCCAGCACCAGCCGGTCAGGGTTCAGCTGGTTGCCGTGCGAATCCACCTGCCACTGGGGAACGTGGATTTCCAGCGAGTTGATCTGGCCGAACCACGTGAGCGTGGCGGGGTCGTTGACCATCGGATAGTGGATGGTCCGGTCCTTGTGCGTGATGGCGGCACGCGGCAGCCAGCCCGGGGCAGAGTCCTCAAGGTTCTTCTGGAAGAACACCTCGCCCGGCTTCTCCGCGGTGCCCACGCCGTTGACCCACCGTTTCCTGGTAGCCGGCCTGCCGGCGGCAGCGGGGATCAGGACGTGGGCCACCGCGGCGTAGTAAGCCAGTACGTCGGCCTTGGTGGTGCCGGTCTCCGGGTAGATGACTTTGCCCAGGTTGGTGAGGGTCAATTCCCTGCCCGCAACCCGGACACGCTCCTTAGCTGCGGCCATGGGGCTTCACCTCCGGGGCTGCGTGATGTTGACTTAGGGAATGAGAGCCATCTGGAAAGGTGCCATCGCGTTTGGCCTGGTCAACGTACCCGTGAAGGTCTACAGCGCCACCGAAGATCATGACATCAGTCTGCACCAGGTCCACAACGCCGACGGCGGCCGGATCCGCTACCAGCGCAGGTGCGAAGTTTGCAGCCAGGTCATCGACTATTCGGACATTGAGAAGGCCTACGAGGAGGACGGCCGGACTGTCATCCTTGCCAAGGACGAACTCAAAGCCATCCCGGCGGAGAACAGCCACGAGATCGAGGTGGTGCAGTTCGTCCCGTCCGAGCAGCTTGAACCCATGATGTTCGAGAAGAGCTACTACCTCGAGCCGGACTCGAAATCGCCCAAGGCCTACGTGCTGCTGCGCCGGGCGCTCGAGGACACGGACCGGGTGGCCATCGTCCAGTTCGCGCTGCGCGAGAAGACCCGGCTGGGTGCCTTGCGGATCAAGGACGACACCTTGGTCCTCCAGTCCCTGCTCTGGCCTGACGAGGTACGCGAAGCCAACTTCCCTTCCCTGGAGGCGGACATCAAGATCTCCCCGCAGGAACGCGACATGTCCGCGGCCCTGGTGGAGTCCATGGCAGCCGACTTCGACCCCGCCCACTTCACCGATGACTACCAGGTGCAGCTGCGCCAGCTCATCGAGGCCAAACTCGAGCAGGGCGACTCCCTTGATACCGACGAAACGTTCGGAGTGGAAGCCGGCGAGGGCGGCAAGGGCGAGGTCATTGACCTCATGGAAGCACTGAAACGGAGCCTGGACCGGAAGCGCGGAGGCGGATCCGATGCTTCCGCCGCGGGCTCGGGCGATGGAGACTCGGCCGAGTCCGGCGACGACGAGGAAGAAGACGCCAAGCCGGCGCGCAAGAGGGCCGCGGCCAGCAAGCAGACGGGGAGTAAGCCTGCCGACACGAAATCCACGGCGGCCCGGTCCACGGCCAGCAAGTCCACCGCCGCGAAGTCCACGGGCGCAAAGACCAGCACGGCAAAGACCAGCACTGAAAAGTCCACCGACACCAAGTCCACTGCAGCGAAAACCACGGCGGGTAAGACCGCTGCCAAACCCGCGGCCAAAACCACCACCAGCAAGGCAACCGGCACCAGGGCGCGCAAGCCGGCGTAATGGACCGGAGCCTGCAGCGCCTGTTCGGTGGGTTAATGCCATGAGTATGAAACTACTAAGCCTGCTTGCTTTCCGGTAGTCGGCGAGTCCGTGCCTCTTGGCGGCCGGGCTGCCTGCAGCAGGTCTTACGCCTGCCGTCTTGGGGCTCCTCTCTTTAGAGCCCGTCTTTACACCGGAGTTCGGCGAGTTCACAATGAGTCGCATCGCAGCCTCCGCTGTGCCCGCAGCGCGCTGTTCACTCACTGACGAACCATCACAGTAGAGAGAGGCACAGTCATGACAGACCAAGCAGATGTCCTGGAGGCGGACCGGGCGCTCAAGCAGAAGCACAGGGCCATGTGGGCGGCAGGGGACTACCCGGCGCTCGCCAGTGAATTGCTCCCCGAATTGGGAGCCATCCTGGTGGAAGCCTGCGGCGTCAACTCACGCCAGCGGGTCCTGGACGTGGCCGCCGGGGCAGGCAATGCGGCCATCCCCGCGGCCATGATGGGTGCGAAGGTAGTGGCCAGCGACCTCACGCCCGAACTGTTCGACGCCGGCCGCCACCAGGCAGCGGACCGTGGCGTGGAGCTGGAATGGAAGGAAGGGGACGCAGAAGCCCTGCCTTTCGCCGATGATGAGTTCGATACCGTGATGTCCTGCCTCGGCGTGATGTTCGCGCCCCACCACCAGCCCGCAGCCGACGAGCTCCTGCGCGTCTGCAAACCGGGTGGCACCATCGGGCTCCTCAACTGGACTCCTGAAGGGTTCATAGGCAGGATGTTCGCCACCCTGAAGCCGTTTGCCCCGCCGCCGCCGCCGGGTGCCCAGCCCGCACCGCTGTGGGGGAGCGAGGACCATGTGCGCGAACTCTTGGGCGACAGGATCACCGAAGCCCAGGCCCGGAAAAAGACCCTGGGGGTCCGCAGTTTCCACCAGCCGGAGGATTTTGTCCGCTACTTCAAGTCCCACTACGGCCCCACCATCTCGGTCTATAAGTTCATTGCCGAGGACGGGGACAAGGTGAAGGACTTGGACAAGGCTTTGACGGAACTGGCGGAGTCGTTTGGCGACGCCCACGGCGATACCCCGTTCCACATGGAGTGGGAGTACCTGCTGTTTACGGCCAAAAAGGCCAAGGGCAACGCCGGGTGATTACGTCACCACGTCCCTCGGCTGACGTTTAAAGCGAGCGGCCGCCGTCGGGCGTTCCCCTCAGTGGGGAGGCCCGACGGCGGCCGCGCTGCTCAGTGCCTCATCAGCAGTGCTGCCTCAGCAGCTGTGCTGCTACTCGGCGTCGTGATCCGTTTCCAGGATCTGGACCAGGCGCTCCAGCGCCGTGTCAGCGCCGTCGCCTTCGGCGCGGAGCACCACAACGTCGCCGTGTGAGGCGCCAAGGCTCATGAGGGAAAGGATGCTGGCCGCATCCATGGCTTCATCGGCCGGCTCACCTTCACGGGCGATGGTGATGTCCAGGTCGAATTCGCCGGCTGCCTCCGCGAAGATGGCGGCAGGGCGGGCGTGCAGGCCAACGCGGCTGGCGACGGTTGCGGTGCGTTCTGGCATTTTGGCTCCTTATGGCGTTCGGCAGGCTGGGGGTTCAGTGCCGGACAGGTAGTGGGTGAGGGGGTCAGACCGTTGCTGGGACGGTTTCCACCGTAGCAGTGGTCTTGGGGGCTGCCCAGCGCTTGAGGGCCACCACGGCCAGGGCGCTGACAATGGTACCGGCGATGATCGAGACCGCGAACATCAGCAGGTTGCCGATGGCGAAGAACACGAAGAAACCGCCGTGGGGTGCCTGTGAGGTAACCCCGAAAGCCATGCACATAGCGCCGGTGAGGGCGCCACCCACCATGCTGGCAGGGATGACGCGCAGTGGGTCGGCTGCGGCGAACGGGATGGCGCCTTCGGAGATGAAGGACGCGCCCAGCAACCAGGCTGCCTTACCGTTTTCGCGCTCAGCCAGGCTGAAGAGCTTCTTGTCCAGGACGGTGGCCAGGGCCATCGCCAGCGGCGGGACCATACCTGCGGCCATAACTGTCGCCATGATCTGCCAGGGGGCCTGGTTGGTGGCGCTGCCTGCACTGAGGCCTGCGACGGCGAAGGCGTAGGCCACCTTGTTCACGGGGCCACCGAGGTCAAAGCACATCATGAGGCCAAGGATGACGCCGAGGACAACGGCGGAGGCACCAGTCATGCCGGAGAGCCAGCCGTTGAGCGCTACGGTAAGGCCTGCGATTGGACCGCCCAGGACCAGGAACATCAGGCCGGAGGCAAAGATTGAAGCGAGCAGCGGGATGATCACCACGGGCATCAGGCCGCGAAGCCACCGCGGAACTTGCCAAGTCCCGATCAGATGAGCCATGTAGCCCGCCAGCAGGCCGCCGACAATGCCGCCGAGGAACCCGGCGCCCATGAACCCGGACACCGCGCCGGCCACGAAGCCGGGTGCGATGCCAGGGCGGTCAGCAATGGCGTAGGCGATGTAGCCCGCCAGTGCAGGGACCAGGAAGCCCATGGACAGGGCGCCAATCTTGAACAGCACCGCCCCTAGGTAGGTGGCCAGGCCGCCTTCTGGCAGGTTGCCGAAGTTGTTCTGGAGAACAACGTCGTCTGCCACCTCGGTGATGTCATAGCCGCCCAGCAGGAAGCCGAGGGCAATCAGCAGGCCGCCGCCGGCAACGAACGGAATCATGTAGCTGACGCCGGTCAGCAGGGCCCGCTTCAGCTTCTGGCCGATGTGCTCGCCCTTTTCCTCGGCGTCGTGCTCAGCCTGTTCCTCCGCGCCGAAGTGCGGGACGCGGCGGGCATTCGGGTTGTCCGCGGCGGCCAGCGCTTCCTGGACCATCTTGGCGGGCTCATCGATGCCGCGCTTGACCGGCGCATTGATGACGGGCTTGCCGGCAAAGCGTTCCTTGCCGCGCACGTCCACGTCCACCGCGAAGATCACGGCGTCTGCGGCGGCGATTACGGCGGGGTCCAGCGGCTTGGCGCCGGAGGAGCCCTGGGTTTCCACCTGCAGGTCAACGCCTGCTTCCTGGGCTGCTGCCACCAGGGAATCAGCGGCCATGTAGGTGTGGGCGATGCCGGTGGGGCACGCGGTCACGGCAACGAGCCGCTTGGGTCCCGATCCGGTGGTTGAGCCTGCCGAAGCTGAGTCTGCTGAAACCGCCGAAGCTCCGGCGTTCGAGCCCGCGCCGGCCGTGTCTGCCGAAACCGGCGCTGCATGGGCAGCAGGCTTGTCGGCGAGTGCGCCGTCCACCAGCTCCACGATCTCCTCACGGGAAGAGGCGTTGCGCAGGGCTGCGGTGAAGTCCTTTTTGATCAGGGACCTGGCAAGCTTGGACAGCAGCTTCAGGTGCTGCTGGTCCGCGCCGTCCGGGGCTGCGATGAAGAAGATCAGGTCTGCCGGGCCGTCCTTGGCGCCGAAGTCCACCTTGGGGTCAAGGCGGGCCATGGCCAGGGTAGGTTCCGTCACTGCAGCAGAGCGGCAGTGGGGAATGGCGATGCCACCGGGAATGCCCGTGGCAGTCTTCTGCTCCCGGGCGAAGGCGTCCGCAAAGAGGCCTTCAACTTCTGACGCGCGTCCGGTGGCAGCTACTTTGCTTGCAAGGTGCCGGATCACCGTCTCGGGGGAGTTGCCCAGGTTCTGGTCGAGGTCGACCAGTTCCGTGGTGATGAGCTGGGTCACTGTCAATCCTTTCGAAGGGCCGTGATGGTTACGGCATCCGGTGTGGTTTGGTGGACTGCCGGGACAGTGGAACCCGGCAGGGAGGCGGCGGCGGCACCGTGGGCCACCGCCTGGCGAAGGCAGTCGGCCGGGGCGGCGCCCTGGCCGTGGGCGAGCAGGTAGCCGGCCAGGGCAGAATCGCCCGCGCCGACCGTACTGACCGCGGCGACCGGCGGATGCGTGGCCAGCCACGCGCCGTCGGCCGTTACCAGGACAGCTCCCTTGGATCCGAGAGTTGCCAGCACAGCACCCACACCGGAACGTACGACGGCGGCGGCTGCCGCTGCGGCAGCAGCCGGGTCCGCTTCCAGTTCGTCAGCGGTGGCCGGGGAGGCGAAACCGGCTGCAGCAGCCAGTTCCGCCAGTTCTTCGGCGTTGGGTTTGAGGAGGTCCGGTTTTCCCGAACCATTTCCTGCCTCACCGCTGGAGACAGCGGCGGCAAGAGGGGCGCCGGAAGAGTCCACGGCGATTTGGGGGGCGTTTCCGTTTCCCGCGGAGCGGAGCCGGCGGGCCACGGTGGCGTAGAAGTCGGCGGGGAAACCCGGGGGAAGCGATCCGGCCAGGACTACCCAGCTGGCACCGCGGGAACTCTCCAACAGCAGCTTCATCAGGGCTTCCTGCTGGTCCGCGTCGAGCAGCGGACCGGGCTCATTGATCTTGGTGGTGACTCCGCCCGGCTCGGTGAGCGCGACGTTGGTGCGGAGCGGCTCATTGATGGGGAGGGAAACGAAAGGCACTCCGCTCGCACGCAGGCCGGCCAGCACGGGATCGCTGTCCGCGCCGGGGAGTACGGCTACGGACTCGAGGCCCGAAGCCACCAGGGCGCGGGAGACGTTGACGCCCTTGCCGCCGGATTCCTGGCTGACGGAGACGGCGCGCTGCACTTCGCCCCGTTCCAGGGGGCCGGGGAGGGCTACCGTCCGGTCCAGGCTGGGGTTGGCCGTAAAGGTGACGATCATGCGATCACCACGTCTACGCCGGCTTCTTCAAGGGCGGCTGCAAGTTCCGGTCCGGGTTCGCTGTCAGTAATCAAGGTGTCCAGATCTTTCAGGGAGGCGAACTGGACCAGGGTTTCCGTGTCCAGCTTGGAGGAGTCGGCCAGCACCACAATGCGGCGGGCCGAACGGACAAAAGCTGCCTTGACGGCGGCTTCTTCGGGATCGGGAGTGCTCAGGCCGAACGATGCGTGGATGCCGTTGGTGCCGATAAAGGCGATGTCAGGCCGGAGCCTGTGGGCTGCGTCCACGGTGCCCTGGCCTACGGCAACCTGCGTGAGCCCGCGGACCCGGCCGCCCAGGACTTCGAGGGCAATGCCGGGGACGCTGGACAGTTTGCCGGCGATGGGGACTGCGTGGGTGATGGCCACCAGTTCTGCCTGCGGGTCCGTGGGATCGGAAGGGTCGACGGCGGTCCTCCGGGAGAGCAGGTCCGCCAGAACTTCGGTGGTGGTGCCGCCGTCGATGAGGACGCTGCCGGGGGAGTTGCGGGGGATGAGGGCAAGAGCGGCTTCAGCGATCCGGATTTTCTGGTCAGGACGCTGGATGGCGCGTTCGTTGACACTTTCCTCTGTGGTGCTGAAGCGGTCTGCCGCGACGGCCCCGCCGTGCACGCGGCGGACGGTCCCGGCGTTCTCGAGGGTGGCAAGATCCCGGCGGACGGTTTCGGTGGTGATGCGGAAGCGCTCGGCCAGGAGGGTCACGCTGACCCGGCCGGTGCCGGCTACAAGCTCGGCAATCTTTTGCTGGCGCTCCTCGGCGAACACATACCCTCCGTTGCGTAAGGCTTGATGGTGCGTGACTGGCATCACTAATGTTGTGTTACTTGACTTTATCTTTGCTTCTGTTGGTTTGTCAATGGAAACCAACACGAAACAAAATGAACCGGCTTCCCGACCTTCAACCCGGGGGAAAGAAGAAGCCGGGCCGGACCGCGGTGGTCCAGCCCGGCTTTATCGGGTTCACGGCAGTTTTTCCTGCCTGGCTACAATCCGCCGTCGCGGCTTTCGTTCCGGGTGATGCGCTCGCCAGTGTTGGGGTCCACGACGGAACGGGTTTCGCTGATCCTGCGGCTGCGGCCCGGCGAGGCGAGCATGAGCGAGGCGATCAGGCCGATGACGCCGACGGCGATCAGGATGTAACCAACCAGCACCTGGTCCACGAAGGGGATAAGCCCTGGGGCAACCGCCCAGGCAAGGATGGCGCCCAGTGCGATGAGGAAGATGGAGGATCCGAATCTCATGTGTTGCTCCTTGTCGTGGCGGAAGGGCGTCTGCGCAGCCCGATGACGGTTTTGAGGAATGCTGCCCGTCACGCGTCACGCTACAGCGCGGAGTTGGCGGATTCAATGATCAGGGGCGGCACTTTTTGGCGGGCCCATCTGTGGGCGGCTGGGCACGGCTTCAGGCTCCTTCCCGGCCGGCCTCGTTAGGCTGATGCGATGGAAACAGTTGTGTGGTCCAAGCCCGAGGCCGAGCGGGCAGGCACCCCGTTGCTGGTGATGATGCACGGCTACGGCACGGATGAGTCGCGCATGGTCCGGCTCTTTGAGTACCTGCCGGCCGAATTCACCTGCGCGGCCCTGCGTGCTCCCATGGCCATTGGCGACCACTACGGCTGGTTCCTGCTGGACTACTTCCTCGCCAATGACTTTGCCGACGTCATCAAGGCCGCGAGCGCTGTCCAGACCTGGATCAACACCGTCAAGGGCCAGCACACCAGCGTGAGCCTGCTGGGTTATTCGCAGGGCATGGCGATGGCCAGCACGCTGCTGCGCCTCCACCCCAAGGATTATGTGGCGGTTGTAGGGCTTTCCGGTTTTGTGCTCGAGAACGAGTTGCTGTCCCTTACCGAATCCTTTGACACCAGGCCGCCCTTTTTTTGGGGGCGGGACAAGGCCGACCTGGTCATCAATGAAGACGCGATCGCCTACACCGGGGAGTGGCTCCAGAACAACACGCTCCTCACCGCCAGGACCTACCCGGGCATGGGCCACGCGATGTCCAAGACGGAAATGGTGGACGTCAGTGCGTTCCTGCGCCATTACGTGCTGAATACGAACGGACCTGCGGGTACGTAGCTGGACCGGCTCGCTATCGTGAAGTGCGTCACAGTTGCGGCCGCGGGAAAAAACAGTTGCCAGCCAAATTTGTAAGCGCTTACACTCATCTTCGGCCTTTATTGTGGCCCTGAACTGGGCGGACAAGGAGAGCAGCGCGGTGCGGACGGTTTACTGCGGCCCGAAACGGCCTGGTGCCCTTGGTGCCGCTGTCCCCGTTGTAGGTTCCGCTGGCTTGTCCCGTGGCGCACAACACGTTCATGATGGAGTAGAACGATCAGCAAGCTTATGGCCGCCGCACTTCCCGCGCCCGCGGCTGCCTGCAGTTCGTCAGGGCATCGAGGCCTCCCCACTCCCAAGCATCCCGCCTTCGGGGCTGCCCGCCGTCCTGAAAGGACACCGCACCGCTGATGACTGAAAAACTGGCTACCGACCAACAAACCCCTGAGCTCTCCGCTTGGGCCGGCGCCTCTGCCATCCTTTTCGATCTTGACGGCGTGCTGACCCCCACAGCCACCGTGCACGAGCAGGCATGGCAGGAACTGTTTGAAAGCTACCTCGCATCGCAGCCGCAGGTTGCCGCCTACAGCGAAAGCGACTATTTCGACCACATCGACGGTAAGCCGCGCTTCGATGGTGTCCGGGACTTCCTGGCCTCGCGCGGGATAGTGCTCCCCGAAGGTCCCACCGACGACGACCCCGCCAACATCACGGTGCAGGGCCTGGGCAACCGGAAGAACGGGATTTTCAATAACATCGTGAGCGCGGGCGTCGAGCCTTTCGAGGGTTCCGTGCGCTTCCTTGAAGCCGTACTGGATCGCGGACTGAAGGTCGCCGTCGTCTCTTCCTCCCGCAACGCACCTGCCGTCCTTGCAGCCGCCGGTCTCAGCAGCTACTTCCCGGTGGTGGTGGACGGCGTGGTGGCAGCCAGGGAAGGCCTGCCCGGCAAACCCAGCCCCGCTACGTACGAATACGCCGCGACGCTGCTGGACCTGCCCAGTGAGGAATGCGTGGTGGTGGAGGACGCCGTCTCTGGCGTGCAGGCCGGAAACGCGGGCTCCTTCCACTCCGTAGTCGGGGTGGACCGCGGCGCCGGGCGGAAGACCCTGCTCGACGCCGGAGCCACCGTGGTGGTCAACGAGCTCGACGAGCTCCTCTAGCAACCCCGCAAGTCTCCCCAAGGCAGCCTTCCCCCGGCAGCCGCCCGCTGCTTTCCCCGGCAGCATCCGAAGTCCCTCAACCTCCCGGCACGCCCCGGCCGGCAGCACCGCCCCTCGCACAAGGACCCCAACACCATGGCTTTGATCTCCGCGGACCGCGAAAGGTTCCCCAACACACCCTGGCAACTCGTGGAAACACGTCATGAACCGGGCACCGAAGGGACTCTGGAAACCCTCTTTGCGCTGGGTAACGGACACCTGGGTATCCGCGGTGCCCACTGGGCGGCAGCGGACTCTGACCTGCCGGGCAGCTTCATCAATGGCCTGCACGAAATCTGGGACATCAAGCACGCCGAAAACGCCTTTGGCTTCGCCCGCACCGGCCAGCGCATCCTGTACATCCCGGACGCCAACAACTTTGCAGTCATCATCGACGGCGAAGCCCTTAGCCTGGCCGAATCCGAGGTGCTGGAATACCGGCGCGCCGTTGATTTCTCCACCGGCGTCTACGAGTGCCGGATCACCTGGCAGTGCCGCTCCGGCGCGACCGTCACCACCACCGAGCGGCGCGCCGTCGGGTTCGATTCCCGGGGAACCCTTGGCATCTCGCTGGAGGTGGCTACCGACCGCGAGGTATCCGTGGACGTCACCTCCTCGGTAATCAACCGCCAGGACCAGCCGGTGGAAGACCACTCCGTGCACGATCCCCGCCGGGCAGGCCGCCACGCCGGCCGGGTGTTGCTGCCCCTGCGCCTCGACGGCGGGGACGGGTCGCTCCGGCTGGCCTGGGAGGCCGCCGAATCCAAGCAGCGGGTGGGCGTTGCAGTGGACCACTGGACGTCCGCCGGGCACCAGCCGTTCGACACCCTCGTGGACCAGGACGACAGCAGCGTCCGCTACGTCCTGGCGGTCAGTGCCGACGAGCCGTTCCGCCTGGAAAAGAGTGTCAGCTACGCGGCCGGCGCCGCCATCCAGGAACCGTCGGTGGACCCGGCCTCCGTGGCAGAAGGAAACCTGCATTCCGTCCAGGACATCTTCGCCGAAAGCGAAGCGCACTTCCGCGACTACTGGTCCACTTCGGACATCGTGGTGGCCGGCCAGCCCGAACTGCAGCAGGCCATCCGGTGGAACCTGTTCCAGCTTGCCCAGGCAACGGCCCGTGCGGACGTTGCCGGTATTCCCGCGAAGGGCGTGACCGGTTCCGGCTACGAGGGCCACTATTTTTGGGACCAGGAGGTCTACCTCCTGCCGTACCTGACGTACACCAATCCCGACGGCGCCCGCCAGGTCCTGGAATTCCGCCACAGCATCCTTCCCGAAGCCAAGGTTCGGGCGAAGGAGCTGAGTGTGGACGGCGCGCTGTTCCCGTGGCGCACCATCAACGGGCTCGAAGCCAGCGCCTACTACGCTGCCGGCACCGCGCAGTTCCACATCGCCGCCGCCATCGCCTTTGCCACCAACCGGTACGTCTGGGCCACGGGGGACGCCTCGTTCCGTGACGGAATGGGCGCCGAGCTGCTGATCGAAACGGCGCGCATGTGGATTTCGCTGGGCTTCTTCGGCAAGGACGGGCTCTTCCACATCCACGGCGTCACCGGGCCGGACGAATACACGGCCGTGGTCAACGACAACCTCTACACAAACGTTATGGCCCGCTTCAACCTGCGTGCCGCCGCGGCCCTTGATCATGCCGTCATCAGCCAGGAAGAGCGGCAGCTGTGGCAGGCCGCCGCGAACCGGATGCAGCTGCCGTTCGACGAGCGCATGCAGGTCCACTCGCAGGACAACGACTTTATGCACCTCGAGCCCTGGGACTGGACCACGCCCCGGTCCAAGTACCCGCTGCTCCTGCATTTCCACCCGCTGGTCATCTACCGCCACCAGGTCCTGAAGCAGGCGGACACCGTCCTGGCCATGTTCCTCCAATGGCAGGACTTCACCGCCGAGGAAAAACAGCGGGCCTTTGATTTCTATGACCCGCTGACGACGGGGGATTCGACGCTTTCCGCCTGCGTCCAGGGCATTATGGCCGCCGAGGTGGGGTACTCCCGGGAAGCGCTGGAGCATTTCACCAACGCCGTGTTCATCGACCTGGACGATACGCACGGCAACACCATTGACGGCGTGCACATCGCCTCCACCGGCGGTGTGTGGAGCTCCCTGGTGTGCGGCTTCGCCGGCCTGCGGGACCAGGGCCCGGTCCCGTACTTTGATCCGCGGCTGCCTGCGGACTGGGAAGGCCTGACGTTCCACCTCAAGATCCGCGGGCGCCGGCTGCTGGTGGAGCTCGACGCCGGTGCCATCACCCTGACTGTCCAGGACGGCGAGGCCCTCGAGCTGGACGTCCGCGGACAGCTGCTCAGCGTGGGCGCCCAGCCCGTCCGGGTGGCACTTGCACCCGTGCCGGAACCGGAACCCACAGTGTTCCCCAGCGGACATCCGACGGCGAGCATTCCGGTGGTGCGCGCCAACAGTTAGGTGCCGCAGGGCGCACTCAGTGCCGCCCGGGCAGCTAGTCTCCCGCCGCCGTCGAACGTTCCGCAACAGGAGCCCTGTCCAGCGGGTGCGCCAGTTCGTCGTCGGGCATGCGTGCCACCGTCATGGCGATGACCGCCATGACGGGGCACACGAGGCCGGCCACCAGGAAGATCAGCCAGATGGGCAGGACCTCGGCGGCCGGCCCGGCCAGGGCCATGGACACGGGCATCAGGGCGAGCGACACAAAGAAGTCCAGGCTGGAGACCCGGCCCAGAAGATGGGGCGGAACGCGCCGCTGGAGCAGGGTGCCCCAGATGACCATGCCCACGCTGCCGGTCACGCCCCAGATGAACAGGGCGGCGGCGAGAAGCCAGAAACTGTCCATGATCCCGACGGCGGCCACCGGCAGGCTGCCCGCACCCCAGGACACCATCATCACCGTGAGGTAGCGCCGGGGCAGCCTCAGGGAGGCTGTCAACAGCGAGCCCAAGGCCGCGCCGACGCCCATCACGGCGAGGAGGAAGCCGAACATGCGCGAATCGCCGTCCAGCTGGTCGCGCACCACAAACGGCAGCAGCACCTCGATGGGGCCGATCAGGAACAGGACCGAGATGCACGCCCACAGCAGCGTCCACAGCAGCCATGGAGTGCGCAGCGTGTAGCTGACGCCCTCGTGCAGGTCCCGGCGGAAGGACGACTTGCCGCGCTCCGCTCCGGTCGCAGGGGTGCCGTCTTCGGCGCCGTTGACGGGTGCGGCCAGGGCGTGCTGGCCCAGGAAGTTCAGGATGATGAACGCCGCAAGGTGGCAGACGGCCACTGCCATGACGGCGTGCGACGGCGAGAGGGCAGCCACCACGATGCCCGCCACAGCAGGACCTGCGGCCTGCTGGAGCACCGGCCGCATGGAACCCTCCACGCCGTTCGCTGCCAGCAGGTCCTCGGCAGGGAGGATGCGCGGCAGGATGGCGGAGTAGGCGGGGAAGAAGAACGCCGCTCCCACGCCCAGCACGAAGGCGCCCACAGCAAGGTGCCAGAGTTGCAGCCACCCCGCCATGGCGAGCCCGCTGATGGCCGCGATCACGGCGAGGTTGGCTCCCTCCACGGCGATGATCAGGCGGCGCTGCGGAATCCGGTCGGCGGCGATCCCGCCGGCCAGGAGGAAGGCCACCAGGCCCACACTGCCGGCGGCAGCGACCATGGACAGCTCAAGCGGTCCGCCGCCCAGGTGGATCACCTGGTAGACCATGGCAACGGCCCACATTCCGGAACCAAAAATGGAGATGGCAAGCGCCGCAATCAGTACCCGGTACTCACGATGGGCAAACGGCAGCAGGGCTTTGGGAGCGGGCATAGGGTAAGTCTAGGCTTCGGACGAATACCCGGACAGCAGGGCAACTACCCTCCTAACCACATGGGGCAGGGGTGCCGTGGCCTAGTGTTAAGCAACCTTAGTATTAGGAAAGGCCGCATCCGACGCGGCCGGCGAGACCAACAGAGGTGACCATGGCCAAGCGCAGCAATCCCGCGGTACGAATCGCACACGAAACCGCCCACAATGCCGTCTTCGATGAAGACGGCAAACCGAAGCCGGGCGTCCACAACATGCTTTTGAAGGCAGTGGAGATCCAGCGCCCGCTGGTCCTGGCATACATCCGCCGGCTGCAGCGCAAGCACCCGCGCGCCACGGCCGCCCAGCTGGCCGAAATCCTGGAGCGCGACTACCTGCGTGCCGTCACTGGCGGCGGGGCGCTGGTTGGTGCCACCGCCGTCGTTCCCGGCGTCGGCACCGTGGCTTCCCTCGGACTCTCCGCCGCCGCGACCGTTGGGTTCCTGGAGGCAACCGCCCTCTACGCCACCTCACTCGCGGAGCTGCACGGCATCCGCCTGACCAACCCGGAGAAGGCCAGCACCATGGTCATGGCACTGATGCTCGGCGAGGAAGGCACCGCGTTGCTTGGAACGCTCAGCGGCCAGGCGGCGGGCAATGGCCTTAGTGCCTCCAGCGCGTGGGGCAACGTGCTGTCAAAGTCCATGGCCGTGCCCGGCTTCGGCTCAGTCCGGAACCGGATCCAGAAAGCCTTCCTCAAGAACCTCCTAAAGCGCCAGGGCACCGCGCTGTTCGGCCGGGCCCTGCCGTTCGGCATCGGGGCGGTGGTGGGCGGAGCCGGTAACCTCATGATGGGGCGCGCGGTGGTCTCCAACGCGAAGGAAGCGTTCGGTCCCATGCCCCAAACCATTCCCGGCGAGCTCAACGCTGCCGCACCGGAAAACCTGACGCTGGAAGGCAATAACCTTGGATCTCAACGCTGACCTCGGCGAATCATTCGGCTCCTGGAACATGGGGGACGATCCCGCCATGTTCAGGTTGGTCACCAGCGCCAACGTGGCCTGCGGCTTCCACGCCGGCGACCCCGTCACCATGCTGGACAGCTGCCGGGCGGCCTATGAGCTGGACGTGACCGTCGGCGCGCACGTGGGCTACCGCGACCTCGCCGGCTTCGGCCGCCGCTCGCTGGACATGTCCTTTGACGAGCTGTTCGGCGACGTGCTGTACCAGCTGGGCGCGCTCGACGGCGTCGCGCACGCCGTCGGTGCCTCAGTTGACTACGTAAAGCCGCACGGCGCGCTGTACAACCGTCTGGTCCAGGACGCAGACCAGGCCTCTGCGGTGGTGGCCGCCGTGAACGCCTACGATCCGGGCCTGCCCATCCTCGGCCTGCCCGGGTCCGAGCTTTTGAAGCAGGCCAAAGAAGCCGGGCACCCCGTCTTCATCGAGGCGTTTGTGGACCGCGCCTACATGGCCGACGGAACGCTGGTGCCGCGCTCGCAGGAGGGCGCCGTCCTGCACGACGTCGACACCATCATTGAGCGCGCCGTGCGCCTGGCCACCAAGGGCGAGGTGCTGGCTCTGGACGGAACCTTGGTCAAGGTGCAGCCCGACTCCCTGTGCATCCACGGGGACACGCCCGGCGCCGTCGAGATGGCTTCCGCCGTCAGGGCGGGCCTTGAAGCGGCCGGTGTCGAGCTGGAGTCCTTCGCGTAGTTGCAGCTTCGCTGACACCACAAATGTCGACGCGCAGATTACCCAGCGCAACCCAAATATCGGCAGCGCCAGGTAATTTGCGCGTCTAGTGCGGTTTTGCGTGGCGCCCGGCGATGGTCAGCCGAAAATCAGGTGCGCGACGGTGAAGATCGTGAGCCCGGCCAGTGAACCCACCACCGTGCCGTTGATTCGGATGAACTGCAGGTCCTTGCCCACCTGGAGCTCGATCTTCTGGGAGGTTTCCTCGGCGTCCCAGCGGGCAACGGTATCCGTAATTACCCCGGCAATGTCGGAGCGGTAGGTCCGCACGAGGTAGCCCGCGGCGTCGCCGATCCAGGCGTTGACCTTACCTGCCAGTTCGGGATCGTTAACCAGGCGCGAGCCGAAGTCGCGGACAGCTGCCTTGAACTTGATGGTCAGGTCGCTGTCCGGATCGTCCACGGCGCCGAGCAGGGCGTTCTTCACCGTGCCCCACGTCCGGGAGGCGAGTTCCTGCACTTCGGGGTCGCCCAGGACCTGTGCCTTGATGTCCTCGGCGCGCGCAATCATGGCCGGATCGTGCTGCAGGTCCTGCGCCAGGTCGTTCAGGTACTTGTCGATGGACTGCCGCACCTCGTGGTTGGGGTTGGCCTGGACCGCGCGGACGAATTTCAGGATCTCCACGTATACCTTGTCGCCCACAAGGCCGTCTACGAACTGTGGAACCCAGGTGGGGGAGCGGTCTGAAACAAGGTGGGTGACGGTGTCGTGGTTGTCATCCACCCAGTCCGCGGCCCTGTCCACGAGCAGGTCCACCAGCTTGTGGTGGTGCCCGTCGTGGAAAATACGCTCCGCCATCCTGCCCACGGGAGGTCCCCACGGCGGTGTCAGCAGGTGCTTGCGGACCATACCCTCGATGACCGCCTGGACGTCGTCGTCGTTCAGGACCTTGAACGCGCCGCGGATCACGGCGGCGCCCTCCTTGGCCACGCGCTCCGCCCCAGCCGGGGTGGCGAGCCATTCGCCGGCCCGGCGCGCGATGTTCACGCTGGCCAGCTTGTCCTGGACCACCTGCTCGGAGAGGAAATTGGTTTCCACGAACTCACCCAGCGAGGCGCCAATCTGGTCCTTGCGGCGTGGAATGATCGCGGTGTGCGGGATCTTGATGCCCATGGGGTACTTGAAAAGCGCGGTGACGGCGAACCAGTCGGCCAGCGCGCCCACCATGCCGCCCTCAGCGGCAGCGCGCACGTACTGGAGCCACGGATACTCCTTCTGCAGCGCGAACGCGAACACAAAAATCACCGCCATGGCAACCAGCAGCCCCAGCGCCACCATTTTCATTTTCCGCAGCGCTGCCGCCTTTTCGGCGTCGCCGGCAGCGAATTGGTTGACGACGGCGGGACCCGCCTTTGCGCGGCCCTTCGCATATGGCGGGGCGGGAGGAGCGGGCCTGGTGGGTGCTTCCTCGGTAGTTGGCTCAGAGTTCACCTGCATGTGCCAAGCCTAGTCCCGCTGTGCGGGGCAGGTCGGCTACCGTGTCTCCATGACTACTGCAGAGTCAATGCAACAGCGGCCGCTGGTCTTTGCCCACCGCGGTTCGAGTGCCGCGTTTGCCGAACACACCCGCGCCGCCTACCTGCAGGCGCTGGCTGATGGGGCGGACGGTGTGGAGTGCGATGTCCACCTCACCCGCGACCAGCACGTCATCCTCCTGCACGACGCCAATCTGGACCGCACCTCTGACGGGACCGGGCCGGTGGCGGAGCGGACTCTGCGGGAGCTGCGCCGCCTGGACTTTTCATCGTGGAAGGGCGTGCGCATCCCCGAGATGTACGGTCCGCGGTCCGAGCAGTTCCTCACCCTTCCGGAACTGCTGGAGATCCTTCGCGGTGCAGGGCGTCCCGTGCGGCTGGCGATTGAGCTGAAGCACCCCAGCCCGTACCAGCTCAAGCTGGAGGACCGGGTGCTTGAAGTCCTCCGGGGCGAGGGCTGGGACGCCAACAGTTCAACCGTGGACAACGTGGCGGTGACCTTCATGAGCTTCAGCCCGGAATCTGTCCGCCGCCTGCTTCGGTCCGTACCGGCGGAGTACATCTGCCAACTGGTGGATGACGTGGATGTGCATGAGCTGCGTGAGGAATTGGGTTTTGGGCTGATCACGGGCGGTGCGATCGCCAACGTAATGAAGGCGGCCCAGCTGGAAGGTGAGCGGATCCTGGACCACGGCGAAGCCGCGCTGGCCGGTCCCGGCGTCGACTACGTCCGCCAGCACCCGGCCACCATCCAGCGGTGGCTGGAGCGGGGCCGGCGCTTCCGCGTGTGGACCGTGGACTCGGAGCAGGACGTGGCGCTGTGCCAGGGCATGGGCGTCCACGAGATCACCACCAATGTGCCGGCGCGCGTCCTCAGCCAGCTGAAGGTCGCCTCGCCGCAAGGAAAGTAGGGCAGGCACGCGGGCAAGCCTGGCTCTGGGTGCCGGAGGGGCTGCCGCAGTCTTGACCTCATGGGCCGTGCCCTGCGGAAGTTTGGCTCCCGACTGGGCCTGACGGTTGGATGACCTGTGACGGTTTTAAAGGCCGGGCACGCGTGTGATTGAGTGGAGCCATGCCTTTTCCCCGGTCCGGCCGGGCCCGCCAGAGCCTTTCCGCTGCAGCCATGAGCGCCCTGCTTCTGGCCAGCGCCATGAAACACTTCCGCGACCCCGGCTTCTACCGCCAGGTGGTGCCTGACTACCTCTGCCTGAAAGAGACGCGACAGCAAGGAACGGGCGATGGCGGCGCTGCAGTTGCCGGAACTGCTGCGGTCAACGGAGCTGCTGGCTTCGACGGCGGCCCGGGACCCCTCCGCCGTCGGCCCTTCGCCGTGATGACAAGGGAGGAATGGATCGCGCTCAGCGGCCTGCTGGAACTGACGGCCGCCGTCGGACTCCTCGTCCCTCTGACACGCAAGGCGACCGCAACCGCCCTCACCGCGATGTTCACCGCGTTCCTGACCGGTCATGCCGATGCCCTCCGCCGGGCGTACAGCCCGGAGGGGACCCTTGTGCAGCGCCAGGTGCACACCCTGCGCTTCCCGCTTCAGGCGCCGCTTATCCTCTGGGCCTGGAGCCTTCGGCGCCCCGCAATAGGTTCGTGGCAGTGAAACTCCTGGCTTCCCCTGCCGTGCGGGTGGGACTCTCGATCAGCGTTGCCACCGGCCTTTACGGAATATCATTTGGTGCACTCTCCGTCACGTCCGGCCTCGACTTCTGGCAGACCATGGCGCTGAGCCTGCTCCTGTTCAGCGGCGGCTCACAGTTCGCGTTTATCGGCGTAGTGGGCGGAGGCGGTTCCGGCATCGCGGCGATGAGCGCAGCGACGCTTCTGGGCATGCGCAACGGCATCTACGGCATGCAGCTCAACGCCCTGCTCCACCCCACCGGGTGGCGCAAGTACGTTGCCGCCCAGGTGACCATCGACGAATCCACCGCCACCAGTACCGGCCAGACCGATCCCGCTGAACAGCGCCGGGGTTTTTGGGCAGCCGGCATCGGCATCTATGTGCTCTGGAACCTGTTCACCGCGGTGGGCGCGCTCGCCGGAAGCGGGCTCGGTGATCCCAAGCAGTGGGGGCTGGACGGGGCGGCGGTGGCGGCATTCCTGGCGCTGCTCTGGCCCCGGCTGAAGGGCCGCGAACCGATCGCGATTGCGGTGGTGTGCGCCTTAGCCACGGTTGTGGCAGTGCCATTCGTTCCGGCGGGCGTGCCCATCCTGGTGGCCGCCGTCGTGGCCGCAGTGTTCGGTTGGTTCGGCCACGGCCGGAGCGATGAAGGCCTCGAGCCGGACGTGGAGCCCTACCGGGAGCGCCACCACGCCGAGTCCCGCCAGCCCGGCACGGACCACCGCCAGTACGGCGCAGACGATTACCACCACCGCGGCCACGGCCAAAAAGGCGACGGCGGCACATCGGAGGCTGAATCATGAGCCTTTGGGTGTGGCTGCTCATTGCCTGCGCCTTGGCGTACGCGTGGAAGCTGGTGGGTTACCTTGTCCCGGCCCGGCTTCTTGAAAACCCTCGGATGTCGCGGGTTGCCGGCACCATGACCATCGGGTTGCTTGCCTCCCTGACGGTGGTGAACGCGGTGGCGTCGGGGCAGTCGCTGGCAGCCGATGCGCGGCTGGGTGCGCTCGCTGCAGCGGCGATCGCACTGGCACTCAGGGCACCGTTTCTCGTGGTGGTGGTGGCCGGTGCTGGAACTGCCGCGCTGCTCCGCATGCTGGGCTGGAACTAAACCAGCCACCAATAACATGACGCAAATCCCTTTTCTTGCCTGTAGGGGGTTTGTACTATGAGAGCGGCTATGCAGTTGGCCCCAACAATTCGCATGAATGGCAACGATGGAAAATCAACTGCACGCGTCCGGGGCAAGGGCCGGTAGACCTCCCTTACACAAGAATTCCCGATGGCGTGCGGGATTGCCCGCCAAACGCTTCTTTACCCGTTTTTCCAGTATTTCCGACGTCCCTGCCGAGGATTTAGAGGCCCTTTCCCAAAGCCTTACGAGGGCGATGGACGTGGACCCGGCGTCGCAGGTTTCCGCTCTGCACGCCATAGTGCGCCGGGAAATCCGTGCCAGGGAAGCCGCCGACAGCGACTGACCCGCTGAGCACCACGCAGCCCGGGCCGGACATCGGAAACGTCCCGGCGCCAGTGGAGTCCCGGCGTCGTGTGTGGAAAATCGTGAGGGGTCAGGCGACCCCGTGCGCGGCGCCGTCAGGTACTGCTGACCGGCGCGAGCTCTCTTCAACCGCCATCTCATACCAGGCCTGGGCGCCGAACTCGGGCTCGGGAGTGTCAAGGTTCTGGTAGAGGGCATCCAACAGTTTTGCCAGTTCCTCTGCCGGCAAGGTGGGAAGAACTTCCTCGGGGCCGCGCGGATCGTTGATGTAGCGGAAAAGCCTGGAACTGTTCATCGCGCTGCGGTCGTGTGCCGGAGGTGCAGGAACTGTGGCATGGGTGGCTCCATCTGGAAGGAACAGAGGCTGTCTGCGTAACCCACTTGAAGTGTATTGCACCGGCACGAGGCCCACAATGGGGAGGACCGTGCCCCCGGCGGGCAGGATTCCTGCTGCTAGATGGGCTGCTGCCCCGCCAGGGAAGCGGCCGGCAGCGGCACATGGACGGGAAGAGGCCGGCTGGGCCGGACGGACCGGATGGCATCTTCAATCAAGGCCAGCGGGCGGCGCCAGGCGTCGGATCCGGGTTCCATGGTGTCTACCACTCCAATGAGCATGGCAAGCAGCCGGAACATGTCCGTCATGGAGATGTCCGCGCGCAGGCTTCCCTGGCCCTGCCCGCGTACCAGCAGCACACCCATCGACTCCATCAAGGAACCGGTGATACCGGTCAGGAGCTCCCGCCGGCCGGCAACGGCTCCCAGAAGATTGGCGTCATCGCTGGCGGCGGCCATCAGGGCCTCCATGACCCGCAGCAGTCCGGCGGCGGCGTCGATATCCGCCAGGGCGCCGTCCACCACCGGATCCACGGTGAGCCGCAGCTGCCTGTTGAGGGCAGCAAGCACCAGCTCTTCCTTGTCTGAAAAATTACGGAACAGGGTGGCCGGGCCCACCCCTGCTGTGGCTGCAATGGTCTGCAGCGGTACTTCCGGGCCGAACTCGCGGAAGCATTGCCGCGCCGCCGTGATGATCTTGTCCACGTTCCGTGCTGCGTCGGCGCGGAGCGGCTTGCGGGCGACTGCGAGGCTCATGCCAAAAGGTTAGCAATCGAGCCTCCGGCGTTCACCGTTACTGAAGGGTAGGGGGTTTTGTGACGGCGGCACGGGCCGCCCTGCCCTGCGGCGTGGTTGGCACCGTGGCACACTGGGCTTCATGCTGCTTGCGTTTTCTGTCGCCCCGTCCGGTACTCCCAGCGAAGGTTCCCGGCCCGGTGACGCGTCCGTTCATGACGCCGTCGCCGCCGCCGTAAAGGTTGTCCGGGAGTCGGGCCTGCCCAACAAAACGGACTCCATGTTCACCACCATCGAGGGTGAATGGGATGAGGTGTTCGACGTCGTGAAGCGCGCCACCGAGGCGGTGGGCCGCTACGGCAGCCGGGTTTCCCTGGTCATTAAAGCGGACATCAGGCCCGGCTACTCTGGCGAGCTGACCGCTAAAGTGGACCGCCTGGAAGAAGCGCTCTCCGAGGATTCCTGACCGCCGTCGTCCCTGCCGCCGTCGTCGGCTAATTTCTCTGGACCCGCGCGTGGCTGCGTGCCAAACTGTGCCCATGTTTGAGCACAAGCCCCGGCCAGAGTGGATTGCCACGGAAAAGTTCCTGTCCGACGTCGTGGTCCATCCGGATCCCGCCGTGCTCCGGGCCGTGCAATCGGCCGTCGATGCCGGTATGCCGGCCATTGAGGTGGCGCCTAACGCCGGCAAGCTCCTCAAGCTCCTGGTTCAGCTCTCGGGCGCCCGCCGCATACTGGAGATAGGCACCCTGGCCGGTTTCAGCACCATCTGGATGGGCCAGGGCCTGCCCGACGACGGCACGTTGGTCACCTGCGAATTCCTGCCAAAGCACGCTGAAGTGGCATGGGCCAACATTGACTTCGCAGGCTTGGGGCAAAAAGTAGAGATCCGCCTGGGACCAGCGTTGGAAACCCTTGCCGCCCTGGCGGAGGAGGACCGGCAACCTTTCGACTTCATCTTTATCGATGCGGACAAGGAGAACAACAGCCGCTACCTGGAATGGGCCATCCGGCTTGGGCGCCCCGGGACAACCGTGGTCCTGGACAACACCATCTGGGAAGGCGCCGTGCTGGACCCCGGAATGGACCCGGTCAACGCGCAGGGAATAGTGGATGCGCTCAGGCTGCTCGGCGGGCACCCCCGGCTCGATGCCACCGTCATCCAGACCGTGGGTTCCAAAGGCTGGGACGGCTTCGCGCTTGCGCGTATCCGGTAGCCCTCGGGGCTGCCGCGCTCCCTGGCTGCCGGCTCAGACTAATAAGTATGCTTAGAGTTATTCGCCGGTTGATCCGCAGCCGGTTGGAAAGCCGCAATGGAGGAAATGATGAAAGCGTCGCCCACCCTTGCCAGCAATCTGCAGATGGTGCTAACCGACCTCATCGAGTTGCACCTGCAGGGCAAGCAGGCCCACTGGAACCTTGTAGGCACCAATTTTCGCGACCTGCACCTTCAGTTGGACGAAATTGTTTTGGCCGCCCGTCTCTTCGCCGACCAGGTGGCAGAACGGATGAGGGCTCTGCATGCCCTTCCCGACGGCCGCAGCAGCACCGTTTCGGCAGGCAGCCGGCTGGAGGAGTTTCCGCAAGGCCTGACCACCACGAAGGACACCGTCAAACTCGTCACCACCCGGCTCGAACGGACAGTCCAGACGATGCGGGACGTCCATGACGACGTGGACGAGGAAGACCCCACCAGCGCGGATCTGCTTCATGCGGCCATCGAGCGCCTGGAACAGCTGGCCTGGATGGTCAATGCCGAGACCATGGCCGCTACGGCGCCGGTCACCGAGCCGGCCTGATCCCTGCCCGGCTGCCGGGGGAGCCAAGAAAGGGGGGCTGCTGCGGTGTCCGCGGCAGCCCCTTTTTCTGGACTCAGTCTTTCTTGAAAGCGTCCTTGACTTTCTCGCCGGCCTGTTTCAGGTCCGCTTTGGCCTGGTCCATTTGGCCTTCCGTGCGAAGGCCCTCGTCGTTGGTGGCCGCACCGGTAGCCTCCTTGGCCTTGCCGCCCATTTTCTCGGCGGCATTGTCGATCTTGTCATCCAAACCCATGGTGGTTCTCCCTTCGGCTGGTGGCCGGCGGACATAATGCGCCGGCCATGCTCAATGCTAACCAGCCACAGGCAGCTTCAACAGGCTTGGAAAAGGAGCGTCACACCAGGTCAGGCGCGCTGGCCACGATGTAGTCGGCGGCGGCCGGGCCGGTCATGGACAAGTTGTTGCTGTCCGGGTCAATTCCCTGTGCCTGCAGTGCGTCCCAGAGGGCTTCCGGAGCCTGAAGCGGGGCCTTCTGAAGAAGGCACCAGCTGGTGTAAAGCCCGTAAAGCTCATCTCGTCCAAGGCCCAGTCCCGGTTCCCTGTCCGCGACGACTGCTTCAGCGATAAATTGTTCAAAATGGGTAGCAGGCATGTTTGCTCATTCGGGGTCGACCGTGTTGCCGCCGTATCTGCTTCAGCGGACCTGCCGGCTCCCGGGGGAGTCAAGCAGAATAATCATGAAGGTATGGCAGTGAGGCTCACTTTGTCCAGTTGAGCCGGGGCACCTTGCTGGTTACGAGGGGGCCGACGGCGACTGGGGGGACTGACCTCGGTCTCAGAAGAGGCCATCTCACCGCCGACCCCGCCTTCGCCCCGGGCCACCCTGCTGACCCGGGAAACCCAAACAGGACCTCCAAGACAATTTTCCCCCATCTTGAAGGTCCTGCCTAGTCCCCGGAAACAACGGCTACCGCCTGCCGGACGCCGTCTCCACGGTCCGGATATGGCTACTCCGGGGTGGTGCCGCGGTCACGCAGCTTGTCCCGTACCCGGTCGCGGTGCGGTTGCGTTGGCTGGCCGTTTTTCTGGTCCTCGTCACCGTTTTGGTTGGAGTCCCCGTCCTCGCCGTTTTCCGCGCTGTACTTCTCACGCAGTTCCCGTCCGTGTTGAATGTCCTCGTCCTCCTGTTTCTGCAGCTTCTCGCTCTTCTTGGTGTCACGCGGCGGCAGCTGGATGGTCTCTTCGGCCTCGATGCCTGCCTGGAGCTGGCGGCCGCGCTCCATTTCGGCGTCGAACTCAGCGCCAAAGAGTAGGGACATGTTCAGGATCCACAGCCACAGCAGCATCACGATGACGCCGCCCAGGGCGCCGTACGTCTTGTTGTAGTTTCCGAAGTTGCCCACATAGAAACCGAAGCCCAGGGATGCCAGCAGGAAAACGAACAGGGCAATGCCCGAACCGAGGCTCATCCACTTGAACTTGGGCTGCTTGACGTTGGGCGTGGCGTAATAGAGGACGGCGATGATCACGATGATGAGCGCCACCATGACAGGCCACTTGGCGATATTCCAGATGGTGAGGAAAACTCCGCTGAGCCCGATCAGACCGCCGACAGCCTCTGCCACAGGGCCGCTGAGCACCAGCATGCCTGCCAGGAGCGCGATGATGACTACCGACAGGAGGGTGACCGCCAGCATGGTGCCGCGCAGCTTGACGAACGCCCGGCCCTCATCCACTTCGTAGACGCGGTTCATGGCACGGCCGAAGGCACCAACATAACCGGATGCGGACCACAGCGCGGTGGCGAGGCCCAGGACCAGGGTCAAACCTGCTGCCGGCGCGTTTGCCAGTTCGGAGACCGTTCCGCTGACAGTGTTGACCGTCTCAGCAGGGGCGAAACCGCTCACGATCTGAAGCAGCGCATCGGTGGTTTTTTGCGGGTCCCCGAAGATACCGATCAGTGAAACGAGTGCCAGTATGGCCGGGAACAGCGACAGCACGGCGTAATACGTCAACGAAGCAGCGAGGTCCGGACACTGGTCCTTGCTGAACTCACGCAAGGTCTTCTTGGCGATGTATTTCCAGTTCGGCTTGTCCAGGTCCTTTGGGCTGTCCGGTTTCCGGGAGTCGTTTGGATCCGGTGCCTGGCCTGCTTTGGCCGTGCTGCTCTCGGATGCGTCAGGAGTGGCCATGGGGTGTCCTCTCGATAAGGGTGCGAAAACTGAGAGGCCGGCTCCGCGCGGGGGCGGGGCCGGCCTCTCAGATGGTGCTCGTGCCTTTTAGTGCCGCGTTGAGTGGCGGGTTAGGTGTTTTGGACGTTGGTTTTGGCGTCGGTGGCGCGGTCTTTGACGTCGGTGACGGCGCCTTGGCCTTCGGCTTTGACGTTTTGGGCGGCGTCAGCGGCGGTGGCTTTGACGCTTTCCATGGCTTCCTGGGCTGGTTCCTTCAGGTCCTGGACCATGTCCTTGGCGGCGTCGGTGACCTTGCCGGCGAGGGGCTCGGCGGCGGTTTTGAGCTGCTGGGCTGCTTCGCGTTCCTTTTGGCTGGCCGGGATCAGGGACGAGACGAGCATCCCGGCGCCGAACGCGATCAGGCCGGCGGCCAGGGGGTTGCCCTGGGTTTTGGCTTTGACCTGGTCCGGTGCGTGCGAGATCGCGGTGCCTGCGTCGCTGAGTTTGGCGGCGACGTTGTCCTTGGCCCCATGGAGGGAGTCGCCGGTGCTGTGCAGGGCGTTCCCGGTGTGGCCGGTACCGGAGTGGACTTTGTCCTGGACACCCGAGGTGGCCGAGGAGACCTTGTCCTGGACGGTGGTGCTGGCTGAGTCTGCTGCTCCCATGATTTTCTCCTTCACCCCGACGACGGCGTCTTTTACCTTGTCGGTTTGGCGGTGGACGATGTTGGAAGGGGTGACCTTGTCGGCGACCGCGTCCACGTTGGTGCCCAGGCGGGCGCGGGTTTCTTCAATGTCTGCACGGATTGCGTCCGGGTTATCGCTCATCGGTTTACCTCACCTGGTTTTAGGGTTGGGGGAATTTCGGAAAGTGTCTCGCTGGTCTGGGGGATGCCTTTGATCTGTTTGAGTTCCTTGCGGCCCATCGAGGCCAGGACCGCGGCGATGATGCCCCAGATCACGGCGACGATCACGGCGGCCCAGCCCAGCGGCATCAGGGCGCCCAAGGCAAACATCAGTGCCAGGGACAGGAAGACCAGGACGAAGTGCCCGGCGACGCCGGCGCCGGCGAGCATCCCGCCGCCTTTGCCTGCCTTCGTGGCGGACTGCTTCACTTCGGCCTTGGCCAGTTCGACTTCCTGGCGCATCAGGGTGGACAGGTCCCGGGTGACATCACCCAACAACTCACCCAACGAGGCGTTATCAGCCTTCACATGCGCTTCACTCGGAGCCGGTTCGGGAATGGAACTACTCATCAGAACCTGCCTGACTGGCCGTCCGTGCGGCGGTCCCGGGTGAGGGGATCGTCCGCCAGCGGATCGTCGGCAAGCCTGCGGTCGCCAAGTGGGTCATCGGCGATCTGGTTGCCGGACCAGGGCTCTTCGACCAGCTGGGGGCTGTCCAGCGGGCTGGCAGGACGTGCGGCCCCCGGGTAACCAGCGCCGGGAGCGCCGCCGTCGTAACCCGCAGTGGTGGTGGCCGGGCCGGGGAGCTGGACCGGGGGAGGCGGGACTGTTCCGCCCGCGGGGCTGTATCCCTCGGTGTACTGGTCGCCGTACGGGCTGCCGGAGTACTGGCCCGCAAGTCCTGCAGTGCCGGAGGTGGATGAGGTTGCAGTACCGCCGGTGAGGCCGCGGGTAAGCCGGCCCGCAAGGACGCCGGCGCCAGCGGCGAGAAGGAGGAAGGTGCCGGGCTTGTTGCGGGCGAACCGCTGGACTTCGGCGAGCAGATCGCCTGGCTGCTTGTTTTCAAGCCAGGAAGCTACCGATTCGCTGCGCTGGGCAGCCTGGCGGATCAAATCGCTGGCGACGCCCTGTTGGTCCGGGGCATCGGCCATGCTTTGCAGCTGGCTGGAGATGGTCCGGATGCCTTCGGCGGCCTTCTGCTGCTGGGTGCCGGCCTGGCTGGAAAGCCCGGACTTCGCCTGGGACAGCAGGTCCTGGGCACTGGACTTGGCCTCTGAGGCGACGTGGACTGCTTCTTCCTTTGCAGTCTGGGCCACATTCTGCGCGGAGCCCTTCGCGGTGCGTGCTACATCAGTTGCTTCTTCCTTCGCTGCTTCCTTTCGGGATGACCCGGAGGTATCACCGACGGGGGCATCTCCATATGGTGGAGTGGCGGCGGACGGGAAAGTGGTGGCGCTTCGCTCGCCCGGAATTCCTGTAGAGGCCGGCGGAGCCGTGTAAGCGGGATCCTCGGGCCATTGGTTCTCTGTCATCTTCGCTCTCTCTTTCCAAGAAGGCCGGTTGTTGATCAAGAACCAGCGATACTGGCCCTAAAATAATAAGCATGATTACTAATAAAAGGTAAGTACGCTTGCTAAGCGAGTTGTGAACAGTTCCAAAAATGTCAGCCGGAATGGCTTCCGCCGGCCCGGTCACATCGAAGTGGAAGTGGTGGGTAATTTGGAAATAGCTCCGTGGGTTTGGGTGTTGATCGCCGTAGTTGTGGTGGTGCTGCTTGTGCTGCTGCTGCTCGCAACAGGACGGCGCCGAAAGGCAATACAGCAAAAGCGGGACGATGCGCATCGCGAGAAGGCCGCAGAAATCCGCCGTGAGGCCGAGAACAGGGAACTCGATGCCCGGGAGCGCGAAGCGAAGGCGACGCGCGCCAGGGCGGACGCCGAGCAGGCGCAGGTTGAAGCTGCCCGGCTGCGCCAGCAGGCAGACCAGCAGTCCACAGAGGCCAAAACGCTCCGCGATGACGTGAACGAACGGACGCGGAAAGCGGATGAGCTGGACCCTGACGTCAAGCAGGACCGCGAGGGCCGCAGCCGCGATGGCGCCGACCGCGGCGCCACGAACTCCGCCCATGCGGCCCGCGACGCTGCTGACAATGCCCGCAACGGCGCAGCCCCTGACGGAGCCCGCGATGAACGCAGCGATGGTGGCGCCAATCCTAACCAGGGCGGCTCACACGTGGATCGTGAAAATCCGCGTTCCGGCATCTAGCCGCAGGCGGGACAGCAATCTGGCTGCAGGCCGCACGGCACTGGCTGACCCGCGGCATGGCACCTAGCTCACTGCGGGTTGCCGTGCCTCGGTTCCAGGACGGGGGAGGGAGTAACTCCCTCCCCCGTTCCTATGCCGGCCAGGACGTCAAGAACTGCCGCTACCGATGATGTCTTGGCTTCCCACGCCAGGACCCGGCGGGCTCGGCCGGTGTCCATAACCGGGACTCCCGCAGCCATCTCCACCCAGCCGGAGTCGGTGGGTATCAGCCGGAGGCGCCAGGCCATGCCCACTGCCTTGTGGAGCAGGCCCATGGGGATGGGGAGGATTCTTCGCGCCTGAACGATCCGGGCAAGTTCCTGGGGTGTGAGCACCGGCTCGGCCGCAACATTAAAGGCTCCGGAGGCCCTCTGGTCGATGACCCGCCAGTAGGCTTCAGCAACATCGTCCGCATGGACTGCCTGGAAAATCAGGTTGTCCGGAACGGGGAGCAGTGGAAGCCAGGGCCTCTTTGCCAGAAGCCGGGGAATCACCGGCCCCAGGAAGTACCTTCCGATCTCGCTCCCGGCGTCGCGCTGGAAGATGAGCCCGGGCCGAAGCCTTGCGACCGTGATGCCTGGTTCAGCTTCCGCAAACTCGTCCAGGAGTTTTTCCTGCGCCGCCTTGTGCCGGCTGTAATGCGAGCCCGCCATGCCCTGCGCCGGCCAGGACTCATCCGTGCGCCGGTCCTTGGAGGCCTTGCTGTAGGCGCCGACCGATGACGCGCAGACGATCTGCTTGACGCCGGTCTTCCGCGCGGCTTCGAGGACATTTGCTGTTCCGGTGACGTTGGTCCGGTACAGCTGGTCCAGGTCCCGGTTCGGTTGGATTTGCCAGGCAAGGTGGACCACCGAGTCCACTCCTGCCAAGGCCGATTCCAACTTTGGGCCGTCGCGTTCCAACCCGACATCGAGCGTGTGCCACTCAACCCCGGCATAGGGCGCCCGCGAGGTGTCGGGCAGGCGCCTGCTGATCCCTGTCAGTTGCAGGCTTCCGGGCTTCCTGGACAGTTGGCCCTGCAGGTTCCGCAGCAGCGCTGTTCCTGCATTTCCGCTGGCTCCGATAACGGCGATGTGCATGGAAAAGACTCCTTGGCCGGGGTGTGCGGTTCGTCTTACATGCCGAGCCTAGCGCCGCCAAGGATTGTTTTATAAGCAACCTTATGATTTCCTATGGCTAAGTCTTGCCGCAGGCTTTCGGAACCTGACCGAGGGAACCAACGACAATGCCCGAATCTTTTGCCGCGCTCGCCGTGGACCTGACACCTGTTCCTGGGCCGTGCCTTGAGCCGTGCCTGGAGACCCCGAAAGACGACCGCTCCGCCGCCAAGGCAGGGCGGCTGCGGGAGACCTTTGAAAATGACCTGGTCCTGAGCTATCTGGACCTGGCCGAGGCCTTGGCCGCCCGCTTCGAAGCCCGGGGCCGGGAACGGGCAGACCTGAACCAGGTGGCCTATCTGGGCCTGGTCAAGGCTGCCCGCGGTTTCGACCAGTCCAAGGGGGAGAGCTTCCCCGCCTACGCAGCTCCAACCATCGCCGGGGAGTTGAAGCGATACCTGCGTGACCGCACGTGGGTGGTCCGGCCGCCGCGGCACATCCAGGACCTCCGCACCAGGATGTTCCGGGTGGAACCGGAGCTGGTTCAGTCCCTGGGCAGGAATCCCAGCGTGGCGGAACTGGCCTCGGAGCTAGGGACAGATCCTTCAGACGTCCAGGAAGCCATTTCGGCGTCCAGCAGCATGCATCCGGACTCCCTGGACGCTGCAAACCCCCACAGTGACGCGCTGTCCATCGGCGACCTGCTCGCGTGCCCTGAGACGCCCCTGGAACGGCTGGAGGACCTTGCCTGCCTCCGGGAGGCGATGCAGGACCTGGACGCCGCGGACAGGGAACTGCTCTACCGCCGCTATTTCTGTGAGGAAACCCAGGTCCAGTTGGGGAAGCGGCTGGGGATGTCGCAGATGCAGGTTTCGCGGCGGCTGGCCCGGGTACTCGTCGAACTCCAGCGCCGGCTCCTGAGCAGTAGCCAGGGCGACGGTGTCCGTGCGGAGCAGGAGAGAGCGACCGGTTCCACGGCGTCCGGCCGGCCAGCCCGCCGGACGGCCGCCCCCGGAGTTCCCGGCAAAATTTCTGCCCTCCCGGGCAGCTCGCGGGTCAGGAGCAGGTAGCCCAGCCAGGCCCGCTTTACCGCTGCAGGAGCAGGCTTCGGACGGTGGGGGACAGCGTCAGCAGTCCTATCTTGGCTGTTCAGGCGGCCAACTCGTCACCAGCTGAAAGGTGAGAAAACCAGCAGCCCCTGTTTAGGAGCAGCAGCTGTGGGGAACAGTGAGGGTATGGGAAGCTCCGTAACCTCCAAGCTCCGCGCTGTCCTGTTCGACCGGGACGGGACCCTGGTGGTCGATGTGCCCTACAACGGGGACCCCGGCCTGGTCACACCAATGCCCGGCGCCAAGGCAGTCCTGGATGCACTCCGCGCCGACGGGATAGCAACCGGAGTCATCAGCAACCAGTCCGGCATTGCCCGCGGCCTGATCACCGCCGCCGACGTGGCGGACGTCAACGCCCGGGTTGAGGAACTGCTCGGCCCCTTCGATGTGTGGGAGGTGTGCCCGCATTCCGAGCAGGACGGCTGCGCCTGCCGCAAGCCCCAACCGGGAATGGTGCACAGTGCCTGCCGCAGGCTCGGCATCCAGGAATCGGAGGCGGCGCTCATTGGTGATATCGGTGCTGACGTCCGTGCCGCCGAAGCGGCCGGAGCAACCGGCGTCCTGGTGCCGACGCCGGTGACCCGGGCCGAGGAAGTGGCCGAGGCTCAGTTGGTGGCCCGGAACCTGGCCGAGGCCGTCTCGCTGCTGTCGGAGCAGCCCTGATGGGCCGCGTCCTGGTGGCACGCCTGGACAGCATGGGCGACGTCCTCCTGGCCGGACCCGCCGTACGGGCCGTCGCAAACGGGCGGTTCCCGGACGGCAGCCGGCCCAACCATGTGGTGATGCTCTGCGGACGGCAGGGCGAGGCAGCGGCGGGTATGTTGCCGGGTGCCGCGGAGGTCTACAGCTGGGACAGCCCGTGGATTATGAACCCCGCGCCCAAGATGACCGGCCCGCACGCTGACAGGCTGATCGAATACGTCCGGAACTCTCGAATTACCGAAGCCGTCATCCTCACCTCCTTCCACCAGTCGCCCCTGCCGCTGGCGCTGCTGCTCCGGCTCGCCGGCGTCGAACGAATCACCGGAGCCTCCACCGACTACGCAGGGTCCCTGCTTGATGTCCGGCTCAAGCCGGGCGAAGACTTCCCGGAGGACCAGCCCGAAGCGGAACGCGCACTGGGCATCGCCGAGGCAGGAGGATTCCGCCTCCCGCAAGGCGACGACGGAAAACTCCGCCTCACGTCCGTCCCGGACGTCCGCGAACTGGTGGGGGAGGACCCCTATGTGGTGGTCCACCCGGGAGCCGCCGTGCCCGCCAGGGCCTGGCCGCCGCTGCACCATGCGGCCGCCGTCGAACTCCTCCAGGGCGCGGGCCACCGTGTTGTGGTGACCGGTGGTCCCGGGGAGACTTCGCTGACTGCCACCGTCGCAGGGCCATCCGCCCTGGACCTTGGCGGGCGCACAGACCTCCATACCCTGGCCGGAGTCATGGCGGGGGCGGACGCGGTGGTTACCGGCAACACGGGCCCCGCACACCTCGCGGCAGCCGTGGGTACACCCGTTGCGTGCCTCTTTTCCCCCGTCGTCCCTGCCATCCGCTGGGCGCCGTACGGGGTGTCTCTGGAACTGCTCGGCGACCAGAACGCCGCCTGCCGAATGACCCGTGCCCGTGTCTGCCCCGTTCCCGGCCACCCCTGCCTTGACTCCGTTTCGCCTGAGGAAGTGGTGGCGGCCGTAGAACGCCTGATCGGCGGAGTCAGCTCCTTCAGCACCCACGTCAGTACCCGTAGAAAGGCCCGCAACAGATGAGAATCCTGCTCTGGCACGTCCACGGTTCCTGGACGGACGCCTTCGTCCGCGGCCGTCACGAGTACCTCCTTCCCGTCCTGCCCGAAGGTGGCGCGTGGGGGCTTGGCCTTGCCGGCAGGGACTGGCCTGCGTCAGTGCGGGAGGTGGACCTGGCAACGCTGGATGCAGACGCCGTGGACGCCGTCGTCCTGCAACGCCCTGAGGAAATTGAGGAAGTTGCCCGGCTGCTGGGCCGCCGGCCCGGCGTTGACCTGCCCGCCGTGTACCTCGAACACAACACCCCCAAGGTCGACTTTCCTTTTGCCCGGCACCCGCTCGCGGACCAGGACCGCATCCCCCTGGTGCACGTGACCCACTTCAACAAGCTCGCCTGGGACAACGGCTCCGCCCGCAGCCTGGTGATCGAACACGGAATTCCTGACCCGGGCCATCTCTACACCGGGGAACTGCCGGAACTGGGCGTAGTGGTGAACGAGCCCATCCGCCGGGGCCGCGTCACCGGTACCGACCTGTTGCCCGCCTTCGCCTCAGTGGCGCCGCTGCAGGTCTTCGGGATGAAAACGGACGGCCTGGCCGCCGCCGCGGGGATTGACGAGTCCCGGCTGACGGTACGCGGTGACGTGAAGACCCAACAGCTGCACCGTGAACTGGCCCGTTGCCGCGTCTATGTGCACCCCATGCGCTGGACCTCACTGGGATTGTCCCTGCTGGAGGCCATGCACCTGGGGATGCCGGTGGTTGCGCTGGCGACGACCGAAGCGCCGCGGGCGGTGCCGCCGGAGGCCGGCGCCGTTTCCGCCGATGTAGATGAGCTGCTCCGCTGCGCGCGGCAGCTCGTCGCCGATCCGGATGAAGCCCGACGGCGGGGCGTTGCCGCCCGCGAGGCGGCACTGGACCGTTACGGCCTGGGCAAGTTCCAGGACCGCTGGGATGAGCTCCTGGCGGACCTGGGCGGCCGGCCCCGGCACTCTGACAACGACCGCCGGGACGAGAAGATCCTTGTTCCGGCGCGGGAGAGGAAGACCCCATGAAGATCTCCATGATTTCCGAGCACGCCAGTCCCTTGGCGGCGTTGGGCGGGGTGGATGCCGGCGGGCAGAACGTGCACGTAGCCGCGCTGTCCGAAGCCCTGGCCAAGCGTGGCCACCACGTGACTGTTTACACGCGCAGGGATGCAAAGGAGCTTCCTGCGAGGGTCCAGGTGGGGAGCCGCCTCGAAGTGGTCCACGTGGACGCCGGCCCGGCGCGCCATGTTCCCAAGGACGACCTGCTGCCCTACATGGGAGAACTTGCCGACGGCGTGGCAAGGGACTGGAGCCACCGGCCGCCGGACGTGGTGCACGGGCACTTCTGGATGTCAGGCCTCGCCGCGCTGGATGCTGCCCGGCGGCCCGGCCAAAGCTATCGGGTGCCCGTCATCCAGACTTTCCACGCACTGGGCACCGTCAAGCGGCGGCACCAGGGCGCAGAGGACACCAGCCCGCTGGAGCGCCGCTGGCTGGAGCCCGGCGTGGGACGCTCGGCGGACCGCATCGTGGCCACCTGCTCCGATGAGGTCTTCGAACTCAAAGCCATGGGCATCAACACGGGCAAGATATCCATCGCCCCCTGCGGCGTGGACCTCGGCTTTTTTTCCGCAGAGGGCCCCGTCGCCGCCAGGAAGCGCACCCACCGCATCCTCTCGGTGGGCCGCCTGGTGCCGCGCAAGGGCGTGGACCTGGTGATCCGGGCGCTCCCGTACCTGCGCGCTGCAGGCTTCGACGACGTCGAACTCCTGATTGTGGGCGGCGGCGGAGACTCCGGTGCGCTCCATGCCGACCCCGAAGTGCGCCGCCTGATGGACCTTGCAGCGGAGCTGGATGTTGCGGACCAGGTGAGCCTGCAGGGGCAGGTGTCCCGCGGCGAGATGCCCGGAATTTTCCGCAGCGCCGACGCCGTGGTGTGCGCGCCCTGGTACGAACCTTTCGGCATCGTCCCGCTGGAGGCCATGGCCTGCGGCGTACCCGTAGTTGCTGCCGCTGTGGGCGGCCTGCGGGACACAGTGGTTGACCACGGAACCGGCCTGCACGTTCCGCCGCGGGACCCCGAGGCCATCGCATCCGCGCTGGCCCTGCTGCTGGAGAACCCCGCGCTGCGCGCCGAGCTTGGCAGCGCAGGCAAGAAGCGCGCCCGTACCCGGTACTCCTGGGACCGGGTGGCGGCCGAAACCGAAAAGGCCTATCAGCTCGCGGTGGCCGGCTCTGCCGCCGGCGTTGTCCCCATGGAAGGAGCGGCACTATGACTGCGGAATCGTCCGTGCGCGAAAGTGACCTGCAAACTCTGGCAACACCTGAGGCATTGCCCGCTGTGCTGCCGGGTGCCGCCTTTGTGGACCCGGACAGTGCGGAAGCGGTCCGCATCCACCTGGATAACGTCGTACCGGCCCTTGACTCGCTGCGGAGCCAGTCCGGCCGGCTTGCGGCATGGGGTGTCGAGCTGGCCCAGCGCCTGCTCCGCGGCCAGCGCCTTCTTGCCGCCGGCAACGGTGGCTCAGCTGCCGAAGCCCAGCACCTCACGGCGGAACTCGTGGGCAGGTTCGACGGCGAGCGGGTTCCGTTCTCCGCCATCTCCCTCCACGCGGAGTCCTCAGCGGTGACCGCCATCGCCAATGACTACGGCTATGACGATGTCTTCGCCCGGCAGGTGCGGGCGCACGGCCGGTCCGGCGACGTGCTGATTCTCCTGTCCACCAGCGGCAAGAGTCCCAACCTGCTGCGGGCAGCCGAGGTTGCCGCACGCTTGAATGTAACCACGTGGGCGCTCACCGGAGCCGGTCCCAATCCGCTGGCCGATGCCTGCGGCCAGGCTGTGATGATTGACGCCCTCAACGCCAACGCCCAGGAAGGTCACCTCATCGCCCTGCACGCGATCTGCCGGGCCTTTGACCTGGAAGTGGCGCGGCACAGTTCCACCGACGCCTGGACTCTTCAGAACCAGGGCATGCCGCAGCGGGGTGGCCGCGCATGAGGATCGTTGTGGTGGGCGATGTGATGCTGGACGTGGACCTCTCCGGCGAAGCCACCCGGCTGAGTCCCGACGCGCCGGTGCCCGTGGTGGATGTGTCCGGCATCAAGCGCCGTGCCGGCGGGGCCGGGCTGGTGGCCCGGATGCTCGCCGAGGACAGCTGGCCCGTCACGCTGGTCACGGTCCTGGGCGATGACGACGCCGGCCGGCAGCTTGAAGCGCACCTGGCCGCGGTGCGGCTCGTGGCAGGTCCCAGCGGTCATCCTTCGCCGGTCAAGACCCGCGTACGCGCCGGTTCGCATCCGGTGGTCCGCTTCGACCAGGGCTGTGAAAAGGCCCCCGTCCCTGAGGTCAGTCCGGCCATGCTCCGCGAGGTGGAGAAGGCAGGCGTGATCATTGTTGCCGACTACGGCCGGGGACTGGCGGCGAACCCAGAGCTGCGGGAGCTCCTGGCCCGGCTTGCTGGCCACGTGCCGATCGTGTGGGACCCGCACCCCGCGGGGCCGGACCCGGTGCCGGGAATCGCCGTCGTGACGCCCAACCTGGCTGAAGCCCAAAAGGCCGTGCAGGCGCGGAGCCGGAAAGACGCCGGAAAGCCTGCCGGGAAGGATCCTGCGGCCGAAGTTGGCGGGGCTCTGCTGAAGGAGTGGGGCAGCCAGGCTGTCCTGGTCACCAAGGGCGAACAGGGCGCTGTCCTGTGCCGGCGGGACCAGAGCCCCCGGGCCATTCCGGCGCCGCGGGTGGAAGCCGGTGATCCCTGTGGAGCAGGCGACAGGCTCGCAGCCAGCCTCGCCGTCCATCTTCTGGCGGGCCGGGAGCTTGCCGAAGCCGCGGAACTCGCCGTCCATGACGCCGCAGACTTCCTCGCAAACGGCGGAGTGTCCGCCCTTCCCGACACCGACGCGGAGCCTCCACAGGCAAAGGCGCGTGTCAACGACCCCCTGCTGCTTGCCCGCGCGGTGCGGGAAAACGGCGGCAAGGTGGTGGCCACCGGCGGTTGCTTCGACCTGCTGCACGCCGGGCACGTCCGGTCCCTGGCCGCCGCCCGGGAGCTGGGCGACTGCCTGATCGTCTGCCTCAACTCGGACGACTCCGTGCGGCGGTTGAAGGGTCCGGAGCGTCCTATCATCGGCCAGCACGACAGGGCCGAACTGCTCCTCGCCATGGAATGCGTGGACGCCGTGATGGTCTTCGATGAAGACACCCCCGAGGCAGCCCTCGAACGCCTGCGTCCCGACATCTGGGTCAAAGGCGGCGACTACAAGGGCGCCAGCCTGCCGGAGGCCGGCCTCGTGGAGAGCTGGGGCGGACGCTGCCTCACCGTGCCGTACCACCCTGCCCGATCCACCACCGGCCTGGCAGATGCCCTCGCCAAGGTCAGCTGAACCGGCCAGGTCAGCCAACCCCGACAGCTGGCAACGGTGAATTGGTCCTGGTGGGCTGACCGCCGTACCCAAGTTTTGTACTCCCGATTGAAAGGAACACCATGACTGCAGATTCAAATTCGCCCGGCCGCGTGCTCGTGACCGGAGGTGCCTCCGGACTGGGGGCCGCCGTCGTCGAGGCTGTCCTGAAGGCCGGCGGCACGCCCGTGGTGCTGGATCGCGATATCAGCAACGTGTCCGGTGTGAAGGCTTTCGAAGTGGACGTCGCGGACCGGCTGGCCGTCGAGGCCGCCGTCAAGGAAGCCGCTGAATCACTCGGCGGGCTCGAGGCAGTGGTCACGGCGGCCGGCATCGACCGCTGCGGAAAGCTGGCCGACGTCGAAGCCACCGAATGGGAAAAAGTCATCGGGGTCAACCTGATGGGCACGGTTTCTGTTGTGCGTGCAGCGCTGCCTTACCTAAAGACCTCCCACGGCAGGGTGGTGACCATCGCCTCAACGCTGGGTAAGCGTGCCGTGGCTGATGCCACCGCCTACTGCGCGTCAAAGTTCGGCGTGGTGGGCTTCAGTCACGCGCTGGCGGCTGAGACCGGCGGCGAAATCGGCGTGACCACCATTATCCCGGGCGGCATGAAGACGCGCTTCTTCGACGACCGCACCGAGCAGTACAAGCCGCAGGACGATTCGCGGCTCAACGACCCCGCCAACACGGCACAGGCCATCCTGTTCGCGTTGAACCAGCCCACCGGCTGTGAGGTCCGCGAAATGCTGATCTGCCACGAGGAAGAGGGCTCCTGGCCCTAAACCAGCACAACGACCCAAGCCGGAACCGACGGGAGGAACGTCATGCCCACCATTGCCACAGAAACCACTGCACGCCCGGAAACCGCTGACAGCAGCGGCATCACCATCCGGAACCCCCGAACCGGTGATGTCCTTTGGACTGTGCCGGAGGCAGAACCGGAGGCGGTGTCCCACGCAGTAGAGGTGGCCCGAAGCGCTGCGCCGGATTGGGCCTCTACTGCACCGGCCCAGCGTGCTGCGGCAGTCCGTGCCGCGGCTAAAGCGCTCGCTTCGGCAGCCCAGGAGCTCGCGGAACTCAACGCCAGCGAAACGGGCCGGCCGGTGGAGGAATCGCTCGCCGGCATCGGCGCGGGGGTTTCCACCCTGGAACAGTACGCAGAGCTGGGGCCTGTCCACCGCGGCCACAGCCTGCGCGGCAACCGGCTCGCGTCCGACTACACAGTGGCTGAGCCCCGGGGCGTGGCTGTCCTGCTGACCCCGTGGAATGACCCGGTTGCAGTGGCCTGCGGCCTGATCGGTGCTGCGCTGGCTACCGGCAATACCGTGGTGCACAAGCCGAGCGAGCGGTGCCCGCGGCTGGGTGAGGCGCTGGGCGAAGTCTTAGCACCCGCGTTTCCGCCGGGGGTGTTCCAGACGGTTTCCGGCGGCGCCGGTGTCGGTGCACTTCTGGCCCAGTCGGAGGTGGACGTCATCGCGCATGTGGGTTCCAGCGCAGCCGGCGCCCGGATCGCCCGGGCCGGGGCTCTGACCGGTGCCCACGTCATCCGTGAAAACGGCGGCAACGATCCGCTGCTGGTGGACCGTGACGTCGACCCGCTGTGGGCGGCTGAACAGGCGGCGATCGGGTCCTTCAGCAACAGCGGCCAGATCTGTGTGGCCGTTGAGCGGATTTATGTCCACGAGGACATTGCTGCCGAGTTCTGCAAGGCCCTTGAAGCGGAGGCAGCGCTCCGCAACAACAAGGGGAGCGTGGCTCCGCTCGTGGATCTCCGGATGCGGGATGAAGTCCACGCCCAGGTGGCTGATGCGTTGCGGCAGGGCGCACGCGCGGTGGAAGGCGGAGCCCTTCCGGACGGCCCGGGCTCCTTTTACCCCGCCACGGTCCTGCTTGGCTGCACCGACTCCATGCAGATCATGGCGGAGGAAACCTTCGGGCCCGTAGCCCCCGTTAAGGTGGTGAAATCGTTCGACGACGGCCTCCGCCTCGCCTGCAGCGGCAGGTACGGCCTGGCCGCCACCGTCCTAAGCGGCAACATCGCCCACATTCAGCAGGCCGTTGCCGCCCTCCCGGTGGGTACCGTCAAGATCAATGCGGTCTTCGGCGGCGCGCCCGGAGGTGCTGCGCAGCCGCGCGGTGAAAGCGGTGCCGGTTTCGGGTACGGCCCGGAACTCCTGGACGAGTTCAGCCGGGTGAAAGTGGTGCATATTTCGGCACCGCCGGTTGCGGCCCCTGATGCCGCGGATGAAGACTCTGCAGCTGAACGCTCCGATGTTGAACAGCGGAACGAGTCATGAGCCTGTCACCCGAGAACCTTTCACCCGGCACCACGCCCGCCGGCCTGCCGGAGAACACGCCAGGCGCTCCCGACGAGGTTGACCTCTCAAGCCAACGGGCCCTGTCCGAGTGGCTGCCAGGGCGTTTGGCGGCGGAGGAGCCGGCGATCCTTGTGATCGGCGACCTGATGCTGGACGGCTGGTGGAGTGGCAGCATCGAACGGCTCTGCCGGGAGGCTCCGGCCCCGGTGGTGGACGTGCAGGCCCGCGAGTCCGTTCCGGGCGGGGCCGCCAATACCGCCATGAACCTGGCCGCCCTGGGTGCCCGGGTTTCCGTGGCGGGCATCATCGGAACTGACGACGCAGGCGTGGACCTGCGCAACCAGCTCGTCGCTGCAGGCATTGATGTCAGCAACCTGCAAAGCCACCCGGACATGGTGACCACCACCAAAATCCGGATCAGCAGTGGCGGGCAGGTGATGCTCCGCATCGATGACGCCGCCAAGACGGTGCCGGCCGAGGCACTGGCGGTGCTGGCTGCTTCGGTGCGCGCCGCCGTCGAACAGCAGGACGCGGTGCTGGTCTGCGATTACGCCAATGGCGTGCTGGCCGACCCGGTGCGCGCAAGCCTGGTGGACGCGCTCGCCGGCACGGGTTCCCGCGATGCGAGCCGTCCGCTGCTGGTGGTGGACTCCCATGACCCCCGGCCCTGGGCACCGCTCCGCCCGGACCTGGTGACCCCGAACGCGCAGGAAACAGCCCGAATGCTGGACCTGCGCCTTCCCGACGGGCAGGACAGGGCTGCCGAGGTCAGCAAGCACGCGGATGCCCTGCTGGAACTTACGGGGGCAGGGGCTGTGGTGGTCACTCTCGACCGGGACGGCACCGTACTCTTGAGGCCCGACGGCGTGACGCACCGTACGTGGGCCCGCCCGGCTGCGGAAAAGCAGGCTTCCGGTGCCGGCGACACGTTCGTGGCGGCGTTGACGCTGGCGCGCTCCGCCGGGCTTCCGTTGACGGCGAGCCTGGACCTTGCACAGTCGGCCGCGGATGTGGTGGTGCACCAGCCGGGCACGTCCGTCTGCAGTACAGGCCAGCTGAGCCGGTACCTCAAGGCCTTTGCTGACACGGCCCTCGGTGCTGACGAACTGCAGCGGCAGTTGGAACTGCACCGGTCCCAGGGCCAGCGCATCGTGCTGACCAACGGCTGCTTCGACGTGCTGCACAGCGGCCACACCCGCTACCTTAACCAGGCAAAACAGCTGGGGGACGTCCTGGTGGTGGCGCTGAACAGCGATGACTCCGTGCGCAAGCTCAAGGGCTCCGGCCGGCCCATCAACGGGGTGGCGGACCGTGCCGCGGTAGTGGCGGCCCTGAGCTGCGTGGACTACGTTACCGTCTTCGACACTCCCACCGCGGCCCCGCTCATCACGCAGCTCCGGCCCGAGGTCTATGCCAAGGGCGGGGACTACTCTCCGGAAATGCTCGCCGAGACGCCGGCCGTGGAGGAATACGGCGGCCGGGTAGCCATCCTGGACTATGTGGCGGAGCGGTCCACCACTGCTGTGGTGAAGCGGATCCGGGAGGGCGAAGGAGCAGTGCCCACCAACTAAGGTGCGGAGCAATAGGGGCTGCTGAAACCAATTAGGGTTGAAGCATGACTGAAGCGTGGCACGGGTAATGGCAAAACGCGGAAGGTCAGGTGGCCGGAACAGCCTGCGCCCGGTGGCGGGAGTGGTGGAGGTCCCGCCAGGCGCCCGGCTCAGCGGACCTGTTGAAGGCGTCTACTACATCGACACCGGGGACTGCGAGCTGATCGCGGACCAGGACAACTCCACCGGCTGGCTCCTGAAGATCAACGGCGTGATGAGTTCCCACATCGACCTTGCGGATCCGCTGTTCCTGGACTTCGAGTACATGCGCTGGATGGCCGCGCTCATCGAATCCCGCTGGCCGGCGGACACTGCGGCAAACAAGCCCAAGCTCCGAGGCCTGCATCTCGGCGGTGGCGCCTGCTCCCTGGCCCGCTACTTCCACTCTGTGTATCCGGACGCCCGGCAGGTGGTGGTGGAGCTGGACGGCAAGCTGGCCGAATACGTGCGCGGCTGGTTTGACCTGCCCAAGGCGCCGCTGCTGCGCCTGCGGGTGGGGGAGGCCCGCGAGGTCACCGAAACGCTGACCGCCGAGACCCGGGACTTCATCATCCGGGACGTTTTCGCCGGTGCGCTGACCCCGCGCCCGTTGACCACGGCGGAGTTCAACCAGCACGTCAAGCGCGTCCTGGCGCCTGGCGGGCTCTATGTGGTGAACTCCGGCGACGCGCCGGACCTCAAGAACGCCAGGGAGGATGCCGCCACCATCGCGGCCGCCTTCAGGCACACCGTGATCATCGCCGACCCCGCCATGCTCAAAGGCCGCCGTTACGGAAACATGGTGATGGCAGGCAGCGATACTCCGTTCGGCGAGGACCCGAAGCTGGCCCGCCGGCTCCTGGGCGGAGCCGTCCCAGCGCACCTGTGGGACGACGCCCAAGTGCGCGCCTTCGCGGCAGGATCAGCGGTGCGCCACGACCCGCCTGCTGAGTAGCTCAGCCGACGGAATCCTTCTTTCCCCGGCCCAGCAGCCACTTCCGGTGCTCAGCCATCTGTTCCCGCAGCGCGTGCACAACTGCCGCCACCGCAGGGCGCCGCAGCGAGTCCGGCCGCAGCACCATCCAATACGGCAGCAGTTCAGCGATTTCGGACGGCAGCAGCCGGACCAGGTCGTTGTGCAGGTCGCCCATAAAGCAGGGCAGGAAACCGATCCCGGCTCCGGCGCGGGTCGCCTCCACGTGGACAAAGACGTTGGTGGAGGTGAGGCCGTCGCGCATCGCGGGCACCAGCCGGCGTGGCGCGTCCAGGTCATCCACCTGCAGCATCGAATCCACAAAATAGACCAGCGGATGCTCGTTGAGTTCGGCAACGGTAGTGGGGGTCCCATGCTCGTCAAGGTAGGCCCGCGACGCGTACATCCCCAGCATGTATTCGCCCAGCCGCACGGCCTCTGCCCGGTGCACCTGCGGTTCGCCCACCACCACTTCGATGTCCAGGCCCGAGCGCTGCTGCAGTGCCCGCCGGGTCATGGTCACCACCTCCACGCACAGCCCCGGGTGGTCGCGGCGCAGCCGTGCCACGGCGGGCGCGGCGATATACGCGCTGAACCCGTCGGTCGCCGTCATGCGGACGACGCCGGTAATCGGGTCGGGTGCTTGCCCGACGGCTCCCAGCGTGCCCATCACCGCTTCCACCTGCTCGGCAACCTGCACCGCTTGGGCTCCAAGTTCCGTCAGCTCCCAGCCTCCGGTGGCGCGCGCCAGGACCCTTCCCCCAAGTGCCTTCTCCAAGGCTGCTATCCGCCGTGAAACCGTGGTGTGGTTGAGTCCCAGGGCCTGGGCCGCCGTCGTGAATTTTGCGGAGCGGGAAACCGCAAGGAGTACCAGCAAGTCATCCGGGTTGGCTTTCATATCTGCAATTCTGCACGCACGTAGTGCTGGATTAGTCATTGTCCGGGCATGTCTGTGCAGTAATACTCAGTGAAGCCATCATTGCTGCGATCACGGCACGTGTCATCGTGGACACCAAGGAGCTTGCTATGGAAAACACTTTGAACGGACGTAAGGCCCTGGTAACTGGCGGTGCCAGCGGAATCGGCGCAGCATGCGTCAGGGAACTGGCCGCACGGGGAGCGAAAGTGGTGGTGGCCGACGTCGATTCAGCCGGCGCCGCCGCGCTTGCCGACGAGGTGGGCGGCACCGCCTGGACCGTTGACCTGCTGGACGTGGACTCGCTAGCCACCCTGACCCTGGACTGCGACATCCTGGTGAACAATGCCGGGATCCAGCGCATCAGCCCCATTGAAGATTTCGATCCGGTGGAGTTCCGCCGGATACTCGCCCTGATGCTGGAAGCACCGTTCCTGCTGATCCGGGCTGCCTTGCCGCACATGTACACCAACGGGTTCGGCCGCGTCATCAACCTGTCCTCGGTGCACGGGATCCGGGCCTCACCTTTCAAGAGCGCCTATGTTTCCGCCAAGCACGGGCTGGAAGGGCTTAGCAAGGTCACGGCGTTGGAAGGCGGCGACCACGGTGTCACGTCCAACTGCATCAATCCGGGGTATGTGCGCACGCCCCTGGTGGAAAAGCAGCTCGCGGACCAGGCGCAGGTGCACGGCATTCCTGAGTCGGAGGTGCTGGCCAAGGTGATGCTCACCGAGTCCGCGATTAAACGGCTGGTGGAGCCCGGGGAAGTCGCCTCACTGGTCGCCTGGCTGGCATCGGACCATGCCGGCATGGTGACCGGCGCCAGCTACACGATGGACGGGGGCTGGTCAGCCCGGTAGCCGCGCGCCACTGTCTCTTATTAGCTGGACTGGCCGCATCAGCGGCTAGTCCAGCTTTTTGAGCTGCCGGTGGTCGTAAAAGAACACTCCCTGGGCAGTGTCCACACCCGCGGATGTACCCTGCAGGAATACCACCACACCTTCGCGCCGGCCCTTGAAGGGATCGTCACCCACCACGGCGTCCCCGATCCTGTAGGGGGACTGCGGCGTGACGATCCTCCGTACCCGGCTCCACGCCTGTGCCGCTAACGAGGTCAGGCTTACAGGCCGGCCCATGCTGGACAGGTCCTGGACAACAGTTCTCACCATGCGTACCAACTCCTTGCGCGCGGCGATTTGCCGCTGCCTGGCGGTGCAGGTTAACCGGAACGCTCCCAGCGCGAGGGCGGCCCTCCAATTCCGGCTGGCACCTTACGCTAACGCTATGCCCAATTCACACCAGTCACACCAGTAACAAGTACTCGCATTTTTGAAGCGCCCATACTCGGCCCGCAAACATGTACCTGCAGGTGCTGGGCAGCCCGGTTTCTGCGGCGCCCGGCTCGGCCATCAGCGCTGGCCGTTGACGATGTCATCGGCGTTCTCGAACGCCCACGCCACGAGCGGAACCAGGAGTGCGCTCAATTCGTACCCGCGCTCTGTGAGGCTGTAGTCCACCCGCGGCGGAATCACGGCCTGTGCTGTCCGCGTCACCAGGCCGTCGTGCTCAAGGGTCTTGAGGGTCTGGGCCAGCATTTTCTCGCTGATGCCCTGGGCCCGCCGTCGCAATTCGCTCCATCGCTGCTCGCCCTCCGACAGGGCCAGCAGGATCAGCACGCCCCACTTGCTGGTGATGTGGTCCAAAACCGTCCGGCTGGGGCACCCGGCCGGGAAAACGCCGTCGGCAAGGGCGGCCGGAAGGGGCGTTGCGTGGTCCGTCGTACCAGCGGTACTTACTTTCATGTCAGTACCTTACCTGAAAGTGCGTACTTTCTTTTGGGAAGTTATACGGAGAAGGTGTGGTTCTACTCCCTGAAAGACACTCGAACAGAAGGAAATCATGAGCATCGTCATCACCGGAGCAACCGGCCAGCTGGGCCGCCACGTCGTCGAGGCCCTGCTGGAGCGCAACGTTCCCGCGGGGGACATCGTGGCCGCGGGCCGGACCGTCGAAAAGATTGCGGACTTCGCGGAGCGCGGCATCCAGGTCAGGAGCATGGACTATGCGGATGCAGCTTCCGTAGCGGCAGCCTTGAAGGGCGCCACCAAAGTGCTCCTCATCTCCGGCAGCGAGGTGGGCCAGCGGGTGCAGCAGCACCGTACCGTCATTGAGGCGGCGAAGGCGGAGGGCGTGGAGCTGGTCGCATACACCAGCATCGCCAACGCGGATACCACCGGGATGAAGCTGGCCGCCGAACACCAGGCCACGGAGGCCGTTCTGCAGGAATCCGGCGTCCCATTCGTCCTGTTGCGCAACGGTTGGTACCTGGAGAACTACACCGACCAGCTGCCCGGCACGTTGGCGCAGGGTGCCATCGCAGGCAGCGCCGGGGAGGGACGGGTCAGCGCAGCGTCCCGCGCGGACTATGCCCACGCGGCGGCCGCAGTGCTGGTTGCCGACGGCCAGGCCGGCCAAATCTATGAACTGGGCGGCGATGAACCGTTCACCATGGCTGAGCTCGCAGCCGAGATCAGCGCCGCGGCCGGCAAACACATCTCCTACCAGGACCTCCCGGCGCAGGAATACGCCGGAATGCTGGCCGGCTTTGGTGTGCCCGAGGCGTTCGCGGAAATCCTCGCCGACTCCGACCTGGGGATTGCGCGCGGCGACCTCCTGGTGAGCTCCGGCGACCTGCGCAAGCTGATCGGACGTCCGGCCACTTCACTCGCGGAAGCGGTCCGTTCGGCTGCTGCCACTGTGTAACCACTGCTGTGCGTTAGTCCTGGCTGCCCGGCCTCCCCGGCAGGGCAGCCAGGACTTGGTGCCCGTGACTACCAGGGTGCCGCACCGGTTGAGTCCCTGGTCCTGCGTACCGGTGGCTGCGTACCGGCGCCTGCCTACTGGCTCCTGCGGGATTCGGCGACCCGGGCTTCGGTGACCACCGGCAGCGGCGAGGTTTCGTCCACAAGGTCCGCCCGCCGTCGTCCGTCACCCTTGACCCACAGCCGGTAAGCAAGGACCAGGAGCGCCAGCCAGCCGCCGCCCACGTAGAGCGCGATCCTTGTGTCTTCGAAGGCGCCCAGGACGGCGATGACCAGTGCCATGAAGGCGATGGTGAGCAGCGAGGCGGCAGGCCACAACGGCGATGGGAATTCCGACGCCGGCAGCCCGGTGCGTGCAATTTCCCGCTTCATCGCGACGTGGGAGGCGAGGATCATCACCCACACCCAGACGGTGGCGAACGTGGCGATCGAGGCGACGAGGACGAAGACGTTTTCCGGAATCACCGCGTTCAGGACCACGCCCACCAGGAGGATTCCGGCCATCATCACCACGGTCATCCAGGGGACGCCGTGCCGGGATACCTTGCCGAATGCCGCGGGAGCGTGGCCTTGCCGGGAGAGCCCGAAAAGGATGCGGCCGGCGCCGAAGATGTCGCTGTTAATTGCGGAGAGTGCTGCCGTGATGACCACGGCGTTCAGGATGTGAGGTGCGGCGGGGATGCCCAGCCCGCTGAAGATCTGCACGAACGGACTGCCGTTGCTGCCGATTTCGTCCCACGGGAAGAGGCTCATGAGCACTCCCAGCGTCAGGACGTAGAACAGCAAGACACGCACCGGGACGGTATTGACCGCCTTGGGGAGGACCTTTTTCGGGTTTGCGGCCTCGCCGGCCGTGATGCCGAGGGTCTCGATCCCGCCGAAGGCGAACATCACCACCGCGAAGGATGCCAGCAGCCCTTCAAAGCCGAACGGGAAGAAGCCGCCATGGTCCACGAGGTTTCCGAGACCCGGCGCAACGGTTGCGCCGCCCGCCTGGAAGCCGAACACCACGATTGCTGCGCCGCCGGCGATCATGGCGATGATCGCAACTACCTTGATCAGCGAGAACCAGAACTCCAGCTCACCGAAGACCTTGACGCTGAGGAGGTTCAGCGCGGCCAGGAAAAAGATGATGGCCAGGATCCAGACCCAGCGCTCCACCTGCGGGAACCAGAAACCCATGTAGATGCTGAACGCTGTGACATCCGCGATGGCCACAATCGCCATTTCGAAAACGTAGGTCCAGCCGGTGACAAAGCCTGCCAACGGGCCAAGGTAGCGGCTCGCGTACTGGCCGAAGGAGCCGGACACCGGGTGCCGCACGGCCATTTCGCCCAGCGCCCGCATCACCATAAACACGGCCGCGCCACCGATGATGTACGCCAGCAGGACGGCCGGCCCCGCCTTTTGGATTGCTGAGGCCGAACCGTAGAAGAGGCCCGTGCCGATCGCCGAGCCGAGGGCCATGAACCGGATGTGACGCACGTTCAGTCCCCGGTTAAGGACGCTTCCGACGACGGCCGTTGCGGTTTGTTTCCCCGCCGGACTTTCGCTCTTGGCAGGGCTTGGTGCTCGTTGCATACAAATACCTTCTCGTCTTTGGGAGGGGAGCCGCTAACCAGCTGACCACTTTCGGAAGCGAGGTGATGAGTCTCACGGGGTGTTGGTGTCTTCGATTCCAGACGGGGTGCGGCTTTCTGCCTTCGGGTTTGGGGGTGCACAACCCTTGACTCGATGCCGGCTTTTCCTTACGTTGAAGGGCCTGCTGTTGAGCCCGGCGAATGACGCAGGCGGAACTGCTCGAGGACTATTTCGGCACCAGCAGCCCAAGGAGACCGAGTATGAAAGCGATCGTGCAGGACGTCTACGGGTCAGCAGCCGTGCTCGAGGTGCGGGATATCGAGCGGCCGGTCCCCGGTGCCGGCGAAGTGCTGATCCGGGTACGGGCAGCCGGCGTCGACCAGGGTATGTGGCACCTGATGACCGGGCTGCCGTATCTGTTGCGGCTCTTCGGGTATGGCCTGAAGAAGCCCAAAGTTCCTGTGCGGGGCAGGGAGGTGGCAGGCGTTGTGCAGGCTGTGGGAGGCGGAGTAACCCGCTTCTCTGCTGGTGACGAAGTGTTCGGGACCTGCGAGGGTTCTTTCGCGGAATACGTCTGCGCGAAGGAGGGCAAGATAGCGCGGAAGCCTGCCAACCTCTCGTTCGAGGAAGCGGCCGCTTCACCTATCTCCGCCGTCACCGCCCTTCAGGCCGTGCGGGATGCTAGCGGGATAACCGTGGGTCAGAAGGTACTCATTATCGGAGCGGGCGGGGGAGTTGGCTCCTTTGCGGTTCAACTGGCCAAGGCCTTTGGCGCAGAGGTCACGGGAGTCTGCAGTACCGGCAAGGTTGAGCTGGCAAGGTCCCTCGGAGCGGATGCAGTTATTGATTACACGAAGTCGGATATTGCAGGCAGCGGGGTGCTGTACGACGTCATACTCGATACTGCCGGCAACCGGCCGTTGTCCGCCCTGCGGCGCCTGCTCGCGCCCAAAGGCACCCTGGTCCTCATTGGAGGCGAAGGGGGTGGCAAGCTGACCGGCGGGTTCGAACGGTCACTGGGTGCGCCGCTGGCTTCGCTTTTCTCCGGCCAGACATTCAAGGGGCTGGTTGCTAAGGAAACACATCTGGATCTCGAAGCCCTAACGGTTTTGCTGGAGGCTGGCAGTGTGAAACCCGCTGTGGACAAGGTGTTCCCCCTGCCTGAGGCACCGGCCGCCATTACGTACCTGCACGAGGGGCGGAGCCGCGGCAAGGTAGTGGTTACGGTCTGAGCCCGGCTGGTTATCCACATAGGCACCAGGGCGGGATGATCCTGGCGGACCCCTCCGGGACGCTGGAAGCATGGGAAGCATGGGAAGCAAAACAGACTGGGACGCCGAAAATATAAGAGCCCTCAGGGCAATCTTCTGGACACTCTTAGCCTTCACAGCGCGGGGGCTGCCGCGGAAGACAGTCCGCCATCGCACTATGGCCGTACCGTGGATGCAGTTGCCAGGAAAGGCTTTTACATTGGCCCGGCTCGCAGAGTGCGCCTGGATCGACGCCTTGAAAGTCAGACTCTTCGCAGGATACTCAGCCACCCCATCTTCTGTTCAGTCAGAGCACTAATACCGCGGCAAGCCGCACCCCGTGGTGCGAAGTTGACACCATGCTTGGCGGCGGCCGCTTCAAGACTCACCAAGCGGGGGCGTATCCCTATCTCCGCAGGATCCTCCAAGGTACTCATGCTTGCCTCGCCGCCGCTTCGATGGCGGCGCGATGTTCCGCCCATTCTTCGGGACTGCGCGGAGTCAGGTTGGCATCCCCCCGGCGTTGCCCGGCGCTGCCGTCGATGAGTTCGCGCAGGATGTCAGCGTGGCCCAGGTGGTGGGCGCGTTCAGCGACCATGTGGACCAGGATCTGGTGCAGCGTGACCTTGCGCCGTTCCTCCGGCCACCACGGAACGCTGCCAACAGCGTCAGCGGGCATGGCCTCGATGGTTGCGTCGCTGTGGGCGGCGGCGAAGTGGTGCAGTTCGATGATGTCGTACCGGGATTCCTTCGCCGTCACCCACATATCTGCATCGGGGCTTGCCTCGTCGTCCAGCCACGGGAGGTGACGCCCGCTGGGACGTCCAAAGACCTCCCCGAAGTAGCCAAGCTCCACGCTGGCCACGTGCTTGACCAAACCCAGCAAGTTGGTGCCGGTGGGCGTGAGGGGCCGGCGGACGTCGTACTCACTGAGGCCATCCAGCTTGCCCAGGAGGTTGTCCCGCCTTACGCGCAGATAATGATGGAGGGTCTCTTTTTCGTCCATAACGGGACTCTACCCAACGGCTGGGACGCCAAGACAATTTGTGGTGCGCTGACTACGGCATGTCTCGTATCCGAGACAGTACGTGCGTTTTTATGCGCCACAAGCGGTCAGCAAGGGCGCACGCTTAAGTACGGGATCCCGGATAGCGCCGGGATAACGAAGCGGAAACGAAGGAGGACGTGGTGTTGGCTACGGAAGCGAGGCCGCAGGCCGGCAGCGAAGCAAGAGGCGCTGCGAAGGTGGTGTCGAAGGTGCCCGCTGCTGAAAACACCTTGCGGATCCTCAAACTGCTGGCCTCCCGGCGGGGTCCGATGGCGGCGTCGCAAATTGCCTCTTCCCTGGGCCTGCCCCGGTCCAGTGTGTACCACCTGCTCGGCGTGATGGAGGCAAACGGTTTTGTGCTCCACCTCCATGAGGAGCAGCGGTACGGGCTCGGCATCAGCGCCTTTGAGCTCAGTTCCGCGTATTCGCGCCAGGAACCGTTGTCCCGGCTGGGCCGGCCACTGCTCGCCTCCTTGGTGGATGTACTCGGCGAAAGCGCGCACCTCGCAGTGCTTCACGGACGGGACGTGCTCTACATCGTGGAGGAGCGGGCCAAGAATCGTCCGTCGCTCGTGACCGACGTCGGCGTTCGCCTCCCGAGCCACCTCACCGCCAGCGGGCGGGCCATCCTCGCGGCCCTGCCCAAGTCGCAGGTTCGGGCGCTGTACCCGAACGCCGCCGCCTTTACCGCCCGGCATGAGGTGGAAGGCGCCATCATGAAGTACTCAGCGCTGTCCTCCCATCTCGACCAGGTGAGGCAGCGCGGCTACGCCACCGAGCACGGGGAAGTCACCCCGGGCTTCGGCTCCATTGCCGCCGCCGTAACGGACCACACAGGATGGCCGACGGCGGCAGTCGCCGTTACGTTCCTCGAGGACAAAGTGCCCGCCCCGGAATGGCCGGTGCTGGCCGGCCGCGTCCAAAAGGCGGCCGACGAACTGTCGGTCCGGCTTCACGGCCGCCCGGGAAAGTAGCAACCCCACCCCTCACTTGCCCTGTCACTTATGGTCCCCAAAGAACGCTTTTGGCGACCAAAAGTGATAGCGCAACAGGAAGGGCGGGCAGGTCTGGAATACCGGACAGCACCCTTCCGAAAGCCCTGTATAGCCAGTCCGCAAAAGGCTTTAGTTGATACAGAACCCCTTTCGCACCACAGACGCAACAAGAAAAGGAGCCATCATGGCACCCGCCGATTTCACCACCGGTGCCCGCCCGGTCAAAGCAGCCCGCGGCACCGAGCTCACCGCCAAGTCCTGGCAGACCGAAGCCCCGCTGCGCATGCTCATGAACAACCTGGACCCCGAGGTGGCCGAACGCCCCGATGACCTGGTGGTTTACGGCGGCACGGGCCGCGCCGTCCGCTCCTGGGCAGCATTCGACGCGATCACCCGCACCCTGGAAACCATGGAAAAGGACGAAACCCTCCTGGTCCAGTCCGGTAAGCCGGTGGGTGTGTTCCGCACCAACGAATGGGCCCCCCGGGTCCTGCTGGCCAACTCCAACCTCGTGGGCGACTGGGCCAACTGGCCGGAATTCCGCCGGCTCGAGGCCGAGGGCCTGATGATGTACGGCCAGATGACCGCCGGATCGTGGATTTACATCGGCACGCAGGGCATCCTGCAGGGCACCTTCGAGACCTTCGCCGCGATCGCCCGCAAGCTGACCGGTGATGAAAACGGCACTCTCGCCGGCACACTTACCCTCACCGGCGGCTGCGGTGGCATGGGCGGCGCCCAGCCGCTCGCCGTCACGCTTAACGACGGCGCCTGCCTGATCGTCGACGTCGACGAGACCCGCCTGCGCCGACGCGCCGGCAAACGCTACCTCGACGAAGTGGAAACCGACCTCGACGCCGCCATCGCCACGGTGCTCAAGGCCAAGGAAGAACGCCGCGGCTGGTCAGTAGGCTATGTGGGCAACGCCGCCGAAGTGTTCCCCGAGATCCTGCGCCGGCACAAGGCGGGCGAGCTCACGGTCGACATCGTCACCGACCAGACCTCCGCCCACGATCCGCTGTCCTACCTGCCCGAGGGCATCTCCGTGGGCGAGTGGCACCGTGAAGCTGAAGCTGACCCCGAAGGCTTCACCAAAAAGGCACAGGCTTCCATGGCCCGCCACGTCCAGGCGATGGTCGAGTTCCAGGACGCCGGCGCCGAGGTCTTCGACTACGGCAACTCCATCCGTGATGAAGCCCGCAAGGGTGGCTACACCCGCGCGTTCGAATTCCCCGGCTTCGTGCCGGCCTACATCCGTCCCCTGTTCTGCGAGGGCCTGGGCCCGTTCCGCTGGGTGGCACTCTCCGGTGACCCCGAAGACATCCGTGTGACCGACGAGGCCATCAAGGAACTCTTCCCGGACAACAAGCACCTGCACCGCTGGATCGACGCCGCCCAGGAGCGCGTGGAGTTCGAAGGCCTGCCGGCCCGCATCTGCTGGCTGGGCTACGGCGAGCGCGCCAAGGCCGGCCTGCTGTTCAACCGGCTCGTCAAGGAGGGCAAGGTCAAGGCGCCGATCGTCATCGGCCGCGACCACCTGGACTCCGGCTCCGTAGCCTCCCCGTACCGTGAAACCGAGGCCATGGCGGACGGTTCCGACGCCATCGCCGACTGGCCGCTGCTGAACGCCCTGCTCAACACCGCCTCCGGCGCCACCTGGGTATCCCTGCACCACGGTGGCGGCGTTGGCATCGGGCGGTCCATCCACGCCGGCCAGGTCTCGGTCGCTGACGGCACCGACCTCGCTGCGCAGAAGCTCGAACGCCTCCTCACCAACGACCCCGGCATGGGCGTCATCCGCCACGCCGACGCCGGTTACGACCGCGCCCTCGACGTCGCCAAAGAACGCGGAGTCCGCATCCCCATGCTCCCGACGGACTCCCTAACCTCGCAGGGCCCCACCGGGTCCTTGCCCTCGCAAGCTCGGGCCGGGGCCCTCGGCGGTGCGGTTCCACGGCCAGGAAACCCTGTCAGCGTGGCCCCAGAATCCCGATAACCAGAGCCTTAAACCCACATCGATTGCTCCGTAGGCGCCGTTTTGATCCCCCAAAAGGGCACTTACGGAGCACTCGACGAGAAAAAGTAGGAATCATGACTATCGCAACCCACAAACCGCTGACCGTCACCCTCGGCCCCAGCGGGGTCACGCCCGAGGATGTCGTCGCCGTCGCGCGCCACAACGCCAAGGTCGTCATCTCGCCGGAAGCACTGGAAACTGTTGCCAAGGTCCGGGCACACATTGACGACCTGGCTGCCAGCGACGTTCCGGCGTATGGAATCTCCACCGGCTTCGGCGCCCTGGCCAACCGTCACATCCCCAACGAACTGCGCACCCAGTTGCAGAAGAGCCTGATCCGCAGCCACGCTGCCGGCATGGGTCCTGCCGTAGAGCGTGAAGTGGTGCGCGGCATCATGTTCCTGCGCGCCAAGACCCTCGCCTCCGGCCGCACCGGCGTCCGCCCCGTGGTCCTGCAGACCATGGTGGACGTGCTCAACGCCGGCATCACCCCCCTCGTCCGCGAATTCGGTTCCCTGGGCTGCTCCGGCGACCTCGCCCCGCTGTCCCACTGCGCCCTGGTCCTGATGGGGGAGGGTGAAGCAGCCGGGCCCGATGGCGAGCTCTACGGCATTGCAGGCCGCCCCGCCGTCGCCGAACTTCTGGCCGGGCACGGCATCGCGCCGGTCACCCTTGCCGAGAAGGAAGGACTGGCGCTGGTCAACGGCACGGAAGGCATGCTGGGCATGCTCCTGATGGCCATTGCGGACCTTCGGCAGTTGCTGACGACGGCGGATATCACCGCTGCGCTGAGCGTCGAGGCCCTGCTGGGCACTGACCAGGTGTTCCTGCCGGAGCTGCACGCCGCGTTGCGTCCCCACCCGGGGCAGGCGGCAAGCGCTGACAACATGTTGCGCGTGCTGTCAGATTCACCGATTGTGGCATCCCACAAAGTGGGGGATTTCCGCGTGCAGGATGCCTACTCGCTCCGCTGCGCCCCGCAGGTAGCCGGTGCAGTCCGGGACACGCTGGACCATGCAGCCCTGGTGGCTTCCCGCGAACTGGCTGCCGCGATCGACAACCCGGTGGTCCTGCCCGATGGCAGGGTCAGCTCCAACGGCAACTTCCACGGCGCCCCGGTGGCCTACGTGCTGGACTTCCTGGCCATCGCCGTCGCGGATTTGAGCTCCATCGCCGAGCGGCGTACGGACCGGATGCTCGATCCTGCCCGCTCCCACGGCCTGCCTGCCTTCCTCGCAGCAGACCCGGGCGTGGACTCCGGGCTCATGATTGCCCAGTACACCCAGGCAGGGCTGGTGTCGGACAATAAGCGGCTGGCTGTTCCTGCCTCCGTGGACTCCATCCCGAGTTCGGCCATGCAGGAAGACCACGTCTCCATGGGCTGGCACGCCGCCCGCAAGCTGCGGAAGGCAGTGGAGAACCTGCGGCGGGTGCTGGCAATCGAGCTGGTGACGTCGGCCCGCGCCCTGGACATCCGCACGCAGCTCTCCGGTGGCGTGCTGACGCCGGGACCGGCGGGCGCCGCCGTCGTCACTGCCCTGCGCGGGGTGGTGGACGGGCCGGGAACGGACCGCTTCCTTTCCCCGGAACTCGAAGCGGCCGACCAGCTCGTCAAAGCAGGGGAGGTGCGCCGGGCAGCCGAATCGGCGGTTGGTGCGCTCGCCTGAGTACGAAGAATCTTCAGCCCAGGAGCACAAACCATCCGCCTGATGAAATTTCCGTCGACACGGTCATCGGGCGGGCGGGGAGTGTAGTAGAACTGAAGGTGTAGCAAAAGTCACATCAGCGAGGCTGTGGCGTGGAACATATACAAAGGGGTAGAAGTTCAAATGAAAGCACGTGGGGCAGTCTTATCAAGGCGCAATGCCCATTCCGCCGCGGTTTCTAACTGGAGGACCCTTCAGGCCGGGGAACGCGTCGAGATTATCAAGCAGGCGCATGTGGTAGCCACCGGGGAGGTGGAAGAAGTGTCCCAGAGCGGGAACGTTCTGTGGCTCGTGCCGGCTGGTCCGTCCGAGAAGGAGCTCTTTTTGAAGTCCGACGGCGTGCAGGTGCGCCGCGCCTGACAGTCTTAGCAATCGCAAACAAATGTCCCCGCCACTGCTCGACGCAGGGGCGGGGACATTTGTTTGTGCGCGGAGAGGCATCCGTCGCAAACTGTCAGGCGGCGATGGCCTCGTAGGTCTCACCGAAAGGCACTGATTCATCCAGCGCTACCGTGTAGCGTCCCGGACGGAGCCGGGTGACCAGGATGCCGCATGCGGCGTCCTGGGTAGCTACCTCGATCAGCTCAGCGACTGCCTCTTCCAAGCCGGCGTGCATTTCGCCTGCAGAGGAAAACTCCAGGTCGATTGTCTGGCTCAGGGGCTCTTTCGTGGAGACGGAAGTGGCCGGAACGCGTTCCAGAGTGGCTGTAGACATGTACTGAACTTTCTGTGTTTTGTCCCCAGGGCCTACCCAGTCTACCGGCTGCCCTGCTTAATGTCAGATGACTGCCCAATAGAAGGCAAGGCCCGGCTCTTGCGAAACCCGCTTTCTCGAAGGCAGCACAGTCACAAACGGTGCGGTGGCGGAAGTGCTGCCGCCTCCGCCACCATGGTGGTAATCCATCAAGAGTCGGACTCCAAAAAAGAAGGAAATCCTGTATGAAGATCATGCGACTGGGGGACAACGGCAAGGAACAGCCCGCGGTCCTGACGTCATCCGAAGACGGAGCCGAACAGTACTTCAGCTTGCTGCCCCTCACCCGGGACGTGGACGGCGCCTTCCTGGCAGCGGGAGGGTTGCGCAGGGTCCGGGCAGCGCTGGACGCAGGTACCCTGCCAATCCTGGCGGAAGCAGCGGCCCTCCGCGTCGGCGCTCCGCTGGTCCGCCCCGGAGCAGTAGTGGGCATCGGCATGAACTACGCCGCCCACGCGGCTGAGTCAGGTTCCGCGCCGCCCGAGATTCCCGTGGTGTTCCTCAAACCGACCAACACCGTGACGGGACCTTACGACCCCGCCCCCGTTCCGCCGCAATCCCGCAAATATGACTGGGAGGTTGAGCTGGGCATCGTGATCGGCAGGGAAGCCAGCTACCTCCGGTCCGTTGACGAGGCTGTGGACTGCATCGCGGGCTACGTCACCGCCAATGACTTTTCTGAGCGGGAGTACCAGATCCCCGGGGCAGCCGGCCAGTGGACCAAGGGCAAGACCCTGCCCGGCTCCACACCCCTGGGACCCTGGCTTGTTCCAGCAAGCGCCTTGGACGGCGGGAACCTCCCCCTGCGCAGCTGGGTGAACGGTGAGCCGCGCCAGGACTCATCCACCGCGCAGCTCATCTTCGACGCCCCCACCCTGGTCCACCACTGCAGCCAGTACATGCGCCTGGAGCCCGGGGACGTAATCCTTACCGGAACGCCCGAAGGTGTGGCGCTCAGTGGCCGCTTCCCCTACCTCCAGCCTGGAGACGTCGTCGAGGTGGAGGTAGAGGGGCTGGGCCGCCAGCGCCAGGAGCTGTTCCGCGCCTAGTTGCGGTGCGGTGCGCCGTGCCCGGTCGGGCCGGCTGCAGTCCCTAGCCGGCCTTCACAGCCAGGACCGGGCAGTCGGCCTCGAGCAGGATCCGCTGGGACACGCTGCCCATGATGAGCTTGCCCACCGGCGTGCGGCGGCGCAGCCCGATCACGATCAGCTCGGCGTTGTGCTCCTCCGCGGCGTCCAGGACCTCGGCGGCGGCATCGTGGCCACGGACCGGCTGCTTGATCACGTGCTGGATGCCCTGGGTGGCCAGGCGGTCCTCGATGCTTTGGATCTCCGGCTCCTGGGCGTAGCGGTTGTCCACCAGCGCATCTCCCTTGGACGAGTTGATGACCAGCAGTGTTGTGTTGCTCTTCCTGGCTTCGGCGATGGCCTGGGTGAGGGCTGCTTCGCCCTCGGGGGTTGGGACGTATCCCACCACGATGGTCATGGTGTCTCCTTGTTCTGCTGATTGTGGGTAACTGAATGCCGTGAAGCGGTGCCGGCGGCCTCTAGTCGCCGCCGCCATCGGATGCGTCGCCGGAGTCCGCCCGGTGGCTGCCGTGGCTGACGCTGCCGCCAGCCTCCCTGGGGACCGTTGCCACAGAGCCGTTTGCGGGCACAACAGCAGCCGGACGGTTCAGCCGGACCAGCTTGAAGAGCAGCGGCCACAGCAGGATGATTCCCACAATGATGTAAATAACGACGGCGATCGGCTCGCTGAAGAGCCCGGCCGGATCACCGGCGCTGAGCTGCAGCGTCTGCCGGAGCTGCTTTTCAATGCGCGGGCCGAGGATGACGCCGAGGATCAGCGGGAGCACCGGAAGCCCGAAACGCCGCATCATGAAGCCCAGCGCGCCGAGCGCCAGCAGGAGCACCAGGTCAAACGCCTGCAGGTTCACCGAGTAGGCGCCCAGGGTGGCGAAGAACAGGATGCCGGCGTACAGGTACGGGCGCGGGATTTGCAGGAGCTTCGCCCACATCGGTGCCAGCGGCAGGTTGATCAGCAGGAGCAGCAGGTTGCCGATGAAGAGGCTTGCGATCAGTGCCCACACCAGGGGGCCCTGGCTCGAGAAAAGCTGGGGTCCCGGCTGGATGCCGTAGCTGGTGAAGGCTGCGAGCATCACTGCGGCAGTCGCGTTGGTGGGGAGGCCCAGGGCCAGCATGGGCGTCAGGGTGCCTGCAGCTGCGGCATTGTTGGCTGCTTCCGGACCGGCCACGCCCTCGATGGCGCCCTTCCCGAACTCCTCGGGGTGCTTGCTAAGGCGCTTTTCCGTGACGTAGGAGAGGAACGTGGGGATCTCGGCGCCGCCGGCCGGGAGTGCACCGAAGGGGAAGCCGAAGGCGGTGCCGCGGAGCCAAGGCTTCCAGGACCGCTTCCAGTCCTGCTTTCCCATCCACGGGCGCCCCACCGGAATGACCTGCAGGGGGTTGCGGCGCAAATGCGCTGCCACCCAGAGGGCTTCGCCGACGGCGAAGATCGCCACCGCCACCACCACAATGTCCAGGCCATCCGCCAGGAGCGGCACGCCGAACGTGAGCCGGGCCTGGCCCGTGACTACGTCCAGGCCCACCAGGCCGATGGCAAGGCCCAGGGCCAGCGAGGCGAACCCCCGAAGCCGGGACGAACCCAGGACAGCGGTAACGGCCAGCAGGGCAAGCACCATGATTGCGAAGTAGCTCGGCGCGCCCAGGCTGACGGCAAAGTCCACCACGATCGGCGCGCAGACTGCCAGGAGGGCGGTGCCAATGGTGCCGGCAATGAAAGAGCCGATGGCCGCCGTCGCAAGCGCCTGGGCCGCACGCCCCGCCTTGGCCATTTTGTTGCCTTCAATCGCCGTCACCACTGACGACGATTCGCCGGGTGTGTTCAGCAGGATCGAGGTGGTGGAGCCGCCGTACATGCCGCCGTAGTAGATGCCGGCGAACATGATGAAGGCGCTGGTGGGTTCCAGGGCGTAGGTGACCGGGAGCAGCAGAGCTACAGTCATGGCCGGGCCAAGGCCCGGAAGGACGCCGACAGCGGTGCCCAGGAGCACCCCGATCACGGCGTAGAGGAAGTTCATGGGGGTCAGGGCGGTGGCGAAACCGTCCATCAGTGAGGACCAGACGTCCATCAGAGGATTCCTTCCAGGAGTCCGGCCGGCAGTGCGATGCCAAGGCCGAGGTAGAAGCCGTAGAAGGTCAGCAGGGACAGGGCCACGGAGATGAGCCCGTCGCGAATGTAGTGGCGGCTGCCCAGTGCCAGGACGCTGCCCCAGAACAGCAGGGTGCCGGAGATGACCCAGCCGGCCCAATCGATGAGCAGGATGTTGAGGATAAAGGCGCCGGCCAGGGGCAGAACCGTTTTCCAGTCGGCAGGGTGGGTCAGGTCCACGTCCTCGCCGCCTTCCGCCTCGCCCTGGCCGCCACGGAGTACGTTGACGGCCAGCAGGACGGCGCAGATCAGCAGCATGGCGCCCACGATGAACGGGAGGGTTTTCGGTCCTACCGGATCAGACTGGGAGTACGGGGTGGAAATCCGGGCCGCGTCCCAGATGACCAGGCCGCCGGCCGCGCCAAGCAGGAGGGCAACCCCCAGCTCGGCGCGGCCTTTGAGCCGTGAGGCCACTGTTGGGGAGGAACTCACGCCAAGCCAAGCTTCGTGAGGACGTCCGCCACCCGCTTGTCCTGCTCGGCGAGGAAGGACTCAAAATCGTCGCCGGTGATGAAGGCGTCGGTCCAGCTGTTGGTTTTCAGCGCCTCTTTCCACCCTTCGGTGGCGTGCATCTTCTCCAGTGCGGCGATCAGGGATGCCTTGTCCTCGTCGCTGATGCCGGGAGGGGCAACGATGCCGCGCCAGTTGGTGAATACCAGGTCGATGTTGGATTCCTTCAGCGTGGGGGCGTCCACGCCTTCGAGCCGCTCCTGGCCGCTGGTGGCCAGTACCCGGACTTCGCCGGATTCGATCTGCTTGAGGTACTCACCTGCGCCGGAGGCTGCGAAGCCCACCTTGTTTCCCAGGATGGCCGGGAGAAGGTCCCCGCCGCCGTCGTAGGAAACGAAGTTCACTTTGGTGGCGTCGATGCCCACGGCGCCGGCGAGCTGCATGGGCAGCAGGTGGTCCGGGCCGCCCGGGGAGGAGCCGCCGCCGACGCTGATGGAACCGGGATCGGCCTTCCAGGCGGCAACCAGATCATCGATGGACTTGTATGGCGAATCCTTGCTGACCATGATGGCGCCGGGCTCTTCGATGAGCTTGGCCAGGGGAGTGGTGGCCGTGAGCTTGGACTCGGACTTGTTGGTGTAGCTCGCGCCCACCACGCCCAAGCCCATCAGCATGGTGAGGTCGCCGTTGCCCTTTTCGTTGACGATGCGGGCCAGGCCCACGGTTCCACCGGCACCGGCGAGGTTGAAGACCTCAGTGTTGGTGGCCACCTTTTCGTCGTCGAGGACTTTGGCGGCCACGCGGGCGGTGGTGTCATAGCCGCCGCCGGGGGTGTTGGGGACCATGATCTGGAGGCCGGAGATTGGCCCGGCAGCAGCGCTGGAGCTTTCCGAACCGGTGGAGCTCTTGCCGGTGGCACCGCAGCCGGTGGCCATCAGGGCGATGCCGGCGGCGACGGCGGCGACTCGCAATGCGCGGATCTGGCGCATGTTGTTCCTCTTCTCAGTGATGCAATGCAGTACAGGATGATCAGCGAAACCTGATCTGTCCTTCGATGCTAGGCCCGGTGGTGATGACCATCACTCTTGTGTACGCAGAGAAAGTTAAGTTCATTGCGTTCACGTTTCCGGCGCCCCACCGGCCCTCCCTCTTGCCTCGGGCAGCATGGCTTCTCCGGCGGCTCGGCGCCAGGACGGGCACAACGGCGGTCTCCGCTTATCCGTTGTTGGCCTGCGGTATAGTTCCGATACGCCGGGAGGGACCGGCCGTGCGCTCTGCACACCTTCGCCCCCGGGCGCCTGAACCACCACTAGCGCCCGAACCACCACTAAAGGAATCACGCAGTGACTCGACGAAGAGGAATGTCCCTCGCCGGGCAGTACCTTGTACTGCAGTTGCTGATTGTCCTGGCCGTCCTTGTGGCCGTGGTGGCCATCTCCCTGGCCCAGTCTGCCGCTGCGTTCGAGCGGATCGAAGGCCGGCGTGCGCTGTCCGCCGCCGAAGCCCTGGGCAACAACCCCGCAGTAAGGGCACTGTTGCCCGACGCGGAACCACGGGTGGGCTCCGCCCTTCCCGCAGTGGCGGAATCGGTCAGGACAGTCTCCGGGTCATCCCAGGTGGTGCTCGCAAAGCTGGACCAAACGGTGGTTGCCGCTTCCGATCCGGGACTGTTGGGGAAACCCTTGGAACTTGGTGCCAGCAGGGTGATGGACGGCCGTGCCTGGACCGGCGTGCTCGGTGGCAGCGGCACTGCCGTCCTGTCCGCGCACGTGCCCGTGCTTGACGACGCCGGAAAGATGATCGGCATCGCCTCCGTCAGCCGCGACTACCCCTCCACCCTTGAACGGTTGGGCGACGCCGTTCCGAACCTCCTGACGTACCTCGGCGTCGCGAGTGTCCTGGGTGTTGCGGGGTCCCTGCTGCTGTCCCGGCGCGTCAAACGGCAGACCCTCGGAATGGAGCCCAGCGAAATCACCGGACTGGTGGAAAACCGGGAGGCCATGCTGCACGGCCTGAAAGAAGGCGTGGTGGCGCTGGACCCGCATGAACGGATCACGGTGGCCAATGACAGCGCACGGAAACTCCTGGGACTGCCGCCGGACTGCGTTGGCAGGAGGCTCGGTTCCCTTCCCCTGGATCCCGCGCTGAAGGCAGTCCTGACCCGCGAGCAGCAGGACCCGGACCAGCTGGTGCTGGTAGGGGAGCGCCTGGTGGTGGCGAACCGCGTCCCCATCCGCTCGCGTGGCCGCGACATCGGCTCAGTAACCACACTGAGGGACAGGACCGAGCTGTCCTCGCTGGAGCGTGAGCTGGGCGCCACCCGCACTGCCACGGACACACTGCGTGCCCAGGCCCATGAGTTCGCAAACCAGCTGCACGTCATCTCTGGCCTGATTCAGATCGGCGAATACGATTCCGTGGTGCAGTTTGTCAACGGTGCCACCGTGGACCGCACCAGGCTCAACGATGAAGTGACCAGCCGCATCCACGATCCTGCGCTCGCCGCACTGCTGATCGCCAAATCCAGCCTCGCCACCGAACGGGGCGTGGCACTGCAGCTCGATCCCGAATCCGTGTTGCGTCCGGTCAGCGATGACCTGTCCCGAGACCTCACCACGGTTGTGGGTAACCTTGTGGATAACGCGTTCGACGCCGTCACCGGGCTTCCGCACGCCGCTGTCCGCGTGCTGGTGGAGGACAACCCGGACCACGTCACCGTCACGGTCAGGGACACCGGCGCGGGCGTCCCCGCGGAGGCTTTGGACGATATTTTCCTGCAGGGGTTCTCCACCAAGGAAGCAGCACCGGCGGAGGGCCGAGGCTTCGGCCTGGCGCTCTCGCGGGTGGTCTGCCGACGCTCCGGCGGTGACCTCACGGTGGCCAACGACAACGGGGCAGTCTTCACCGCACGATTCAAAAGAGGTACAACGCAGTGATCAAGGTGCTCATCGTCGATGACGACTTTATGGTGGCCAAAGTCCACGCCGGGTTCATTCAGCGCACGCCCGGGTTCGGGGTGGTGGGGGTAGCCCATACCGGCGCCCAGGCCGTGCTTGAAACGGAACGGCTGCAGCCAGACCTGGTACTTCTGGACATCCACCTTCCGGACATTAACGGGCTGGACCTCATGCACCGGCTGCGGGACGTGGCACCGGAGCTCGACGTGCTGGTGATCAGCGCTGCCCGCGAGGTGGAAACAGTACGCAAGGCCCTGCGGGGAGGGATTGTCCACTACCTGATCAAACCGTTTTCGCAGTCGGACCTGCAGGAACGCCTGGAGCACTACCGGAGCGCGTACCAGGGCCTGGATTCCGCCAAGGACGTGGCAGAGCAGTCGGACGTGAACCGGGTGTTCGGCCTGGACGGCGCTGGTACCCAAGGCGGGCGGCCGCTTCCGAAGGGCTGCAGCATCGAGACGCTCAAGCTTGTGGAAGCCACGCTTAATGCCGCGGAGGGTGATCTCTCCGCGGCCGAGGTGGCGGAACAGTTGGGCACGTCGCGGGTCAGCGCCCGCCGGTACCTTGAATACCTGCATGACGAAGGAACGCTGGAGGTCCGGCTCAAGTACGGGGTGGGGCGTCCGGAGCGGCGCTACGTCCTTAAGGGCCAGTAAACGGAGCTCGGCGGCCTAACGCTCCCCGCCTGACGTCGGGCCGGGAAGGAACTCGGAGGGCAGCTTTGCCACCGGGACGATCACCATGTCCTGGACTTTCCAGTCCATCTTCACGCAGGCGTCACGCGCAGCCTCAAGCTGTTCGAGGGCGGGCATAACCTTTCCGGCCGGGACCACGAAGGACTCCACGTGGAACACGTGTCCCTCGTCGCGGATCCTTGACTTGGCATCGTCTGCCCAGTCGAGGCTGCGGAGGTACTCATCCAGTTGCCTGCCCAGCGGGTGGGGTTTGCCATCGTCGTAGGTCATGGCGCGCTTGTCCATCAGGGCGGAAACGGCGGCGCGGGTGTTCTTGAAGCCATCATGCAGGATGCTGGCCGAGATGATCAGGGCCGCAGCGTAGTCGGCCCACCAGAGCCCGATGCCGATTCCCGCCACCCCGGCCACGGCTGCTATGGCCGTCATCCAGTCGGCTTTGTTCATGTCCGCATCCGCGTACAGAACTTTGTCGTGCAGCTTCTCGGCGAGCTTCATCTTGATCCTGCCAAGGACAACCGGCGGCGCGGCAGTCAGGACCATCACGCCCATCATCAGCCACCCCAGCCAGATGGTGTTGCCGAACAGCTCGATGCCGCCAATGGTGGGATGCTCGGCCTTGAGCAGTCCCAGGCCGGATTCCACCAGGATGTAGCCGCCCATCACCGTCAGCGCGACGGCTGCCACCAGGTGTGCCACCCCGGTGGACCGGTGATAGCCGTAGGGATGCTTCTCGGAGGGAGGTTTGCGGATGGTGCGCGCCGCCACAAGGAAGGCGATGGGCGGCAGGAAGGAGAGCAGGTCCTCGATCCAGGCGGCATTCATGGCCTGGGAGTTTCCGAGCACCAGGAACACCATGGTGGCGGTGACCACCAGGAAGCCTATGGTGGTCCATTCGATCCTGATGGCCTTGCGCAGCGCCTCCTGCTGTTCCGGCGGCAAATCGGTATTCCCGAAACGGACTGCGTCATGACTCTTGAGGTTTGTCATTTCTGCTCCTTCGCTGCCACCAGGAACTTATCGAGCTCCAGCAGGAAGGCATTTTCGCCCAGCGGCACCAGCATGACGTGCTTGTGGAGGTTCCCACGCCCGTCACGCGATTCCACGTAAGGGCGGGTGATGCCGGCGTGCGTCACCCACGGCTTCCGTCAGTAAAAAGTCCAATATTGGACAGCCTACTTACTTTTTTGGTGAATGGCGCATGGTGGGAGGCCCGCCAGGGAACGATCAGCGCAGCAGCGTGTTGATCAGGCGCGCGGCGACTTTTGCGGTCCTGCCATCGATATCAACCCCGGGGTTCAGCTCCGCGACGTCCAGGTGCAGCAGCTTCCCGGACTGGGCCACCTGCCGGCACACGGCACTGATGACTGCCAGTGGTACGCCGTACGCTGCGGGTGCACTGACGCCGGGCGCCACCGCTGCCGGCAGCACGTCAAGGTCGATCGTCAGGTACAGGACGTCAACGTCGGCCAGGAATCCTGCCACGAACTCCCGCACGCGCTCCGCGCCGCAGTCCTCGTCCAGCAGGTACCGCACGCCCAGTTTCTGCGCGGTGTCGAAAAGGGCGCGTGTGTTGTTGGGTTCGGAGATTCCGACGACGGCGTACCGGAAGTCGCGGCCGGCGGCGGCTTCTGCCCGGGCCATCTGGAGGAACGGGGTGCCGGAGCTGGCTTCGGGCTCGTCGCGCAGGTCGAAGTGGGCGTCGAGGTTCAGGACGCCCAGCCGGCGGCCGCCCTGTACAGCGGCAGATCCGGCCACGCCCAGGTAGCTGGCGTAGGCGGTTTCGTGGCCGCCACCCAGCACTACGGGGAGCCGCCCGCCGTCGAGGATCGCCGCAACTGCCTGGCCGGCTCGCTCCTGGCCGGCCTCGAGACCGGTACCGGAAACTACCACATCCCCGGCGTCGGCAACCGGGCGGTCCAGGTGGAACGCCAGTGGGCCGAGGGCGGCGCGCAGTGCAGCGGGAGCGGCAGCCGCTCCCGTCCGGCCCTTGTTCCGCCGCACGCCCTCGTCGCTGCAGAAGCCGAGCAGGACGGCCGTCTTGGGGGCCGCGGCTGCAAGTCCGGCGTCGTACGGCGTTACCGCCTGCCACCAGCGGCGGTGCTCGGCGCCATCGCCGTCAAACCTTCCGGTCCAGGGCTTTGGCGGGACGTCGACGGCAGGGAGGAAGGCAGGCATGCTCCAAGCTCACCGCATGCCCGTGGCGAAAACCAGCAACGCCGCCGTCGTGATGTCTGGAATCCAAGAATCCTCCATGTGGAAACTGAACCGGCTATTGTGGAGCAATCCCTCCACCGGGACCTACAGTGCCTTCGTGACGCGCAACCCCCGTGCAACGTCAAAGGCTGGAAAGAGCAACATGTTCGAAGCCCCCAACATCCTGTACGCCGCCGCCGGCCTGGCAGTATTCACCGCCGCCGTGCTCCCCAAACTGCTGCGCGATATGCCCTTTTCCATGCCAATGGTCTTTTTGGGGGCGGGGATGGGGGCGTTCGCCCTGATCCCCACCCTTCCCGACCCGGACCCGATAGCCAACAGCGACTTCGTTCTGCACCTCGCGGAAGTCTGCGTGATTATCTCCCTCATGGGCGCGGGGCTGGCCCTGGACCGTCCCGTGGGGCGCAAACGGTGGGCCACCACGTGGCGGCTGCTGGGAATCGCCATGCCCTTGTGCATTATTGCCCTGACCCTGCTGGGCCTGTGGTTCCTTGGCCTTGGCCTTGGCGCCGCACTGCTGGTGGCCTCGGCCCTCGCACCCACGGATCCCGTGCTGGCTTCCGAGGTGCAGGTGGGTGAACCGGCGGACCAGGAAGAGGGTGCAGACAAGGAAGACGAGGTCCGGTTCGGCCTCACCTCCGAAGCCGGCCTCAATGACGGCCTTGCCTTTCCGTTTGTCTACCTCGCCATTGCCATCAGCATCGTCGGTTCATCCCCGTCGGCATGGTTCCCTGAGTGGTTTGGGGTGGACGTACTGTGGCGGCTCGCCGTTGGGCTCCTCCTTGGTTTCCTCACCGGCAAGGTGCTGGCCAGGATATTCTTCTCCGCCCGGGCCGAAAGCCTGCGGCTCTCCAACCACTCTGAAGGATTCGTGGCGCTCGCTGCCACATTCCTTGCCTACGGCCTCACAGAGGTGGTCGAGGGCTACGGATTCATTGCAGTATTTGTCTGCGCGGTCACCATCCGCGCAGCAGAGCACACGCACGGCTACCACCGAGTGCTGCACTCCTATGTTGAGCAGCTGGAGCGGCTCCTGACAGTAGTTATCCTGGTCCTGCTGGGTGGCGCGATTGCCCGGGGACTGCTCGAAGGCATCGGTTGGGCCGAAGTCCTCGTGGCCCTGGCGTTCCTGCTGGTGGTCCGGCCGCTGGCAGGGTGGCTGGGGCTGCTGGGCGGCAAAACCGGGCCCCGCGAGCGGATCGCCCTTTCGTTCTTCGGCATCCGCGGGATCGGCTCGCTATACTACCTCAGCTATGCACTGGGCAAGGGCAAGTTCTCGGACCAGGCGGAGTGGCTGTGGGCGTTCGTGGGCCTGGTGGTGGCGCTCTCCATCGTGATCCATGGCGCCACCACCTCGCCGCTGATGAACCGGTTGGACAAGCTCCGCGAGAAAAAGGCCCGCGCAGTGTCGGGTGATGAAGGACTTGCCCCCAACACTCCCGTGTAGCGGCCCGGCACTCCGGCCAGGCCCTGGCCCGGGTTTAAACCAGGGCCAGGTTGCTTGCCTGACTACATGCCGATGGCGGCCTCGATGGGGCCAATCGCGAAGAACAGCAGGAATGCCCCCGCCACCGCCCACATCAGCGGGTGGATCTCCTTGATCCGGCCCTGGACGGTGCGGATCAGCACGAAGGCGATGAAGCCGGCTCCCAGGCCGTTGGCGATGGAGTAGGTGAACGGCATCAGCGTGAAGGTCAGGAAGGCCGGAATCGCGATGCCCCAGTCCTGCCAGTCGATCTTGCCCACCTGGGACACCATCATGAAGCCCACCACCACGAGCGCCGGAGCAACAGCCTCGAACGGAACCAGGTTGATCAGCGGGGTGAAGAACATGGCAACCAGGAACAGGAGGCCGGTGACGATCGAGGCGATGCCGGTGCGGGCGCCTTCGCCGATGCCTGCGCCTGCCTCCACGTAGATCTGGTTGGAGGAGACGGAAGCTCCGCCGCCGGCGATTGCGCCGAGCGCGTCCACCTGGAGGACCCGGTCGACGTCGGGAATGTTGCCGTGCTCATCCACCGTGCCGGCCTCGTTCGCCAGGCCCACCATGGTGCCCATGGCGTCGAAGAAGATGCTGAGCAGGATCACGAAAGCCAGCAGTGTGGCCGCCACAAAGCCCAGGTGTTCGAAGGCGCCGAACGGGTTGGCCTTACCGATCAGTGACAGATCGGGCGCAGCCCATTCGGAGAACGTCGGAGCCACCAGGGACCAGCCCTGCGGGTTGAAGGCTTTGCCTGACTGGACGCTGGGGCCGATGTGCAGCGTCATTTCCAGGATCACGGCAATGACGGTGGACGTGATGATGCCGATCAGGATGGCGCCCTTGACCTTGCGCACCACCAGGGCGATGGTCAGGATCAGGCCAAAAACGAACACCGCTGTGGGCCAGCCAAGGAGCTTGCCCTCAAAGCCAAGCCCAACCGGAACAGTGGTACCGGCCACGTCGGGGATGCGGCGGACAAAGCCGGCGTTAACCAGGCCGATCAAGGCAATGAACAGCCCGATCCCCACCACGATCGCCGTCTTGAGCCCCTCGGGTACGGCCTTGAACACGGCGGTCCGGAATCCGGTAAGCACAAGGATCAGCATCGTGACACCGGACAGGACCACCAGGCCCATCATGTCCGGCCACGTGAGGCCCGGGTTGGTGGCGACGGTGACCGCCACAAACGCGTTGACTCCCAGCCCGGTGGCCAGCGCGAAGGGATGCCTGGCCCAGGCTCCCATGAGGATGGTGAGGATGCCGGCAACAAAGGCCGTGACAGCGGCAACCGCCGGGAAGCCCAGCGTGTTGCCGCTGGAGTCCGGAACGGAGAGGATCAAGGGGTTCAGCACCACGATGTAGCTCATGGCGAAGAAGGTGGCGAAGCCGCCGCGGATCTCCCGGGAGAGATTGGAGCCGCGCTCGGTGATCATGAAATACCGGTCCAGGGCAGAGCCTTGCTTAAGCATTAGTCCTCCGGGGGAGTCTTTGGGGATACCTGAATCCTATGGGGGCTCCGGCAGGGTCACCGTCAATTTCGCCTAGTCTGTTAGGAAGCCAACACAGAGGGAGCAGTCCAAGCATGCGTTCCATCCGCCGCCACTTACTGAGCTTTGTGCTCGTGTCCTTCGTATCTGCTGCCGCTGTCCTGGGCCTGGCCGGACCGGCCGCGGCTCACGATGCCGCCGAATCCAGCACCCCTGCCAAGGGTGCATCAGTTGCGGTGCCGCCGGAGCAGGTATCGGTGACCTTCAACAACAACCCGCTGGGAATCGGCTCATCCTTCTCCATCAAGGACGCCTCGGGAGCAGAGTGGGCGGACGGGCCGGTGGAGATCGTGGACAACGTGGCCAGCCAGAAACTTAAGGCGGGCGGCCCGGCCGGGCAGTACACAGTTGCCTGGCGGGTTGTCAGTTCCGACTCGCATCCCATCGAGGGAACCTTTACGTTCACGGCTTCCGCAGCTGCGGAAGGGGCTGGTCCGGCAGCGAGTCCGACGGCGGGCGCTACAGTTCCCGGAATGGGAACCGCTGAACCCGGAGTGACAGCGGCGCCGGAGCCCACCGGTTCCGGGGAACCGTTCCAATGGAGCATCGTTATTTTCGCCGCTGCCGCGGTAGGTTTGCTTGCCACCCTCGCCATCCTTGCCCGCCGCAGGCTCGGAGCGGGCGCCGGCGACGAGGGCTGACCGGCGCTAGCAGGGCAGGATCGCCAGGCTTCGTGTGTACGGGGGAGCCTCGGCCTCCGGGTTGACCTTTGCGGAAATCGCATGGCCCACCGTCTTGGCCTGGCGCAGGACCTCCTTGGGGGAAGGCGTGATCAGCTCTCCCACGCCCACCAAGTAGATGCCGATGGCGCGCATGGCGGCGACGAGGTTGCGGCCCACCGAGATGCCGAAGTCGTTGATCATCCGCCGCAGCTGGCTGTGGGCGCAGCGCGTGAGCACGATATTGTCGGCTACCAGGATGCCCGTGGGCGTACGCACCTCCCACTGCGGGACGGCCACTCCGGTGGACTTGCCGTCCACCATGGTCAATTGAACGGCCCGGGTGGTGTTGCGGACATCCACATCGTGACTGGCGGCATAGTTACGCAGGTGCCGGAGGATTTCGTTCCGTTCCCGGAGCGTTGCCGAGTCCGCCGCGTCGCAGCGCTGCAGCGAAGCTGTGTTGGCCGGCTGTGCGGCCCCCAGGATGTCCAGTCCGTCCACCACAATCGAGTCCACCCCGCGCCGGCATAGCTCGGCGGCCACGGCAAGGCCGGACAAGCCGGTGCCAATAATCACAGTGGTGGTCTGCTCGGTCCCGGCATTCCCAGGCATGCTTGACACTACAGTTTCCTCCTTCGAAGCTTCGGCAGGTGCGGGCGTCCTCGCCCGCGCGCGTCCCGTTACCCCCAAAGTCCGGCCGCAGTGCGTTGCCGGGCAGCTCTGACAGGAAGAGGCAGTAGGCGTCCCGGACCAACAATGTCCTGAAGACTACAGAAGATTTGTGCCGCTGGATAGCCCAATCCAGGAAGATTCCCCTACCGGTGAACACGCTTTCCGGACCACCGCCCGGAGCCTGTGGATAACCGCCGTTTCCTGCCCTGAACAGGCTTGCTAAGCAACGGTGGACAGAGAATAGTGAGAACTGGAAGCGGGCCTTCCTGAGCAGCTTGCGGCTGCGATACGGGTGCACGGGGAACGGCCTGCTTTCTGGCAGAATAGCCGCAACATCAGGCAGTATCGCGAGGAGGCGGCCCAATGGGCGCACAGGAGTTGCATCCGGACCCGGCGCGGGACAGCGGTGGCTCTCATGCCGCCCCCGACGGGATCGTTGTTGGCGTTGACGGGTCGGACCACGGCCAGTGCGCCTTGGTCTGGGCGGCCATGGAAGCCCAGCGCCGCCGCCGTCCACTGCATATTGTTACCGCTTACTCAGTGCCGATCTTCGCTGCGTCCGGCCTGGATGGCGGATACGCCACAGTAGATGATTCAGTAATCCGTGAAGGCGCCGAGGCTGTGGTGCAGCAGGCCCTCGAGAAGGTGTCGGCTTATGACATCGACGTCAGTGCCTCCGTGGAAAACGGGGATGCGGCCGGTGTGCTGCTGGAGATGTCCCAAACGGCAGAGCTCCTGGTCTTTGGCACCCGGGGCCGCGGCGGCTTCGTCGGGAGGCTCCTCGGTTCCGTAAGCAGCGCACTGCCTGCTCACGCGAAGTGCCCAACAGTCACAGTGCCTCTGGTCTGCTCGGACCGGCTGGGTGAAACCACCGAGGACCGGCGGGTCAAAGCCGAGCAGGCCAAGGCCGGGCACCAGCGCGTGGAGAACGTGGTGGTGGTGGGCGTGGACGGCTCGGAGCAGGCCCGGGTTGCTGTGCTCGAAGCCGCGGACCAGGCTGTACGGCTTGGTGCATTGCTCCAGGTAATCTGCGCAGTTCCGCAATACAGCGGTTCGCTGGCGTGGGTTCCTGCTCCAATGGACCGTAAGGCGCTGTTCGCGGACATCCAGCAGACCCTGGACGCAGGTATGGCCTGGCTGCGGAGCCACTATCCCAACCTGTCCGCAGAATCCGAGCTGCTGGACGGCTCTCCGGTGGACGTCCTGGTGGACGCAAGCCGGCATGTGGAGCTGGTGGTGGTGGGGACGCGCGGGCGCGGCGGCTTCGCGGGCATGCTCCTGGGATCCACCTCGGACGGCGTCCTCCATCACGCCAAGGGCCCCGTTATGGTGGTGCCGGACCGTGAGGACCCGCGACTCGCCGACCGGGCCAGCTTCGGGCCGATCCTCGGCGCAGCCTGATCACATCCTGCCGGAGGGAGCGTCACCGTGGCCGCCTACCCACCAGGAGAGACCGGGGGCAGTTCCCGCCAGCCGGACGGGAACACCGGTCCTGCCTTGATCCTGCGCCTCAGCCATGTTGACGGCAGCATGCTTCCGCTGGTGGGAGGCAAGGCAGCCAATCTTGGCGAGTTGATAGCAGCAGGGCTGCCCGTGCCAGATGGCTTCTGCCTGACCACCGAGGCCTACCGGGAAGCGGCCAGCAAGGTCCAGGGCGGGGTGCTGGCAGGGCTCGGCACCCTCCAGGCCGCACTGCAACCAGGCAGCCCCAGCCGGACCACGGAACTGGCGGTGGCGGCGGGCCGGGCACGGGACGCCATCCGGGCCATTCCGGTTCCGCCCCGAATCATTGCCGCCGTGGAGCAGGCGTACGCAGCGCTGGGGAAAGCGACTCCCGTTGCGGTAAGGTCCTCGGCCACGGCCGAGGATCTTCCGTTTGCGAGCTTCGCGGGCCAGCAGGACACGTACCTGAATGTCATCGGCATCGACGCCGTCCTCGAGGCCGTGAGCAACTGCTGGGCCTCCCTCTGGACGGACCGGGCAGTAACTTACCGCGCAGCCCTGGGCATCGCCCCGCACGAAGTAGCCCTCGCCGTCGTCATCCAGCGGATGGTTGACGCTGCGTCGGCCGGGGTAATGTTCACGGCCAACCCGCTGACCGGCAGGCGCCGGGAAGCTGTTATTGACGCCGCACCGGGGCTTGGTGAAGCCGTGGTATCCGGGGCCGTCAATCCGGACCACTTTGTGGTGGACACAGAAAAAGCCCAGGTCCTTGAGCGGAAGCTGGGCGATAAGCGTGTCATGGTGCGCCCGCTTCCGGGCGGTGGAACGGAGATGCAGGACCTGCCCGGCGGGGCGGAGGCTTCCAGCCTCTCAGACGCGCAAGCCGTTGAACTCGCGGCCCTCGGAGTTCAGGCCGAACGGCACTTCGGCTCGCCGCAGGACACCGAATGGGCCATCGACACCGGCGGCGCCCTCTGGCTGACCCAGTCCCGGCCCATCACTACCCTGTACCCGATCCCGGAGAGCCGCTATCCCGGCAAAGGTAGCAGGGTCTACCTGTGCTTCAGCCTGGCCCAGGGCCTCACCCGCCCCCTCACGCCCATGGGCCTGGCGTCGCTTCGGCTTATTGCCTCCTCCGTAGCCAAGGCCGCCGGTTTTGCCGTCCCCGAGCCCCGGCATGGCCCCCCGCCGTTTGCCGAGGCAGCCCAGCGCATTTACTTCGACCTCACCACGCCGGTGAGGAGCAACGTTGGCCGCCGGATCCTGCCACGGGTTTTTGACGTCATGGAAGCCCGGTCAGCCATGGTGTTGCGCCGGGTTTTTGACGACCCCCGGTTCTCGGTAACCCGCAGGACCCCGCTCGGACTGGTGCGCCATGTCCTGCCGGCAGCTGTGCGGGCCCGCGCGCCGGAGTCGATGCTCCGGGGGCTGTTCCGGCCCCAGGCTGCGCTGCGCCGCCTGGACAGCTTTGCCCGGCAATTAGCTGACGACTTGGAGCTGGGGCCGGGGGCCGGGCCGGTTGAACGGCTCGACCACGCCGAGCGGCTCCTGGGGAGCAGGCTCTTCGCGGTCGTCCCGGCCATTCTGCCCCTGCCCGCGTTGGGATTCGCAATGCTTTGGCTGGCGGGAAGACTGCTGGGAGGCACAAATCGCTGGGAGGACCTGCAGAAAGTGCTCCGGGGCCTCCCGCAGAACGTGACCACCGAGATGGACCTCGAGCTGTGGCGCCTCGCATCAGCACTGAAGGATGACCGCGAGTCGCGCACGGTTTTGGAAGCGCGGCAGCCGTCCGAGCTCGCAGCGGAGTTCGACGCCGGGCGCCTGCCCCCTGTCCTGCACGCAGGCCTGGTACGGTTCCTCGAACGTTACGGGCACCGGGCAGTGGCCGAAATCGATGTAGGCATGCCCCGGTGGTCCGATGACCCCACCTACATCCTTGGCGTGCTGGCCAACTACCTGCGCCTCGCCGATCCCGCCATGGCACCGGATGTGCAGTTCAGCCGGGCAGAGGCAGAGGCAGAGGCCGAAGTAGCGCGGCTGGTAGCCGAGGCGCGCCGCCGCGGCAGGGGACGTGCGCTGCTGGTGGCTGCGGCGTTGCGCCGCACTAGGGTTTTCGCCGGGCTCAGGGAGCTGCCCAAGTACCAGCTGGTCCTGGGACTGGCTGAAGTGCGGACGCAGCTGGCCCATGTGGGAGCGGCGCTGGCAGAGGAGGGCCAGCTGGAGGGCCCGGACGACGTCTTCTTCCTGGACTTCGAGGAGACCAGGCACGCACTCGCCGGCCGGAGCGCCAACGGGGCCAGCCAAACCCGCACGCTGCGCGAACTTGTCGTCGAGCGGCGCGCGGCCTACGCCAGCGAACTCGGCAGGCGCCATATTCCACGGGTCCTGCTCTCGGACGGCACCGAGCCTGAGGTGCTGCACGCCGCGAGTGCCAGGGTGGCCGACGGCGTGCTGTCCGGCAGCCCGGCATCGGCGGGTTCGGTCACGGCTCCTGCCCGGGTCATTCTCGATCCCGTTGGTGCCCACCTTGAACCCGGAGAGATCCTGGTGGCGCCGTCCACCGATCCCGGCTGGACTCCCTTGTTCCTGACAGCCGGCGGCCTGGTGATGGAGATGGGCGGGCCCAACTCGCATGGTGCCGTGGTGGCGCGGGAGTATGGCATTCCCGCCGTCGTGGGGGTTCCGGAGGCCACCGTCCGGCTTGCCACCGGACAAAAAATAACGGTCGACGGCGGCGCTGGAACCGTAGTGCCCGCGTAGCCTCGGGCGGGCTCCCGGACAGGTGTAGGGAACGGGCCTGAGGCGTACCCTAGGACTATGGGCTCCAGTGACGGAGACGGCCGGACTACGAACCGCCGGAGTATGGACAGCAGGCGCGGCATGAACCGCGCCTGGGTGCGGTGGGTGCCTGCCGTGGCGGCACCCGCAGTGATCGCCGCCGGGGTATTGGTGGGATCCATGCCGGCGCGGGCCGGTGATCCACTGCCGGGCAAGACCCCGGCCGAAGTGATCGCTCTAGTAGCCGGTCACAGGACGCACACTTTTTCGGGAACTGTCCAACAGTCCTCCGAGCTGGGGCTGCCGGAACTGCCGGCAACGGGTCCCACCTCGGGTCCGGCATCTGCCGGCGGCGCAGCCTCAGTGATGGAGTTCCTCACCGGGGAGCATACGGCGCGCGTATTCATGGACGGGAAGACCAAGGCGCGCATCCAGGTGGTGGACCGTCTCGCCGAGCGGGACATTATCCGCCGCGGCAACGACGTCTGGTTCTACTCGTCAAAGGACAACTCGGCTGCCCACCTGACCCTGCCGGCCTACGCCAATGACCTGCCGCTCACCCAGCCGCCGCTGGCCGACCCGGGCAACACGGGGACGCCATCCCTTGATAAGGCGCAGCGGATCCCGCCCATGCCGCAGGAGCTTGCAGAGAAGTTCCTGGCCGCGGCGGACAGTTCAACCGCCGTGTCCGTGGGGCCGGACGTGGAAGCCGCCGGGCGCCCTGCCTACAACCTGCTGCTTGAGCCGAGCACCGGGGGCACCCTCGTGGGCAAGGTGGCCATCGCCGTCGACGCAGCCAGCGGCATGCCGCTCTCGGTGGAAGTAACGGCCCGCGGCGCAGCACAGCCTGCCTTCAGCGCCGGATTCAGCAGCCTGTCCCTGGAGGCTCCGGACGAGGCGCTGTTTAACTTCGTCCCGCCGCCGGGCAGCACGGTGGAGGAGCTGCAGTTCCGCCATCCCGAACGATGGCCGGTCAACCCGGGTTTCCCGGCCGGTCCAGGCAAGCACAACACCCCGGATGACCCGGCCAAGAGTATCAAGGACAAAGTCCGGCCCTACTTGACCGGCGCCGGCTGGGAGGCGGTAGTGGAAGTTCCGGCGGAGGCAGGGGCCGCCGCGGCCATGGATACCTTCCTGTCCCGGAATCCGCTGCTATCCCAGGCCGCCGTCGCAGTTCCCGGCGGTCGGCTGCTCTCCACCACGCTGTTCAACGTCCTGCTCACCGACGACGGCCGGATCTTCGCGGGCATGGTCCCGCCGGAGAGGCTGCAAGCCGCATCCGCAGCTCCGTGACAGGGGCCGCAGGAGGCCCCGGCTGGCGGACCCACGGCCTGACCATCGAGACGCAGGGGCTGACCAAGCGGTTCGGGCAGCAGGTGGCCGTCAATAGCCTTGACCTGGCGGTGCCACCCGGCGCCGTCTTTGGTTTCCTGGGGCCCAACGGCTCCGGAAAGACCACTACCATCCGGATGCTGCTGGGCCTCGCCGCCGCCTCCGCGGGGTCCATCCGGTTGCTGGGGATGGACATGCCAGGCAAATTCCAGGAAGTACTCCCGCGGGTGGGGGCGCTGGTGGAGGGCCCGGCCTTCTATCCCTTTCTCTCCGGGACCGCGAACCTCCACCGCCTCGACGCCGCCACCCGGCATGCCGCGCCCGCCACCCGCAAAGCCCGCGTGAACCAGGCACTGGAACAGGTGGGACTGGGCCACGCCGCGGGCAAGAGGGTGCACGCCTATTCCCTCGGCATGAAGCAACGGCTGGGTCTCGCCAACGCGCTGCTGTCACCCCGCGAGCTGCTGGTGCTGGATGAGCCCACCAACGGACTGGACCCCCAGGGCACACGTGAAGTGCGGAACCTCGTCCGTTCCCTCGCAGCCGACGGCACCACCGTCTTTGTTTCGAGCCATCTGCTGGCCGAGGTGGAACAGATCTGCACCCATGCGGCCATCATGAGCGCCGGCCGGCTCGTGGCCCAGGGCCCGCTTTCCGAGCTGCGCCGGTCCGGGAGCGCCTGCATCCGGCTGGTGACACCGGACGCCGGAGCCGCCATGACAGTCCTGGCGCGCCTGGGATTGTCGCCGGAGCCCGAAGCTGCGCAAGCTGACGGTGAGGTGGTGACGGCGGTGCTTGCCGGGTCCGGGGCGCTTGCGGGACCGGGTGTTGAGGCGGGGAGGCCCGTGCCGGGGGCCTCCCCGGATGCCGCCGCGGGTGGTGCCGCCGCTGAAGATATCGTGGCCCACCTTGTGCATGCGGGCGTCCGGGTCCGTGGTTTCGCGGTGGAACGGGAAAGCCTCGAGGACCGCTTTGTTGCCTTGACGGGGGAGGGGTTCGACGTTGCCCAGTAGCGCACGGCAGGAGACCAGAAAAACAACAGGAACAGCAGGAAGGAAGCCCGCGTGGGCGCCGCACGGATCCGGGCTGTCCCTTTTGCTGTCGGAACTTCGGGTGCTGTTTGGCCGGCGGCGTACGTGGGCCCTGCTGCTGGCGCTGGCCGCCATCCCGGTCCTGATCGCGGTGGCCGTCAGGATCTCGTCCGCGGTTCCGGCGGGGCGGGGTCCTGCTTTTCTCGACCGCATCACGCAGAACGGGCTGTTCGTGGCCTTCACCGCCATGCTGGTATCTGTTCCACTGTTCCTGCCGCTGACGGTGGGCGTGGTGGCAGGGGACACCATCGCAGGCGAGGCCAATTTGGGAACGCTGCGGTACCTGCTGGTTGCTCCCACGGGCCGCGTGCGGCTGCTGTTGGTGAAGTACGCGGGGGCCCTGGCGTTTTGCCTGGCCGCGCCCGTCACAGTCGCACTGGCCGGTGCCGCCATCGGGGCGGCGCTCTTCCCCGTGGGTCCCGTGACTTTGCTGTCCGGGGACGTGATCGAGCCGCCGGAGGCCGCGCTGCGCCTCCTCCTGATTGCTGGTTACCTGGCCGTTTCCCTCGCCGGGCTCTCAGCGATAGGGCTGTTCCTTTCGACCCTTACAGTGGTTCCAGTAGGTGCCATGGCCGCCACGGTGGTGGTCTCGGTGGTGTCCCAGGTCCTTGACCAGCTGCCCCAGCTCGAGTGGCTGCACCCGTGGCTGTTCAGCCATTACTGGCTGGGCTTTGGCGACCTGCTCCGCCAGCCGGTGCTGTGGGACTCGTTCACCAGCAACGCCTTGCTGCAGGCGGGGTATATCGCAGTGTTTGGGGCGCTCGCCTATGGACGTTTTGTCACCAAGGATGTGTTGAGCTGACCCGTGCCGGTTCGTTCCGAGGGTCAGTAACGCGCCGCGTATCCGTGAAGCTGCATGCCGGCCATCGCGCTGAGCGAGGTGACTCCGATGCCCTCCTGCGGATTCAGCGCGTGCACCACCTGGCCGTTTCCCAGGTAGATGGCCACGTGGTAAAAGTTCGACGGCGATCCCCACACCAGCAGGTCGCCGCGCCGTGCCTGCGAGATGGGAACGTGGACGGAAGCAGCCGCGTACTGCTGCGCGGCCGTGCGGGGCAGGTACTTGCCGGCGGCTGCGAACGCCGTTTGCACAAGCCCTGAGCAGTCGAAACCGGTGGGGCCCGTGCCGCCCCACTGGTAGTAGTAAGGTGCACCCACCTTGCTCAGGGCCACCGAGATAGCAGCCTCGTAGGTTCCACTTCCAATGGATGGTGCAGGTGCAGGTGCAGGTGCAGGTGCCGGGACTGGTGCGGGTGCCGGGGCTGCTGGGGCAGGTGCCGGGACTGGTGCGGGTGCCGGGGCTGGTACTGGTGTCGGGGCTGCTGGGGCAGGTGCTGGTACTGGTGCAGGTGCGGGAGCAGGGGCTGGTGCCGGAGCTGGTGCCGCCGGTGCCGGAGCTGCCGGAGCTGGACCTGGAGCCGGAGCTGCGGGAACGGGCACGGCAGGAGCCGGTGCCGCAGGGGCTGCCTGGGCAGGCCGGTTTCCCGGAGCAGCCGGCTGCTCCGGGGCGGACCGCTCCGCAGCTGCCAGCGCCGCCGCCAGCCTGGCCTCCTCGCGCTGCCGGTCGAGGGCATCCACCCTGGCCGATTCAAGGGCACCGGTGGTGTTCCGGAGCTTGGCCAGCTGGTCCACGAGGACGGTGCGCTGGGCCTTGGCGTCCGCCACTGCCTTGGCCTGGGCCGCATTGGCCTCTTCCGCTTGGGTCTTCCGGGCTTCCGCCGTCCTTGCGGCATCATCGGCCGCTTTTGTGGCATCCTCAGCGGCCGCCGTCAGCGACTCCGAGGCCTGGGCTGCCGCATCTGCCGCCTCGAAGGCCCGGCTCCGGCTGGCCGACAGGGCCTGCAGCGTGGCGGCCTGCTGGAGGGTGTCCCCGCTGCCGCTGACAAAGGTACCCAGGGTGGGGTTGAGCCCGCCGTGGCGGTAGAGGTCCCCGGCGAGTTGCCCCACCTGCTTCTTGGCTCTGTCCTGCTGTTCCTGGGCTGCAGTGGCCTTCGCCGAAGCGACAGCCGCCGCCGACGAACGCTGCTGCAGCTTCACCAGGGCCTCGCTGTAGGCGTTGTTGGCCTGCATTGAAACAGCGAAGGCGGCTTGTTGTGAGCTTGCCGCGGACTCGAGGATCCGTTCAATGGAGGAGACCTGGTCCGCTGTGGCGGACGCGCTGGCCTTGGCAGCCGCGATATCCTCCGCCGACGGCATTTCTGGAGCTGCAGGTACGGAGACGTGCGGCGCCAACGGCGTTGTTACAGCTCCTGCGGGCGCTGCCAGCGTTCCAATGAGCACGGCGGCGACGCACAGCACGGCCGCTTTGCGCCCGGATCCGGTCAAAACCATCTGCAGAAACCTCGAAGTGATAAGGCTGGGAGGTCCTGATCACGGCAGGGCGGTGCCCCTGGTTTGCTCCCCAGCAGTCCCGAGGCTACGTGGGCTTCTGCACTTTAGCAACAGCAGTCACATCAATAACATAAAACACAACAGTGTCATTTTCGGCCTAGCCAAGCGGGCGTGTCGCAGCTCGGGCACGTGCCCACCAGTAATAGACCGCCGGCTGAGTAACACGGCTAGGCGTGCTGGTGCGCCTCGTGTTCGGAGTGTGTGGATGGTTCCAGCTGGAACGTGCAGTGGTCGGTATCGAAGTGGGAGCCCAGACAGGTCACCAGCTTGTCCAGCAGTTGGTCGGCTCCGCGGGCGGTCAGCACGCCGTCCTCCACCACCACGTGCGCTGAGAAAACAGGCACGCCGGAAGTGATGGTCCAGATGTGGATGTCGTGCACGTCGGAAACGCCCTCCACGGACAAAATGTGTTCGCGGATCATCTGCACTTCCACGCCCTTGGGGCTGGCTTCGAGCAGAACATCAACCACATCGCGCAAGAGGCTCCATGCCCGCGGCAGGATCAACAGGGCAATCACCACCGACGCGATAGTGTCAGCGGCCTGGAAGCCGGTGAGCATAATGACCACAGCGGCAGCTATGACGGCGAAGGAACCCAGCAGGTCGCCCAGAACTTCAAGGTAGGCGCCGCGGACGTTGAGGCTTTCCTGGTGTGCCCCGCGCAAGATAAGGAGCGAAGCGATGTTGGCGGCAGCACCGAGGATTGCGGCGAACAGCATGATGTCCGTCTGTACCTCAGGCGCGGTACCAATCCGCCGGATTGCTTCGGTAAAGATCACAACGGAGATCACGATCAGGATCAATGCATTGGCCAGGGCCGCAAGGACTTCGGCCCGCTGGTACCCGTAGGTCCGCTGGTCGCTTGCAGGCCGGCCGGCAATCCAGGCGGCAAGCAATGCGATGGTTACCCCGGCCGCATCGGAGAGCATATGTCCGGCGTCGGCAAGCAGTGACAACGAACCGGAGAGGGCTGCACCCACCACCTGCACCAGGACCACAACCAGTGTGATGACGAGGACGGCCACAAGCCGCTTCCGGTGCCGGCCCGTTGCGGTAATACCGTGCGTGTGGCTGTGGTCGTGTCCCATGCCTACAAGGCTAGCCCCAGCCGAGCTCGTGCAGCCGCTCGTCATCGATCCCGAAGTGGTGGGCGATCTCGTGGACCACCGTCACTGCCACTTCGTGGATGACGTCCTCGCGTGAGGAGCAGATTTCAAGGATGGGTTCGCGGAAGATCGTGATGCGGTCCGGCAACGAACCCGCGTCCCACCAGGAGTCCCTTTCGGTCAGCGGCACGCCTTCATAAAGTCCCAGGAGGACTGTGTCCGGGTCCTCCCCGGCCGGTGGCACGTAGTCGTCCTCGATGAACACCGCCACGTTGTCCATGGCCCTGGCCAGCTTGTCCGGGATGCTGTTCAGGGCATCCTGGACGGCGGCCTCGAACTCGTTCGCGGACATGGAGAAGCTTTGGTGTTGGGCGGAGTGAAGGGGCTCGCTGGGACCCTCAGGTACGACGGGCAGACCCGGCGGCAGGCTGGCTGGCATACTCCGACTTTAGCCAAGAACCTTTTGCTTGGCTCCGCGTCCCTGCCGGGTCCTGCGCCGGGTCAATCCGACGCCCACAAGGCAGACCACGCCGCCCACCAGGCCCAGTGCCGTGGGAATCTCGCCCAGGAGGAGCCAGGAGATCAGGATGGTGGTGCCGGGCACCAGGTAGGTGGTGGCTGCGAGCTTGCCGGCCTCGACCAGCGAGAGCGCGTAAGCCCAGGTGGTGAAGGCAATGGCCGTGGGAAAGATCCCAAGGTAGACCAGGCCCATGGTTGCTTCGGGCGGTGCGGCCTGGACTTCGGTGATCAGCTGCCCCGTAAACGGCAAGCAGCACAGTGCGCCCACCAGGATCCCGAACCATGTGGCCTGCGCGGCGGGAAACTTCCGCAGTACGGGTTTTTGGATGATGACGCTGACTGCGGCGAGCACGGCGGCAAGGAGGCACAGCAACACGCCCGCAACATCCGCCGTCGAATCTTCCCCTGGCACGGACGGCCGGCCTGAACCCACTGCAATCAGCGCTACCCCGGCGAAGGCAACCAGGCTTCCGATGATCAGCCACCGCGGGAAGCCCTCCTTGAGGAAAATGCCGGCCATGATGGCCACGAGGATGGGATTGACGTTGATGAGCAGGGCACTGGTTCCTGCGTCCAGCACGTGCTCGGCCGCGTTCAACGCCACGTTGTACCCGCCGAACCACATCACCCCGTAGGCGAGTATGGGCCACCACTCCCGGCCCCGGGGAAGGAGCCTGCTCTTCAGCAATTGGGGGAGGACCAGTAAGGCCAGTACGGCGGCGGCAATGGCCAACCTTCCGAGCGTCAGGGAGCCGGGGGAGAAGTGGGGGCCGATCGCCCGGATTCCCACAAACGCCGAAGCCCAGAGGACCACGGTGACGGCCATGGCAGCCACGCCCAGTGCCCTGATCCGGGACGCGGGGGCAGGTGGAGGAGCCGTTGTGCTGACGGGGGTGCTTGATGCCATGGTGCCAATCTAGGCGGGGGCAGGGGTCAGTGGCTCGCGGAAATCGGCCACGTCTGGCCAAGTTCCTGCCAAAGATGAGCCAAAGTGCCGCAATGGATACCGGGTTGCCGGTTAGGATGCGGGTTATGGCCTCAAACCTTTCTCCTCCGCGTGATACGGCCCGCCTGGTACGGACAGTCATCTGGGTCGTCCTTGCAGCAGTGGTAGTGGCCGGCGTGGCCTGGTATGCCGCGCTGACCTTCGGGAAGTCCCAGCAGTCCGCGCCGCCGGCCGCGGGTGCTGAACAGCTTGTCCGGGCAGACAGCCACCGCTTAACCAGCCCGGCGGTGGAGAAAGCGCAACTGGTGGAATTCCTCGACTTCGAATGCCCGTCCTGTGGCTCCGTCCATCCGGTCGTGGAGGAATTCAAAGCGGAGTTCGGGGACCGGATCACGTTCGTCCACCGGCACTTCCCCCTGTCAGCCCACCCGAATTCAGGCCAGGCGGCCTTGGCCGCGGAGGCGGCTGGACAGCAGGGCCAGTACCAGCAGATGGCCAACAAGCTGTTCGAAACCCAATCCCAGTGGGCGGGAAGCCAGCAGTCCCAGGCGCCGCTGTTCCGTACTTACGCCCAACAGTTGGGGCTGGACCTTCCGCAGTTTGACGCCGTTCTCGCCGATCCAAAGACGGAGGAGCGCATCCTGGCGGACATCGCGGACGGAAATGCCCTGGGCGTGACCGGAACCCCCACCTTCTTCCTCAACGGGGAAAAGCTCACCCTGTCCACCAAGGCGGACTTCCGGCAGAAACTCGCGGACGCCGTCAAGTAGGCTAGTTCGCCGCGGCCCACTCCAGCAGCCGCTCCACTGGCCACGTGGTGATGATGCGCTCCGCGGGGACACCGTTCTTCTCCGCGCGCTCGGCGCCGTACTGCAGGAAGTCAAGCTGCCCGGGCGCGTGCGCGTCACTGTCAATCGAGAAGAGGCAGCCGGCTTCCAGGGCAAGCTGGATCAGTGCATCCGGCGGGTCCTGGCGCTCCGGCCGCGAATTGATCTCCACCGCCACGTTGTGTTCCGCGCAGGCGGCGAACACCTCCTTGGCGTCGAATTCCGACGGCGGGCGCGTGCCCCGCGATCCCTCCACCAGGCGCCCCGTGCAGTGTCCCAGCACATTGGTGTGCGGATCCTGGATGCCTTTGAGCATGCGCCGCGTCATGGTATTCCGGTCTGCGCGGAGTTTGGAGTGGACGCTGGCCACCACGATGTCCAGGCGGTCCAACAAGTCAGGATCCTGGTCCAGTTCGCCCGACTCCAGGATGTCCACCTCGATGCCGGTCAGCAGCCGCACCCGGTTTTCCTGCTGCCCGTCGGAGCTGGGATGCGTGCCGTCGTTGAGGGCTGCCACGACGTCCAGTTGCTGCAGGAGGCGTTCCGCTGAGAGCCCGTTCGCGATGGTGAGGTTGGGGGAATGGTCCGTCAGTGCAAGGTAATCCCTGCCGAGGACCCCGGCGGCCGCCACCATCAGCTCAATGGGGGAGCCGCCGTCGGACCATTCGCTGTGGCTGTGCAAGTCTCCCCGCAGCGCTTCCCGGATGTCCGCGCCCCCGGAAACCAGCGGCTGCGCGCCCTTCTCCCGGAGGTCGGCGAGGTAGTCCGGGACCTGGCCCTCCACGGCGTCCCGAATGACCTGGTAGGTCCGGTCGCCGATTCCCTTCATGGATTTCAGCCGGCCGTTCCGGGCCCGGGCCGCCACTTCTTCCGGCGGCAGCGGGGCGATCACCCCGGCGGCTTTCCGGAAGGCCTGGACCTTGAAGGTGGCAGCGCGTCCGCGCTCCAGCCAGAAGGCAATCTCGTTGAGTGCTGCAACGGCGTCCATCAGTCCATCTTTACCTGTTCCCGCCGCTCTGGGCGCGTGTTTTCGCCGATTTTGGATTATTCCTGAGTAGGCCCTATAGTTTTAGAGTCCAGTTCGGAGCAACGCGAAGAAGAAAGACGGAAAGCCTCGCTTTACGCCTTTATTTTGTGCCGAACGGGTTCTGGCCCCCATCGTCTAGCGGCCTAGGACACCGCCCTTTCACGGCGGCGGCACGGGTTCGAATCCCGTTGGGGGTACGCAAGGAACTGGTCAAACAGACAAAAAATGTCTGGTAGGCTGGAAGCCTTGAAAAAAGCGGTAGAGATACTGTGAAGCAAGAAACGCAAGGCCCTGTAGCGCAGTTGGTTAGCGCGCCGCCCTGTCACGGCGGAGGTCGCGGGTTCAAGTCCCGTCAGGGTCGCTCTGATTGTTGGAAGAAATTCCGGCTCTCATGGTGACTAGTCACCTAGGCTCTGTAGCTCAGTTGGTAGAGCGTTCGACTGAAAATCGAAAGGTCACCGGATCGACGCCGGTCGGAGCCACCACTGGGAAGCATCAGTTCTTCGGAACTGGTGCTTTTCTTCTTTAACCCGGGCTCTGGAATCTGAGCTCCCTGCCGCAGGCGTCGTGACCGTAGGACGCTCCACATTTGCGGGTGCCCTCCCTGCTGCCGTTAAGTCAATGCCAGGGGATAGTGTTGGGATCAACAGAAGGGGGAGTGCCTGATGGAATACCAGAACCCACAACCCGGCCAGGGCATCCAGAGCCGTGCCGTCCCGGTTCCTGTGCCAGTGCCTGGTCTTGGCCGCACAGTGATCTCCGAAACCGCTGTCGCCAAAGTGGCCGGAATTGCCGCCCGGGCCGTCCCCGGGGTCTACTCACTGGGCTCCGGACCGTCACGTGCGCTCGGCGCCATCCGCGACGCCGTCGGCAGTTCGGATCATGCGGCCGGCGTGCGTGCCGAGGTGGGTGAGACGCAGGTTGCAGTGGATATCAGCCTCGTGGCGAGCTATGGAACACCGCTCCATTCATTGGCCAACGAGGTCCGCGCGGCAGTTTACCGGGCGGTCGAGGAACTCGTGGGCCTGCAGGTTATCGAGGTCAACGTGGAAGTCACCGACGTCTACGTGCCGCCTCCACTCAAGCCCACTGCCGGTTCCACTGAAAGGGAGGCGCTGCTGTGAACCTCACCGTGGCCGGTACCGCCATGGGTGCCTTTGTTGCCTTTATGTCCCTGGAATTCGGTTTGTGGGGCTTCCTTATATCCCTGCTGTTTATGGCCATCGGGGCACTTCTGGGCCGCGCCGCGGAAGGGAAACTCGACCTTCGCGGCGTCCTGGACGCCATCATCGGCCGGCGCTCGTCCTCATGAGCTCCACCGCCCCGGCCATCCGGGGCCAGGAGCTGAGCGGACACAACCGCATCAGCACGCAGGCCCTGACAAGCCTCGCCAAAGCGGCAGCCGCCCAGTTCCTGGGCGTGGATGCGGACGATGTCCGGGCTGACTGGGCGGACGACGACGGCATGCTGGCGCTGTCCCTCGTCACACCTATCAGCATCCCGCCGTTGAACGCCGTGGTGATGGACCCCTTGCGGGTGGAGGGCGCCGGGGGCTCCATCTGGGACCGCACTGTGAGGGCAAAGGCCCGCATCCTCGCCACGGTGACAGAGCTGAGCGGGGCACGGTTGAGCCGGGTGGACATCAGGATCAGCGGGGCCAGGATCAGCGAAGGGGGGCGCGTGCAATGAGCCGGCAGATGGAAAGCCAGGGCCCGGATATGGACCGTATCCTGCACCGGGAGACGCATTCCTCACGTGCAGTGGTGGCCACCACTGCTGCGGTCCTGGTCATTGCACTTGCTGCCTACGGGCTCCTCGAAGCTGCTGTCCATGCCTTTGGGCAGCCGGCCTGGCTGATTGAGCCGCAGGTGGCAGCTGAACGCCTGGTGGCCCTGCCCGCAGGGATTTCGCCGCTGCTGCTGGGCGCCATTGGAGCAGTGCTCGCCATGTTCGGCCTGGTATTTTTCCTCAACGGGGTCCTGCCCGGGCGCCGTGCCCGGCATCGTGTCCGCGGCGGCGGGGGCGCAGGTGGCCCTGCCGTGGTGGTGGACGATGAAGTCATCGCTTCCTCGCTGGCGCGCCGCGCCCGGCTTGCCGCTAACGTCACACCCGAACAAGTCACAGTGGTGGTCTCGCAACGGCAGGTAGTGGTGAATGTCCGGCCCACCTCCGGAGTTCCCGTGGACCGTGATGCTGTGCTCAACGCCGTCCAAAGCGAGCTCGGCGGCATGGCACTGGATCCAACACCAGAGGTGCAGGTCAATGTGGCGCCGTCAGGAGTGATCGGCGCATGAACAGCACCCCTACGCTTCTCAACCGGATTCTGATTGCGCTCCTGGGGCTGATGCTGATTGCTGTGGGCGGCCTGCTGATGTTGCTGGCCGCAGTCCCGGCCGTGGCTTCCTGGTGGCATTCCTGGTCACCCGGGGTCTGGAATCAAGTCAACCAGGCTTTCAACGCCACCAGGTTCCCCGGGCGGGGTGAAAGCTGGCTATGGATCGTGGTGGCGCTGGCCCTGCTGGTGCTGATCGGGCTCATGGTGGCCTGGGTTGCCCAGCAGGGCAAGGGCCGGGCAAACCTGCTGGCTGTCGAATACGATCCCGGTGAGGTCCCGGGCGACGTGCGGATCGGCGGAGGAGTGGCGGAGCAGGCGCTCAAACATGCCCTCGCGAACCGCCCCGATTTAGCCGGCGCCACCGTGACCACCTACGACGTCAAAGGCAGCCCGGCCCTGAAAGTGCGCCTCCTCCCGCGCCAAGGCGTGGCCCCGCACCTGCTCGCCGACGAGGTGTACGCGCTGGTGGCCGCACTGGAACAGGTGGTGGGAAAGACGATTCCCGTCCTGATCCATATCGGCGCCGGCGCACGGACGCGCTTCAGCAGGGCTGAGCGCGTCCGCTGACCGACGGCTCGTTCAGTCCTTGGCGAGATAGACAGCGCAGTCCACGGACACTTCACGCATGCCCGCCCACTCGGCGGCAGGTTCCGGGCCACTGGAGAGAACCACGGAATACCCTTCAGGGACCGGGGCGGACGCGAACCCAAGGTTGCCCAACACCAGGATGTCCCCGTTATGGAAGGCCAGCACCCCGCTGTCCGGCGCATGGATCTCGGCCCAGCCAACGGACCCTGCACCCAGCCGCCGGGCGGCCCGGAAGGCAAGGGCAGCGCGGTAAAGCTCCAGGGTAGAGCCCTCCACTCCCTCCTGCTGGTCCGCCGCCAAGGGCCCAAAGCTGTCCGGCTGGGGGAGCCAGGGCTGCGAAGTTTCGCCGTCCCGGGTTATCGAAAAGCCGTAGCCCGGCAGCTCCGCGGTCCAGGGCAACGGGACGCGGCAGCCGTCACGGCCGATCTCTGCGCCCCGGGTCCGGAAGAACGTTGGGTCCTGCCGCGCACCGGCCGGAAGGGTGGTGTGCTCGGGGAGCCCCAACTCCTCTCCCTGATACAGGTATGCGGAGCCCGGCAGGGCAAGCGAGATCAACGTCGCGGCCCTGGCACGGGCCAGCCCCAATGCTGGGTCGGGCTGTTCGTCATCTCCTCCCAGGCCCTTGGGGAACGTCGTGGGATCCTTAAGGCCGAACCGCGTAGTGTGGCGGACAGTGTCATGGTTGCTCAGCACCCAAGTGCAGGGAGCACCCACAGAGGAAGCTGCTGCCAGGGAGGCCTCAATGGATTCCGCCATGCGCTCCGCGTCCCAGCCTGCAAGCAGGAAATCGAAATTGAAGGCCTGCTGCATCTCGTCCGGGCGGGTGTAGCGGGCCAGCCGTTCCGCCGGCTCCACCCAGGCCTCGGCCACCAGCATGCGGTCGCCGTCGTACCCGGCAAGCACACTGTGCCAGTCGCGGTAGACGTCGTGCACCCCGTCCTGGTCAAAGAACGGCGAGGGCGGATAAACCGGGGATACCGCGCGGTGGGGCTCTTCGGCGTCGGTATGGGCTCCAGGTGCGTCACCGGGGCGGTGCACAGCTTCCCGACTCACTTCCGGAGTGCCTTCAACCATTGCGGCAACACCTTCCCAGTCGGGCAGGCCGGGCTCCTTGATCAGGCCGTGGGCCACGTCCACACGGAATCCATCCACACCCCGGTCCAGCCAGAAGCGGAGCACCGAGCGCATTTCCTCGTGCACCTCGGCGTTTCCCCAGTTGAGGTCCGGTTGCTTCGTGTCGAAAAGGTGGAGGTACCACTCGCCGGGAGACCCATCAGCCTCGGTGATCCGGCTCCAGGCTGGCCCGCCGAAGATCGATTTCCAGTTGTTCGGGGCGAGGTTGCCATCACCGGAGCCGGGAACGTCGTCCTTGCCGGGCCGGAACATGTAGCGGGCCCGTTCAGGGGAGCCGGGCGGTGAAGCAAGCGCCTTCTGAAACCATACGTGTTCGTCGGAGGTGTGGTTGGGTACCAGGTCCACGATGACTTTCAGCCCGCGCTGGTGAGCTTCCTGCAACATGGCATCGAAGGTCTCAATCGACCCGAAGAGCGGGTCCACCTGGCGGTAGTCGGCCACGTCATATCCCCCGTCAGCTTGCGGGGATTTGTAGAACGGGGAGAGCCAGATGGCGTCCACTCCCAGCTGCTGCAGGTAGGGCAGGCGTTCCGTAACGCCGCGCAGGTCGCCCATGCCGTCACCGTTGCCGTCCGCGAAGGACCGGGGGTAGATCTGATAGACAACGGCGTCCGCCCACCATTCCTGGCGGGCTGGGCGGTCAACAGGAACGTCCGTGTTGGACATTTGGTTCCTCTCAGATAACTTTTTGATGTAAACGCTTGCATTGTTCGCAGCAACCTTACTAGTGTGAGCGTCACCACATCAACCTCACCACATCAACCTCACCTAGCAAGCGCACGTAGACCTACTTGTCACTCAGCGAGGAGCTTCAAGCTTATGAAAACCCCTAGATTCCTACTTCCGGTTGCCACCGCCGGTGTCCTGGCCCTGACCTTGGCCGCATGCGGCGGCGGCGGCGGGGGCGGTACCACAGGCGGCGGCGGCGGTGGCGGCGGGGACGCCGAAGCCAACATCGACAGCCGAGGTCCCATCACTTACGTGCAGGGTAAGGACAACAGCAACGTTGTGCGTCCCCTCATCGAAAAATGGAACGCTGCCCACCCCGATGAGAAGGTCACGTTCAAGGAACAGACCGACCAGGCGGACCAGCAGCACGACGACCTCGTCCAGAACTTCCAGGCCAAGAATGCTGACTACGACGTAGCGAGCGTTGACGTTGTCTGGACCGCGGAATTCGCTGCGAAGGGCTGGCTGCAGCCGCTCAAGGACAAGATGGCCGTCGATACCGCGGGCATGCTCGAACCCACCGTAGAGGCCGGCTCATACAAGGGCACGCTTTATGCGGCTCCGGTCTCCTCCGATGGCGGCATTCTCTACTACCGCAAGGACCTGGTTCCCGAGGCGCCCAAGACCTGGGACGAGATGATGGAGATGTGCTCCATCGCCAAGGCCAACAAAATGGGCTGCTACTCAGGGCAGTTCAAGCAGTATGAAGGACTTACCGTCAATGCTTCCGAGGCCATCAACTCCGCTGGCGGTTCCGTCCTGAACGACGAGGGAAAGCCGAACCTGAACACTGCAGAGGCCGAGGAAGGCTTGAACAACCTCGCCGAAGCCTTCAAGAACGGGAACATTCCCGCTGAGGCGATCACTTACCAGGAAGAGGAAAGCCGCCGTGCGTTCCAGGAAGGCAAGCTGCTGTTCCTCCGCAACTGGCCTTACGTGTACAACCTGGCCACGACTGAAGGCTCCTCCAAGGTCAAGGACGTGCTGGGCATGGCTGCCCTGCCAGGCAAGACCGGCCCCGGTGCTTCCTCCCTCGGCGGCCACAGCGCGGCCATCAGTGTCTACTCGGACCACAAGGCGACCGCCCTGGACTTCGTAAAGTTCCTTGTTGAAGAGGAACAGCAGAAGTTCTTCGCGACGCAGGGTTCCCTGGCTCCGGTGTTCGGCGCTCTCTATGAGGACAAGGAACTGGTCGCCAAGCTGCCGTACCTGCCCGTCCTGAAGACATCCATCGAGAACGCTGTTCCCCGCCCCGTGACCCCGTTCTACCCGGCTGTCACCCAGGCCATCCAGGAAAATGCCTACGCGGCACTGAAGGGTGAGAAGCCGGCCAAGGACGCGCTGTCCGATATGCAGAAGTCCATCGAGACCGCCGGCGCAGGATCGTAACCAGCCATGGCTACCGAATTGGGCCCGACGCCGGTCAAAGGGCCGGCGTCGGGCACTACCCCGGTCCATCACGGACCAAAGGGCGTAGGCGAAGACAACAAGATCCTCAGCCAGGGCAAGTGGGCCTCGTGGCTACTTGCCCCGACTATCATCGCGCTCGGCATTGTGATCGTTTACCCGATCATCAGCGCGATCATCATGTCCTTCACGAAGGACGCGGGACTCGATCCGGTTACAGGCCTCTTTACTGAAGGCGGCCCGGCAGGCATCCAGAACTACGTGAACTGGCTGGGACAGCAGTGTGCTGCCCAGGGCGGCGGTACTGTCGCCTGCCCGCCAGGCACCCTGGGCGGGCAGTTCTGGACAGCAACTGGCACCACTTTCCTCTTTACTGTTATCACCGTTGCCTTCGAAACGGTCCTCGGTTTTTGGATGGCCATGATCATGGCCCGGACGTTCAAGGGCCGCGGCCTGGTCCGGGCGGCCGTGCTCGTTCCGTGGGCCATCCCCACTGCCGTTACTGCGCAGCTGTGGCTTTTTATGTTCGACTTCAACGGCATCATCAACAAGCTGTTCAACGTCTCCATCCTGTGGACCGGCAGCGAATGGCCCGCCAAGTGGGCAGTGATCATCGCCGATACCTGGAAGACCACGCCGTTTATGGCGCTGTTGATTCTGGCAGGCCTGCAGATGATCCCTGCCGAGGTTTATGAGGCCGCGAAGGTGGACGGTGCCACCGCTTGGCAGCGGTTCCGGATGATTACCCTTCCGCTGGTCAAGCCGGCGCTGATGGTGGCCATCCTGTTCCGCACCCTCGACGCGCTGCGTATGTTCGACCTTCCGTACATCCTCACCGGCGGCGCCAACAACACCACTACGCTGTCCATCCTGGTGATCAACCAGATCAGGCAAGGCTTTAACTCTGCAGCCGCCTTGTCCACCATTACGTTCATCATCATCTTCCTGGTCGCGTTCATCTTTGTCCGCTTCCTTGGAGCGAATGTTGTGGAACAAAGCGGAGCCACCGGCAAGGGGAAAAAATGACAACCACAACTGCCTCCACGGCATTGCGGGCGCAGCAGGACAAGGGGCGCAAGACTGCGCAGAACCGGGAAAAGTGGGCAAGCGTCCGTACATACGTCAGTGCGGCTGTCATCCTTATCTGGTGCCTTGCACCTGCTTACTGGATGGTGGTGACGGCGTTCCGCGAAGTGGGCTTCACCTACGACACAACGCCCTGGCCCACCCACGTGACGATGGACAACTTCATCACGGCCTTCGATACCTCGTTCGGCAACAGGTTCGGCCAGGCCTTGCTGAACAGTATTTTCATCGGCGTGACGGTAACGGTGATCTCGCTGGTGATCGGAGTGTTCGCGGCGTACGCCCTGGCACGCCTGAACTTCCGCTTCAAGTACCTGGTGCTGGGCTTCATCCTGGGGGCGTCCATGTTCCCGGGCGTTGCCCTCATCACCCCGCTGTTCCAGCTGTTCACCAACATCGGCTGGATGGGCACGTACCAAGCGCTGATCATTCCGAACATCTCGTTTGTCCTGCCCCTCACCGTTTACACGCTGACCTCCTTCTTCCGGGAAATGCCCTGGGAGCTGGAGGAATCGGCGCGGGTTGACGGCTGCACCCAAGGGCAGGCGTTCCGGAAGGTGATTATGCCGTTGGCCGCTCCGGCGATCTTCACCACGGCCATCCTGGCTTTCATCTCCTCGTGGAATGAATTCCTGATTGCCAGCCAGCTGTCAAACGAGGCTACGAAACCAGTGACGGTTGCCATTGCCAGCTTTGCCGGCGCACAGCCCAACCAGATCCCCTACACGGCCATCATGGCCGCGGGCACCATCGTCACCATTCCGTTGGTGATTCTGGTACTGGTCTTCCAGCGCAAGATCGTTGCCGGCCTTACGGCAGGTGCGGTCAAGTGACAGGCGATGCTTCCCGCTCCCGGTCCGCCGGGGCGGGAAGCGACCGCCGCCGGATGAGGTCCGGTGAGGACTTTGACATCATCATCGGGTTCCTCGGATTCTGGGCGCTTGTGCTGCTGGTGGTCACCGTCTGGATGGAGGTGACGGCGCAGCCGGCACTCGGTTGGGCGCTGGGCCTTCTGGCCACGCTGCTCGCACTCTACGGAATGGTGCGGCTGCGCCGGCGCCTGCCGGACCGGAGGTAGCGCACACAGGGTTCCGCCGCCGTCGGGCACCCGGCGGGAAGTAACACTGCGATGCGGGCCAGCGCTCAAAATACTATGGCCCAGGGGTATCGCGCGAAGCAGGGCGGATGCCTGCAGGGAGTACATGAGGGGACACCGTGGCACGCACAAGTGAAAGGTCGCAACGGGGCGGCCATAGCGGGGTCAGTATTGAAGACGTCGCCGCCGCCGCGGGGGTGTCCACTGCCACGGTGTCGCGGGCGGTCCGGGGCCTGCCCCGGGTCTCACCCGCAACGAGGCAGAAAATTCTTGAGGTAGCGGGAGACCTGGGTTACGTGGCCTCCAGCTCCGCTTCCGGCCTGGCAACGGGCCGAACCAAAACCATCGGTGTACTGGCGCCCTTCGTCAGCCGATGGTTCTTCTCCAAGGCCATCGAAGGCGCAGACCGGGAACTTCACGCCCGGAACTACAACCTCTCGCTGTTCAACCTCGGCGGCCATGGCAGCAACCGCGAGCGGCTCTTCAGCAAGACCATGGTCTACAAGCAGATCGATGCCCTGCTGGTCCTGTGTATGGCGTTGTCCCACGACGAACTGGAACACCTGCAGAAAATCGACATTCCGCTGGTGGTGGTGGGCGGCCACGTGGAGGAGTGCGCCTATATCGGTATTGACGACTACGCCGCCGCCTCCACCGCCGTCCGGCACCTGATCGACCTGGGCCATCGGGACATCGCCCTGCTCCACGGCGATGACGAAACAGACCTGAACTTCGATGTTCCCCGCGTCCGTATCCTCGCCTTCAAGGACGTCATGACGGCGGCGGGCCTCCCCACCCGCCCCGAATGGGACGAATGGGGGGACTTCACGGTCAGCAGCGGACAGGAGGCCTTCCGCCGCCTGTGGGCCAAACCGGGCGACAAACCGACAGCCATCTTCTGCGCATCGGATGAGATGGCCATGGGCGTCATTTTTGAAGCGTCCAGGCTTGGGGTCCTCGTGCCGGAGGAACTTTCCGTGGTGGGTATCGACAACCACGATTTTGCTGACGCCATGGGACTCACCACCGTGGGGCAGCGGCCTGACGAACAGGCCGAACTGGCCACCAAGATGCTCCTCGACGAACTGGACGGTGAGGCCGGAGCGGTTCAGTCCGCCGTCGCACCCCATGAACTGATCGTCAGGAGGACGACGGCGCCGCGCCAGTCCTAGCGCCCCCGGCGGTCCCGAGGGAGAGCTTCAGGAGGCGCGCGCCAGTTGCCGGATGGGGATCCAGCGGGAAGCCAGGCGGCGGTACGCTGCGGCGGCGCCCGTCATGTCGCCCTCGGCCAGGCATTCGATGCCCAGCCTGATGTCCATGGGTGAATCGTCCGGGTACACCTTGTCCGCAACAGCCCCGTAGTCCAGCTCCACCATCGAATTCACATGGAAGAGTTCCAGCCACTCGGTGAGCTGCGCCAGATCGTCCAGCATGTCCAGGTCCGGTGCCGCCAACGCCAGGTTGGCCACAGCATAACGCGCACGCTCCAGGGCTTCCGTGATGGGTGCCCACACCCGGACCGTGAGGATCCGGCCGGCAGCCTCCACTACGTCTTTATGGTCTGAATCCATAAAAAGGGAAAACCAGCTGAAGGGGATTCCCCAGGTGGACGCCCGCGTGTGGACGCGGATGGCACCGTCACGGGCCTTCACCTGGTCGATTCTTTCCTGGTGCTTGTCCCGCTGCTCCTCCGGGATCAGCAGTTCGGCCAGCGGGCCGTGGATTCCCTCCATCAAAGCGTTCGCTGCCAAACCGGCCCGCAGTACCAACTGGCTGGGACAGTACAGCAGCTTAGGCTCGGCGTCAGCGCCGTCGTCGGACGGGCCTCCTGTGCCTTCTCGCGACGCCGGGGCCGTGGTGACGCGCACCAGGTCCGTCCGCCCCGTGGGGAAGGGGTCGCCGCCGGAACGGGTGATCCGGCCCAGTGAGGCCAGCAGTTCGGCGTTTTCGACGGCGGCACGCGAGGCAGCCTGCGCTCCGGCGGCCGCGATGGCTTTCCGCTGCTCTTCGGGGAAGGCGTCGAGCGGTTCGTAGACGCGAAGTGTTGAGGAGAATGGCAGGCCGGCCTGGCCCCGGTAGAGGTTTCCCGTCATCACGGTCTCCTTGAATGGGTCCAGGATGGTGTCATCAGTCTGCCAGTTCCACCAGCACTGGTGCGTGGTCCGACGCGCCCTTGCCCTTGCGCTCCTCGCGGTCAATCGAAGCGCCGGTCACTCGTTCGGCCAGGGCAGGGGAGCCCAGCACGAAGTCGATCCGCATGCCTTCCTTCTTGGGGAAACGCAGCTGGGTGTAGTCCCAGTAGGTGTAAACGCCCGGGCCGGGGGTATACGGGCGGACCACGTCGGTGAAGCCGGCAGACTCGAAGGCATGGAAAGCGGCGCGCTCCGGCGGGCTGACGTGGGTGTACCTGTTGTTGACGAACAGGTCGATGTCCCACACGTCCTCGTCGAACGGTGCGATGTTCCAGTCGCCCATGAGTGCCACCTGTGCTTCGGGGTTCTGCGCGACGAGTTCCTGGGCGTGCGTCTTCAGGCTTTCCAGCCACTTGAGCTTGTACGGCATGTGTTCGTCGTCCAGTGAGCGGCCGTTGGGGACATAGAGGCTCCAGATCCGAACGCCGGCGCAGGTGGCAGCCATGGCGCGTGCTTCCTGGACCGGATCCTTGCCCGCCTTGCCGAAAGAGGGCTGATCCAGGAACGTCCGCTCAACATCATCCAATCCCACCCGGGACGCGATGGCCACACCGTTCCACTGGTTCACACCGAAGTGGGCAACCTCGTAACCCATCCGTTCGAAGAGTTCCCAGGGAAAGTTGTCGTCTTTGCACTTCGTTTCCTGGATGGCCAGGACGTCGCAATCGCTGCGCTGCAGCCAGGCCTCCACACGGTCGGCGCGGGCACGGAGCGAATTCACATTCCAGGTAGCAATCTTCACAGCTCCTAACTTACCGTGGCCGCGCGGATTGCGGGGCCGGGGCAGTGTTGCCGCAACGGGGTACATCGGTGCGGACCCGCCGGCGCTTCCGGCCCATTTCGCCGTTCCTCGCAGCGATATGCCCCATGGCGGCGGCGCCCGCCACAGTGCCAGGGGCGCGGTGGAGTTTAGTTGGAGGTCCCAGTATATTCGCAACCAGGAATGACCCGGGTCACACGCGAAGGAGCTTCCGGCCATGGCGCGCGAGCTTTCCCACTACGTCGGCGGCCAACACACGGCCGGCACCTCAGGCCGTTTCGGCGACGTCTTCGACCCCTGCACGGGGGCCGTCCAGGCCCGTGTGCCGCTGGCCGGTGGGGACGAGGTGACCAGCGCGGTTGCTGCCGCAGCCAAGGCGCAGGAGGAATGGGCGGCCATGAACGCCCAGCGCCGCGGCCGCATCCTGCTCCGGTTCGTGGACCTGGTGAACCAGGACATGGACGGACTGGCGCGGCTGCTGTCCTCCGAACACGGCAAGACCCTCGCCGACTCCAGGGGCGACATCCAGAGGGGGCTGGAAGTCGTGGAGTTTGCCGCTGCCGCCCCGCACCTGCTCAAGGGTGAGTTCTCCACGGAGGCCGGACCGGGAATCGACATCCATTCCCTGCGTCAGCCCCTGGGGGTTGTGGCAGGAATTACGCCGTTCAACTTTCCCGCCATGATTCCGCTCTGGAAGTCCGGCCCCGCCTTGGCCGCCGGCAACGCGTTCATCCTGAAGCCCTCGGAACGTGACCCCTCTGTGCCGCTGCGTCTCGCCGAGCTCTACACCGAGGCGGGCGTTCCGGACGGGGTATTCAACGTGGTCAACGGGGATAAGGAAGCCGTGGATGCGCTCCTTGAGGACCACAGGGTCAAAGCCATCGGGTTTGTGGGCTCCACCCCTGTTGCCCAGTACATCTACGCCACGGCCACAGCCCACGGCAAGCGCGCGCAGTGCTTTGGCGGTGCCAAGAACCATATGGTGGTGATGCCGGACGCAGACCTGGACCAGGCGGCGGACGCCCTCATTGGTGCCGGGTATGGCTCGGCAGGGGAGCGCTGCATGGCTGTTTCGGTGGCAGTTCCGGTGGGACAAGAAACAGCTGACCGGCTGGTGGCCAAGCTCCGGGACCGCGTGAAGGGGCTGAAAGTGGGGCACAGCCTGGACCGGGACGCGGACTTCGGGCCCGTGGTGGCCGCCGCCGCGAAAAAACGCATTGAGGGGCTTATCCAAGCGGGTGTGGACGAGGGCGCCAGCCTCCTGGCGGATGGCCGGGGCATCACGGTGGAAGGCTACGAAGGCGGTTTCTGGGTGGGGCCAACCCTCTTTGACCACGTGACGCCGGACATGGGCATCTATCGGCAGGAGATCTTCGGCCCCGTCCTCAGCGTGGTGCGGGCGGTCGATTACGATGAGGCGCTTCAGCTGTGCAGCAGGAATGAGTTCGGCAACGGCGTGGCCATCTTCACCCGTGACGGCGATGCAGCCCGCGATTTTGCCAGTCGCGTCGATGTGGGCATGGTGGGCATCAATGTCCCCATCCCGGTGCCCATCGCCTACTACACGTTCGGCGGCTGGAAGGCGTCAGGGTTCGGTGACCTGAACCAGCACGGAGCGGACGCCTTCCGCTTCTACACCAAGACCAAGACGGTCACCACACGGTGGCCCTCAGGAATACGGCACGGAGCCAGCTTCGTGATGCCGGAAGGAAGTTGATGACGGACAGCTCGAAGACCGGTGCGGACCACAACGAGGTGCTGTTCGAGCGCCGCGGCCGGCTGGGGGTCATCACCCTCAACAGGCCTCAAGCCGTCAACGCCCTGACCGCCGGGATGGTGGGCGCGCTTCTGGAGCAGCTCACCGCGTGGGCGGACGACGACGGCGTTGCCACGGTACTGGTGCGGGGGGCGGGCGAACGGGGGCTGTGTGCAGGCGGCGACATTGTGGCCATCTACGAGGATATTTCCGCAGGTGGAGGGCAAACGGCAGACTTTTGGCAAACGGAGTACCGGGTCAATTCCCTGATTGCCCGCTACCCGAAGCCTTACGTCGCCGTGATGGACGGGTTGGTCCTGGGCGGCGGCGTGGGCATCTCGGCGCACGGCTCCGTCCGCGTGGTCACCGAACGCACCCGGATGGGTATGCCGGAAACCACCATCGGGTTTGCGCCCGACGTCGGCGGGACCCTGCTGTTGTCCCGCGCACCGGGGGAGGCGGGAACACATGCGGCGTTGACCGGCGCGCACCTCAGTGCGGCGGATGCACTGCACCTTGGCCTCGCCGACTACTTTGTTCCGTCCGACAGCCTTGAGGAACTGATGGTGGCGCTGGAAACCGAAACAGCGGAAGCCGCCGTCGTACCTTACAGGGTGGACGCACCCGGCTCCGCGCTCGCCGGGCAGCGTGACTGGATCGACAGCTGTTACTCCTCCGACAACGCCGAGGAGATTGTCCGCCGGCTCCGTTCCTACCGCGGTGCCGACGGCGGCGGAGATGCCACAGAGGCGGCCCGGGCTGCTGACATCATCGAGGCGAAGTCGCCCACGTCCGTCAAGGTCACGCTGGCCTCCCTCCGCCGGGTAAAAAAATTCACCCTGGATGAAGCCCTGGCGCAGGAATACCGCGTGGGGCTGCGGTTCCTGAAAGCGCCGGATTTCCGGGAGGGCATCCGGGCGCAGGTGGTGGACAAGGACCGCATCCCCCGCTGGAATCCGCGCACCCTGGCTGAGGTGCTGCCCGAGCAGGTGGAGCGCTTTTTTGAGCCGCTGGGCAACAATGAACTGGATTTGGAGCTAAAGGAGACGGACCATGCCTGAGAACAACACTGTTGCCTTCCTGGGCCTTGGGCATATGGGCGGCCCCATGGCGGTGAACCTGGCCAAGGCGGGGTATGCGGTAGCCGGCTTCGATGTGGTGCCTGCAGCACTGGAAGTTGCGCGGGCCCACGGGGTTCCGGTTGCTGCCAGTGCTGTTGACGCAGTATCCGGGGCGGACGTGGTCCTCACTATGTTCCCCAGCGGCCGGCACGTCCTCGACGCATATCAGGGAACAGGCGGCGGGCCGGGACTGCTGGCAGCGGCGGCACCGGGAACCATGTTCCTGGACTGTTCCACCATCAACGTGGACGAGGCCCGGGAAGCAGCCAGGCTGGCCATTGAAGCAGGGCACCGCTCGGTGGATGCCCCGGTATCCGGAGGCGTGGTGGGCGCCGAAGCCGGGACCCTCACCTTTATGGTCGGCGGCGATGTGCAGGACTTCGAGGCAGTCCGGCCGCTGCTGGAGGTGATGGGCAAACGGGTGGTGCACTGCGGCACGCACGGGGCCGGCCAGTCGGCCAAAGTTTGCAACAACCTGATCCTGGGCGCCTCCATGATCGCCGTCAGCGAGGCCTTTGTGCTCGGCGAGAAGCTGGGCCTGAGCCACCAGGCGCTGTTTGATGTGGCGTCGGCGGCGTCCGGGCAATGCTGGGCGCTTACTACCAACTGCCCCGTGCCCGGCCCCGTCCCCACAAGCCCGGCCAACCGCGATTACCAGCCCGGCTTCGCCGGAGCATTGATGGCGAAGGACCTCAAACTCGCCGTCAACGCACTGCAAAGCACCGGGGTTGCCGCCCGGGTTGGACCGCTTGCGGCGGAAATTTACGATACGTTTGCCGCGGAAGGCGGCGCCGGCAGGGACTTCTCCGCGATCATCACGGATATCCGGAACAAGTCGGGCCAGGACAAGCAGGAACCACATCAGGCAGCGCAGGACGACGGGAGCCCGGAATGACGGAATACACGAACATCCTTGTGGAGCAGCGGGGCAGGGTGGGCCTGGTGACGTTGAACCGGCCGCAGGCTCTGAATGCCCTGAACAAAGCCACCATGGAGGAGCTCGTGTCAGCCGTGCGCGTCATGGATACCGACCCTGGGGTGGGGGCAGTGGTCATCACCGGCTCGGGCAAGGCCTTCGCTGCCGGGGCTGACATCAAGGAGATGGCGGCGCAGGGTTACATGGACATGTACGCCGCCGACTGGTTCCGCGGTTGGGAGGACTTCACCCGGCTGCGCATACCCACGATTGCCGCAGTGTCCGGATTTGCCCTGGGCGGGGGCTGCGAACTGGCCATGATGTGCGACCTCATCATCGCCGGGGACAACGCGAAGTTCGGGCAACCGGAAATCAACCTGGGCGTGCTGCCGGGCATGGGCGGATCGCAGCGGCTCACCCGTGCAGTGGGCAAGGCCAAGGCGATGGACCTGATCCTCACCGGCAGGTTCATCGGGGCAGAGGAAGCTGACCGCTGCGGCCTTGTGTCCCGGGTGGTGCCGGCCGAGGACGTTGTGGACGAGGCGATCAAGGCCGCCGACGTGATCGCGTCCAAGTCCAAGCCCGTGGCCATGGTGGCGAAGGAGGCCGTAAACGCCGCCTTCGAAACCGGGCTGGCCCAGGGGGTCCTCTTCGAACGCAGGCTGTTCCACTCCCTGTTCGCCACGGAGGACCAGAAGGAAGGGATGGCGGCGTTCACGGAAAAACGCCAGCCGGAGTTCGGGCACCGCTGAGGGAAATGGACTCCCGGCAGCCGCCCACGTCCGCCGATTCCTCAGCCGCAGTGCGGTTTTCATGATGCGCCTCCGGCCGGTCCCGCCTCGTCCTGGCCACAGCCTTGTCCTGGTCACAGCCTTTACGCAGGTGCGTAAGGTAAACAGGGGAGACCAATTTTGAACGCGGACGGGGAGTTGTATGTGGGGAACGGCGGCGGACGCAGGCGGCTCAACCGATAATCTCACCGGACTGGTGGGGGTTGCCGCGCGGGGCATCGAGCAGCTGGGCGAATGGGGAGTAGGGCTCTTTACCCTTGCTGAAACCGTGGTGCCGCCCATCCCCAGCGAAGTGATCCTGCCGCTGGCCGGCTACCTGGCCCGGCAGGGGTCCTTGAACCTGGTCCTCGTTTTTGTCACCAGCACGCTGGGAGCCTACCTGGGGGCAGTCTTCCTTTACTGGCTGGGAGCGAAGCTTGGATTTGAGCGTTCCATCCGCGGCCTGTCCCGGCTGCCGTTGGTGGATCGCGAGGACTTTGAGCATGCGGCGGGCTGGTTCCGCCGCCACGGACGGTCCTCCATCTTCTTCGGCAGGTTGCTGCCAGGGGTGCGGAGCCTGATCTCCCTTCCTGCCGGGGCGTCCGCGATGCCGTTCGGCACGTTCAGCCTCTACACCCTGGCGGGCAGCGGGCTGTGGAACGGGGCGCTCCTGGGGCTCGGCTACCTGCTGGGCACCCAGTATCGGATTATCGAGGAGTACTCCCGGTTCCTGAATTACGCCGTGTACGCCGCCCTGGGCGTCACCGTGATGCTGCTGGTCGTACGGCGCGTCAAGCGTGCAAAGGCAGCGCGCTGATCCTGCAGGACCTCGCTCCAGGAGGACGGGGCAACTTCGAAGAGAAGAGCAATAAGGGGGCGAGCCCGGTCAGGGTTCGAGGAAGTCGCCGGCATTGCGACGGAAGTCCCGCAGGATCCGGATCAGCTGATCCATATCGTCCGGCTCAAATCCGGGGTCGCGGAAAACCCCGGTGTTCAGTGCCGCCGTCGAACGCCTCGCCAAGGTACGGCCCTCGGCGGTGAGCTCAACGAGTGTGGTGCGGCCGTCGGTGGGATGCGGGGAACGGCGCACCAGCCCCGCGTCCTGGAGCCGGTCCACGGCATTGGTGATGGAGGTCGGATGGACCTGGAGCAGGGTGCTCGCCCTCTTCATGGGAAGGGAACCGTTCCGGGCGAAGCTCAGGAGCGCGAGCAGCTCATAGCGGGCGAAAGTCAGTCCGAATGGCTTGAGCGCAAGTTCGATCCTGCCGAGGAGGATCTGTTGGGTCCTCATGATCGCCGTGATGGCGGCCATGGACGCGGCGACGTCCACCCAGCCGTGCTCTTCCCAGTTGCGGCGTGCGTCAGCAATGGGATCACGGGAGAGCGGAGTACCCACAACCACCCTTTCCACAGGTGATGTACCTCACTTGGTTGATAGACCTGTGCAATATACTAGGACATCCAATGGTTCAGCAGGGCCTGGCCCAGGTCATCGACTGGCACGGAGGGAGTTCGATGCCAATGCGGCCCACAGCACCTGACGCCGGAGCTCCGCCTTTTCCAGACGCTGACCTGATGTACATCGTGGACCTCCTGCCGCCGGCTGAGCGTGACAGGTACTTCAGCATCCGCCGGTTTTTTCAGTCCTCCGTCCGGCAGCGCTCCATTGAGTACTGGAACCGCGAGGAGTTTCCCTTTGGCCTTTTGGCAGATATGGGAAAGCACGGTCTTGGTGCCCTCCAGCTGGACGGCAGTTCCATCCTCTTCAAGGGCCTTATGTACGTGGAACTTGCCCGGGCGGATGTCTCCCTGTCTGCGTTGGCCGGGATCCACAATGAGCTGATTCTCGGCATGATCAGCCAACTGGGGTCGGAGGAGCAACAGGCCCGGTGGCTGCCGGGCCTGAAGACTTTTCGCCACCTTGGAGCATTCGCCTTGACGGAGCCGGACCATGGCTCTGACATCGCCGGTGGCCTGGAAACCTCAGCCAGGCTGGAAGATGGTGAGTGGGTCCTCAATGGAGCCAAGCGCTGGATCGGGGCCGGCACCATCGCCGATTTCGCGCTCGTATGGGCCAGGGACGAGGCGGACGCCGAAATCAAGGGTTTCATCGTGGAGACCGACCGTCCCGGCTATACGGCAACGAAGATTTCCAACAAAATCGGCTTGCGGATCATGCAGAACGCCGACATCGTTCTGTCGGACGTACGTATCCCCGCTGCCAACCTGCTGCCCGGGGCAACGAGCTTCTCCCGGACCAATGAGCTGCTCCGGGACTCCCGCGCCTGGGTTGGCTGGCAAGGTGCCGGGATCCAGCTCGCTGCCTTCGACGTTGCCCGTGCTTACGTCCTGGGCAGGCGGCAATTCGGCAAGGAGCTGGCCCGGTTCCAGCTGGTCCAGCAACAACTCGCGGACATCCTGGGCAACGCTTCGGCCTCGCTGGCGCTGATGGCACAACTGGCGCATATCCAGCAGGAGGGGAAGCTGGAGATGGTGCAGGCGGCCATGGCCAAGGCCACCATCACCCGTTTGGCACGAGCTTCGGTGGCCATGGGCCGCTCACTGCTGGGCGGCAATGGCATCAGCAGTGATTATGAAATGGGCAAGCTGTTTGGTGACGCAGAAGTCCTCTTCACCTACGAGGGCACCTATGAGATCAACTCGCTGATCGTGGGCAGGGCCGTCACCGGGAAATCCGCTTTCCTCTGAGGCCCCGCTTTTTTCATTCCAACCGGTGCCTACCCGTTGTTCCGCAGGGCTGGGATGGGTAGCATCAAACACTAAGCCTGCTTAGTGTTTTTGATGTTCGTCAAGAGGGAGCGGGAATGAGCTTCATGAGTTCAGTTGTTGTGATCACTGGCGCATCCAGCGGGATCGGGAGGGCCACCGCCCTGCGCTTCGCCGGGAAGGGCGCCCGGCTGGTCCTGGCTGCCCGCGGAGCGGAATCCCTTGAGGCCGTGGCTGCAGACTGCAGGAAACGCGGCGCGAAGGCTATTGCCGTTCCAACGGACGTAGCCCACGCGGACCAAGTGGAGGAACTGGCAACCCGTGCCGTCGAGGAGTTCGGGCGCCTGGACGTGTGGGTCAACAACGCGGCGGTGGGCGCTTTCGGCCTGCTGACCGAGATCCCGCCAAAGGACTTCCAGCGGGTACTGGACGTCAACATCTCCGGCTACGTCAATGGCGCCCGGGCGGCGCTGACCCGACAGTCCGCCCAAGGCTCAGGCACACTGATCAATGTTGCGTCGATTGTGGCGGCAACCCCGCTGCCCTACTCCGCCGCCTATTCCATTTCCAAGGCCGCGGTGCGTGCCCTGAGCGTGAGCCTCCGCTCAGAACTTGCCCGCGAAGGCGTCACCGGCGTAAACGTGTGCACGGTCCTGCCCGCCACCATTGACACCCCGTTCTACCAAAACGGAGCCAACTACACCGGCCGCCGCCCCATGGCGATGCCTCCCGTCTACACGCCGGAACGGGTGGCGAAAGCGGTGGTGAAGCTCGTGGCCCACCCGCGGCGGGAAACGGTCGCGGGAGGAATCGCAGGCCGCCTCCTGCTCCTGCAGCACAAGGTCACGCCCGGCGCCGTCGAAGCTGCGACGGCCCGCCAGGTGGACAGGCGCCAGCTTTCCCGGCGGCAATCTTCCCCAGCCACTTCCGGAAACCTTCATCAGTCTTCCCAGTCGCTCCGGAAGCCATCTGTCGGCGGGGGGTGGCACGGCCGTCGGGGAACCGCCCAGCGCACGTTGATGGGTGCGGCGGCCCTGGCCGGGGCAGTCGTCGCGCTGCGGAAACGGCTGGGCTGATTGCCGGGCGCGGTGCCCGGCCTCCGGTTGCCGGGGGCCGCCGTCGTGCCCGGCGCTCCCTCCTAGAGGTACCTCCCGGCGTAGACACGCAGCGCGTCCCGAACGAAACCCGCTCCTGCTTCGCCACCGTAACTGGCGGCGAACCGCGCGTCGGCAACATACATGTCCGCCAGCCCCACCACATAGCTCCTGACGTCGCCGCCGCTCTCCGAAGCGGGAGTGCCGGGGATGGAAGCCAACCAGTCGACGTGGCGCCGGGCCAGGTCCTGCGCTTCGGGGCTGTCCGCGGCAAGTCCTGATGCCGAAGCGGCGATCCAGTCGGTGCCAAGCTTTTCGGCGCGGATCTTCCACGCTTGTTTTTGCTCGGGCCCCATGCTGCGCCACCAGGCGTCGCTTTTGGCGTAGGCCTCCTTGCCCCAGCGTTCCTCCACCTCGTCCTTGTATTGGGTGTGGTCGAAGCCATCAAACATTTTTTCGGCCATCAGTTCGCCTCCTCCTTTTACTGCTGCGATTGTTTGCTGGACGGACAGAACCTGCCGGGCAAGCCGCTCCTGCTCCTGCCGGAGCCAGTCCAGGTGGCGGCTTAGTGCTATGACGGCGTCTGTCTGGTGTTGGAAGACCTCGGCGATGGCAGGCAGCCCCAGCCCGAGTCCCCTGAGCAGGAGGATCCGTTGCAGCTGCAGGAGGGCTTCGCCGTTGTAGTAGCGGTAGCCGTTACCCCCGACGCGGCTGGGTTTCAGCAGCCCGATGTCGTCGTAGTGGCGCAGGGCGCGGCTTGTTGTGCCTGCCATCCTGGCAACATCCTGGATGGACCAGTCCATGCCCGCCTCCGCTTTGGTTGCTTCCATGGTCCGAGCGTACGGGTTGACGCAGCGTCAACGTCAAGCAGGTTTTCCGGGGTATCGCTTACGCAGTGGCCGGTTGCGGGGCGAGCGGGTACGGGCCTGGGCGACGAGGCGCGTGAAAGCGAAGATGAACACTGCTTCGATGAGGATCATCAGCGCCACGAGCAGCCACTGTTGCTCGGCAACAAAAACAACGCAGCCTGCCACTGCCAGCACGGTGCCGAGCACCAAAGCGTAGACGGCAAATCCCACGGCGACGCGCGCGCTGCGGACTCCGGTCCTGAAACCGAAACCGTGGGGTTCTCCGCCGGGTTGCCCGGGGACACGGTCCGGCCCGGCAGGCGGGAGCGTGTCGAACTCCTCCCACGGGTCCTTCTCTGCGTCGTTGCCCGGAACCTTGTCCGGGTGCTGTCCGGTCATAGTCCAATTATCCCAGTACCTGACGGGAAAGGGGCAGCCGGATGGGAGACGGGAAAGGGGGGAACCGGAAAGGGAGCCCGGATGGCAGGCAGCGTTCAGGGCGGGGTGCAAGTGGACACAAAACAGCGGCCCCTCCAACGGATGTTGGTGGGGCCGCTGCCGTGACGGGTTCCTCCTGCAGGAGCGGGAGGAAAGCCGAAGCCTTAGAGCGGGCGGATGTTTTCCGCCTGCGGGCCCTTGGGACCCTGGGTCACATCGAATTCAACCTTCTGGTTCTCATCGAGTGAGCGGTATCCGCTGCTGGAAATTGCGGAGTAGTGGGCGAAAACGTCAGCGGACCCGTCATCGGGGGCAATGAAGCCAAAACCCTTTTCGGCGTTGAACCATTTAACTGTGCCTGTTGCCATGGCTGCATTCCTTCGTGTGACTCTGATTCTCTCCCCGGGCCATCGGCCCGAAGTGCGCGGAGAACGTCCCCCGCAGTCCCCAACGTACGGGGCGGACGCCATCGTTGCAAGGGTATTGACAATAAAGTGTTGTCAGCGCATGCCCTCACGGCGGATTGCGGTGGCAATGGCAGCGGCCCTGGTGTCCACTCCGAGCTTGGCGTAGATGTGGGCCAGGTGGGTCTTGACCGTGGCCTCGGAAATGAAGAGCCGCTGTCCGAGTTCCCGGTTGCTGAGGCCCTGCGTGAGGAGGCTGAGCAGTTCGGCTTCGCGTGGGGTCAGGATTTCGTCGGGGTTCCGCAGCTGTTGGAAAAGCCGGGACGCGACGGGCGCGCTCATCACGCTCTTGCCTTGGACGGCCCCGCGGATGGCCGCGAAGATCTCGTCAGGTGCTGCGTCCTTCAGGAGGTATCCCATGGCTCCGGCGTCCACTGCCCGCACAATGTCCGCATCGGAGTCGTACGTGGTGAACACCAGGATGGCCTGGCTTTGGTTGCGCTCGCGGATAAGCCGTATGGCCTCGAGCCCGTCCATGCCCGCGCCCATGGCGAGGTCCATGACCACTACCGCGACGGAGTCGTGTTCCAGGCGCTGCAGGGCTTCCTCGCCTGAAGCTGCTTCTGCGACGACGGCGATGTCCGGCTGGGTGCCCAGCAGGGCACGGAGTCCGCTTCTCACCACCAGGTGGTCATCCACCAGCAGCACCGTGATGACGCTCATGCAGACTCTTCGGGCCCTGCGGGCAGATCACGTTCTTCCGGCGCGGGCAGCTGGGCTGCCACGATAGTCCCTTCGCCGGGTTCGCTCTCCACTGCGAAAACGCCGCCCAGCTGCTCCACCCGCTGCCGCATGGCCCGCAGTCCGTACCCTCCGACGTTCGACGGCGGCGGTGCGGCCGCGGGATCAAAGCCGGCGCCGTCGTCGTGGACATCCAGGGTGACGGTGTCCGGAAGGTAGCCAAGGGTCAGCGTTGCGGTGGAAGCATCCGCGTGGAGCTTGATGTTTGATGCTGCACTTTGTACTACCCGCAGCAGGGCATGGCGGACATCCGGCTGCACGGGCCGCGGTTCACCCGTGACCAAAAGCCTGGCGTTAGGGAGGTACTGCCGTGCGGCGAAAAGCAGTGCATCAGGCAAGGGGGATGCGTCCAGTCCGGGCGAGGCAAGGTCATGGACCAGGCTGCGGGTTTCGGACAGGTTGACCCGCAGCAAGGCGGTGGCCTGGAGGACTTCGGCTTGGGCTGAAGGGGCCGGCCACGCCCTGCCGGCCGCTTCCAGCAGGAGCAGGCTGCTGGCCAGCCCCTGGGTCACGGTGTCGTGGATTTCCCGGGAAACGCGCTCCCGTTCGGCGATGGTTCCCGCCCGGCGTTCACTTGCCGCGAGCTGTCCCTGGGCGAGGGAGACTTCCGCATGCAGGCGGCGCTGTTCCGCGGCGTCGTGCTGGATTCTGTCGTAGATCAAGGTCAGCATCACGCCGACGGCGAGCGGGCCGAGGAGCATGGCAAGGTCGGCGCCGCTGCTCAACCGGAACAAACCTGCGGCGGTAGCAGCAGCGGCGGCTCCTGCCGCTGCATAAGCGGCCGCACCGCTCAGTGCACTGCGGCAGAGGAAGAAGAGCCCGAACGAGCACCAGGCAAAGCTCGGAGCCGCGATAACCAGGACCGCCCACACCGCAACCAAGGTGAACACCCACGGCGTCCCCGGCTTCCCGCGTGACGCAAGGGCGGCGACGATGAAGTACAGCAGGCAGGCGGCTGCAGCAAGGGCCAGGACCAGGACATTGTCAGCGGGGCTGTGCCGCATCACATAGCGGACCAGGGACGCCACCAGCAGGACCGCAAAGCCAAGATGCACTGCCGCGTCAATGGTGCCGAAGCGGGCGCCGGCATTTTTCGTGGACGCGGTGGTTCGGTCTGCAGACGTCCTGGCCGGGCCGGTCCCGCCGGCAGCGGCAGGGTCAGGGGCGGATGCGGCCTGGGCGGCGCTGGCTCGGGTAGGCATGGGAATTCCGGTTCCGGTGGGGAGTGCTGACCACCAATGCTATTGCCCCGGCCCTGGCTCCGTCTCTCAGCCTTTTGGCTGATACAGCTGGCTTATTGGCGCAGGGCGGTTTCGCCAAAGGCCCGATGGCAGGAGCCTTGAGTCCCGGGAGGATTGGACCGTACGCCGTTCCCAACGCTTGTTTGGGGCTCCGAGCAAAGGAAATATCATGAAAAAGTCCACAAAAGTTTTTGCCGCCGCAGCCGCAGGCACACTCGCCCTCACCGCCGGTGTAACGGTTGCCGCGAATGCCGGCCCTGCTCCAACTGCCGTCCCTGCGGCCGATGTCCAGCCCGTTCCGGAGAACGTGGTGCAGCAGAACCGCATCTCGGTGGGCGCCTCGGCCAGGGCAGTGCAGGTGGCGCTGGCCAAGTGCCAGGCTGACAAGCTGCCGTTCGTGACGGTGGCGCTGGTGGACCGCTTCGGAACGGTGCAGGCGCTCCTGCGCGGTGACAATGCGGCCGAGCACACCATCGAGGCAGCCCGGCAGAAGGCCTACACCGCGGCCGCCTTCGGCACCCCCACCAGCGAGCTGGCCAAGCGGATCAACGGAACGGGCCCCAGCATCGCCGACCTCCCCGGCACCCTCTTCCTTGCCGGCGGCGTGCCGCTGAAGGTGAACGGGGTGTCGGTGGCGGGCATCGGCGTCGGCGGCGCTCCCGATGGCGCGCTTGATGAAGCCTGTGCTGCAGCCGGTGCGGAGGCCGTCGCGGGTTCCGGTGCCGCTCAGTAGGCTGGGCGCATGAGGTGGTTCCGCGCCCTGTTGCTGGTCCTCTGCTTGTCCATGTCACTGACGGCGTGCCAGGGCCCGGGGGAGCCGGGGGAGGCGCGGACGGCGCCTCCTCCGGCGTCGGTCCTCACCAGCCCCAACGCCCCTCCGTCCGCCTCGGCTCCGGCATCACCCGCGCCTTCTTCCATGCCGCATGCTCCTGCGGGCACGCGTCCTGCGCTCCCAGCCGACGCGCAGGCACAGCTCGATCAGGAGCTGATAGCGGCCGCCAAGGCCAACAACGTGCCGTTGGTGAGGGGGTTGATTGCCCGCGGCGGCAACGTGAACGCCAAGGACGCCCTCCAGGATTCGGCTTTCCTGTATGCGGGCGCCGAAGGATTCAATGAGGTGCTTCGGCTGACGTTGGCCGTGGGGGCAGACGTCGCCAGCACCAACAGATACGGCGGAACTGCCCTTATCCCGGCCAGCGAACACGGCCACGTGGAGACGGTGCAGATCCTGATCGACGCCGGAGTGCCCGTCAACCACGTCAACAACCTCGGCTGGACTGCGATGCAGGAAGCCATCCTGCTGAACAACGGTGGGCCCAGGCAGCAGGAAGTGGTACGCCTGCTCCTGGCAGCCGGCGCCGATCCGGACATTCGGGATCCGGAGGGACGGACGGCGTTGCAAAATGCCGAACGTCTGGGCTTCGCGGAGATCGCAGCCATACTTCGCGGCCGGGGCTGAGTACGCGGCGCCGCTGAAACTCCCCACCTTTTGCAAAAACGTTCGACGGCGCGCCGCACTTTTGGTGCGACGCGCCGCCGTCGTGCCTCAAAGGTGGGGAAACCAGCGAGGGCTACACAGCCTCCAGGACGCTGACATAGTTGGCGATGCCCACGCCGCCCATGTTCTGGACTGCGGCCCGACGGGGGTTGGCAAGCTGCATGCCGCCCGCAGTCCCAGTCAGCTGCATGGCGGCAATGACGTGCTGCGAGACTCCGGTCGCTCCCACGGGGTGGCCCTTGGCCTTCAGGCCCCCCGACACGTTCACGGGCAGCTTGCCGTCCCTGTACACCCAGCCTTCCTCGATGGCCTGGGCGCCCTGGCCCGGCCCGGTCAGGCCCATTGCCTCGTACATCAGCAGTTCGGCGATGGTGAAGCAATCGTGGACCTCCGCGAAGTCCAGGCCCTCCAGCCCGACGCCAGCCATCTCCAGTGCACGCTGCCAGGACACCCGGGTGGCCTCGAAGGCAACCGGGTCGCGGCGGGAGGCGGGGAAGAAATCGTTGGCGTGGCCAAAACCGGCAAGCCGCACCGGGGAAGTGGCACCACCCGTTGGGGAGGTTGACAGCACAACGGCGGCGGCGCCGTCGGACACGGGGGAGCAGTCGGTGCGGCGCAGCGGATCGGCCACCATGGGGTTCTTGTCCGAGACGGTGCGGCAGAACTCCTCGCCGAGGTCCTTTCGGAGCTGGGCGTACGGATTGTCCACTCCGTTGCGGTGGTTCTTCGCGGCGATGCTCCCCAGGACATCACCCAGGTTCCCGTCTCCGTAACGCTTTCCGTAGTGCTTGGCCACCTCGGCAAAGAGACCCGTAAAACCAGTGCTGGATGCCTTGCCGGCCATGTCGTAGTCCGCGCCCAGGAGGCCTGCTCCGACAACGTCGGCGCCGGCGTGGGTCATCTTTTCCGCGCCGATCACCAGCACCGTTTTTGCCGTGCCCGCCAGCAGGGACTTCGTGCCCTGCTGGATTGCGGCGGAGCCGGAGGCGCAGGCGTTCTCCACCCGGGTGGCGGGAACGTTTGCCAGATCAGGGGAGACCTGCAGCGCCAACGACGACGGGAATGCCAGCGGCATCATGCCCGAGTTGAACTGGCCGAGGTAGATCTCGTCGATCTGGCCAGGGTCTACGCCGGCATTGTTGATTGCCTCTGTGGCCACCTGGACGATCAGGGACTCCAGGGTCTCCTCCGTGAGCTTGCCGAAACGGCTGTGGCCCCAGCCGGTCAGCAGGACATCCTTGCCGAACTGTTTTTGCAGGCTCATGCCGGTGCCCCTTCCAGGGCGGCCGCTGCTGTGTCCTGCTCGTCCAGGGCAACGGTGAACTCTGCTTCCGTCTTTTCGCGGATTTCCTCAACGGTGGCCCCGGGCGCCAGGCGGGTGAGCGTGAGCTGCCGCTCCCCGTCGCCGTTCCGTACCAAGTCAAAGACGGCGAGGTCGCTGATGATCCGGTCCACCACGGCGAGGCCGGTCAGGGGCAGCGTGCATTTCCCCACAATCTTGGCACTGCCGTCCTTGGCGTTGTGCTCGGTGAGGACCACTACGCGCGGGGTGCCAGCCACGAGGTCCATCGCGCCGCCCATTCCCTTGACCATCTTGCCGGGGATGGTCCAGTTGGCGAGGTCGCCGCTGCCGGAGACCTGCATGGCGCCCAGGATGGCAACCTTGACGTGTCCGCCCCGGATCATGCCGAAGGACGTGGCGGAGTCGAAGATGCTTCCACCGGGCAGCACCGTGACGGTCTGCTTGCCGGCGTTGATGAGGTCGGCGTCTTCCTCGCCCTCGTAGGGAAAGGGGCCCATGCCCAGGAGGCCGTTTTCGCTTTGCAGCACCACCCGGACGCCCTCGGGCAGGTTGTTCGCCACCAGCGTGGGGATCCCGATGCCGAGGTTTACGTAGTCGCCGTCGTTCAGTTCTTCGGCCGCGATTGCAGCCATTTCATCCCTGGTCCAGGCCATGGGGTTCTCCTTGGGTTGGTGGTGGTTAGGCCGGTACGGTCTCGGCAGTGCGGGAGGCGGCCGGCCGGACGGTGCGCTGCTCGATGTCCTTTACCCGCTCCGTCGCCTGGACCAGGCACTGGACAAACACTCCCGGTGTGACAATGTGGTTCGGATCCAGCTGGCCCGGTTCCACAACAACCTCGGCTTCCGCGATGGTCAGCCGTCCGGCCGTGGCAACAACAGGGTTGAAGTTCCGGGCGGTGTAGCGGTAGATCAGGTTGCCGTCCGTGTCGGCGGTGTGCGCGTGAACCAGCGCGACGTCGGCCCGGATGGCGCGCTCGCGGACGTACGTTTCGCCGTCGAACACTTCGTGCGGCTTGCCTTCGGCGACCAGGGTGCCCACGCCGGTTTTCGTGTAAAACGCCGGGATGCCCGCGCCGCCGGCCCGGAGCCGTTCGGCAAGCGTGCCCTGCGGGGTGAACTCCACCTCCAGCCTGCCGGCGAGGTACTGCTCGGCGAAGAGCTTGTTTTCGCCGACATAACTGGCAATGACCTTGCGGACCTGACCCGCTTCAATAAGGATGCCCAGGCCCTTGCCGTCCACACCCATGTTGTTCGAGACCACCGTCAGGTCCTTGACCCCCGAATCACGGACGGCCTCGATCAGGTCCGCGGGGATGCCGCTGAGGCCGAATCCGCCGACGGCAAGTGTGATGCCGTCCCGCAATGCCCCCTCCAGGGCGGTTGCGGCTGATGGCTGAAGTTTGGACATGGGGCCTCCTCGTTGAGATTCCTGCAGGGACTGTCCATCTTGTGGACGCGGGTCTGGAAATGGACACTACGGGCGGTTGAGAAGGGCTGTCAAGGCCGGATATGCGGGATATCTGCGGTTTTTTACAGTGTGGACGGTAGGATTGTTCGCGTCCATAATATGGATACTTGAGGAGGGAAATGACTAATTCGCCAATCCAGGGCGCCCAGGTGGTCAGCCGCATCGCCGGGCTGCTCCGGCTCGTGGGACGCGGTGCCGAGGGGATGCCGTTGTCCGCGCTGGTGAAGGAGTCGGCCCTTACCCGGCCCACCGTCCACCGGCTGCTCTCCTCCCTCGCGTCGGAAGGACTGCTGGATCACGACGCCGGCAGTGGCAACTGGGTACTGGGCCCGGAGATGCTCCTCATGGGATCAGTGGCAGCTGCACGGTTTCCACTCGAGGACATTGCCCGGCCAAGCCTCCGCAGGCTTGCCGAGGCCACCGGCGAGAGCGCCTTTTTCTCTATCCGCCGGGGTTCGGAGACGGTGTGCCTGCTGCGCGAGGAGGGAAGCTTTCCGGTCCGTTCCTTTGTGCTGCACGAGGGCGTGCGCTTCCCGCTTGGTGTCGCCTCTGCGGGGACCGCGATCATGGCTTTCGTGCCCGAGGCCGAGCAGGAAGAGCTGCTGCGCGGCTGGGCGGAGCACGCGGGTGCTTTCGCCGCTGGGCACACACAGGAAGTTGTCCGGGCCAACCTCGCCCGGACTAGGCAGGTTGGCTACTCGGTGAACCCCGGGCTGGTACTCGAGGGCAGTTGGGGGATGGGCGCCGCCGTATTTGATGCATCGGGTAAGCCCGCGTGGGCGCTTTCCCTCACGGGCATTGAGCCACGCTTCAAGCCCGAGCGGCAGGAAGAGCTGGGCACCCTCCTGATGGCCGAGGCGCACCGCATCACCCAGCAACTGGGTGGGGACGGGAAAGGCCGGCGGGGCCGCTGAGTCTCCCCGCCTTTGCCCGGGAACGACGACGGCGCGCCGCCCTTTCGGTGCGACGCGCCGTCGTGCTTCCCCGAAGGGGGGATATTCAGCGCTTGAGGACTTGCCCGGCTACAGCCCGACGCGCGGTTCTTCAGGGCCCTCGTGCTTCCACCAGCCATCAAAGATGGTCACGGGGACGGTGCGCTTGTGTCGGGTCCGCAGGTACTTTTCTTCGATCAGCCCGGCCACGGAATCTGGAACGTCCCGGCCCTCCAGGTAGTCGTCGATCTGGTCGTAGCTCAGGCCCAGCTCATCCTCGTCGGTGCGGCCCGGCCTGTCGTCCAGCAGGTCCGCCGTGGGCACCTTTTCCCAGACGCGGGCGGGCGCGCCGAGCTCGGCAAGCAGGGCGCGGTTCTGCCGCTTGTTCAGGCCAAACAGCGGAAGGATGTCCGCGCCGCCGTCGCCGTACTTGGTGAAAAAGCCGGTGACAGACTCAGCGCCGTGGTCCGTGCCGAGGACCAGGTAGTTGTGTTCGCCCGCAAGGGCATACTGGGCGATCATGCGGGTGCGTGCCTTGGTGTTGCCCTTATGGAAGTCGGAGATTTCCGAGCCCACCGTCTTTTCGAACTCGTCCTCGAAGCCGTCCACAGCGGCGGAGATGTTAAACGTCCATTCGGTCTTGGGCTGGATGAAATCCAGGGCAGCCTGGGCATCCTCCTCGTCGTGCTGGACGCCGTAGGGCAGCCGCACGGCCACGAAGTTTGCGTCCACGCCCTCGGCCTCAAGTTCCTCGACGGCCAACTGGGCCAGCTTTCCGGCCAGGGACGAGTCCAGGCCGCCCGAAATGCCCAGGACAAAGCCCTTGGTGTGGGTGGCTTTCAGGTAGTCCTTCAGGAATGTGACGCGCTTGCGCACCTCCCCGGCGGGGTCGATCCGGGGCTGGACGCCCATTTCTTCAATGATCCTGGCCTGGAGTTCGCGCATGTTGTCCAGCCTAGCCAGCAGTGTCAACCGGCCTCAAGCATCCACACCGGCCCGCCCCCACTAAACTGGAGTCCATGACTTCCCCCAGTGACACTGCAGTAGATACTGCAGCCGCCCGCGCCCGCCTGCTGGAACTGATCAAGGAACTCGCCGTGGTCCGCGGCAAGGTAATCCTGTCCAGCGGAGCGGAAGCCGACTACTACATCGACCTTCGCCGCATCACCCTGCACCACGAGGCGTCCAAGCTCGTGGGCCAGGTAATGCTGGCCCTGGCGGACGACGCCGGGATCGACTTTGAGTGCGCGGGCGGCCTCACCATGGGAGCCGACCCCGTGGGTACCGCCGTGATGCATGCTGCGGTGGACGCCGGCCGGACGGTTGACGCGTTTGTGGTCCGCAAGGCCCAGAAGTCCTACGGGATGGGCCGCCAGGTGGAGGGCCCGTCCGTGGAGGGCCGCAAGGTCCTGGTACTTGAGGACACCTCCACTACCGGCGGTTCGGCGCTGACCGCAGTAGAGGGAGTCCGGAAGGCCGGCGGCAACGTGGTCGCCGTCGCCGTTATTGTCGACCGGAACACCGGGGCCAAGGAAAAGATAGAAGCGGAGACGGGGGTTCCCTACTTGTTCGCGTTCGGCAAGGACGAGCTCGGGCTGGCTTAGCCACGTTTTGCCCAGGCAGCCGGGGCGTGAGTGCCCCGGCTGCCTAATTCGTTCAGGACTTTTGTTGGTCCGGGACGCGGCGGTGCCCTATCATTTGGTATCCCCTCGAGTACCCCGTACGGAGAACGTGCACAATGCTGCCCCCTGAAGAACCCTTGAGCGCCACTGACCAGATCCAGAACCTCATCCTGGAAAGTGCCGATTTCGAGGGCTTCCTGAACGAACTGGCGCGGTTCTCCGCACATCAGGTGGCCGGCGACGGCGAGGACGCGCTTTGCGGCATCACGTTGCTCCGCGACCGCAAGGCCGCCACCATCGGCTGGAGCAGCGACTCGGCCCGCGAAGTAGACGAAATCCAGTATTCCTTGTCGCAGGGCCCTTGCCTCACCGCCGCCCAGGAGCACCGCGAAGTCCACGTTCCTGACTTGTTGGAGGAAGACCGCTGGGGACCGGACTACGCGTCCGCGGTGGCCTCGCACGGCCTGCGGTCTGTACTCTCGCTGCCGTTCAACCTGCAGGGCGACGCCAAAGCAGCACTGAACCTCTACTCCGACGTCCCGTTCAAGTTCGACGAACGCGCCACGGCCAAGGCCCGGGGCTATACAAGGGAAATTTCGCAGGCACTCAGGCTGGCGGTGCGGTTCTCGCTTCATACGGACAGCGCCGCGAATCTACGGGCAACCCTGGAATCCAGGACCATCATCGACATCGCTATCGGCATAGTGATGGCACAGAACAGGTGCAGCCAGGAGGCAGCGGTCAGCATCCTTACCGAGGCCTCCAGCAACAGCAACACCAAGCTGCGGGATATCGCCAAGTCCTTGGTGGACTCCGTCGGGGGCGTGGGTACACGGACGCATTACCAGGAACCGGGGCAGCGCCAAGCCGACCAAACCGCGTAACTAACGGGTTGTGCCCGACTCCTGCTGGAGGTTACGCTTACCAAGGTTGAGCCGTCGGCCATAGACACCCTCTTTTGGAGTACCTATGGACCGCGCACTAGATGCCCTCGTTAACCTCGATGTCCCCGCGGACATTGTCCGCATTGACGTCCGGGGGAGCCTCAACCATGACTCTCGCCCCGGTCTTGTCCAAATCATCCGCCGTATCAGGAGGATGGGGATCCGTTCCCACATCCGGGTTGAGCTTTCCCGCGCTGCCATGGTCGAGTCCGCGGCCCTCGCAGGCCTTCGCAGTGACCTCAACGCCATCGACGCCGGCAGTCTGCCGGGGATTTACGGTTCCGGGGTGTCCCTTGACCTCTCTCCTGCGGGCGATGACTGGGCTGCCACGCCTGCCCCCGCCGGACAACCGCTGACGATCCTCGACGGCTTTTCCCTCGGCAGCGCCGCAGACATGGACGCCCTTGGTTACGCGTCTGCTTTTTCTGGCGAAGCAGAAGCAGAGGTCCCGCTGCTGGACCTCACCGGGTTTGAGGTGCTCTGCGGTCGGGCGCTGCAGGACTACTCGGATGAGGAACTGCTGCTTGCCAGCGACACCCTCTTCACCCTTTTGGACAACCCGGCCGCTTTCCCGGGATCGGACCTGCTGGGCCGGTACGACGACATCGGCCAGGAGATGCTGCGCCGCCAGCAGAACGCTTCAGCGCCCTGCCCGGCCGCGGAAGGACAGGCTGCCAGCTGAGCACGCCCCGTTGACCGGGCGTCATTGAAAGGTTACCGGCGGCTCCTTGCGGCGGCGTCTTCCAGTGTGCCTACGGTAGGGGTGTGCCATACGAGGGGGAAGTAAATCCGCAGGACCGGCGCGGGGCTTCCGGGGCCCGGCTGCTGCAGGATGCCGCTGCCCTTAAACAGTTTTCCCGCCGGGGATTCCTCTCGGGGGCAGGGGTGTCCGGCCTGCTGGCCGCGGACATGCTGCTCACTCGCCAGGTGCAGTCCGCCCGCCAGACGAACCGGATCCTTCCACTTGCCGACGACTTCGCTGATGCCTACTATCCGGACGCCAGTTGGTTCCTGTTCCCCGGCTATAAAACCAGCTGGGAGGAGGCGCAGTGGATCCTGAACTCCCTCCGGGGCACGCTTAACAAGCGCGCGCGGCTCGCCGCCGTCGGCTATTCCAACCTGGGCCTGAACATCGATGAGGTGGTCATCGCCGTGATTGAGCACGTCCGCGCCCAGAAGCTCACCAAGCTGTTCTTCTACGGGCACAGCTTCGGCGGAATGGTGGCCACCCAGGTGGCGGCCCGGCTGCTGGAACTCCATGGTGTGGAAGCGGAGTTCATCGTGCTGGACTCCAGCCCGTACAGCAAGCACGACGTCCTGGACCAGAGCTGGTTCGACGGCGTGGTGTTCCTCTATGAGCGGGGTTTCCGGTTCCCGTCCACGCTCCGCGGCGGGTACGAACTCGGGGAGCGCGTCATCCATAAGGACGAACGGAGCTGGCGGCAGATCCTCGACCAGACGCTCGAGCAGCTGTCCCCGATCGCGCCGTCCAGCCTCCTGGTCCAGTCCGAGTCCGCCTACATCTACCATTTTGACGGTACCCGGTTCGCGGACAGGATAGGGGGCGCCAAAATGGCCTACATCGGCAACCGGCGGGACCCCACTGTCCGCTATCAAACGGCCGTTGAAGCGTGGTCGGTGGCGTTCAAGGCAAACATGGTGTCCAGCGGGCTCCAGACCGAAGGCGCCGCCCCTGCCCATGCCAGCCCGGGCTGGAACCCCAACATCTACCGGCCCCTGCTGGACGAGCTTTTGGATGAGAACTTCCCGCTGCCCCGGGGCGGATCCCGGGTGACCGTCTTCTAGCCGGGCCTAAATCTGGTTCTTCAGGTCCGCTACGGAGTTCAGGACCTGGTTGGGACGGAAGGGATATGAACCGATCTCCTCGCGCTGCGTGATGCCGCTCAGGACCAGGACCGTGTGCAGCCCTGCTTCCATGCCGGCGATGATGTCCGTGTCCATCCGGTCACCGATCATTGCCGTGGTCTCGGAGTGCGCGTCAATCTGGTTCATGGCGGAGCGGAACATCATCGGGTTGGGCTTGCCCACGATGTACGGCTCCCGGCCGGTAGCCTTGCTGATCAACGCCGCGATGGCGCCGGTGGCCGGCATGGGCCCGTCCTTTGACGGGCCCGTGGCGTCAGGGTTCGTGGCGATGAAGCGTGCCCCGGCAAGGATCAGGCGGATTGCCATGGTGATGGCTTCGAACGAGTACGTTCGCGTCTCGCCGAGCACCACAAAATCAGGGTCCTGGTCGGTGAGGATAAAGCCGGCCTCGTGCAGGGCCGTCGTCAGTCCTGCCTCGCCGATGGTGTAGGCGCGGTTCCCCGATCCTGAACCCTCCACCTGGTTCTTGAGGAACTGGGCGGTGGCCAGGGCTGAGGTCCAGATGTTCTCCTCGGGAACCTCCAGCCCGGAGGCACGCAGCCGCGCGGCGAGGTCGCGCGGGGTGAAGATCGAGTTGTTGGTGAGCACCAGGAAACGCTTTGACGTGTCCACCCAGCGCTGAATGAGCTCCGCGGCACCGGGCACGGCCTGGTTCTCGTGGACCAGCACGCCGTCCATGTCCGTCAGCCAGCATTCGATGTCCTGGCTGCTGCGGTGAACCGCCGGGTTCCCTTTGACCTTGTCCGCTTCTGCCATGCCTACCTCCGCCGGTGATGAAAGCCCGAAAGGTCCAGTCTAGTGTTGAGGGGTGAATCAAACCCCCGGTATGACGTCCGAACCCCAACCTGAGCAGCCCGGGGAGGCACCTGCCGGCGAGGTTCCGGGCGAAAAGCCGGAAGTCGGCGTCGGGCCCTGGGAAGGCGAGTTGCCGGAAGGCGACCACTGGGACCCCGATCTCCTCGCGGACGGCGACCGCCGCAATGTGCTGGACAAATACCGGTACTGGAAGCACGAGGCGATCGTGGCGGAGCTGGACTCCAGGCGCCACAACTTCCACGTCGCCATCGAAAACTGGCAGCACGATCTCAACATCGGCACGGTGGTGCGCACCGCCAATGCGTTCCTCGCCAAGGAGGTTCACATCATCGGACGACGGCGGTGGAACCGCCGGGGCGCCATGGTCACCGACCGCTACCAACACGTCCGCCACCACCCCACCGTTGAGGACTTCGTGGCTTGGGCGCAGGGGGAGGGGCTCGCTATCATCGGGATCGACATTTTCCCGGACTCCGTACCGCTGGAAACCTACGAACTGCCCAAGGACTGCGTGCTGGTATTCGGCCAGGAAGGCCCAGGGCTGACGCCCGAAGTCCATGAGGCGGCCCTCGCCACCCTGTCCATCGAGCAGTTCGGCTCCACCAGGTCCATCAACGCGGCCTCGGCAGCGGCCATTGCCATGCACGCCTGGGTGCGCCGGCACGTGTTCAACCAGCACGTGTAGCCCCTTCTTGCCCGCGAGATGACACTTCACGGCAGTTCCGGCAGCTCCCATTGCCGTGGACTGCCATCTCGAGGAGGGGGCTAGGACCTGGCCTGTGGATAACCTCAAACCCGCGACGCGGGCGGGCCAGAATGAGGGATGCGCAGGGCTACCCTTCCGGATCATCTGGCCGCTGGTTCGTTCTCCCTCAGGGCGTCGGACAAGGCAGGCGTCAGCCGAACGCGGACGGCCGCGAAGGATTTGGTGGCAGTGTCCCGGGGGATCCGGGTCCCCGTGCAATCGAACGCGCAAGGAGCGGCAGCCCTCAGGGCCTACACGGACCTGGATGACACCTCGATCCTCGCGTCCTTGTCGGCCGCGCACGTCTGGGGCCAGCCGCTTCCGGCCGGCAGCAGCGGTGATTGGCGGATTCACCTTGCCCGGCGCAGGGGGTTCAGCTTTCCCCGGCGCGCCAATGTGGTGGGTCATCTGTTGACGTTCCTTCCGGACGAGGTGGTGGAGTACGACGGCGTTCGGCTCACCTCGCCTGCCCGGACGTGGCTGGACCTGGCGGCGATGCTGTCAGTGGAGGAGTTGGTGGCTGCGGGGGACTACCTGGTGTGCTCCCACGGGACCGGATTTCCGCATCCCCGGGCCGCCATCTGCAGCATCGGCGAACCACGTGCTTTTTGATCATCGGGGCGTCCCCGTCCTGTGGCCGGACGCTGCCTACCCGGAATGGGGAATTGCACTGCAGTACGACGGCCGGCATCATGCCAACGAAGAGCAGCACCTTAGGGACATTGACCGACAGGACCGGACCACGGGACCCAGGGTGCGGATGGGGCGTAACCCACAGCACTCCCCGCGCGGAAATGGCTAGGATGGTGCTAGCCGTAAGCGGTACTCCAGGGTTACCAGCCCACAGACGAACCTCAGCATAGGAGTCAGCATGCCCATTGCAACCCCAGAGATCTACTCCGAGATGATCGACCGCGCAAAGGCGGGCGGCTTCGCATTCCCGGCCGTGAACGTTACGTCCTCCCAGACGCTGAACGCTGCCCTGCGCGGCTTCGCCGACGCCGAGTCCGACGGCATCATCCAGGTTTCCACCGGCGGCGCGGCCTACTGGTCCGGCGCCTCCACCAAGGACATGGTTGCAGGCTCCCTGGGTTTCGCAGCTTTCGCCCGCGAAGTTGCCAAGAACTACAACGTCAACATCGCCCTGCACACGGACCACTGCCCCAAGGACAAGCTGGACGGTTTTGTGCTGCCCCTGCTCGCAGCGTCCGAGGCTGAGGTCAAGGCCGGCCGCAACCCGCTGTTCAACTCCCACATGTGGGACGGCTCCGCCGAGACCCTGCAGGAAAACCTGCGCATCGCCCGCGAACTGCTCGAGCGCACCGCTGCCGCCAAAATGATCCTTGAGGTTGAAATCGGCACGGTCGGCGGCGAGGAAGACGGCGTTGAGAACGAGATCAACGAGAAGCTCTACACCACGGTCGAAGACGCGCTGGCCACCATCGAAGCGCTGGGATCCGGCGAGAACGGCCGCTACATCACCGCATTGACCTTCGGCAACGTCCACGGCGTCTACAAGCCCGGTGGCGTGAAGCTTCGCCCGGAGATCCTCAAGGACATCCAGGCGCAGGTGGGCGCGAAGATCGGCAAGGACAGCCCGTTCGACCTCGTCTTCCACGGCGGCTCCGGCTCCTCCGACCAGGAAATCGCGGACGCTGTCTCCTACGGCACCATCAAGATGAACATCGACACCGACACCCAGTACGCCTACACGCGTCCGGTCGCGGATCACATGTTCCGCAACTACGACGGCGTCCTTAAGGTTGACGGCGAAGTGGGCAACAAGAAGACCTACGATCCCCGCGTGTGGGGCGCATCGGCCGAAGCCGGACTGGCCGCCCGTGTGGTCGAAGCCACCAAGCAGCTCGGTTCCGCCGGAAAGACCTTCTAGGAATGTCCGACGAGTTCCGCAGAAACCTGATGGGCCCCGAGCCCACGCTCCTGCCTGCCGAGACCGAGGTCTACCAGCAGCTGGAAGCCGGCCAGGAAGCACTGGACCTGGTGGAGAAACACCCAACCTCCTCACTGCTGTGGGCTGTGCTCGCGGAAGAGGCCTGGGCCGAGGGACGGACCATCGATTCCTACGCCTACTCCCGGGTGGGCTACCACCGCGGACTGGACTCGCTGCGCCGCAATGGCTGGCGCGGCGTGGGGCCCATTCCCTGGGAGCATGAGCCCAACCGCGGTTTCCTGCGTGCGCTGTATTCCCTCGGCCGCGCATCTGCAGCGATCGGCGAAGCGGAGGAGCCGGAACGGATCGAGAAGTTCCTGAACGACTCCGACCCTGCGGCGAAAGCAGCTATCGAAGGCTGACCTGCGGGATAAAGGTCGACGGCGGCCGGTCACCTTTTTCGAAAAGGTGACCGGCCGCCGTCGTCCCGGCCGGGGCCCTCGGCGGCGCGGATCACGGCCAGGGAACCCTGCGGGCGTGGGTCCACTGTTGGTTGAGCCTGTCGAAGCCTGGGGGTCAGACTGGTTTCTGGAGCCCTGTCCGTGCCATGGCGTCGGCGTAGGCGATGCGCATGTCCTCGAGGTACTCCTCCTGGCGCGCAGGCGAACCGGCGAAGGCGCGGCCGCTGAGGGAGCGCACCTTGTAGGTCTTCAGGCCGCGGCGCCACAGCAGCGGCACTTCGGTTTTGAGCAGCAGGTTGGCCAGGCGGTTGGCTTCAGTGCCGTGTGCCACGATCACCGAGGCGCGCGGAACCAGTGCCAGGAACTTGAGCAGCGGCTTGAGGCCGGCGGAGATCTGGTCCGGAGTGAACTTCCCGTTTGGCTCTCCGGCAATGTGCCAGGGGTGGACGTTCCAGGGCATTACGAACTCCGGACGCAGCCCCAGCTTCCACTGGATGCCAAGCATCCGGGTGGCAGCGTCGTGGTCCCCGGGGGTGATGAAACCGGACGGGTCGGCCTCGCCGATGTTGGAGTACAGGCTGATGATCCGGCACTCGTCGACGTCGTGCATGGGGTCCACGTAGGGCACCACAGTGCCGGGTTTTGCCTCCTGCAGGGAATCGCACAGTTCGTTCACGGCTGCAACATTGGGTTCGTAGCGGCGGCTCAGAAGCTGCTCATGGAAAGATTCGGGTGCCAGGGCTGTCATGTAGTGCTGGATCTCCTGCGGGGATTGGTGGTGCTGCCACCTCGGAAAATGGGCGCACGATGGCGCACACATATCCGCGATGGTTGAAATGGGGTGGACCGATTCCTGGTCGGCCTTCACCAGTTTAGCAAGCCCCGCAAAACGAAACGCCGGTCCCGCGCACCCGATCCAAGCGGGGCACGGAACCGGCGGGTTCGGGCGTTACGCGATTTCCGGCTACCAGAGCCGCTTGGTGGCCCGGCGTGCGCCCTCGCCCAGTGCTTCCAGCTTGGCGAACGCGATCTGCGGGTGGACCCTGCCGCCGAGGCCGCAGTCGGTAGAGGCGATGACGTTCTCGCGGCCCACCACTTCTGCGAACCGGACAATCCGGTCGGCCACCAGATCCGGATGCTCCACCACATTGGTGGCATGGGAAACGACGCCTGGGATGATGACCTTGCCCTCTGGAAGCTTGGTGTCCTCCCAGACCCGCCATTCGTGTTCGTGCCGCACGTTTGCAGCTTCAAAGGAGTAACCGCCGGCATTGATCTGGAGCATCGTCTCCACCAGGTCCGCCAGGGGAAGGTCCGTGGTGTGCGGGCCGTGCCAGGAGCCCCAACAGAGGTGGAAGCGGACCTGCTCCTCGGGAAGGCCGCGGAGGGCGTAGTTCAGTGCCTCCACGCGGATCTGCGTGAACTTGAGGTAGTCCGCGACGCTGGGTTCGGGGCTGATCTGGTCCCAGTTCTCGGCGATGGAGGGATCATCGATCTGCAGGATCAGGCCGGCGTCGATGATGGCCTTGTACTCTTCGCGGAGCGCGTCGGCACAGGCGTAGATGTACTCCTCCTCCGTGGCGTAGTACTCGTTCGTGATGCGGGAGGCGCTGCCGGGGGAGAGCGCTGCAACAAAGCCGTCCGTGAGTCCGGTGGCCGCCAGCCCGGCCTTCAGGTTGGCGATGTCGGAGGCGACGGCGTCCTGGCCGGTGTAGACGAGCGGGCCGGTGACCTTCGGGAACGGCTTGGGGGCACCCGTGAAGATGCCGCTGGTGGGATCGTTGTAGGCCTCGGAAAAAATGGTCCGGTCGCGGCGGTGGATGAAGCCCGTCAGCTGGACGTGGCCCGGGGTGGATTCCTTCGGTTCGACCGCCCACTTGGCGTCATTGTCCAGCTCCAGGCCGCCCATCCGGGCAAAGGAGTAGGACCACCAGGCGCCGTAGTCCACGGAAGCGGACGTGGCGTGCCCGTACTCGCCGTCGTTCGGGATATCGACGCCCAGGCTTTGCTGGCGCTGGACCAGGTCCACTACGGACGCGGTGAGGAGTTCGTTGTAGCCCTCGACGTCGGCAGGGTTTTCCTCGCGTGCGGCATTGGCGGCGATCAGCTCAGCGGTGCGGGGCAAGGAGCCTGCGTGGGTGACGCGGATATGGTCTGTGTTCAAGGTCATGCTGAAATTTCCTTTCCATCGGTCCTGGCAGTAGCACCTTCACAGGCAGGACGTCCCTGCACTTGGGGGTTGCTGCGGCGTCAACGATCCAGGTCTCTCGGCCGCTCCGGATGGTTCGCTCTCACCTAAATCCAGATGGCTCCCCGGGAGCAAATTCGCTTCGGTTTGTTTCGCAACAGGCAGGGCGCCGAAGCCACGCTTCGAAACGTAATAACTGCATGTGCATTCCTGTTATGTCCATTGACAGCTTTCGCGGAGGTTGGTTGGCTTTTGTCACAGCCCGCGATGGGGGACATGGCGGGCTGGCACACCTATGCACTCGAAAGAGGTACCGCACCGTGAAAAAAACCCTGGCAACCTTTAGGACCCTGGCAGTTACGGGAGCCCTGGCTCTGGCCGTAGTGGCAGCGCCCGCCCCTGCCATCGCTGTGGGCGAAGGCCCCAACTATAATGGCAACGGCCAGATCACCACATCGAAGCTGGCCTCCTATGACCAGATGGTCTCCTTCCTCAAAGACCAGGACGCCCGCCAGTCCGCCATGGAACTGGAGGTTATCGGGCAGACCGTGAAAGGCCGGGACATCCACCTGGTCAAGTACATCTCGGATCCGGCCAAGCCCACCATCCTGTACCTGACCCAGCAGCACGGCAACGAACAGCTCACCACCGAAGGTGCGCTGGAATTCGTCAAGCACCTGGGCACCGGAAAGTCCGGGAATGTCCTGGACGGCGTGAACATCCTGATCGTGCCCATGCTCAACGCAGACGGTGCCATGGGGGACGTGAACTTCCCGCTGGACGGCTACCTGGCCAAGGGCGACCGCAATATGACCCGGTACAACGCCGAAGAGGTGGACCTTAACCGGGACCATGTGGCCAAGATCCAGCCGGAAACCCAGGCGCTGCACAACAACGTGATGCGCAAGTACAAGATCGACTACATGATCGACCTGCACCACCAGGGCACCCGCAGCCAGCGTGACGGCGAACTTGTGTCCGGGTCCATCCTGTACCCCACCACCCCTAACGCCAATCCCGCCGTTGTTGAAAAGTCCAAGCAGTTGGGCGCCGTTGTTTTCAACAGCGTCGACTCCACAGGCTGGGGCCACCTCGGCAAGTATGTGGGGGGCAGCGCCGAAACCATCAGCCGCAACGGCATCGCCGTCGAGTACGGCATTTCCACGTTGCTGTTTGAGATGCGCGGCATGTCCGACCACTACCTGGACGGCTACGCCCTGGGGCTCCGGAGCAACGGCTACCTGATCAAGCAGACGGTCACTACCCTGACCGCCACGGCCGCGGCGATCGCGGACGGTTCAATTGCCGACGGCGACACCTCCTTCTGGGACAGCCTGGCCACCCAGACCTCCCGCCCGGCCGGGGAAGCCGACGACGAATAGCATCACCGCTGACAGTCCGCCGCGGTCCTTCACCCGTGCAGGGTCCTTTACCCTGCAAGAAGGGCCGCGGCGGCCCAACGAGTGGACAAAGTAACTGATCGGCTAAACTTGGGTGGTAAGAGCCCCGGAACTCTTGCGTCGCTGTGCTGCCCCGCAGACCAGCGAAGGCCAGTCCATTCGGGGCATTCTGATGAACGGCGCTGCGCCAGGCCTGCCACATCGTGGCGGAGGCCCGGGCAGCCCGAACGAATGGGGGAGGATCCCATGCCAGCAATTGTGATCGTAGGAGCCCAATGGGGCGACGAAGGAAAAGGCAAGGCGACTGACCTGCTGGGCGGCCGTGTTGACTACGTCGTCAAGCCCAACGGCGGCAACAACGCCGGGCACACCGTCGTCGTGGGCGGTGAAAAATACGAACTCAAGCTGCTTCCGGCAGGCATCCTCAGCCCCAATGCGGTACCCATCATCGGCAACGGCTGCGTGGTCAACCTCGAGGCACTCTTCCAGGAGATCGAAGGCCTTCAGGCCCGCGGCGCCGACACCTCAAAGCTTCGCGTCTCAGCGAATGCCCACCTTGTCGCTCCGTACCACCAGGTGCTGGACAAGGTGACGGAGCGTTTCCTGGGCAGCCGCGCCATCGGAACCACCGGGCGCGGCATCGGCCCTGCGTACATGGATAAGGTGGCCCGCCTGGGCATCCGGGTCCAGGACGTCTTTGACGAGTCGATCCTCCGCCAGAAGGTGGAAGGTTCGCTGCGGCAGAAGAATGAACTCCTGGTCAAGGTCTACAACCGCCGCGGCGTGCTGGTGGACGAGATCGTGGAGTACTTCCTGTCCTTTGCCGAACGGCTGCGCCCCCTGGTCATCGACAGCACCCTGGTTCTGAACACTGCCCTGGACGAGGGCAAGGTTGTTTTGATGGAAGGCGGCCAGGCAACATTCTTGGACGTGGACCACGGAACCTACCCGTTCGTCACCTCTTCCAACCCCACCGCCGGCGGTGCGTCTGTGGGTTCGGGCATTGGACCCACCCGTATCTCGCGCTCCATCGGCATCATCAAGGCCTACACCACACGCGTCGGCGCCGGACCGTTCCCCACAGAGCTGTTCGACGACATGGGCCTGTACCTGCAGAAGACCGGCGGTGAATTCGGCGTCAACACCGGCAGGCCGCGCCGCTGCGGCTGGTACGACGCCGTCCTGGCCCGCCACGCCTCCCGCGTCAACGGCTTCACGGACTACTTCGTCACCAAGCTGGACGTGCTCACCGGTATCGAGCAGATCCCTGTTTGTGTGGCCTATGACGTGGACGGTGTGCGCCACGACGAGATGCCCATGACACAGACCGAGTTCCACCACGCTGTTCCGATCTTCGAATACTTCGAGGGCTGGACCGAGGACATCACCGGTGCGCGGACCTTGGCGGACCTGCCGGAGAACGCACGCAATTACGTCCTGGCCCTGGAGAAGCTGTCCGGCACGCGCTTCTCCGCAATCGGTGTGGGCCCGGACCGCGACCAGACCATCGTGGTGAACGACCTCATCAACGACTGACGCTTACGGAACTACAACGGCGGGGGGGGGGGAGGGGGGGGGGGGAGGGAGGTTCGTTTGTGTTTTGTTTTTTTTGCTTTGTCTCAATGT
>NZ_JBWZCM010000012.1:0-118453 GCF_059383655.1 Pseudarthrobacter sp. Hb11
GGCCTTGCCCCTCCCCCCCCCCCCCCCCCACCACCACCACCCCCCCCCCCCCCCCCCGCCGCACTGCCCCGGTGGGGGCTTGAGTCAGGTTTGCGTCAGCTGGTGGCAGCCCAGCCGCAGCCCCACGGCTGCAGGCCGCGCTGGGCGTAAACGCGGTTGGCGATATCGATCTGCTGGGCCTTGGTGGCAAGGCTGGCGTTGGGAGCGTACGCGCCGCCGCCGGATCCGAGCCAGGTCTGGATGTCGAACTGCAGTCCGCCGTAGTAGCCGTTGCCGGTGTTGATGGACCAGTTTCCACCTGCTTCACACTGGGCGATCTTGTCCCACATGGCCTCGTTCATCATGGCAGGGGCGGCAGCACCCGTATTGGCGCCGGCACTGACTTTCCGGGCAGGGGCCGCCGGAGCCGGGGGGGCTACCGGCTTGTCCTTCGTGCCCACCGTGATTATCTCGGTCACAGGCTGCGCGGTGACCGCTTCGGACACGAGGGTGCGTGATGCTTCGCGGCCATCAACCAACACCAGCTTGAAGGTTTTTTCCACCTTGCCGGCGGCGCCTGCCTGGGTGACTTCCTTTTCACCCTTCAGAAGCTCAGCGCTCTCCTTGGTCTCCGACTTGAACGGGACCTCCTCCGCTGTCACCGCGGTCTTGGCCTTCACGCGGGACACCTTGATAACCATGTTGTTCACCACGTGGGCGTTTGCCGGCTGGGAAGTCCGGTCTTTGGCGCCAAGGGTAAGGCCTGCATCTTCCAGTACCTTGCCCACCGTGGCGGCAGTTGTGGTGGCGGTGTCCACTTTGCCGTCAGCAACAATACTCACGGACTTGGGAGTGGTGATGGAGACGAAGGACCCTGCGACCGAGAGCTGGGCGTCCTTGGGGACGGAGACCAGCGATGCACTTGCGACGCCGAGTTCGGTCACCAGTCCGGCAACGTCCTGGGCTGTGGTGTTCACCGTCTTTTCGGAGCCGTCCAGGCTGACCTTGACTGCCTTGGCCATGTTGACGTTGATGACCGTGCCGTTCTGGACCGTGGCATCAACGGCTGGGGAGACCCGGTCCGCCGGCTTCAGCTCGACGTTGGCGCTCTTGACGACCTGCCCCACGGTCCCGCCGAAGGTACGAACGGACGTTACCTTGCCGTCGACGTTCAGCGTAATGGTCTTGTTATTGCCGACGAAGGCTACGAGGCCCACCACCAGCGCGCACAGAACCAGGAGCTGGGTTCCAACCTTGATAACGCTGAACTTGCCGTCCGTTGTAAAGAACTTGACCACGATTGCCCGTAACTTTAGGTCCTTCCGGGCACGGGGATAGCGCAATAAAATACCCGGCACCGCCTCGAAAGGGCTGGTCCGGGCATCATCGCACCGCCACACTGCGCAGCAGGCAGTCTGGAACCAGGCCCAGCAGACCCTGCTGCAAAATGAAGTGAATTTGCCTGGTGGCCTTCCCCGACCCCGGCTAATTGATTCCTACTGTAACCGTAGCGTTATAAAGCGGCCAACAATTCTGCATACCCGGTATCGCCCTGGAGCCCCGGCGCTACGTGGTCTTAATCCCAGGATCCGTACGCGCGCACGGTATTCTCCTGGATTCCCGTGCACAGCTCCGCGAGGTCAGTGCCTGTCAATTCCGCCATCGAACGGACGGTGTACGGGACCATGTAACTGGCGTTCGGGCGGCCCCGATGAGGATGCGGGGTCAGGAACGGAGCGTCAGTTTCCACCAAAACCAGGCCGGGATCAGCGACGGCGAGCGCAGCCCGCAGGTTGGTTGCGTTCTTGAACGTCAACGTGCCGGCGAAGGACATCCACCAGCCCTCCTTATTACAGATTTCAGCCAGCTCCTCATCCCCGGAAAAGCAGTGGAAAACCACGCGGTCCGGAGCCCCTTCTTCCTTCAGCACCTGCACTACGTCGCTGTGGGCATCCCGGTCGTGAATCTGCAACGTCAGGTCCAGCCGCTTGGCAATGTCTATATGGCGGCGGAAGGAATGGCGCTGGTGGGCCAGGCCCGCCCCTTCGGTGCGGAAAAAGTCCAGCCCGGTCTCGCCGATAGCTCTTACCCGGGGATGGGCCGCCAACCGCTCAATTTCCGCCAGCGCCTCTTCCAGCTCGCCGCGTTCGGCATAGCGCGGAGCGTCGTTGGGGTGCAGCGCCACCGCGCCAAGCAGGCGCTCGTCAAGGTCCAGCGCCTTGACCGTAAACCGCGAGGATTCCAGATCGCAACCCACCTGGACCGCGCCCCGGACGCCCACCGCCTCGGCGGCATCGAGCGCCTCCTTGATACCCACCGGCGCTTCCCCGTCCGGGAAATCCAAGTGCGTGTGGTTGTCCATAACCGGCACTGGTAAAGGCTCGGGGGCAGGGGGAAACTCACGCTTCGGGGAGGCTCCGGATTCCTGGCCGCCGGGGACGGAAGCTCGGTAGGCGGCAGGGATCAGCGGATTGCACATTTATCCACCCTAACCGGGAACGGTCGCCCACATTTATTGGAACTCTCTGTCAGCCGAAGCAGTTGTGTTAGTAGTCTGGTACGAACAGATGCGGACGCCCACCAATGGGCGAAGGCAGGGCTTGCTGTCCCGTCCAGGTGAACCCCTGGCTGAAAGGTTGCCGATGGAATCCCACCGACGCACTGCCAACGATGTGAGCGCTGCGAACCGCAGTTTGGCGGGGGTCGCAGACCCCGTCAGCCATCTCAACGGGCACCGGCCCACCCCCATGGACGGCGCGTCATTCCACGCGGCCAGCGAACGGATCCTGACCACCATCAACACGGTGATCGACGGAAAGTCCGACGCCGCGAAGCTGGCCCTGACCGTCCTGCTCGCCCAGGGGCATCTGCTTCTGGAAGATGTGCCGGGTGTGGGAAAGACACTTTTGGCCAAAACGCTTGCCAGGACCATCGACTGTACGGTCAACCGGATCCAGTTCACCCCGGACTTGCTGCCCTCCGACGTCACCGGCGTCTCCATCTACAACCAGGCCTCCCGGCTCTTCGAGTTCCGGCCCGGTGCCGTGTTCGCCAACATCGTGATCGGCGATGAGATCAACCGCGCCTCAGCCAAAACCCAGTCAGCCCTGCTCGAGTGCATGGAAGAGCACCAGGTGACAGTGGACGGCAATTCGTACCGGCTGGACGAACCCTTCATGGTGGTGGCAACACAGAATCCGATCGAGATGGAGGGCACGTATCCGTTGCCTGAAGCCCAGCGGGACCGCTTTATGGCACGCATCTCGATGGGCTACCCGGACAAGGACTCCGAGATTGAGATGCTTGAGACCCATCAGGCAACGTCCCCTCTAGCCCGGGTGTCGGCAGTAGTCACCACTGCCGAGGTGGCGGCCATGATCGCGACGGTACAGCAGGTCTATGTCTCGCAGGCAGTCAAGGAGTACACGGTGTCCGTGGGCAGGGCCACCCGGGAAAGCCCGCTGCTCCGCTTGGGCGCGAGCCCCCGGTCCATGCTGCAGCTGCTGCGCGCTGCCAAGGCAACGGCGGCCCTGGACGGACGCGACTTTGTCCTGCCTGACGACGTCGTGCATGTGGCGGAAGCTGTCCTGGCTCACCGGATCATCCTGGACCGGAAGGCCGCCGGCGCCGGTGAAACCCCGCACAGCGTCCTCCGCGGCATCCTGTCCCGGCTGTCGGTCCCGCACCGGCCTGCCGATCCAGGGAACAGGGCTCCCGGGTCCACGAACAGGACCACCCCTGTCGCAGGCATGAGCCGGAACCACTAGGCGGTTTCCCATGGCGCTGCTGGACAGACTGCCCCGACACCTCTTCACCCAGCGGGGCTGGGGAATGCTGGCAGCCGGGGCCGCGGCACTTGCCGCAGCGCAGGTGATGGGCCGCCGGGACCTGCTGAGCCTGGCTGTACTGCTGCTCGTCCTTCCAATGGTTTCCCTGGCGGGGATCCGGCTGGTGAAGCCCCGCTTCCAGGTGTACCGCGAATTCAACCCGTCACCGGTGGAGACTTCGGCCCCTGCCACCGTGCGGCTTGCGGTAGCCCGTACCGGGGCAGCCAGCGGCAGGGCCACCATGGAGGAAAGGCTGCCTTCCCGGTTCGGTGAGTCGCCTGCCTTCCGGTTTCCGTCCCGTTCGGCCACCGGCGGCACCAGCAGGTACGAGTACCACCTGCGCTCCACCCAGCGCGGCCAGTTCCTTATCGGACCCGTGACCGCCGAGTTCACCGATCCGTTTGGGCTGTCCCTGCACCGGCAGGCAATTGACGACGGCGACACCCTCACCGTAACGCCCGCCGCCGTCGTGCTTCCTTTGACCGGGCTGGCCGGCGCCCGGGGCAACGACGGCGTCACGGCCACCAGGATCCGGGCCAACCCCAGTGACGACGACGTCATGACGCGCGAATACCGCCATGGGGACCCGATGCGCCGGGTGCACTGGACCGCTACCGCCCGCCACGGTTCCCTGATGGTGCGGCAGGAGGAATCCGTCACGACGCCGGAGGCCACGATCATTCTGGACCAGAGATTCGCCGCGTTCTCCGGCAGCTCCGGGACGGTACCGCCAGGAAGCACAGCCCAGGATGGGCACTCCATGATCAGCAGCGAAACCTTCGAGTGGGCCGTAGTTGCCGCCATGTCCATTAGCGCACACCTCGCCGAGCGCAATTATGGCCTGCGGCTGCTGGACGCCCGGGGCGAACCGGCATTCCTCCGTTCAACCTCAGCCCCCGAACCTGAGGTTGAGGAGTACACCGGAGCCTCCGGCCTCCAGTCCATCGCTGAAAGCCTCGCGGCAATCCAGCTCACAGGGCCGCACGCCCGCCGCGACTCAGGTCGAAGGGATATTTTCGGATCCCGGGAATCCCACGGCCACCAGGAATCCGGACCGCCGCCCTTTGATGACAACCTGATGGACAAGTTGTCGGCGCACAGGATGCGGGGACCGCTGATCGCAGTCCTGGGAAAGATCTCACCGATGGAAGCCTTCTCACTCGCTCCGGCCGCCGGGTACGGCACCAACGCCTTTGCCATCGTTGTCACAGACCGGCCCGCGGAGTTCGAGGACGCTCTCGAGAAGCTCCGGCAGGGAGGTTGGCGTGCCGCGGCCGTGCCGCCGTCGGTATCCGTTGCAGGTGCCTGGAACCAGTTCGACCAGGACGTCGCCTTGCCGGAAACCCCGGCGACGGAGGTCCGGCGCGGAGCGGAGGTGGCAGGATGACCATTGCGCCGCCCCGGAATACCGGAACGGACCAGCACCCTGCACCCTCAGCTGGGAACGCAGCAGGGCGTACCCGGATTGGCCCTTACCCGTGGGCGATGGCAGGCTCCATCGCCGTTGGAGTGGCCGGAGCCGCCCTGTCCCTGAACGGAGTCCTGAGGGGCTGGGGCTGGTACTGGCCCGTTTTCACCACCGTGCTGGTGGTCTGCTTCACCCTCGCCGCCCTGCGTGCAGTGAGGGCCAAGCCCCTGCTCGTGACAGCCGGCGGGTTCCTTGCCCTGGGCGCCGCCCTGACCTTGACATTCTTCCGCGGCTCCAGCGTTGCCGGCATCATCCCCACGGGAGCAACCCTGGCTGAGCTGGACCGGCTGATCCGTCGCGCCAGCGAAACCGTACTGTCCGAAACCGCACCCGTCGCCCCGAATGTGGGCATCGTGATGGTGGTCTGCGCCGTCCTGGGCCTGGCTGTCATCCTTGTGGACGCGCTTGCGGTGCCGCTGGGCATGCCTGCCGCCACCGGCGCGGGGCTGCTGGCCATCCTCGTGGTGCCCGCCATGATCAAGCCACAGAGCGTAGGCTTCTGGGGATTCACCGCGGCTGTGGCGGGGTACCTGATGATCCTCGCCTGCAGCCAGTGGTTTGTTCCGGACGCCCGGACCCCCGCCGACTCCGCCCGCAGCCCGGGCCAGGTCCGGCGGGCCGCTTTGACAGGCTCCGTGGCGCTGGTAGCCACCCTGCTGGTGCCGCTGGCAGTCCCTGGCTTCGACCAGGGCACCTTCCCGCAGGGTTCCCGCCTTAACCCGTGGGGCGCATCCACGGGCCTCAATCCGATGATCACCCTGGGCAACAGCCTGCGGACGCCTGCCGGCACCGGACGCATCACCTATGCCACGAATTCGAAAGCACCGCTGTACCTGCGGTCAGTCACCGTGGACCATTTCGACGGCGACTCGTGGGGCCCGGATGACCGCAACGCCTCCCGGCGCTCCCTTGGCAGCCGGATTGACCCCGGCTATACGGTCCTGGCGGACGAACAGCAGCCCGTGGTGACGGCAATCGATGCCGGAACCTTCACCAGCCCCTACCTGCCGGCCCCGTATCCCCCGGAATCCGTGCGGGGCCTTGACGGCCGGTGGACCTGGGATCCGGCCACCCTGAGCATTAAGGGTACGGACGCCACCTCCCGGCGGCAGGAGTACCTGGTCCGGTCTTCGGTTCCGAAACTGACGGCGGGGCAGTTGGCCCGGTCTTCGGCAGGCGTGCAGGGCATCCCGGAGGACTTCACCAGGATTCCGGGCAACGTTCCCGAGATTGTCCGCACGACGGCCAGCACCGTGGCCGGTTCCAGCGCGACGCCCTACGAGAAGGCCATGGCCATCCAGAAGTACCTCCGCTCCGCGGAGTTCACTTACTCCCTGCAATCTCCGGTGCAGGGAGGCTACGACGGAAACGGCCTCTCGGTCCTTGCTGACTTCCTGGACCAGAAAAGCGGGTACTGCATCCATTACGCGTCAGCCATGGCCGTGATGGCCAGGCTCGAAGGGATACCCAGCCGGATCGCAGTGGGCTATGCCCCGGGCAGGTTGACGGGCGCCACCGTTTCCGTGGCAGGCGAGGGCGCACTGCCCGAATACGAGGTGGACGCCAGGGACGCCCACGCCTGGCCGGAACTGTACTTCCAAGGGTTGGGCTGGGTACCATTTGAGCCCACGCCGTCCCGCGGGGTAGTGCCTGACTATGCTTCAGAAGCATCGGCTCCTTCAGCCCCGGGTGCCCTCGAGAACAATGACGACCTGGTCCCGGATGCCACCCCAGCTCCTGCCCCGGCACCAAGCGCCGCTCCCCTGCCCGCGCCGGGTGGAGGCGAAGGCACTGATGCCGGCGTGCAACTCCTGCCCCTGTTGCTGGGCCTGGGCGGAGTCCTGGGGGTTGCCCTTCTGGCCGCCGCCCCGCGCCTGGCCAGGACAGGCATCAGGGCACGGCGGCTTCGACCGGCAGATACCGAGACGGCCGCAGTGCTGGCCTGGAATGAAATGGTGGACTTGGGGACCGACTATGGCCTGCCCCCGAAATCCAGCGAGACCCCGCGCGCTTACAGCTCGCGCCTTCGCGAATCATCCCTGCTGGGTGAACCGGGAGGGATGGATGATGCTGCCCACCGGGCGGCGACTGCGTTGACCTCAGACTTCGAACGGCGCGAATACGGCAGGCCGCCGGAAGGGGCGGAGGCGCCGGAGGAGCGCACCGGACGCTCCCGGGCCGCGGGCGCGGACCAGGAGGTGACCGGCGCCCGGATCGCAGCACTTGATACGGCTTTGCGCGCCCATGCCCCCGCACTGCGGCGGTTGCGTGCCTTGTGGGTGCCGCCGTCGGTCATTGGACGGCTGGGACGCCTGCTGGCGGCACCGTTCCGGGCTGCCGGAGCAGCTATGGTCCAGGCAGCAAAAGCCGCCGCACGCTTCTGGTCAGCGCGCTGGTCTGCGCGCTCCTGATAACAAGCATGCGGCGGCTTTGCCGCCCGAGCGATTTGCCGCCCGAGGGATTCGCCCCCTGAGGGAGGGGACTACCCGGCGTAGGGGTCTGCGATGCCGATGTACTGGGTGTAGAGGTATTCCTCGATGCCTTCGAGGCCGCCTTCGCGTCCCAGTCCGGACTGCTTGACGCCGCCGAACGGTGCCGCAGCATTGGAGATGACGCCTGCGTTCAGGCCCAGCATGCCGGTCTCCAGCCGCTCACCCATCCGGATGCCACGGTTGAGGTCCTTGGTGAAGACGTAGGCAACGAGCCCGTATTCGGTGTTGTTGGCCAGCCGCACCGCGTCATCTTCGCTGCTGAAGGTGATGATCGGGGCGACGGGTCCGAAGATTTCCTCGGACAGGATCCGGGTGCCTTCGGTGACGCCGGAGAGGATCGTGGGCTGGTAGAAGTAACCCGGCCCTTCCACCGGTCCCCCGCCCAGGACTGCCTTCGCGCCGGCGGAAACGGCGTCGGACACCAGTTCGTGGACCTTGTCCCGGCTCTTGGCGTCAATCAACGGGCCCACCTTGGACTCCGGCTCGGTGCCGCGGGCGGTGGTCATTTCCTTCATCTTCGCGGCGAACTTCTCCGCGAACTCTGCGGCAACAGACTCGTGCACTATGAAGCGGTTGGCAGCGGTGCAGGCCTCGCCCATGTTCCGCAGCTTGGCAAGCATGGCTCCGGCGACGGCGGCATCAAGGTCGGCGTCCTCGAAGACCACGAATGGTGCGTTGCCGCCAAGCTCCATGGACGTGCGCAGGACAGTTTCGGAGGCATCGGCGAGCAGGCGGCGTCCAACCTCGGTGGAGCCGGTGAAGGACAGCTTGCGGAGCCGGGAGTCCTTGATCAGCGGGCCCGTGGTGGCACCGGCCGTGGAGGTGGGGATGACGTTCAGGACACCGGCGGGCAGGCCTGCCTCCATCATGACGGCGGCGAACAGCTGGGAGGTCAGCGGGGTCAGGTTCGCGGATTTCAGCACCATGGTGCAGCCCGCAGCCACGGCGGGGGCGATCTTGCGGGTGGCCATGGCCAGCGGGAAGTTCCACGGCGTGATCAGCAGGCAGGGACCCACCGGCTTCTTGGTGACCAGCAGCCGGGACTTGCCGTCCGGGGAGACGGAGTAGCGGCCGAAGGCGCGGACGGCTTCCTCCGAGAACCAGCGCAGGAACTCCGCGCCGTACGTGACTTCGCCCCGGGCTTCTGCCAGGGGCTTGCCCATCTCCATGGTCATCAGCAGCGCAAAGTCCTCGGCCCGCTCGGTCACGAGCTCAAATGCGCGCCGCAGGATTTCGCCGCGCTCACGCGGCGGGACCTTGGCCCAGGAGTCCTGGGCGGCCACGGCGGCGTCCAGTGCAGCGGCACCATCCTCAGCGCCGGCGTCGGCAATGCTCAACAGCACCTTGCCGGTGGCCGGGTCTTCGACGTCGAAGGTTTTGCCCGAGGCGGCGGCCCGCCACTCACCATTGATAAGCAGGCCGGTGGGAACAGAGGCCAGAAGGGCGCTTTCGCGTTCTGCGGAAACGGCCGGCTGTGCAGTGACAGTCACGATGACTCCCTTGTCAGTAGGGTTGTTGCAGCCCCGGCGGCGGCTGGAGTAGCCGCCGTCGTCCTGGCTGATTAGTTGCCAGACTACTGCTGCACCCGCGGTGGGTCTACGCCTTGACGCACTACCGAAACGCGGAAGGGCTGTGCACCTGCACAGCCCTTCCCGGCCCTCTGGCTGCCCGGCTACCGGGCGGCCAGAACAGCTGAGTAGAGCTCCCGTTTGCTCACCCGGACGTCTTCGGCGACGGCGGCGACAGCCTCCTTGAGGCGGATCCCCTGGCCCACCAGTGCATTGACAGCAGCCACGTGGTCCTCGGGTGTTCCGGGCTCCTGTTCAGGCGCGCCGGCCAGGACAACGGCAATCTCACCACGGACTTCACTGGTTTCCGCCCATTGCAGGAGCTCCCCGAGCGAGCCGCGGATCACTTCCTCGTAGGTTTTGGTCAGTTCCCGGCACACGGCCACGCGGCGGTCGGGCCCGAAGCGTTCGCGCAGCGCCCGCAGCATCACCTCAAGCCGGTGCGGCGCTTCGAAGAACACCATCGTCCGGCGCTCCCCCGCCAGGTCCGCCAGGCGTGACGCCCGTTCGCCTGCCTTCCGTGGCAGGAATCCTTCGAAACAGAAGCGGTCTGTGGGCAGGCCGGACAAAGCCAGCGCCGTCAGTACAGCCGATGGTCCGGGTACGGCGGTGACCTTGAGCCCGCCGGCCACGGCGCCCTCCACCAGCCGGAACCCGGGATCGGACACCGAGGGCATCCCCGCGTCAGTGACCATCACCAACGTCTTGCCGGCCCGTACCTGTTCCAGCAGCTCCGCAGTCTTTGTTGCTTCGTTGTGCTCGTGATAGCTGATCACCCGCCCGGCCACAGTGACGCCCAGGCTTTGCACCAGCCGGTGCAGGCGGCGGGTGTCCTCAGCGGCAACAATGTCCGCCGTGCCCAGCAGCTCCACCAAGCGGGCAGAAGCGTCGCCCGTGTTGCCGATCGGGGTGGCCGCCAGCACGATCCGCCCGCCGGCCGGCGTTGGCACCGCGGCTGCCTCCGCCGCCTCTGACGGCTGCCCTCCGGCTTCCTCGTCGGTGATGGCGGTGCCGGATTCAGGGAAGGGGCTGGGGTTAGGGTCCACGCCACCAGCCTACTGCTGCGGGGCGCAACCAGCCGCAAAAGGTAGCATGGGGCTCGTGACGCAGACCTCGACGCGGCCGGCCGGGGCCGAATACGCCACATCCCCGGCGTCCAGCAGCTCTTCCTCCGAAGCTGGAGGCCAGCCCGCGGCCCGCCCTGCCCGGCCCTGGGTCAGGCGTCCAGCTGAGGCCTTTACTGCGGAGTCCCTGCGCACCCGGCTGCTCGGGCCTGTCCAAAGCTGGCGGGACTACCCGCCGTCGCTGCGGCTTTGGTTTTTGCTGGTTCCTGTCCTGACTGCGGCAGCCGGCGGCGTGCTGCGGTTCGTCCGGCTGGAGACGCCGCACAAGCTGGTCTTTGACGAAACCTATTACGTCAAGGACGCCTACTCGTACCTGATCAGCGGTTATGAGCGCAGCTGGCCGGACAAGGCCAATGACTCCTTCAACGCCGGGAACCCCGGCATCCTTCTGGATTCTCCCGAGTACGTGGTCCACCCCCCGGTGGGAAAGTGGATGATTGCCGCCGGCATGTCGGTCTTCGGCGCCGACAACTCCTTCGGCTGGCGCTTCGCCGCAGCACTGACCGGGACCCTGTCCATCCTGCTCCTGTCCCTGATAGCGCTGAAACTCTTCCGATCACTTCCCCTGGCGGGTGCCGCCGGGCTTCTCCTGGCCGTGGATGGCCACCACCTGGTGATGTCGCGGACTTCGCTGCTGGATATCTTCTTGATGTTCTGGATCCTTGCAGCGTTTGGCGCCTTGCTGATGGACCGGGATGACGGCCGACGGCGGCTGGCTGCCCGGCTGGGCAAGGTTGCCGCTGCCAACGGGGGGCTTCCCACTACTACCCAGCTGCTGTCCGGACCCTGGCTGGGCATCCGCTGGTGGCGGGTCGCAGCGGGTGTCTTCCTGGGCCTTGCCGTGGGAACCAAGTGGTCCGGATTGTTTTTCCTGGCCGGTTTCGGCATCCTCACCGTCCTGTGGGACCTCAGCGCCCGGCGGGTGGCGGGGATCCGCGGCTGGATCAGCGGCGGCGTCATTAAGGACGGCATCCCGGCGTTCGTGAGCATGGTTCCGGTTGCCGCTCTTGTCTATACCGCCACCTGGACCGCCTGGTTCCGCTCAGACAACGCGTACTTCCGCCGCTGGGCGCAGAGCAATCCGTCCGCCGAGTGGGGCTGGCTGCCGGATTCGGTCCGGTCCCTGGCGCACTACCATCTGGAAGCCTACAAGTTCCACCAGGGCCTGGGGTCCGAGCATCCGTATGAGGCAAGCGCCTGGAGCTGGCTCGTGATGGGCAGGCCGACGTCGTTCTTCTACGAATCACCGGAGCGCGGCACTCCGGGCTGCAACGTGGACAAGTGCACGTCCGCCATCCTGTCCGTGGGAAATCCCATGATCTGGTGGGCGGCAGCCCTATCACTGGTGGTTCTCCTGTTCTGGTGGGCAGGACGCCGCGACTGGCGGGCCGGAGCAGTGCTTGCCGGGGTGGCCGCCGGGTACCTTCCGTGGTTCATGTACCCGGAGCGCACCATGTTCTACTTCTATGCGGTGTCCTTCGAACCGTTCCTGGTGCTGGCCCTCGTGTACTGCCTGGGTCTGGTGCTGGGGAGGACGACGGATCCCCGGTGGCGGCGCCGGTCCGGCCTGTACCTGGTGGCCCTGTTCGTGGCCGCCGCAGTCCTGCTGGCAGCCTACTTCTATCCCGTCTGGGCCGCCGAGGTCATCCCGTACCAGGAGTGGCGGCTCCGGATGTGGATGCCTTCCTGGATCTAGGGCAGGATGGCAGGAGACCTTGACGGAGCCGCTGCCGCGGCATGGCAGCGGAACGGGGACCTGCTGTGAGAGAAGCGAGCACCGAACTGCTGGTTGAGCTTGATGCCGCCAGCAACGTCACGGATCTATTGCTCGAGCAGCAGGCCCTCAATCCTGCCCACGCCCTCTACCGGCGCAAGGGGCCCAACGGCTGGTTTGACGTGACCGCGCAGAAGTTCCTGCAGGATGTCAGTGCCCTTGCCAAGGGCCTGATCGCGGGCGGCCTCGAACCCGGTGACACCGTGGCGGTTATGTCCGCCACCTCCTACGAATGGACGCTGGTGGATTTCGCCATCTGGTTTGCCGGCGGCGTCACCGTTCCCATCTACGAAACGTCCTCGGCCAGCCAGGTGGAGTGGATCCTCCATGACGCGGGCGTGCGGCGCGTCTTCGCCGAGGACCGTGCCAAGGTGAAGCTGGTGGCCGCTGTCCTGGCCGGTTCCGAACTCCTCCGCGACCGGCTCATCAACGTTGTCCGCATGGACTTCGAGGGCGAAGCCCCGAACCTCGCGAGCCTGGCCGCCGCCGGAACCGGTGTCACCGACGCCGAGCTGGAACGGCACCGGAGCCGGGCAGGGCTGAACGACGTCGCTTCCCTGGTATACACGTCGGGCACCACCGGCAGACCCAAAGGCTGCGAAATCACCCACGGCAACTTCGCCCTGGTGGCGCGGAACATCGTCGCTTTCCTCCCGGAACTGCTGCTCCAGGACAAAGCCCGCACGCTGATGTTCCTGCCGCTCGCACACGTCCTTGCACGGGCGGTCCAGGTAGTCTGCCTCTCGGCCGGTGCCACGCTTGGGCACACAGGGGCGACCCGGCTCCTCGAGGATCTGGCATCGTTCCGGCCAACGTTCCTTCTGGTGGTTCCGCGGATTTTCGAGAAGGTCCGTGCCACCGCGGGGCACAAAGCAGCAGTGGGCGGCAAGGCCCGGCTTTTCAGAGCCGCCTCGGCAACTGCCATTGAGCACTCGCAGGAGGAAGACAAGCGCGGCCGGGGCGAGGGCAACGGTCCCGGGCTGCTATGCCGGATCCGCCACGGGATCTATGACAGGCTGCTCTACCCCCGGCTCCGGCAGGCCTTCGGCGGCCACGTGGGATACACCGTGTCCGGGGACAGTGCCTTGGCAGCCGAGGACGCCCATTTCTTCCGCGGCGCGGGCATTCCCGTACTGGAAGGCTACGGCCTGACCGAGACCACCGCGCCGTGCACCGTTAACACGCCCTCCCGCACCCGGGTGGGTTCAGTGGGGATCCCCATCCCCGGCACTACCGTGCGGGTAGCCGAGGACGGCGAGATCCTGGTCAAGGGAATCGGCGTCTTCCGGGGTTACCACGCCAACCAGGCGGCGAACGCAGAGGCTTTTGTGGACGGCTTCTTCCGCACCGGCGACCTCGGGCAGCTTGATTCCGAGGGGTTCCTGACCATCACGGGCAGGAAGAAGGACCTACTGGTGACCGTCGGCGGCAAAAACGTTGCCCCCGGGCCGTTGGAGGAACGGATCCGCGCCCATCAGCTGGTGGCCCAAGCGGTGGTAGTGGGTGACGGAAAGCCATTTGTCTCGGCGCTGGTGAGCCTGGACCCGGAAGGCCTGGCGAACTGGCGCTCCGAGCAGGGACTGCCAGCCCTTGCTGTCCGGGACGCCGTCACGGACCCGCAGGTGGCTGCAGCGATACAGGAGGCCGTGGACCAGGCGAACCACCTGGTGTCCAAGGCAGAATCGATCCGCAGGTTCACTGTGCTGGACGCCCAGTTCACGGTCGAGTCAGGACACCTGACGCCCTCACTCAAACTGAGGCGCTCCGCCGTCGTGCATGACTACGAAAGCGAAGTCGCCAAACTTTACTCCTGACCTGCTGACTTACCGGCTGCCTGACCTGCTGACTGATCCGCAGACTGACCTGCTGACTGATCTGCTGACTGATCTCCTCCAGCGGATTGGTGGTCCTTGACGAGGCCGCGGCGCCGGCGGGTGGGCCAAGTAAGGATCAGCGTGACGAGCGCGGTCAACAGCACCAGGCCCGCGATCACAATCCCGGCGTCGATCCAGAACTGGCCGGGGAACAGCCGGATCAGGGTGTCATCCAGGCTGAAAGTCCAGGAACCATCGGCGAAGAAGATCCGGTGGAACTCAGTAAAGAACTGCTGCCAGCCCAGCACGGCCAGCGAACCCAGCCCCAGGATCAGGACCAGCGTGATGATCGAGCCGGCGAACAGGCCCCTGCGGACTCCCCCGGTGCTTCGCTTGCGCAGGTAGAGGACAGCGATGATACTCACCAGGACCAGCAACACGCCGGCACCAAAGGTGGAGAGGATCACCAGCTTGACGTCCGCCATGTGGCTGACTTCGCCGTCCTTGAACAGCTTGTCGCCGCCGCGGTGCACCAGGTCCCCCAGGTAGCGCGGGCCGGACCAGTTGCTGAGGTAATCGACGGCGTACGAGCCGTAGGTCATCCTGTCGTCGGTGCTGAACCCGTAGCCATCGCCGGGAAATCCGGGGCGGTTGTACTCCACCCAGAGGAACAGCGGGCTGGTCACTGCACGTACCGCAAGGATGAGCAGGATCAGTGGGAAGAAGATGGCAAGCAGGACCTGCATCACCCGCGGGGCTACCGGTTTGGCGTTGGCCGCGCTCTCCCGCTGCGCTTTACGGCGCTCCACCTCTTCCTCGGGCGGACGGACCTGCAACGCGGAGGTGGGGAGCGGCTCCTTGAAAATAGGCGAGCTGCCATGTCCGGACTCGGGTTCGGCATCTGCGACGGCGGCCTCTGCGGCTTTCCGGTCAGCCCTGCTCTCCGGCTGGGTGGCCTTGCGGGCCTCCGGAGCCGTGGCCGTGGCAGTTGAGCCGGCGGCCCCGGTCCCGGTGTTTACCGGCGTCGATGCTTTCCTGTCCCCGGCCGATTCCCCCGGCCCTTCAGCGGCCGGCCCATCGAAACTGTCCGTCGCAGAACTCCCGGTGCCCGTACCGGCGGGAGTCATCCAGGAAAACGCCGGCTCGGCAGAGTCCCCTGACGTGTCCAGGACCGGTTCCGGCTGCGGCTCGGCGCGCCTGGCGCGGGCAGGAGTTTCGTCTTTCACAGCAGCGTCACTTCCGTTGGGATTCCGCGCCAGGTTCTGGGTCCGTGGCGCGCTTTATCTGTTGACGAGCCTACCGTCCGGGCTTCCGGCTGGGCGAGGAACCACCCCGGCGGGATTACAACGATTCGAGCAACGCTTCACGCAGCGATTTCCGAATAGCCCGCGTCCTCGCGGCGGAGGTCGCCGCGTTCGCCCGCGAGGTAGGCTGGCCGTCCGCAGGCGAGGACATACAGCCAGTAGGCGGCCAGAACCGCGGCTCCGATGGTGATCTTTGCCCAGACCGGCAGTGCGCTGGGGGTGACGAACCCTTCCACCAGGCCGGAGAGGAACAGCACCAGGACCAGTCCCAGGGCTACCGTGATCAGGGATCTGCCCTCCTCGGCCACGGCCCGGCCGCGGGTGCGCGGCCCCGGCGACACCATCGCCCAGAAAATCCGGAGTCCTGCAGCGCAGGCAATGAACACTGCGGTGAGTTCCATCAGGCCGTGCGGCAGGATGTAGCTGTAGAAGACGTCGGACTTTCCGGCGGCCGCGAACATGCCGGCGGCAATACCAACTCCTTGGGCGTTGCTAAACAGGATCATCGGTACCCACACTCCCGTGATCCCCAGGGCCACGGCCTGCGCGCTGATCCAGGCGTTGTTGGTCCAGACGGCGCCGGCGAAGGAGGCAGCGGGGTTCTCCGAGTAATAGTTGATGAAGTCCTCCTCGACGTACTGCCTGGCCGCCGCCTCGGACGCCACCGCGCGCAGAGCCTCAGGGGACGTGCCGATCCAAAGAGCGTAGGCCGCCCCGATGAGGACAAAGACCGCCCCACAGGCCAGGGTGAGCCAGGTGAGCCGGTAGAAGGCGGCAGGAAGGGCCACCACAAAAAACCGAGCCAGGTCCTCCATAACGTTGGACCTCGCACCGGTAAAACGGGTCCGGGCCTGGGCAAGCGTCGCGGACAGGGAGGCGGACAGGCCGCTCTCCGGCGCCAGCGACCGGATGAGGGAAAGGTGGGAGGACGTGGACTGGTACAGCGTCAGCAGTTCATCTGCTTCCGGCCCGCTGAGCCTGCCTTTGTAGGCAAGCTCGTGCAGCCGGGACCACTTGTCCGCGTTGACGGCGGAGAACGCGTCCATATCCACGGCACCAGCCTAGCGGCCCGCCATAGACTATGAGCGTCCCATCACCGCGAGGAACAGGAACAGTGTGAGTTCGATAATCACCGGCGAGGCCGTGGTCCTGGAACTGCGCCCCGCATCCTTTGCAGCCCGCGCGCTGGGCCTGCTTTTGGACATGGCCTTGAGCATCATTTTGCTGGTGGTGATCCTGTTTGGAGTGGCGGCCGCGGGCGAAGACCTCGACGACGCGGCGATGCGGGCCCTCGTGGTGGCCAGTGTGGTTTTCTGCCTGGTGATTGTTCCAGTGGCGGTGGAGACCCTGAGCCGCGGGCTCTCGCTGGGCAAGCTCGCAGCAGGCCTCCGGGTTGTGCGGGAGGACGGCGGCGCCATCCGGTTCCGCCACGCACTCATCCGCGGGCTGACCGGTTTTCTCGAGATTTACCTGACCTTCGGTGGGCTGGCCATCGCTGTGGCCCTGTTCAATGACAGGTCGCGCCGGCTGGGCGACCTGATGGCGGGGACCTACGCCATCCGCAGCCGTGTCCCGGTTGAAGAATATCCGCCGGTGCTTGTTCCGCCCCGGCTCCGGTCCTGGGCATCGGCGGCGGATATCGGCCGGATTCCGGATGCGACGGCGCGCCGGGCATCCCAGTTCATCCGGCAGGCCCACCGGATGGCGCCACTGTCCAGGGCCGGCATGGCGGAGTCAATCGCAACTGAGCTCTCCGCCCACGTGGCCCCGCCGCCGCCTGCCGGGACCAGCCCCGATGACTACCTGGCCGCCGTCGTGGCGGAGCGGCGGAACAGGGAGCTCGCCCGGTTGTCCCAGGCACGACGCCGGAGCGCCGAGACGGGTGAGCGGCTGCACCGGCTGCCTTTCGGCAGCTGAGCGCTAGTTGGCGTATTCGCTCCACGGGATGTTCCAGTCGCCGAACCCGTCATCGTGGGCTGCGTAGTCGCCTTCAGTATTGACGATCTGGACAACGTCTCCGGTGCCCATGTTCTCGAAGACCCAGGCGGCGCCGTCGGGAGCGAATCCGATGCAGCCGTGTGAGACGTTGGTGTTGCCGATGAAAGGGAAGGCGGACGGCAGAGCCTGGTGGATGTAGGCGCCGCTGAGGGTGAGCCGGATGGTGTATTCCACGTCGACGTTCCCGTAATAGGCCGGATCTCCGGGCTTCAGCCCGATGCTCGAGGCCCGGAAGTGGTCGTAGCGTTTCTTCTCCATCAGCACGCCGTAGCCGCGGGCGGACGGGAACCGTTTGTCCCCCATGCTCACCGGCAGCGTCTTGACCGCCCGGTCGTTGACGCGGAGGGTGAAGGTGTGGGCTGCCGCGTCCGCCACCGCTACCTTTTTGTCGCCGATGGAGACGTTCACCTTCTTGTTGAAGTTGGCAATCTGACCGTTGCCCAGGTCCACGCCGAACAGCTGCATGTCCATGGTGATGGTGGAGTTTGCCGCCCAGAAGTTTTCCGCCCGGTACCGGACCATGGTGTCGCTGTGCCAATGGAACGCGCCCGCCTGGCCGGCGCTGCTGGTGATTTTAATGGCCTTTTCCACGGCCTCACGGTTGACCACAGGTTCACTGAAGATCACCTGCAGCGGCTGCCCGACACCCACCTTCATGCCGTCCAGCGGGTAAATGGCTGCATCCGCCTCGTGGGAACTGGAAACCGTGCTGAAGGACTGCGTGGTGCTGGTCTCGCGTCCGGCTCCGTCCTTCACCACGTAGGTGTAGCTGTAGTCTGTGTTGAACTTCAGCGGGCCGGAAGCTGTCCAGCCTGTCCCCGCGGCGTCGATGCTGCCCTCCACCGTCTCGCCGGAAGTGCTGGTGAGGGTGACGCGTTCAATGGTCCCGTCGGCCACCTTCAGTGACACCGGGGCGGCCGGGTTTACCTGCTTGGCACCGTTGGCCGGCGCGGCGTCGAGCTTGACCGGGGCGATAACGGGCACAGCGATGCCGGGCGAGGTCCTGGCCGCGGACCCTGCCTCGGATTCGATGGCTTCGCGGGCCATGCCCGGTGCCACTGCAGCGAACACGCCGCCCACAGCGGCGAGGAGGCACACAGCCAGCACCACAAGTATTTTTTTCACACGACCCGGCCGGCGGGATTGGACTTCGGGCTCCATATTTTGATCCTAGGCGCAGAAAGTAACAGCCCGGGCACTCTGGGCGCCCGGGCACTTTACTTCTTAGTAACGATAGTGCTCGGGCTTGTACGGGCCTGCGACGTCCAGATCCAGGTACTCAGCCTGGTCCTTGCTCAGTTCGGTCAGCTCCACTCCCAGGGCATCCAGGTGCAGGCGGGCCACCTTTTCGTCCAGGACCTTAGGCAGGACGTAGACCTGGTTCTCGTACTCGCGCTCCCCCTCGGGCTGGTCCTTCTTGGTCCACAGCTCGATCTGGGCGATGGTCTGGTTGGCGAACGAGTTGCTCATCACGAAGGACGGGTGGCCCGTGGCGTTGCCGAGGTTGAGCAGGCGGCCTTCGGAGAGGACGATGATGGAACGCTCAGCCCCGGTGCCGGCTTCGAAAACCCATTCGTGGACCTGCGGCTTGATTTCCACCTTCTTGATGCCGGGGATTTTGGCGAGTCCGGCCATGTCGATCTCGTTATCGAAGTGTCCAATGTTGCCCACAATGGCCTTGTTCTTCATGCCCGCCATGTGCTCAGCCATGATGACGTCCTTGTTGCCAGTGGTGGTGATGAAGATATCGCCCTGGGCCAGGACGGACTCCAGCTTGGCCACCTGGTAACCGTCCATGGCCGCCTGAAGGGCGCAGATGGGGTCGATTTCGGTGACGATCACGCGTGAACCCTGGCCGCGCAGTGCCTCCGCGGCACCCTTGCCGACGTCGCCATAGCCGCAGACGATGGCTACCTTGCCGCCCATCAGCACGTCCGTGGCACGGTTGATGCCGTCCGGAAGCGAGTGCCGGATCCCGTACTTGTTGTCGAACTTGCTCTTGGTGACGGAGTCGTTGACATTGATCGCGGGGAAGAGCAACTTGCCCTGTTCAGCGAGCTGGTACAGGCGGTGGACACCGGTAGTGGTTTCTTCGCTGACACCCTTGATGGTGGCGGCCGTGCGGGTCCACTTGTGCGGGTCGGCTGCAAGGGACCGGCGGAGGACGTCAAGGAAGATGCCGTACTCCTCGGAATCCGTCGGGTCGGCGGACGGGACGATGCCCACTGCCTCGAACTCGGCGCCCTTGTGCACCAGCATGGTGGCGTCGCCGCCGTCGTCAAGGATCATGTTGGGGCCGAGCTCCGGGTTGGTCTCCGCGCCGGGCCAGGTGAGGATCTGCTCGGCGGTCCACCAGTATTCCTCGAGCGTTTCGCCCTTCCACGCGAACACCGGAACACCCTGCGGGTCGTCTACGGTGCCCTTCCCCACCACCACGGCAGCGGCGGCTTCATCCTGGGTGGAGAAGATGTTGCAGGAAGCCCAGCGGACCTCGGCGCCCAGGGCGGTAAGGGTTTCGATCAGCACCGCGGTCTGCACGGTCATGTGCAGCGATCCCGCGATCCGCGCACCCTTCAGCGGCTGGGTGGGTCCGAATTCCTCGCGGAGGGACATCAGGCCGGGCATTTCGTGCTCTGCCAGGCGGATCTGGTGCCGGCCGGCCTCGGCCAGCGAAATGTCGGCAACCTTGTAATCAAAAGCCATGGATGAATCCTTTACTTTGTCCGGCGGTAGGGCCGGGTACTGCTTCCGGCGCCCGGTCCGGGAACTGCAGCGTGGGCGCCTATGGTCTGTGCTGGCGGATGAAGGGCTAAACAGCCTGGGGTGAGACGGCGGCTGAACCTTGCCGGTCCGAATCGTGCTGGTCGGACCCGGCCGCAGCCGCTGCTGCCAGCAGGGCAGGCGGAAGGAGGAGGGGAATTCCGTCCTCGATGGCATAGCGGGGCTTCGCTCCGGATTCGCCCGCGACGGCTGCAACAAGTTCCTCGCCTTCCTGCACCAGGGACGACCCTGTCATGGGGCAACGCAGGACGGACAGGAGTTCAGGACTGATCTTTGGCATTATTCATGCTCCCTGGCGGGCGCGCTGGCGCGGTATCGGACGGAATTGCAGCTTCCAGCCTACCGCCAGATGCGCGTCAGGACGGTTCCCGCAGGACGCGGAGGTGGCCCCTTCGGGTCCCTTCGGCTCCGGCTGGTGCTTCGAGCGCCGAATGGGGGCCGCGTTTTCCGGACGGCGGCGGCGCCTGGGCGGGCAAGGCAGCAGCATCGCGGACTGCATTAGCCAGTGCCAGGAGGTCGTCCGGGCCCGGCTGCTGCGGCGTGGAGGGCATGGCCAGGCGGAGAACTTCCCAGCCACGGGGGACGGTGAGGGAATCAGCGTGCTGCTCGCAGAGATCGTAACAATGGGGCTCCGCGTACGTGGCCAACGGACCAAGGACCGCTGTGGAATCCGCATATACGTACGTCAGAGTAGCTACCGCTGACTGGCGGCACGCAGATCTTGAACACTGACGGATAGCTCCCACGACATCACAGACTACTCCGTGCAGGCGGCAAAACACGGCATTGCCGCCCCGGGTCGACGCGCCCTGGCGGGTGGAGCCCATGTGTCGCGTAAATCCCCGCCCGGGTTTACAGTCGATGTATGCAGTCATCGAACCATGAATCAGGCTTTTCGGTCCGGTTGGCTGACCCGGACGCCCGCAGGGACCCGGGCACCGCATCGCCGGGCAAGAGCTTTATGATGCGCCGCCGCAACCGCCACGGCCGGGGCCTTCGCGGCGAGGTGATGCTCCCCACCCATCCCGGTTACCGCACGCGTTCTGACCGCTTCGATGACATGGTGCTGGACTCCGCGCAACGGCTGCACGACATCTGGGGCAAGACCCTCGACGGCGTCCGTTTCGGCGTCGATGAAATCCCGCCGGACCTGGAGCAATTGACGGCGAATGCCACCACTCCCCCCATGGGTTCCTATACCCCTGGGGCGGGCGAGGACGGGCCGATGATTACCGTGTACCGGCGCGTGGTTGAACAGGCGTGCGGCAGCGTGGACGAACTCCACGACCTGGTCCATGACGTGGTGGTGGAGCACACGGCTGAAATGCTGGGTGTCGCACCGGAGACCCTGGATCCCGTGTACCGCCGCCGGTACTGATCCCGCTTCATCAGCTGCTGCTGGCCGCTGCATCAGCCTGCGGCCAGTACCCGACGTCCTAGCTCAGTAGCTCAAGGTAACGGGCACTGTCTCCTGTCCTGCCGCTGCGGACAGGAAGGCCAGTGACGAGACGTCGTCCCTCCCGTCCTGCTGCAGCAGCAGGGCTCCGTAGGCGGCATCGCCTGAGGCTGACACCACGTAGCCCACGACGTCGGAATCCTCGGCCTTTTCAGGAATGGCGATGGACGCTGTGGTTCCGCCGGCGATGTCGGCGGTGGAGGCCGCCCGGACCTTACCGTCGGCAGTGATGGCGGAATAGGTGATGGTGGCCCGGCTGTCGAGGGCACCGAAAACGAAGTGCCGCTGGCCCCCCTGTGGAACGGGCACCACGTGCTGGCTGCCAAGCCTCGCTCCCGACGCCGCCCAGGCGACGTCGGCCGCCCTGTTGTCCTGGAGGCCCCGGGTAACCCGGGTGGCGGCGACGAAGGTGACATCCGATGATGCAACCACCGTGTAATGACCTGCCGGGACGCCGGCGAGCGGGATTTCCGTGGCGGTCCCCGCTTTGGCGGTGATGACTCCCCCGTTGGGCAGTGCCTTCTGGCCGTCACGCCCGTAGAGCTTGACCTCCACCACTGCGTCTGAAGGGCCGGGGACGGTGAGTTGCAGAGCGGGGCCGGCGTCCTCGTAACCGGACCTTCCGGTGACCGCAGCTACCTGGCCGGGGTCCTGGATATCAACGCCGGTCATCACCTGCCGGACGGCCGGCGCCGCTCCGGGCGCGATAAAGTCCACGCCGCCCGGGGTGAGCCCGCGCAGAACACTTTGTTGGATGACGGCTGCGACAGGGCCTCCGGCGCTGCGCACGTGCACGCTGAGCTGCCCCTTCCCTGGAGCCAGGCCGGCGAGCACCACCGGCCGCGACGAGCCGGGCGCCACCAGCAGTCCCCGGCTGCCGGGTGCCTGGATCTGCCCCGCGGACCCGAAAAGCTCGAGGCTGACGGTGGCCGGCGTGGTGGATGCGTTGGTCAGCACCAGCACTGACGTACGGCCCACTGTGGTGCTGGCACCCACCAGCCACTGATCGTTGGCAGGCTGCAGGCAGTTGGCTGCAGCAGTCCCCTGCAGGTCGCCGTCTGTTGCCGTGAACTTCATGGCGGCGGCCGCAGAGGCCTTCTGGTTTGCCAGGGCATCGGCGCTGAGGACGCTGACCTGATCCACGGAACGGCCCGCAACCACTCCCGCGAGAAGCTCCTGGGGACCTCCGGCGGCACCGGACCGTGCCTGCTCCTTCGCAATCTCGACCGTGGTCGTTCCGCTGAGGTCGGACAGCCGGCTGGCCGGCAGCACGCCTCCTGCGCTGAGTACTGCCCCGGTTACCGAGCTTGCGGCAGTTTCCGACTCCGGGCTGAATTGCGGGTCAGTGCCCGCTTCAGTGCCTTCCAGCAGCCGGGCGGGCCCAGGGCAGACCCCAACGCTGGATCCGGCAGGAACTGCCGACTCCCCTGCGGGTACAGCACGGCTGGATACGGGCTGCGGGAGGGCTGACCCGGCTGCCACCACGGCGCCCGCACCGGCGATGACGACGGCGGCAGACGCCAGGCCGGAGAGCAGCGCCTTCCGCCCTTTGGCAGCTAAGCGCTTGGCAGGCGCGGGGCTTTCCGGGGGTTCGACATCGGTGGAACCGCCTGCCTCTGATGCTTCCGCGGACGTGGAAGTGTTACGCATTCTGGTGTTCCTTACGCAGCGAGCCTTCGTCCCGTGAAATACCTGTCCTCTGGCGCCGGGCAGGCATCGGGGTGGCGAGCATTACCGTGAGCCCAAAGACGGTGAACTGGGCGATGCCGGACCACAGGGCCCACGGATTCTCGTACCGTACCGTCAGGTGGCCCGCCGAGGCCGGGAGGGTGAAAGCCTGGGACCATCCGGAAGTCGTCGACGTCAGCCGGCGGCCGTCCAGCCATGCACTCCAGCCGGGATCTGCCCGTTCCGCGAGCACCACCAGGCGGCCCTCCGGCCCCTCGGGAACGGCAGCGTCGACGTCGTCATACCCTGACGGGACCAGCGCAATCGCGGAGCCGTCTGCGTCAACTACCCGCACCCGGTGGGCAACGTCTGCGGCCTGAAGGACTGGCTGGTTCAGTGGGGTGATGCGCCACAGCCAGCCGACGTCGGTCTGCCCCACCGCAGTAAGTCCGGGTACCGCGTCCATCCTGCTGGCAGTCAGCTGGGCTGCGGTATCTGCTGCCCGGAGAACCACAAAGCCGGCCCCAAGCTGTTCAAGGTCGGCCCGTGGGTCTACGCCCTGGCCGGCCACCAGGGTCGCCACCACGCGGCGGACCGCCCCGGTGACGTCATCGTCATCACGCACCGTTTCTGACCCCGGCGAGCCCAGGATATTCCGCACCGAGGCGATGGCGGAAAGGCTGTCCAGTGTTGTGCCCGCGCCCCTCATGAGGGAAGCCTCATACGTGCCGTTCTCGCCGGTGCTGATCAGGAGTGTACGCGTCTGTTCGGGCCCGGTCCCGCGATCGATGGCCGTGGCCGGGAGGGTGCGCGCGCCGGCTGCCCCGACGAGCCTGGGCGTACCCAGAGCGGTGGGCTTTTGGGCGGTAACAACTGATGGACGGAGGATGTTCTGGGCCGACCAGGCAGCCATTCCTGCCAGCGGTCCCACCAGCAGGAGCACCATGCCGCACGCGACCGCTGACTGCAGTGCCCTCTTGTGTTTGTCAGTGCCCGCCACCGCCCGGTCCGCCATGTCCAGCAGCCGTTCTGCTCCCAGTACTCCGGCACCCAGCAGGGCGAACGCTGCTGCAGAAACCGCAGGTCCGGAGAAGGGCGTAACCATGGTGTGGGCATTCATGCCGGTGGCGATGTGCCCTGCAAGCCAGCCTCCGGCCAGCGCAATAGTGGCAACGACCCACAGGGACCTGGCAAGCCCGGCCCGGTTGCCGGGCAGGCTAACGGCGGCCACGGCCAGGAGCAGAACGGGGACGGCAATGAGGAGGGCCAACAACAGGGCCCAAGGCACAGGACTGTCGGCGAAGTACGGCAATCCCGCCAGCCCGCTGTTGGCTCCGAATTCCAGCGGCTGCCCGAGCAGTTGCTGCCACAGAGGAGCGGCGTCGAAGCCCAGCGGCACGCCGGGATCAGCCAGCAGGGCCCGGGGCCTGTCCAGGGCTGAGAGGCCGAACGGGATAAACAGGGCCGCGGTGGGCAGCAGTGCCCACCACACCGTCCGCCCGCGGCTCCCGAGCAGGAGCCCGCCGAGAACTATCACCACCGTGGCAGTTATCAGCAGGGACGGCGCGGACGCGGTCACAACAGCCAGCGCCAGGCCGGCCGCCGCCGCAGCAGTCCAGGAGGGCATTCCGTTGATCCCGGGTTTGGCCGGTGCCCTGTCGGCGAAACGGCGGTCGCCGGGGGCCGGCAGCTGGAAGCGTCCTTGTCCCACTGCGGAGCCGGTTGCCCGCAACAGGGCCAGGGCCAGCAGCGGAATCATGATGTGCGCAATAAGGGATCCGGCCCGGCCTTGGTTGAGGGCCACCTGCAGGGCTGGGGCAGCGGCCCAGGAAAGTGCTGCTGCCAGGCGGAGGCGGCGGCGTACGGTGAGGCCGCCCGCGGCGAACCAGGCGGTAAGGCCGGACAGTGGCGTGCCGAGCAGCAGCAGCCAGGCCATGGCGGCATTGGCGTCACCGCCGCCCAGCACACCCAGGATCCAGAGGACATATCCGAAGGGATCCCCGCGGCCGGGAAGACCGGCACCCAGCGAGATCCACCAGCTGGACGCATGGTGCCAGATGTCGCCCAAGCCGGTTGCGACCGGGATGAGCGCGCCGCCGGACACTGCGGGGGCACCAAAAAGTCCGGTCAAGCCCAGCAGGGAGGTAACAGACGCAATGATGACTGCGGCCAGGGCACCGTTGCCCACCCAGCCACGCTTGCTGGTGGCAAGCGCCGCGAAGTCATCGGCTGCGTCGCCGGTGGGCTGGTTGGCCAACGGGTCCTGTTCGAGGTGGTCCCCTGCGTTGCCGTCTGAACCCAGGGCCTCCATGAGGGAGCGTCGGTGGCTCCATACCTCACGCCGGGGAGTCTGAAGTTTCCGGATGACGGACCGGCGGATCCGGCGTGTCTTCCTGGCGTTCGCCCTTGCCCTCATAACGGCCCGGGGGCGTCCCAGCGCTGCAAACGTTGCTGCCAGCTGTGTGATGCCGTGCCCGGGATCCTTCACAGCGATACTCAACACCAGTTTGAAAATGCTGCCGAGAAGGGCTGCCGCGCCATGGACGGGAACCATCCACGGTGGTGCGTGCTTCAGCCTCAAGTGGACTTGGGCTTTTCGGGCCGCGGCGGCGTTGCCCAGTGCATGGGGCCGGTGGGCTACGTGGAACATCCTCGCTGCCGGAACAACCACCACACGGTGTCCCGCCAGGCGGTTGCGCCAGCAGAAGTCCACGTCATCCCCGCTGCCGGGGAGGGCGGGATCGAAGCCGCCAAGGTGTTCCCAGACGTCCCGGCGGACCAGCATGCCGGCGGAATTCACGGCAAAAGTGTCACTGCGGCCGTCGTATTGCCCCTGATCAAGTTCGTCGGCGTCGATGAGCGTCAACCGCTCAGCCCAGCGGCTGGTGGAAAGGCCAACGTCCACCAGCTTGCGTTCGGCGTGCCAGTCCAGCTGCTTGCAGCCGGCAACTGTTACGGAGGGCGCGCGTTCGACCGCGAGGAGAAGTTCCGCCAAGGCCTCCGGAGCCGGCGCGGCGTCATCGTGAAGCAGCCAGATCCACCCTGAACTGCCGTTGCCGTGGTCTCTCCGCAACGGGGCGAGTTCGGCAAGACCGGCGCTGACCGCAGCGCCCATGCCGCTCTTTCCGCGGTGGCTTACTACCTGCGCCCCACCCAGGGACTGCTCAAGGAGGACCCTGGAATTATCGCCGGACCCGGTGTCAACGCCGATGACGAAATCCGCCGGCCGGGTCTGGTCCGCCAAAGCTGCCAGGGTTTTGGGGAGATAGGCACTGCCGTTGTGTGCAACCACAACGGCAGTGACGTGAAAATCCTGATGAATTAGATTGCTCGCTTCCTTAGCCGCCGGCGCTCACGCTCGGAAAGGCCTCCCCAGATGCCGAACCGCTCGTCATTTGCCAGGGCGTATTCAAGGCACTGGGACCGCACGTTGCAGGCACCGCAGACCTTCTTGGCGTCACGGGTGGAGCCGCCCTTTTCGGGAAAGAACGCCTCGGGATCGGTCTGGGCGCACAGCGCATCCGTCTGCCAGCCGAGCTCGCCTTCATCATCAAAGTCCTGCTGGAAGGGCAGTCCGATCCAAACAGGCTGTGCTGTTCCGGCCGCCAGCTCCATGGGCGGATCGAGCTCGTCCTCGGGGTCCTGCCCGCCGTCCAGCAGTGCTTCGTGCGCAGCAAGGAAAGCTGTTGCCTGGTCCTGCAGGAAGTCCTTGTTGGTGTTGTACCGCTCCGCAGCGTCAGGATCAGCCGGGTCGACGTACCAATCGCTGGGTACCCCCCGTGCACGGTATCTTGCCGTTGCCTGGCCGGCCACGACGGCATCTTCCTGGATACGCTCTGCTTGCCCCACGGCGCCCCTCCTGATGTTGCAGCTTCTGCCTGGATACGTGGACACTCGGTTGTGTGCCGGTATTTACGCAGGTGCCTTTAGTTACCTAATTACACGCGTGTAACTAGGGTGAGTCAAGCCGCTGCCCGGATAATAATCACCAAGGGCCCTCAAAATGGTGCACGCCACGCCCGGACTTTTGCCCCGCTACCCATCGACGGACTGTTTATGCAGGGTGTCAGCTTCCAAAACACAGGACTTTAGCGGCCCGAAGGGCGCAGTGCGGAAGGTTGCACCTCTTTTTCTGCGACGAAGGTCACACCGATGGTCCTCTTCAAACCACTGCCCGGCCCAGTGACCGCGCCCGTCGGCAATGGCAGGATTGAGCCATGACTACCCCGGCAATCGATTTGATGACCAGCCTTCGTTCAGGCAACTCCACAGCCCCCCGCCTCACCTGGTACGGACAGGATTCGGAGCGCGTGGAGCTGTCCGGAAAGGTGCTGGACAACTGGGTGGCTAAAACCAGTAACCTCCTCCAGGACGACCTGGATGCCGAACCCGGCATGCGGCTGGCGCTGGACCTGCCCGCGCACTGGAAAGGACTGGTCTGGGCGCTGGCCGCCTGGCAGCTTGGCCTTGAGACAGTCCTGAACGGCGGTGAAGCGGACTTCCTGGCCACGGCCCGGCCGGAGCCGGCTGCAGGTAAGTACGACGCCGTCGTGGCCGTTGCGCTGCCGGCCCTCGCCATGCGCTGGGCCGGCGAACTGCCGGCCGGTTGCCTGGATTACGCGGCGGAAGTGCGCTCCCACGGAGACGTATTTATGCAGCACACCGAGGCCGACCCCTCGTCCTGCGCAATCGTTGCGCACGACGGCCGCCGGCACTCCCACCAGGACCTGCTTGACGGCTTCGCAGTACCCCACGAAGAGGCCGTTCGGCTACATATACCGGGAAGGGACGGACTGGAGGCGGCGTTGGCCAATGCGCTGGGCGCATGGCGGCTCGGGGGCTCAGTGGTGATAACGCACCCCGATGTTGAGCCCACGGAGAAGCTGCTCGCGGCGGAACGGATCCACGGCAGCTGAGGGGCTGCCCTAGCCGCTTTGCCCTTACTTTGTGGGCTGCGCGGGGTCTTCTGTGAAGGGCTCATGCTCTGCCAGACCCGTGCCGACACCGGCGTCCTTGGCATGGTGGTGGAGTTCAATGAGCTCGTGGTCGTGCGAGAACTCGGGGTCCTGGTCCAGTTCCTTGTTGAACACCAGGAACCGATAGGCGAAGAACCTGACCACCGTGGCCACCAAAATGCCTGCCACACCCGCGAAGAAGAGCATGTTCTTGTCGGTGATGCCAAGCCCGTACTTTGCGAGGGCAGTGAAGCCGGTGGAGATGCCGATGCCGATTCCGTTGATAAGGATGAACATCAGGAATTCGCGGAGTACGTTGTCCTGGCGGCGGTGCCGGAAGGTCCAGAGCCGGTTGGCAATCCAGGAAAAGATGGTGGCCACCGAAGCGCCGACAAAGCGGGCCTTGGCCTCGCTGTCCGTCATTGGACCGTGCATAAGGTAATACGTAAGGCCGTTGTCGATGACGAATGCCACACCGCCTACGGCCCCAAACTTGGCTACCTCACGCCAGAAAAGCGAGGCGAGCCCCCGGACGCGATCTGCAAGTGTGTTAAACATGACCCTCCATGGCCGTTGGAACTATGGGCCACTCGGCCAGAGGCCTATTTTAGCCCCCGAAGCTGAGGGGCAGCCCCCCAAGGCTCGGCAGGAGGGGGCCGGCAGTGGGAAAACTCCTCCCCCACCGCGTCCCAAAAGCGGGATACCGGGCGGTCTTCGGTAGGCTGGCCCATGTGACTTTTCCAGTAATAGGTGTGGTTGGCGGCGGCCAACTCGCGCGAATGATGGCCCCAGCCGCGACTGCACTCGGCTTTGAACTCCGTGTCCTGGCCGAGGGCGAGGACGTTTCCGCCGTCCCGGCAGTGGCCTCCTCTCCGGTGGGCGACTACAAGGACCTGCAGACTCTTTTGGAGTTCTCCAAGGGCCTGGACGTTATGACCTTTGACCACGAGCATGTCCCCACGGCACATCTACGGGCGCTGCAGGAAGCCGGCGTTAACGTCCAGCCCGGCCCCGACGCCCTCGTGAATGCGCAGGACAAGCTGGTGATGCGCGCCGCAATCGACCGGCTGGAGCTTCCCAACCCAGTGTGGGCGTCGGTGGCGGATGTGGCCGCACTCATCAGCTTCGGCGAGGACACCGGATGGCCTGTGGTTTTGAAAACGCCCCGCGGCGGCTACGACGGCAAGGGCGTGCGGATCATCTCCTCTGCGGAGGAGGCCGCCGAAACCTTCGGATGGTTTGAGGCCATGAGCCCCCTCCTGGCAGAGGCAAAAGTCGAATTCACCCGCGAACTTTCCGCCCTGGTCGCCAGGACGCCGGACGGCGAAGCCCGGGCCTGGCCCGTGGTACACACCATCCAGGTGGACGGGGTGTGTGATGAAGTCATTGCCCCCGCCCTGGACATCCCGGTGGAAGTTGCGGCCGCAGCCGAGGACGCCGCTTTGCGCATAGCCCATGAACTGGGAGTGACAGGGGTCCTCGCCGTGGAGCTCTTCGAAACCCCGGGTACCGGCGCAGGGTTCCTCATCAACGAACTGGCCATGCGTCCCCACAACACCGGCCACTGGACGCAGGACGGGTCCGTCACCAGCCAGTTTGAACAGCACCTTCGGGCGGTCCTGAACCTCCCGCTCGGCGCCACTGATGTCCTCGCTCCGGTAGTGGTGATGAAGAACTTCCTGGGCGGCGACAACCAGGACCTGTTTTCCGCCTTCCCCCTGGCGCTGGCCAGCGAGCCGGCTGCCAAAGTGCACTGCTACGGCAAGTCGGTACGGCCGGGCCGGAAGATTGGCCATGTAAACCTGGTGGGGTCATCCACCGCAGAGGTTGACGACGTCCGACGCCGTGCAGGAACCGTGGCGGGCATCATCCGGGACGGGCGGGTACCCACCGAAGAACCGCAGGCAATTTTTGAGGAGAAAGCATGAGCGCCGAAGCCACCCTTGCCGCCGGTTCCGCCGGCAACCCGCTGGTAGGCCTGGTGATGGGTTCGGATTCAGACTGGCCGGTCATGGAAGCCGCGGCTGACGCCCTTGCAGAGTTTGGCATCCCCTTCGAAGCCGACGTTGTATCCGCCCACCGGATGCCCACCGAAATGATCCGCTATGGCCAAACAGCCCACGAGCGCGGGCTGAGGGTAATCATCGCCGGTGCCGGCGGTGCCGCACACCTGCCGGGGATGCTCGCCAGCGTCACTCCGCTTCCCGTGATTGGGGTTCCGGTCCCGCTGAAGACCCTGGACGGCATGGACTCCCTGCTCTCCATCGTGCAGATGCCTGCCGGTGTCCCCGTGGCCACCGTTTCGATCGCGGGAGCGCGCAACGCCGGACTCCTGGCGGTACGGATGCTTGCAGCAGGCACGGATGAGCTTGCAGCATCGCTGCGCGCCGACCTTCTTGAGTTCGCCGCGGACCTGAATGCCGTAGCCTCCCGCAAGGGGGCAAACCTGCGGCAAAAGGTCAGTGAGGTCTTCGCCGAAGGCAACGGCCCGCTCCGGGGCAGCCGTTAGGAAGGCGGCCATGGCCAGCAGCAAGCTCCCGCAGTCCGCTTCGGAGGCAGCGCTCACCGACCCGGTCCGCTACCCGGTCAGCGCTTCCTCTCCGGTCCGGACCAAACGCGGCTTCGTGCTTGTGCTCCTGACTCTCCTGGTGCCGGGCAGCGCGCAACTTGTGGCTGGCAACCGCAAACTCGGGCGCGCGGCCCTCAGGGTGACACTCTGCGTTTGGGCGGCCCTGCTGCTTGCCGTACTCCTGCTGCTGCTCAACCGGCCGCTCCTCATCAATATCATCACCAACTCCTTTGCCTCGCTCGTCATCGTCATTCTGCTGGTGGCACTCGCTGCCGGCTGGGCAATTCTTTTTATCAATACCCTGCGGCTCATCCGCCCGGTCCTGCTGGCCCCGCCCGCACGTCCCGTCGTCGTGATTTCGCTGGTATTGGCGATGGTCCTGGGCAGCGGAACGCTCGGTTACGCGGCCTACCTGCTCAACGTGGGACGCAACGCCATCGGCAGCATCTTCTCCGCAGGGCCCGCGATCGACCCCGTAGAGGGCCGCTACAACTTCCTGATGATGGGCGGAGACGCCGGTGACGACCGTACCGGCAGGCGCACAGACAGCCTCTCGGTCCTGAGCGTCGATGCCGAGACCGGCCAAACCGCCATCATCTCCGTCCCCCGGAACCTTCAGAACGCCCAGTTCAGCGAGGACTCCCCCATGCGGGCCATCTACCCTGACGGCTACGACTGCGGTGACACGTGCCTGATCAACGCCATCAACACCGAAGTGACCAACGAGCACGCTGACCTCTATCCCGGCGTTCCAGATCCCGGCGCCCAGGCCACGCTTGAGGCCGTCTCCGGGACGCTGGGAATCACAGTCCAGGCGTATGTGCTGGTGGACATGGAGGGCTTCTCCAAGCTCATTGACGCGATGGGCGGCATCCGGATCAAGGCCGGGGGCTGGGTGCCCATCAGCGGCGAAACCATCGATGAGGCCAACGGCATCCACGGCATGCCCCTGGGCTGGATCCCCGCGGGCGACCAGACACTGGATGGCTACACTGCCCTCTGGTACGGGCGGTCGCGCGAATTCGTGGACGACTACGCCCGCATCCAGCGCCAGCAGTGCGTGCAGCAGGCAATGCTCAAGCAGCTGGACCCCGGCACGCTGCTGGCCAAGTTCGAGGAGATCGCCAACGCCGGTACCAAGGTGGTGGACTCCAATATCTCTTCCTCCCAGCTGGGAAGCTTCGTGGACCTGGCCATGAAGGCTAAGGGCCAGGACATCAAGCGCCTCACCATCGGCCCGCCGGACTTTGACGCCTCCTTCTCCACGGTGCCCAACTTCGACGTCATTCACACCCGGGTGGACCAGCTGTTGGCCTCGGCGTCGGAAGCCGAGTCCGCGGGGTTGCCGGATGACGCAATGGTGGTGCCGAGCGCGGGCGGAAGGCATCTGCAGGCTGCACCGGTCCGCTATCCCGCAGCACCGCTGCCGGCGGGCGGGACGCCGGCGCAGCAGTCTCCCCCCGCGCCGGCGTCGGACTTCACGCCTGTGACCACCACCCCTGACGGTGAGCCGATCACCGAAGCGATGCTTAACGAGCTCAAGAGCCAGGGCAACGAGCAGGCAATCCGGGAACTCGTGGCAACCAACGGCCAGTGCGCCCCGTTGTAGCCAACGCCGCCACCACACACCTAACTACGGAACGGACACCGCCTTGTACGAGATTGACAATGTCCTCCGGGACTATGCCTGGGGATCCACGACGGCGATCGCCGCCTTGCTGGGACGTCCGGAGTCGGGCGGTCCGGAAGCAGAGTTGTGGATCGGTGCGCACCCTGACTCACCGTCCGTCGCCCGCCTGCCCGAGGACGGGTCTACTGCCGCCTTGGACGCCTTGATCGCCGGCGACCCGGAGCATTTCCTCGGCCCGGACTCCGTGGCGCGTTTCGGTCCCCGGCTGCCCTTCCTCGCCAAGATCCTGGCCGCTGCCCAGCCGCTGTCCCTGCAGGTCCACCCGAGCCTGGAACAGGCAAAGACGGGTTTTGCGCGGGAGAATGCCGAGGGCCTGGCCGCGGATGCCCCCAACAGGAATTACCGGGACGACAACCACAAACCCGAGATGATCCTTGCCCTGACGCCGTTTGAGGCGCTGTGCGGTTTCCGGCCGGCGGCGCAGACCCGGGAAATCCTCCAGCACGTTGAAGCAGCCTTCCGTGCCAACGAGGGCGCGGCGCCCGCACTGGTCAGCGCCCTGCTGGCGGATCTTGAGGACAGCAACGAAAGTGCCGGCCTGCGGAAAGCCTTCGAGCGCCTGATCACCGGCGGCAAGGCCGTAGCTGAGGACACGTCCCTGGTGGTGGCAGCATTGCTTGCCGGAGCTCCCCTGGCTCCCTTTGACGCCGAACTGTCAACAGCGATCAACCTCCATGAGAAGTATCCCGGCGATCCCGGAGTCCTGATCTCGCTGCTGCTGAACCGCATCTCGCTCGAGCCGGGCGAGGCCGTCTACCTGCCCGCCGGGAACGTCCACGCTTACCTGCATGGCCTGGGCGTTGAAGTCATGGCGTCCTCGGACAACGTCCTGCGCGGCGGACTCACCCCGAAGTTCGTTGACGTCCCCGAACTGCTGCGGACCATCGACTTCCAGCCGGTCGCGGTGCCCATGCTTGAAGCTGAGCGGACGGTGATGGACCAGGAACTCTTCCGCCCGCCTTTCGCCGAGTTCCAGCTGCAGCGCATCGAACTCTCATCCGACGCCAGGCCCGTACCGCTGGCACAGTCGGGTGCGGCGGTGGTGATTGTGGTTGCCGGGGATGTCTACCTGGACTCACCCAAGGGCGACCTGCAGCTCTCCCGGGGCGGCAGCGCCTTCCTGGCTGCCGCCGAGGCTCCCGTCAACGTTCATCCCGTGGCCGGCAGCACCGAACCTGCGCTGGCGTTCGCCGTGACCACCGGACTCTAGCCGCGCCTAAGCACCGATCGGACCTGGCCGGCCGCGCTCTTCAGCAGGCGCCGCGCCGTTTGAAGTCCGCGGCGGGCCAGCGGCATGGCCTGCGAGTAAGCGGGGTAGAACGGCGAGAGCGGTTTTTCCCAGGTGCCCAGGAGCATGTTTTCGTGCTTCGCGAACTGCTTCTTGAAGTCGGAGATACCGTCGTTGAGGAGGCCGTTGAAGTCGTAACGCACGCACCCGTCTTCGCGCATGGCTTGCAGGGCTGCCCACTTCACGCCGTAATTGACGCGCTGTTTTTGCCCTTCGGAGGAGACGCCGCCATACAGCTCGAAGGCGGTGGAACCGCTCCTGGCCAGCCACACGAAGGCCAGCATCTGCTCTCCGTCGAAGGCTGCGATGATCGGTGACCCGTCCCCCATGTTCCTGAAGATGTCCCGGTAGTACCGGTCCTCATGGATGCCGAAACCGGCGCGCTCAGCGGTCTCGTGATAGATCGCGAGCACCTGCTCCAGCTCGGCGTCGTTCTTGACCTTGCGGAACTCCACGTCGCTGCGCATCGCCTTGCGGATGTTTGCCCGGGTGGACTTGGACATCTCAGCCATCAGCTCGTCGTCAGTCCGGGTGAGGTCCAGGATGAGCGTGCGCGGAATGAGGACAGTATTGGTGGTTGCCCGGAAACCAGCCGACGCTACGGCGCCCGCGAAGTCCGAGTCCTGGTCCCAGTCCGGTTCGATGCTCAGGGCCACACCGCGGTGGCGGACGGCGGCATGGTCTGCCAGGCTGCCAAGGACGGCAGGGGCGTTTTCTACCGAACACATCGGTCCCCGGGGAATGTAGACCAGGGCACGGAAGGGGAACGGAAGACGGCGGACCAGCAGCTGCGCGCAGCCTACCGTGTTGTCGCCGTCGTTAAGCAGCACCCGGTCCACTGACCAGCCATGCATGGCTTTGGTCTCGCCCCAGCCCCAAAGCTGCTGCGGATGTCCCTTGAACCGGTCAACGTATTCGTCCCAAAGGGCGCGGTCAGTACAGGGCACAACAGCTGGAATCATGGCTTCAACCCTATACCAAGGCTCAAACGGCAGATCCCCGGAGCACCCTGCGGCGCTCCGGGGATCTGTGCAGCCTCCCGCCGGGGTCAGCTCTTGCGGGCGTACCCTTCCCACTTGCTGGCCTGGTGCTCGCCGTCCACAAAACGGATGGTTCCGGACTTGGAGCGCATCACGATGGACTGGGTGAGGACCTTGTCCTTGGAGTACCGGACGCCCTTGAGCAGGTCGCCGTCCGTGATGCCGGTGGCGGCAAAGTAGCAGTTGTCGCTGGAGACGAGGTCATTCGTGGACAGGACCCGGTCCAGGTCGTGTCCGGCGTCGAGGGCCTTCTGCTTCTCCTCGTCGCTGGTGGGCCACAGCCGGCCCTGGATAACGCCGCCCAGGGACTTGATGGCGCAGGCAGCAACGATGCCTTCGGGGGTACCGCCGATGCCCATCAGTGCGTCCACGCCGGTACCGGAACGGGCAGCCGCGATGGCGCCGGCAACGTCGCCGTCCATGATGAACTTGGTGCGGGCGCCTGCTTCGCGGATCTCCTCCACCAGCGGGCGGTGGCGGTCACGGTCCAGGATCATGACGTTGAGCTGGTTGACCTTGACGCCCTTGGCCTTGGCGATCAGGTGCAGGTTCTGCTTCACGGGGAGGCGGAGGTCCACCATGTCCGCAGCTTCCGGTCCGGTGACGAGCTTTTCCATGTAGAACACGGCGGAGGGGTCGAACATGGAGCCACGCTCGGCCACAGCCAGGACGGCCAGGGCGTTGTTGATGCCCAATGCGGTGAGCCGGGTTCCATCGATGGGGTCAACTGCCACATCGCACTCCGGGCCGGTGCCGTCGCCGACGCGTTCGCCGTTGAACAGCATGGGGGCTTCGTCTTTTTCGCCTTCGCCGATGACCACTACGCCGTTGAAGTGGACGGTCTGAAGGAAGGAGCGCATGGCGTCGACGGCGGCGCCGTCGGCGGTGTTCTTGTCGCCGAAACCTACCCAGTGTCCGCCGGCGATGGCTGCCGCTTCGGTAACGCGGACGAGCTCGAGGGCAAGGTTGCGGTCCGGCTCATCGTTGCCCACCGCCAGTGACGGGGAGATCGTGGAGTACTTCTGGGTCATGGACGCTGGTGACACGTTAACCTCTTCTTCGAGTGGCGATCATTGAACCCGCCCAGCCGGAACAGCCGGGCGGTGATTCCTCTGATATCGATCATAGTCGCGGCACCGGGTTCCGGCGGCGGGATGACGCGGCCGCGCAATGTACGCGGAGGCTGGGGTGGCCGGCGGGCCCGCTGCGGGCGCACCAAGTGTGAGTTGCACACCGGAATGGGCGACTATAGAGGGGTGAATGAGATGCAGGAAAAGACCAGTCCTTCCCCCGAACCAGCAGGATCCGGAAGCAATAGCGGATCCAGCGGGGCAGGCGGGCAGGGCCCGGTTAAGCCTGTCATTCCCGCGGCAGCAGCCAAGCGGGCCAACGCGTCGGTGATCGGCATGATCATTGCTTTGGCGGTGAGCATCGCTGCCTTCCTGCCCATCGTCCTGATGAACCCCTCTCCCAAGACCGACGGCTATCGCCCGAACATCGATGTGAGCGCCGCGGCCCGGAATGCGACCGACGTGGCAGGATTCACACCCGTAGCGCCGGACACCGGCAACTCCTTCAGGGCGAACTACGCGCGGTGGGAAGCCGGAACGGGCAGCGGCGTGCCGGCGTGGGAGGTGGGCTACATCACGCCCAAGGAGTCCTTCATCGGTCTGGTCCAGACCCGCAGCGCCAACCCCACTTGGCTCCTCCAGCAAGTACAGAACGCGCCGGTCACCGGCTCGCGGAACGCAGGCGGCAAGGAATGGCAGCTGCGCGATACCGGCAAGGGCGGGAAGTCGATGGAGCTTGAGTACCGCGGGACCACCGTCATCCTGGCGGGTGCCGCCCAACTGGACGAGTTCGCCACTTTGGCGGACGCCGTCGTGAAATCCCTGGACAGCAATCCTGCCGTCACAGTTTCACCTGCGGCCACTACTGCCCCCTAAGGTAAGCAGGGTGACTACCTACCTGACCCCTGCCCTTGCCTGGCGCCGGATGCGTGAAGGAAATGAACGCTTCGTCGCCGGCCAGTCTTCCCACCCGAACCAGGACTCGTCCCGCAGGTCCTCACTGGTGGAGAACCAGCACCCGTTCGCCGTGATTTTCGGTTGCTCCGACTCACGGCTCGCCGCCGAAATCATCTTCGACGTCGGACTGGGCGACGTTTTTGTGGTGCGCACCGCAGGACAGGTCATCGACGACGCCGTCCTCGGCTCGCTGGAGTACAGCGTCGGTGTGCTCGGGGTACCGCTGATTGCCATCCTGGGGCACGACAGCTGCGGCGCCGTCAGCGCCACCAAGGCCGCCGTGGACACCGGCGATATGCCGGCGGGCTTCATCCGCGACCTGGTGGAGCGCATCACGCCGTCGGTGCTGACCTCCATGCGCCAGGACAAGCACGAGGTGAACGACATGGTGGTGGAGCACGTCAAGCAGACCGCCCAGCGGCTGGTGGACAGTTCGCGTGTGATTTCCGACGCAGTCGAAAGCGGACGCACCGCCGTCATCGGCCTCTCGTACAGCCTGGCCGAGGGCCGCGCCAACGTTGTTTCCGGGATCGGTGAGCTCTAAGGCGGGTGTGAAAACCCGCCCGTAGCATGCTCTTCACGGTTTTCGATGGGGTGCCGGATCGCCCTAAGCTAGCCCCATGACTTCCACTGAAGAGTTCCGTATTGAACATGACACGATGGGCGAAGTCCGCGTCCCCGTGAACGCACTGTACCGCGCGCAGACGCAGCGGGCAGTCGAGAACTTCCCCATTTCCGGCAAGACCCTGGAACGTGCGCACATTGAGGCGCTGGCCCGGGTCAAGAAAGCAGCCGCCCAGGCCAACGCTGAACTGGGTGTGCTCGACGGCGAGCTTGCCAAGGCCATTGCAGACGCAGCGGATGAGGTGGCCGCCGGCAAGTACGACGGCGACTTCCCCATCGACGTCTTCCAGACCGGCTCCGGCACGTCCTCGAACATGAACACCAACGAGGTCATCGCCGAGCTTGCCTCGCGCGCCCTGAAGGCCGCCGGCAGCGACAAGGTGGTCCACCCGAACGACCACGTCAACGCCTCGCAGTCCTCGAACGACGTGTTCCCCACGTCGGTGCATGTTGCCGCCACGTCGGCCCTGATTAACGACCTCATCCCGGCACTCGGCTACCTCGCCGAGTCCCTGGAGCGCAAGGCAGTGGAGTTCAAGGACGTGGTCAAGTCCGGCCGCACGCACCTCATGGACGCCACCCCGGTAACGCTCGGCCAGGAGTTTGGCGGCTACGCAGCGCAGGTCCGCTACGGCATCGAGCGCATCAACGCCTCCCTCCCCCGCGTCGCCGAGGTACCCCTCGGCGGCACTGCTGTGGGCACCGGCATCAACACTCCGGCCGGTTTCCCGGAGCGCGTTATCGAACTGCTGTCCACCGACACCGGGCTTCCCCTCACCGAGGCCCGCGACCACTTCGAGGCCCAGGCCAACCGCGACGGGCTCATCGAGGCGTCCAGCCAGCTGCGCAACATTGCCATCTCGTTCATGAAGATCAACAACGACCTCCGCTGGATGGGCTCAGGCCCCAACACGGGCCTCGGCGAAATCGCGATCCCGGACCTGCAGCCCGGCTCCTCGATCATGCCCGGCAAGGTCAACCCGGTGATCTGCGAAGCGTCCATCATGGTGGCCGCCCAGGTCATCGGCAACGACACCGCCATCGCATGGTCCGGAACCAACGGCGCCTTCGAGCTGAACGTGGGCATCCCGGTGATGGCCTCCAACCTGCTCGAGTCCATCCGCCTGCTGGCCAACACCAGCCGCGTGATGGCGGACAAGATGATCGACGGCATCACGGCCAACGTGGAGCGTGCCCGCTTCCTCGCCGAGGCTTCCCCGTCCATCGTCACCCCGCTGAACAAGTACATCGGGTACGAGAACGCAGCCAAGATCGCCAAGACGGCTGTCGCCGAGGGCCTCACCGTCCGCCAGGCCACCGAGAAGCTCGGCTTCGTCGGTGACGGCGAAGGCAAGGTCTCCGAGGCCGACCTCGACAAGGCCCTGGACGTCACCACCATGACGGCTCCGGCGCACAAGGCGTAGCCTCCGCACCAACCCCAAGTACGACGACGGCCGGTACCTTTCGCACGAAAGGTGCCGGCCGTCGTCGTACTGCTGCCCGCCCCCTCCCCACCCTCGGAGTTATTGTCCAGATATGCAGGCTTCCGGCCCCTAAAAGCTGCATACCTGGACAAAAACTCGCTCGGATGCCGATGAAGTTGCACTAACTATTTGATAGTGCAAAACTTTACTTTATGAACGATAGTGCAGTAATTGAAGGCGGCCTCCGCGAGCGGAAGCGCGCCGCAACCCGGGCGGCGATTACCGCAGCCGCCCGCGCCTTGACGGCCGAGCGCGGCTTGACCGGCTACACCGTGGAGGAAGTCTGCGAGCGCGCCGCCATCTCCCGCCGCACGTTCTTCAACTACTTCCCGGCAAAGGAAGACGCCGTGATCGGCCATGCGGACGAGGACATGCCCGCTGACATCCTCCAGGAGTTCATCGACGGCGGCGCCTCCTCGCCACGCGGCGAAATGTCCCCCACGCTCTTCCGGGACCTCGTCCGGCTTTCCCTTCGGTTGTCCGAAGACATGGAGGCCTCCGAGGAGGAGACCCGCCAGCTGATCGCCGTCGTGAAAAAAGAGCCCCAGCTGATCCTCCGCCTCATTGGCGTCACCGAGCGGCGGGAAGCGCAGTTCGCCCGTGACGTCGCCCAGCGGGAAGGCGTCGCCACTGACCACCCCGTGGTCCAGATGGCTGTCACGCTGCTCAGCACCATCGCCCGGAAAACCAGCATGGCCTACTTCGCCGACGGCAACACGCGCCCCTACAAAGAGCTGCTGATGGAAAACATCTCCGCAGCGAGCCTCCTCTTCTCACAGCCATACGACCAGCCGGAAACCACCGCCGCAGAAGGACAACCATGAGTATTGCCACCAAGCCACCAGCGGGCCCCCTGCTGCTGACCCAGAAACGCATCTGGATCATCTTCTCGGCGCTGATCGCCGGGATGCTGCTCTCCAGCCTGGACCAGACCATTGTCTCCACCGCCATGCCCACCATCGTGGGCAAGCTCGGCGGCGTGGAACACCAGGCCTGGATCACCACCGCCTACCTGCTCGCCACCACCATCGTGATGCCCATCTACGGCAAGTTCGGCGACGTCCTGGGCCGGCGCAACCTGTTCCTGGTAGCCATCGCACTGTTTACCCTGGCGTCCGTGGGCTGCGCCCTTGCCACCGACTTTTGGGGCTTTGTGATCTTTCGCGCCATCCAAGGCCTGGGCGGCGGCGGCCTGATGATCCTGTCCCAAGCGATCATTGCCGATATTGTGCCGGCCAAGGACCGCGGCAAGTACATGGGCCCGCTCGGCGCCATCTTCGGCCTCTCCGCCGTAGCCGGTCCCCTGCTGGGCGGCTTCTTTGTGGACCACCTCACCTGGGAATGGGCCTTCTACATCAACATCCCGATCGGCATCGCAGCGTTCGCCATCGCCTGGTTCACCCTGACGCTGCCCAACAAGAAGGCTGAAAAGCGGATCGACATCCTGGGCGTGGTGCTGCTTTCGGCCGCCACCACCTGCCTGATTTTCTTCACTGATTTCGGCGGCAAGAAGGACGAAGGCTGGGATTCGCCCCTCACGTGGGCCTTCGGCGCCGGCATGGTGCTGTCCGCTGCTGCCTTCGTGCTGGTGGAGCGCCGCGCCGAGGACCCCATCATCCCGCTCAGCCTCTTCCGCAACCGGATCTTCGTCAATGCCACCGCCATCGGTTTCACCCTGGGCCTGGGCATGTTCTCCGCCATCGCATTCGTCCCCACGTTCCTGCAGATGTCCTCCGGCACCTCGGCCGCCGAGTCCGGACTGCTGATGCTGCCCATGATGGCGGGCCTGATGGGCACGTCCATTTATTCAGGCATCCGGATCTCCAAAACCGGCAAGTACAAAATATTCCCCATTCTGGGAGCGGCCCTCACCATGGCCGCCATGCTCTGGATGACCACCCTCGCCGCCACCACCCCCATCTGGGTCATCTGCGTCCAGCTGTTCATTTTCGGCGCAGGCCTCGGCCTGATCATGCAGGTGGTGGTGCTGGTGGTGCAGAACGCCGTCCCCGCGGACCAGATCGGCACGGCCACCAGCACCAACAACTACTTCCGTGAGGTTGGTGCGGCCATGGGCGTCGCGATCTTTGGTGCGATCTTCACCAACAGGCTTTCCGAATCCCTGACCGGCGCGTTCACCGGCGCTGGCGCCTCTGCCGAGCAGGCTGCACAGTCCACCAGCACCCTGGATCCGCAGGCCCTGAACCAGCTTCCGGATCAGCTGCGCGACGCGATCGTCAACGCCTATGCCGATTCACTCGCCCCGGTGTTCTGGTACCTCATCCCGTTTATTGCGTTGGCGCTGCTCCTGGCCCTCACGCTGAAGCAGATCCCGCTTTCGGACACTGCCGGCATGGTGGCCCGCGGCGAAGCCGTGGGCGGCGAGGAGGCGGAGCGCCTCGCCGCCGGGCTGCCCGGCCCAGCGGTGGAGGCAACGGCGGAAGCCGCGGAGCAGCGGGACAGCGTCAAGGACGACGGCGGGCTGGTCTCCCAGCGCCACTGACCGCCGTCGTACTGCCTGCATGACAACGCTGCGGGCTAAGCCCGCAGGGGCGCCGCAGTCTTGGGGGATGCGGCGCCCCTGTGCTGTCTCCTCCCGGAGCTGCCTGTGAGGCGCCGGTCAGGGTTCGAAGTGGGCGGCGTCGGCCGGAGCCAGGGCGCGGTGGATGCTGGTGAGGTGCCCGGGCATCAGCTCAGGAAGTTCATCCATGCCGAACCAGGCGACAGCCAGCGATTCGTCGTCGTTCACCCGGGCCGCCCCGGAGACATAGCGGCAAAGGAACACCACGTCCAGGAACTCGCACACGTCGCCGTTGGGGTACGTGAACGGACCCACTGCCCCCACAGACACCACGCGCTCCGGTTCGGCCACTACTGCCGTTTCTTCAAAAATCTCCCGCACCAGCCCACGGGCAGGCTGCTCCCCCGGCTCAAGCATCCCGCTGACCAGCGCCCACTGTTTGTTGTCGGCACGCTGGGCTAGCAGCACCCTCCCCGAATCATCAACCACCACACCCCGGACGCCGGGGACCCAGAGCGGATCGTTACCGATTTTCTTGCGAAGTTTCAGGATGTAGTCAGGCGCAGGCATTCCGCCAGCCTACCGAACTGCTTGCCTGCCTTAAAACGACCGGGCTCCCGTCCGCCCGGGCAACTATAGTTCAGGCCGGAAGGAGCATCGCAGCCGCTGCCCCGGCGAGCATAAACGGACCAAAGGGAATTGACGATTTCAGTGTCCCCCTGCGGGCGGCCAGGAGCGCGATGGACCAGAGGCCGCCCAAAAGGAAGGCCAGGAAAGTGCCGGCGAACAGGTGTCCCCACCCCAGGTAGCCGAGGTACATGCCCAGGACCCCGGCGAGTTTCACGTCCCCGAACCCCATGCCCGGTGGGTACGCAAACCGCAGTATGAAGTAAAAGAGCCACAGGATTGCGGCTCCGGCCACTACGCGCAGCGCCGGCACAGCCATCAGTCCGGCGGGCGGACCAGCAGGACCCGGGTCCGCGCCGGTACCGGCTCCGGCAAAGGCAGCAGCCGTGAGGAGCAGGACACCGGCCACAGCGTAGGAGGGGAAGACGATCCGGTTGGGCAGGAGGTGATGCCGGACGTCGATCACCGTCAGGCGGACGGCCATCACCCCGAAGTACGCGCAGGCAGCAAGCACCAGCCAGAAGGCCAGCGGGGTGTGCGGCCATAGTTCGCCCAGTCGTTGGATCACCCTCGGATGCTACTGGATTTCCGCTCGACGGCGCACCGCCCGCGCGTAAACTGTGGATATGGCGACGTGGGACTCCCGGCACCGAATGGATCCGGACAGGACTTCAGCCGCCGCGGACCCGGCGATATTCCGAAACCTTTGCAGGTCCTCGCCCTGGAAATGGCAGTCCCTGCGCTTCGAGTATTGGGATGAGCCCTTCGCAGACGCGCCCGATCCTGCGGCGCCCTTGGTCCGGGCGTGGCTGCGCCGTCCGGGTGCTTTGCGACTTGAAACCGCAGACGGACTTGTCCTGCACAGCACAACCGGGATCAATGATTCCAAGGACGGCTTGTATGTCAGCGCCACTCGGAAGTCGTGGCTCCTGCCCCCGCATCTTGTGACCCCCGTGTACGACGACCATGGACTGGTGCGCCGGCGGCCTGAAGCAGCCTACGGCGAGCCCGGGTTCGGCAACGGGCGGTTCTCCGCAGCCCTGGACCCGGTGGAGCTGGCCGGAAACGCCCCCGTACCCCTTGAATTTCCCGGCAGCAACACCGTGGAAGTCCAGGAGGTCAGGCAGCACGAGCACGAGGGTCGCCCCGTCCTCGAGGCAGTGGTGCTGCCCACGGCCGCCTACCATCCGGCCCATCCTGCCGCGCCGCTGTGCCTTCCCGGCAGATCCCGGATCCGGGTGGACCTCGGCACCGGCGTGTGCGTGGCGAGCCAGTCCCTGGAGCCGGAGACGGAAGAGTACGGTCACTGGCTGCGCATCATCGCCGTGGACGAGTACATGCTGGATGACCTGTTCCTGGCCCAGTCCATGAGCCTCACTGATGTCCGGCAGCACATCCCGTGGGACGTCCCGGCCTGACTGTGACAAGACCCGCACTAGCTCATCCGCTAGGCTTCGCGGATGACCTCACTGAACGACGTTTGGCCACTTTTCGGTCTCCGGCTGGCCACGCCCCGGCTGGAACTCCGCCCCATTTCGGATCAGGACATCCCCGCGGCTGTCGCAGCCGCGCAAAGCGGAATCCATGAAGTCGGCAGGAGTCCGTTCAGCACCCCGTGGACCGAGCTTGCCGTGGACGAGCTGGGGCCCAACATGGCCCGTTGGTACTGGCGCTGCCGCGCCGAGTGCTCCACCGAATCCTGGACCCTGCTCCTGGGCATCTGGCACGAAGGCAGCTTTATCGGTTGCCAGGATGTTGGCGCCAAGGACTTCGCCAGGCTCAAGACCGTCACCACTGGATCCTGGCTCACCCAATCCATGCAGGGCCGCGGCCTGGGCAAGGAGATGCGCGCCGCCGTCGCACTCTACGCCTTCGACTGGCTGGGCGCGGAAGTGGCCGAGTCCGAAGCCGCCAGCTGGAACGACGCCTCCCTCGGCGTCTCCCGCTCCCTCGGCTACGAACTGAACGGCATCACCAGGAATGCCTGGGGCACCAAAGTCGAATCAGTCCAGCACGTGCGGCTCACCCCTGAAACCTTCAAACGCCCCGACTGGGAGTTACAAGTGAAGGGCCACGAACCAGCGGCGAAGTTCCTGCAGATCACTTGAGCGCGTGGCTTCGGCTGGGTTCGTCCGCCACCAGCACTTCGCCGTCGCTTAGACACCTCCCGCCGCGCCGCTCCGGTCGCTGGGCGACCTGCACAACGCTCTGGTCGGCGATGCGCTCCTACGCGAAGCACTGGCACCGGCCGAGTGCCCGAGGCAGCCCTCCGGCAGCGTGCGTCGGAGGCGACGAAGGAGCCAGCACGCAGAGGAAGGGTGCCTCGGGCACCTATCCGATGAGGCGGCTTAGCCTTCGAGCAGTTCGGTCACCAGGGCGGCGATCGGGGACCTCTCTGAGCGGGTCAGGGTGATGTGGCCGAAGAGCGGGTGCCCTTTCAGGGTTTCGACGACGGCGGCGATTCCGTCATGGCGTCCCACGCGGAGGTTATCGCGCTGGGCGACGTCGTGGGTCAGGACGATCTTCGAGTTCTGGCCGATGCGGCTCATGACGGTCAGCAGGACGTTCTTCTCGAGTGACTGGGCCTCGTCAACGATGACGAAGGCGTCGTGGAGGGAGCGTCCACGGATGTGGGTGAGGGGCATGACCTCGAGCATGCCGCGGTCCATGACCTCCTCCACCACTTCCTGGCTGACCAGTGCCCCGAGGGTGTCGAAGACTGCCTGCGCCCAGGGGTTCATCTTCTCGGACTCGGATCCGGGCAGGTAGCCCAGTTCCTGCCCGCCCACTGCGTAAAGGGGCCGGAAAACGATCACCTTGCGGTGCTCGCGGCGCTCCAGCACCGCTTCCAGGCCCGCGCACAAGGCCAGGGCCGACTTGCCGGTGCCTGCCCGGCCGCCGATGGAGACGATGCCGACGGCGGGATCCATGAGCATGTCGATGGCGAGCCGCTGCTCCGCGGACCGTCCGTGCAGGCCGAACACGTCACGGTCGCCCTTCACCAGCCGGACCTGCTTGTCGGCCCCGACCCGGCCGAGTGCGGAGCCGCGGTTGGACAGCAGGACCAGGCCTGTGTTGACCGGCATTTCCGCTGCCGCCGGGATGAACACTGGTTCGTGCCCATACAGGGTGGCAACCTCCTGCTCACTGGCTTCCACCTCCGCCACGCCTGTCCAGCCGGAGTCCTTCACCAGTTCGTTGCGGTACTCGTCCGCAGTAAGCCCCATGGCCGACGCCTTGACCCGCATGGGCAGGTCCTTGGACACCACGGTGACGTCCCGGCCCTCGTTGGCGAGGTTCTTCGCGACCGCGAGGATGCGGCTGTCGTTGTCACCGCTGCGGAATCCCAGCGGCAGCACCTCGGCGGAGATGTGGTTCAGTTCCACCATGAGGCTGCCGCCGTCGTCGCCGATGGGGATCGGCTGGCTCAGGCCGCCGTGTTTGACCCGAAGATCATCGAGGAGCCGGAGCGCCTTGCGGGCGAAGTAGCCAAGTTCGGGGTCGTGCCGCTTGGCCTCGAGCTCGGTGATGACCACCACCGGCACGATCACCTCGTGTTCCGCAAAGCGCAGCAGCGCACGCGGGTCGGACAGCAGGACGGAGGTGTCGATCACGAACGTGTGGATGGTGGCTTTCCTTCCGGAGACAGCAAAACCGGCCGCAGCATCTTCTGCCGTGCCGGTCTCTGAGGTGGCTCGCGTGGCGCGAGAGGTAGCTTTCTGTCCCTGGTCGGAAAGGACCGCGGGCAGTTGTTCAGAAGTAGCCACATCGACTCCAGCCCCGGGCGCATGCCCGGAATTGTTAGTGGTGAGGCGGCTCGGCCACGAGGCCGGGTCCGGCCTCCCATACAACCGGTGCGATGTTCCGCTCCATGTACTGGCCTCCCCGATCAGCCGGCGGTTTGCCTGCTGATGGATACAACGTAAATCCATCGGAAGTAATTTCCACAACCATTACGCGGCGATTCCTGTTGCGGCCGTGTGAACTGTCGGTGAACCCGGAATGTCAGGAGCCGAAGCGCCGCTGCCGGCCGGCGTAATCGCGGAGGGCGCGCAGGAAGTCCACTTTGCGAAAGGCAGGCCACAAGGCTTCACAAAAGTAGAACTCGCTGTAGGCGCTCTGCCACATCAGGAACCCGGAGAGCCGCTGTTCACCCGAGGTGCGGATCACCAGGTCCGGATCCGGCTGGCCCCGCGTGTAGAGGAACCGGGAAATATCGTCCACGCAGAGGTCGTCCGCGAGCTTGCCGATGTCCGTGCCCTTTGCGACGGCATCGTGCAGGAGTTCGCGCACGGCGTCAACAATTTCCCGGCGTCCGCCGTACCCCACGGCCACATTGACGTGGATCTTTTCGCGGACCGGCGTGCGGGCCGTGAGCTTGTTCAGCCGCTCCGCGAGATAGTCCGGCAGCAACTCGGGAGCACCCATGGCGTGCACCGAGATGTTCGCGTCCTCATCCAGCCGGTCCAAAGTGTTGGCAATAATGCCCATCAGGAGGTCGAGTTCTTCGCTGGACCTGTTCATGTTGTCCGTGGACAGCATGTAGAGCGTCACCACCTTGACTCCGAGTTCCTGGCACCAGCCGAGGAATTCATGAATCTTGTCTGCACCCGCCTGGTGGCCCTGGCTGGTGGGCGCGTTGAACTGTTTGGCCCAACGCCGGTTGCCGTCCACCATGACGCCGATGTGCCGGGGGATGCGGTCGCGCGCAAGATCCTTAAGCAGCCGGCGCTCGTAAAAGCCGTAGAGGAACCCGGGCAACTCCACGCAGTCTCTCACCTGACTTCCTTGCTGTACGTTCGGCTTTGCACATCCTAGGCTACCGTCCGCCGGGGAGGGGGGCGCCCCTCCCCTCCCGCGGCACGGCGTGACCAATAGTTACTGAGCAGTAACTTACCGGCCCGTAAGTTATTCTGGAGCCATGAACAGCGACACCCCGGAGGGTCCCCGGACGCCGCAGCCGAAAGCCAACACAGGCGCCGAGGCCAGCGCGGAAACGAACGCCAACACAAACGCCATGGACGAGGCAGCCGAGCGGCTGGCCGGGCTCCTGATGATCAAACCGAAGTGGCGCGGCTGGATCCACACTGTTACAGCGCCGCTGGCACTCGCGGCGGGAATTGTCCTGGTGCTGCTGGCGCCGACCACTGACCGCAAGATTACGTCGGCCATCTACGCGGCCACTGGGGTGCTGCTGTTCGGAGTCAGCGCCGTGTACCACCGGGGCAATTGGTCACCGGGCGTGAAGATGGTGCTCAAGCGGCTGGACCATACAAACATCATGCTCGTCATCGCCGGCAGCTACACCCCCCTCGCCTGGACCCTGCTGGAACGGCCCCAGGCTGTCCTGTTGCTGTGGGTCATTTGGTCCGGCGCCATTCTGGGCGTGCTGTTCCGGCTGCTCTGGACCGAGGCGCCCCGCTGGCTCTACGTTCCGATCTACATCGCCCTGGGTTGCGGCGCGCTCTTCTACCTGCCGCAGTTCTTCCAGGCCAGCGTCCCCGCCGCCGTCCTCATCTGCGTGGGCGGCGTGCTCTACATAACCGGTGCCGTGTTTTACGCCCTGAAAAAGCCCAACTTCAGCTACCACCACTTTGGCTTCCACGAACTGTTCCATGCCTTGACCGTGGTGGCCTTCGCTGCGCATTTCACGGCAATAGCCCTGGCGGTGCTGGGCTAGGACTGCCGGTCCCGTCCTGGCTGCCTGCCGTGCGGCACCAGGCTCGGGGCCATGGCGAGGGGACAAGGAGGCGCGGGGACAAGGAGGGGAACCCTTATGGCTCTAGTGCCGGCGGTTTCCCGGATCGGCGTCCGCTGCGCCGTCGGAAGGACCCTGGTAGGAATCTCCGGACGCTGAACCGGCGGCAGGGCCTGCCGCTCCCGAGCCAGCCGGTGCCGAGCCTGCCTCCGCGGCTTCCGCCGCTTCGACGTCGGCCGCAGAAGCTGCGGCAATGCGGTCTTCCTCCACCTGGGCGCGGTAGCGGACCCGCCGGATACGGCGCACCATGTCCACAATCAGCAGGGCAGTGGCCACCACAAAAAATGCCGTCATGATGAATCCCAACAGGCCCGGTGTTACCTGGTCCTCGGAGATCCCCTCCCGCAGCGAGGGTGTGGGCAGGGGGGACGGGGTGGTAGCCAGGTTGAGAAGCAGACGATGCACGTTGAATACCTTCTATGGAACGGGTGTCAGCAGGCAGCAGATCCGGCGGCCCGGTTCCGGGCGCCTCTTCTACGCGGCATAGAAATTGCCTGCCGTTTCTATCTTAGCCCCGCGAACAGGTCCTTCTCCGGGAGCTCTGAGGGCACCCTGGACTGGATCAGGGAGTAATCTTCCCAAGGCCACGCCCGGCGCTGCATTTCCGGGGATACGGCAAAGAAGAACCCCAGCGGATCCACCTGCGTGCGGTGTGCCCGCAAGGCGTCGTCGCGCACCTCAAAGAAGTCCCCGCAGTCCACCTGCGTAGTGGTCGGGTGGGGCGCGGGCGGCGGAGTGTGGCCCTCGGCGTCGGACTCCAGCCACGCGGCCAGCCGCTCGGCGTACGGGGACTGGAGTCCCGCTTCCTCCAGCGCGAAATGCAGTGCACGGAACCGCTCCGGGCTGAAGGCCCGGTCGTAGTACAGCTTGCCCGGTTCCCAGGGTTCACCCGCATCCGGATAACGCGCCGGATCGCCTGCAGCGTCGAAGGCCTCAACAGCAACCCGGTGGGCCATGATGTGGTCCGGGTGAGGATAGCCGCCATTTTCGTCGTAGCTAAGGATGACATGCGGCTTGAAGGAGCGGACCAGCCGGACCAACGGGGCTGCCGCGTGGTGAAGCGGCAGGGTGCCGAAGGACCCGGCCGGCAGCGGCGGAAGCGGGTCCCCTTCGGGCAGGCCCGAATCAACAAAGCCCAGCCACCGCTGCTTGATGCCCAAAATCCGGGCTGCCCGTTCCATCTCCAGGCGGCGGGCGCCGGCCATGTCCCGTTTGGGATGGGGTTCGCCTTCCACCGCCGGGTTCTGGATGTCCCCCCGGGAGCCGTCCGTGCAGGTGGCCACCATAACGTCCACCCCGGACGCGGCGTACATGGCCATCGTGGCGGCACCCTTGCTGGACTCGTCGTCGGGGTGGGCGTGGACGGCGAGCAGCCGGAGCGGTGCGTGGGAGTTGCTGGACGCTGTCATGGAAGGACGGCTCCTTATTCTTTCTTGCGGCTTGATGGCTGCTGAACGGTTCGCTGAACGGGCGGGCTTGCTTCGCGGCCTGCTGCGCCGCCGGCCGGGAAAGCTCTGACGGAAGGGGCACTAAACTGGTTTGGTGACTTCCCCGGAACAGTCGGCCGACTCCGAGCCCGCGAACACTAGCCTAGCCAATCGTTATGGCGCTAAAAAGCGCCGGCTTTCCCCTGCCGCCAAGCGCACCATCGCAGGCGTCGCCCTGGCCGCAGGCATTGGTTTTATGGCCTGGGTTTCCACGTCGAATTCCCTGAACGACGTGAGCTTCAAGGACATCGGCTATGTCACCACTGACGCCACGCTGGCGGAGGTGGACTTCCAGGTGACCAGGGAACCCGGAACCTCGGTGCAATGTGCTGTCAAGGCCTTGGATTCAAAGTTCGCTGTAGTGGGATGGAAAGTTGTGGACATTCCTCCGTCGGAGGCTGATGGAACAGCCGACGGCGGGCGTTCCGTTTCACAGCGGGTCCCGGTCAGGACCGAGTCACTGTCCGTGTCCGGCGTGGTGGACAGCTGCTGGATTCCCGGCGACTAGGTTGAGGCAGGTCCGCAAGGTGTGATGCGCGCCGCTTCCTTGTTGGGTTAAATCCACAGGATTGACTACAATGGAGCAATACCTTTACCCCGCTGAGCTGGTTGCTGTTCCACAAGTGGCCACCGTGGCGGGGTCTTTTGCATGTAGGACCATTAGAGGAGAAGTCCGTGTCTACCACCAACAGCGCAGCTGCAGCCTGGCTTACCCAGGAAGCTTTTGACCGCCTGAAGGCAGAGCTGGACCACCTTTCCGGCGCTGGCCGGGCAGAGATCGTCCAGAAGATTGAAGCAGCCCGGCAAGAGGGTGACCTCAAGGAAAACGGTGGCTACCACGCGGCCAAGGAGGAGCAGGGCAAGATCGAGGCCCGCATCCGCCAGCTCACTGCCCTGCTTCGTGACGCCCACGTGGGCGAGTCTCCGGCAGATGACGGAATCGTTGAACCCGGCATGATCGTGGTCGCCAGGATCGCCGGCGACGAAGAGACCTTCCTGCTCGGTTCCCGCGAAATCGCGGGCGATTCCGATCTCGACGTGTTCAGCGAGAAGTCACCGCTGGGCGCAGCCATCCTTGGCCACAAGGAAGGCGACGCCTTGAGCTACACCGCCCCCAACGGCAAGGACATCAAAGTCGAGATCCTTTCAGCCAAGCCGTACGCCGCATAGTCGTAAGCCTTAACCGCAACGCTGGCCGTCCCTCCGGGGGCGGCCAGCGTTTTGTTTTAAGCAAACGAATTCAGGACCTCGAGCCCGTGGCTGTGCGGGGCCTCAGGAGCAGCGCTGCCACCACCCCACCGGCCGCGCCGCCAAGATGCGCCTGCCAGGAGACATACCCGGCCACGAGGGGCAGGATGCCCAGCAGAATGCTGCCGTAGCCCATAAACAGGACAACCGCCAGCAGAATCTGCCGCCAGCTGTGGTTGAAAAAGCCGCGGACCAGCAGGAAAGCGAACAGCCCGAAGACCAGCCCGGAAGCCCCCACCGTAATGCCGCCGTTCCCAATAAGCCACACAGTCAGCCCGGAACCGAGCCAGCTGAAAGCCAGTGCCGTCAGGAACACCCGCAGTCCGGACAAAAAGACCAGGAAGCCGAAAATTATCAGCGGCAGGCTGTTGGACAGCAAGTGGTTCAGGTTGGCATGCAGGAGCGGGAACGTGAGGATATCCAGCAGCCCGTCGGCGCTCCTGGGTCTCAGTCCGAACGTCCGGTTCAGAGAGCGCAGCATCAGCGCGTTGAACAGTTCGATGGCGAACAGCAGCGCCACAAAGCCGCCCAGCACCAGCAATCCGCCCTTTGCCCGGGCAGCAATGGTCCGCTGCTCCCCAGGACCCCCGCTGCCCATCAGTCCGGCCATGGTCCCTCCTAGTGCACCACGATGGGCTGGAAACCCTCCGCGCGAAGCGCGCTGAGGACCTGCTCGCCGTGCTCGTGCCCCTTGGTTTCCAGGTTGACGGTAATGGAGACGTCACCCATGCTGATGGACCCACCCACCCGCGTGTGGTCCAGGCCGGTGACGTTGGCGTCGTTCTCGGCAATGATCCGGGCGATGGTGGCCAGCGAACCCGGACGGTCATCCAGCATCATGCGGACCGTCAAGTAGCGTCCCGCGGCGGAGAGGCCCCGCTGGATGACTTTCAGCATCAGCATCGGATCGATGTTGCCGCCCGAGAGGACCACGGCCGTGGTTCCCGGATTCTCGATCTTCCCGTCCATGAGGGCGGCCACGCCCACAGCACCGGCGGGCTCAACCACCATCTTCGCCCGCTCCAGCAGGAAAATGAGCGCCCGCGCCAGGGAATCTTCGCTGACCGTGACGACGTCGTCCACCAGCTCCCGGATGATGCTGAAGGGAAGCTGCCCCGGGCGCCCGACGGCGATACCGTCTGCCATGGTGGACACCTTTTTCAAGGGCACGAGTGCATCAGCAGCGAGCGAGGGCGGATATGCCGCGGCGTTCTCCGCCTGCACGCCGATGATGCGGATCTCCCGGCCCAGTTCCTTCGCCCGGGCTTTGATGGCGACCGCGACGCCCGCCAGGAGCCCGCCACCCCCTACGCCCATGAGGACGGTGTCAACGTTGGGCACCTGTTCCAGGATTTCGAGCCCCAACGTGCCCTGCCCTGCGACGACGTCCACGTTGTCGAAGGGGTGGACGAAGACTGTGCCGGTTTCATTGCTGTACCGCTGCGCCTCGGCGAGCGCCTCGTCGACATTGTGTCCGTGCAGGATGACTTCTGCGCCGTGGCCGCGGGTCGCAGCAAGTTTGGGAAGGGCCACCCCCAGCGGCATGTAAATCCGGGCTTTGATGCCCAGGCTCTTGGCGGCCACGGCAACACCTTGGGCGTGGTTGCCTGCGGACGCGGCCACCACCCCCCGCTTCTTTTCTTCCGGGGACAGCCGCGCCATCCGCACGTACGCACCGCGGACCTTGAATGATCCCGCCCGCTGGAGGTTTTCACACTTGAGGTAAACGTCGCCGCCGACGAGCGCGCCCAGGGCCCGGGATGACTCCACGGGAGTCCGCGCAATAATCCCGTCGAGCAGCTTCTGCGCCTCCAGGACATCGTCCAGCGTGACGGGAAGGGTTTCAAGGATGTTCACGGACTAATCTCCTCTGGATTTTGGCCCCGGCGCCGCGTCGTCGGAACGGGCGTCAGGTTGTTCTGCGTCGGTGCTGGCTGCGGCGTCCTTGCCGCCCTTGAGGGCGTCCGGCGGGTCAACATGCGTAATGGTGTTGTCCGGGCCAGTCCCGGCAGCCACCGGGCCTGCAGGCGTTGCCAGCACCTGTTCATGTTCCCACGTTCTGGCGGCGATGTAGCGAACGGCCGAGTTTGCGACGGCGAGGATGGGCACCGAGAACAGCGCGCCCGGAATTCCGGCCAGGTAGGATCCGGCCGCTACCGACAGGATCACAGCCACGGGATGCAAAGCTACGGCCTTGCCCATCACGAGGGGCTGAAGGATGTGACTTTCCAACTGCTGCACCAGCAGCACTATGCCGAGCATGATCAAGGCGTTGATGGGGCCATTAGCCACTAATGCAAGCAGTACTGCTATGGCACCGGTCACCAGTGCACCAACAATGGGGATGAACGAACCGATGAACACCAGCACGCTCAGTGGCAGCGCCAGCGGGACGCCGATAATCGCCGCACCCACGCCGATGCCCACGGCATCGACAAATGCGACGAACATCTGGATGCGCGCATAGCTCACCATTGATGCCCAGCCCTTACGCCCTGCGCCGAACGTCGCCGCGCGTGCCTTCCGGGGCAGCAGCCGGACGAGGAAAGCCCAAATCCGGTCGCCTTCCAGCAGGAAAAAGATGAGGACGAAGAGCGCGAGTACCAGTCCCGCCGCGAAATGCCCCGCGGTGCTGCCGAATGACAGCGCACCGCTGAGGATACTGCTGGTGTTGTCCTGCAGCGCCGTAGTGGCTTCCTGCAGGTACCTGTCAATCTGGTCGGCCGTCAGGTGGAGGGGCCCCTCGGACAACCAGTCCTGTATTTGGCGTATGCCGGTCAGCGCCTCAGACCAGAGCTCCCCGAATCCGGCGACGAGCTGCCTGCCCACCAGCGCCAGTGATCCGCCGATCAGGCCCAGGAAACCCACCACGGTGATGGCCACAGCCGCTCCGCCGGGCACCCTGCCCCGTTTCAGCCAGCTCACCACCGGACTCAGGAGCCCGGCCAAAAGGGCCGCAACCATCACCGGAATGATCAGGAAACTGATCCCCCTCAGCAGCCACACCAGTGCACCGCCCACAAGGAGGATGAGTCCCAGGCGCCAGGCCCAGGACGCGGCGATGCGCACCCCGTAGGGAATGTCCCTGTCCAGTTCACGGTCTGTCAGAACCCGGAGCGGCGCAGTTCCTGTTGCCGGTGCAGTTCCTGTTGCCGGTGCAGCGGATGGTTGCCGTAATAGGGTTTGAGGGTCGGGCGAAACGGGATCCTCGGCTGGCGTCATAGCCTAATAATTCCCCAGCCGTGGCCTAATGGGAAACTGCTAGCCGGCGTCCCCTGCGCGGTAATCGATCCCCCATGACATGGTGAAGGACTCACCCGGCTGCAGCCAGCGAAGGCCGTCGCCGGAGTTGAAGGCATTGGCGGGACCGGTCATGGGTTCAACAGCCACAGCGCGGCTGCGGCCGGGGTACTGGGTACTGACGTAAACGTGGACGTACTGGCAGGATTCGTCCTGCCAAAGGCTCACCTGCCGGCCATCCGGTGCCGCCAAAGTGTGACGGGCCTTGCCGTCCTCGAACTGCAGGCCGGTCAGGGCGACGTCCACGCTTAGCGGCGCGATGTGCAGCCCTGCCCGGAAGTCCGTATCGCCCTGGACCGGAGCGCTGCTGCGCGGAATGAGGCGCTCGTCAGCAAGCAATTGGGTGTCGGCAGCAACAGTCAGCACCAGGTCCTCGATGGCGGCGTCCCCCAGCCGCAGATACGGGTGTGCCCCAAGGACGAACGGCGCCGGCGCCTTGGCCTGGTTGGCCAGCGTCTGCCGGACCACCAGGCCGAGGTCTTCGTTGAGGAGGTACTGCACACGGTGCCGTGCCAGGAACGGGTAACCGTGCTGCGGAAAAATGGTGGCCTCGAGCGTCACAGAATGCTGGGACTCGTCAACCAGCGTGTAGGAGGCGTTGCGGAGGAGTCCGTGGCTGGCGTTGTGGCGCGCCACCTCTGTGATGGCCAGCTGCTGCTTCTTGCCGTCCAGGAACCACTGGCCGTCTTCCACCCGGTTGGCCCACGGGGCCAGGGTAATACCGCACCCGCCCGGCGGGATCTGGTCGTCGCCGTAAGTTTCAGTGAGCTGGACGCCCGCCCGGCTGAACAAGCGGAGTCCGGCAGCCAGTTCGGTGACCACTGCCAGGGCGTCTCCCCGCCGGAGTTCATACTGCCGGCCGGTGGCGTATGCCCGGTAGCCTGAAGCGACGCTGGTTTCGTGGGGTGAATCGGAAGTCATGAGCAATACCGTACAGCGCTGCCATTGCCCGCGCACCCGGCATTTGTTCTGTTTTGTTTGCTTCTATTCCTTTTTGGGCGATCTGTGACACAATATTGTTAAGTTGCAGCAACACCCAAAGGACGGTTCATGACGGGAATCACCAGCACCAGGCTCTCTGACGGCAGGGAGCTGATCTATTTCGACGACGCCCACGCCCCCAAAGCGCGGACGGCGGACACCACCACGGACCACCGCGGCCTGCCCAACAGGGGCGAGCCGGGCGAAGTGCGTTTCGATGCCCTCACCGACGAATGGGTGGCTGTAGCAGCCCACCGCCAAAGCCGCACCCACCTGCCGCCGGCGGACCAGTGTCCCATTTGCCCCACTACCGCCGGCAATCCTTCAGAGATACCGGCTGACGACTACGACGTTGTGGTATTCGAGAACCGCTTCCCGTCGCTTGGCCCGGTTCTGGGCACGGTCCCTGCGGTAGCGGCCTGGGGAACAACGGGACCCGCCTACGGCCGCTGCGAAGTGGTGGCGTTCACCCCGGCCCATACCGGATCCTTCAGCGGCCTCAGCGAAGCCCGCTCCCGCACAGTGATTGAGGCATGGGCGCAGCGCACCGAAGCCCTGAGCGCGCTCCCCGGAATCAAACAGGTCTTCCCCTTCGAGAACCGCGGCGCGGATATCGGCGTAACTCTCCACCATCCGCATGGCCAAATCTATGCCTATCCCTACGTGACGCCGCGCGCAGGTGTCCTGGGCGCGGCTGCCCGGAAGTTCTACGATGCGGCGGACGGCCGGGAGACCCTCACGGGCTCGCTGCTGCGCTCCGAACGCGAAGATGGCAGCCGGATGGTCCTGGAGGGCGAAAACTTCAGCGCTTACGTTCCGTTTGCTGCCCGCTGGCCACTGGAGATCCATCTGGTTCCCCACCGCCAGGTTTCCGATCTGGCAGGGCTGAGCGGGGAAGAAAAAGATGAACTGGCGCATGTCTACCTTGACCTGCTCAAACGATTGGACGCGCTCTACCCCACGCCAACGCCGTACATCTCCGCGTGGCACCAGGCCCCGCTGGACGACCTGCTACGTCCCGCAAGCTACCTCCACCTCCAGCTGACCTCCCCGCGGCGGGCTGCCGACAAGCTGAAGTTCCTCGCCGGTTCTGAGGCAGCGATGGGCGCCTTCATTAATGACACCACCCCGGAAAGCGTGGCCGAGCGCCTGCGCAGCGTCACCGTTCCGGCTTCAACACCATCCACCGCTGCCCTCCGGGCAGCCCTGCCCCAAGGAGCTTCCGCGTGAGTGCCGCATCTGACCCGCTGACCGTACCGGAAGGCACCGGTACCGAGGACCTGGCCGCCCGGTTCACCCGGGAGTTTGGCGGGGTTCCCGCCGGCATCTGGCAGGCGCCGGGCCGCGTGAACCTGATCGGTGAGCATACGGACTACAACGAGGGGTTCGTCCTGCCCTTCGCGATTGACCGGACAGCACGCGTGGCAGTAGCAGTGCGCCCTGATAACTCCGTGCGGCTGTTGTCCACGTACGGGGACCAGGGCGTGGTGACCACCACGCTGGATTCCCTGCAGCCCGGTTCAGCCAAAGGCTGGACGAAGTATCCGCTGGGTGTCATGTGGGCGCTTCGCCAGAAGGGCATCGAGGTGCCGGGCGTTGACCTGCTGCTGGACTCGAACGTCCCGCTCGGTGCCGGGCTCTCCTCCTCCCACGCCATCGAGTGCGCGGTCATCTCCGCACTGAATGAACTGACCGGCGCCGGGCTGCAGGCAGAGGACATGGTCCTGGCCACACAGCAGGCCGAAAACGATTTCGTGGGGGCGCCCACGGGCATTATGGACCAATCCGCCTCGTTGCGCGGATCCAAAGGCCACGCCGTCTTCCTGGACTGCAGGGACCAGAACGTCAGCCTGGTTCCGTTCGAAACGGAGCCGGCAGACCTGGTGATGCTGGTCATCGACACCAAGGTGTCCCACTCCCATGCCGACGGCGGCTACGCGTCCCGGCGCGCGTCCTGCGAGCTGGGCGCTGAGGTGCTGGGCGTTAAGGCACTGCGGGATGTCCAGGTAGGTGAACTGGAGGAAGCCTCAGGGTTACTGGACGAAGTGACGTTCCGCCGGGTTCGCCATGTGGTCACCGAGAATGACCGCGTCCTCCAGACTGTGGACCTCCTCGCGGCTGAGGGGCCGGCGTCAATCGGCCCACTCCTGGACGCGAGCCACGCGTCCATGCGCGACGACTTTGAAATTTCGTGCCCGGAGCTCGACCTGGCGGTGGAGGCCTCCCGTGCCAGCGGCGCCATCGGCGCCCGGATGACAGGTGGCGGGTTTGGCGGCGCGGCCATCGCGCTCACACCGGTGGGCTCGGAGCAAAAGGTGCGCGACGCCGTCGCCAAGGCTTTCGCTGCTGCCGGTTTCACAGCGCCGGAGATCTTCACCGTGACTCCGGCAGCCGGCGCCATGCGGATTGCCTAGTTCCCCTAAAACAGCTAAGGGCCCCACCGTCCGGTGGGGCCCTCAACTTTTAGCTGGCTGCGCTTTGCGTCCGACGGCGGGAGGCCGCTGTGGGGGTTAGTCGTCCCCGCGGAGGATCGCCAGCAGGCGGATGATCTCCACGTAGAGCCACACGAGGGTGACGGTGAGGCCGAAGGCGGCGGTCCAGGAGAAGCGCTGCGGGGCGCCGCTGCGGACGCCTGCTTCGATGCTGGTGAAGTCCATGATCAGCGAGAAGGCAGCCAGGCCGATGGCAAGCAGGCCGATGAAAACACCAAGCGGGATACCGAAGATCTCCATTTGGGTCCGCAGGCCGAACGGCTCCTGGACGGCGCCGGTCATCATCATGACCATGTTGATCAGGGAAAACACCGCGTAGCCGATGATCGCGATCATAAAGAACCGCATGGCCTTGGGCGTGGCGCGGACCTTGCCGCTCTTGAACAGAACGAGGGTCACGGCGAACACGGACAATGTGCCGATCACTGCCTGCAGGCCGACGCCCGGGAACTGCGCGTCGAGTATGCGGGTCAGGCCACCGAGGAAAAGGCCTTCCAGTCCGGCGTAGGCCAGGATAAGCGCCGGCGAGGGCTGCTTCTTGAAGGTGTTGACCAGGGCCAGAACGAAACCGCCGAGGGCGCCCACGATCATCAGGAGCGATGCGAGGCCCATGCTGACGAACATGGTGACGGCAGCACCGGCAACCACGACACCGAGGCAGGCGGCCGTCTTGACGATAACGTCGTCGAACGTCATCCGGCCGGTGTCGGCGGGGCCGGCTGCCGGCTGGTTGTACATCTGCTGCAGCTGCTCGTCGGTCATGGGCTGCTGTCCGTAGCCCTGCTGGCCGTAAGGAGCCTGGCCGTACGGCTGCTGGCCGTAGGGAGCCTGGCCGTAGGGAGCCTGCGGGACAGGCGGTGCCTGGGTGGCTCCACGGAAGCTTCTTCCGTTGAAGATCGGGTTGCCGCCAAGTGCCATTGCGGGATTCCTCCAATAGGGGATGTGTTGTGAACCTTATGGTTTACGCTACCAATTTTCACGTCCTTGCACCGCTAAAAGTTCCCCGCCGCGGGCGGGTGCAACCCAACCGTGACGTGTTGAAGCGGGCCATGCGGTTTCATGACGGCCTCCAGCAGGGTGGCAGCCGGCAGGAAGCACCATGGATCAACAAAGGTTTCCTCCCGCTTTCCCGGCGGTTCGGGCTCCCGGCGCCGCGCAGTTGTTACCTGATCGCTATCCTGACGCCCCCAATCGCGGCATTTATCGGTTCTTCCGGGCTGTAGCATAAGCCAAGCAGGGTGACGGAACTCACATGCGTGACGGGTGCAGGGCATTATGGCATCATCCCAGCCCTGCATCCGTTCGCAGCGGTTGCAATGGCGCAGCCGAGACCGCCCCCCAAGTGGAGGTTTTCAATTTGAGAAGTACATCCCAAGGCCTGCGGGCCGGAGGGCGCCGCAGGTTGCTAAGACTGTTGGGAGCCATCAGCGCATCCATCCTGGCAATCCTCCTCGTGGCGGCCCCGGCATCCCAGGCCACTTCCCCCTCGCCGACACCATCCCCGTCGAATCAGACCTTCCAAAACAACATCAGCGGCTTCCTCCGGGACGATGCGCGGGCGCCACTGGCCGATGTGACCATCACCGCCACGAGCGGAGATTTCACCGGCACTGCAAGGTCGTCCGCGAACGGGTCCTGGAGCATCGGGGTGCCCGAGCAGGGCACCTATACCGTGGAGTTGGACGAATCCACCCTGCCGGAGGGCATCACCCTCGCGGAGGGCCAAGAGAATCCCCGCGAGGTAACGTTCAGCCAGACGTCCAACCTTTCGGTGATCTTTGCCTTCGGCAAGGGCATCGTGGTCCAGCAGCAGGACTTTGGCCAGAACCTGCTCAACCGCCTTGTGGCCGGGTTAAGCTTTGGCCTGCTCCTGGCGCTGGCGTCCGTGGGACTCTCGCTCATCTTCGGCACTACCGGCCTGACAAACTTCGCCCATGGTGAGATGGTCACCCTCGGTGCGGTGCTGGTGTTTGCATTCAACGCAATCGGACTTCCGTTCTGGCTGGCCATCATCCTGTCATTGCTTGGCGGCGGATTGTTCGGCTACGTCCAGGACAGGGGGCTGTGGCGGCCTCTGCGGCGCCGCGGCACGGGCCTGGTGCCCATGATGATCGTCAGCATCGGCCTTGCCCTTGCCGTCCGGTACGTCATCCAGTTCTTCTTCGGCGGCGCCACCCAGCAGTTGCCTTTTGCCCAAAGCCCGGAAATCCAGCTTGGCCCGGTATCCATCTCGCCCAACAACCTTTGGTCCCTGGGTATCAGTGCTGTGGTGATCGCCCTGATCGGCATCGTCCTGCTGAAAACCAGGCTGGGCAAAGCCACCCGTGCAGTAGCGGACAACCCGGCCCTCGCGGCGGCTTCGGGTATCGACGTCGACGGCGTGATCCGGCTTGTCTGGATCACCGGCGGCATGCTGGCCTCGCTTGGCGGCATCCTCTGGGCGTACTACCGTCCCGGCGTCACTTTCGACATGGGCTCCGCGATCCTCCTGCTGATCTTCGCCGGAGTTACCCTCGGCGGCCTGGGGACCGTCTTTGGTGCCCTGATCGGTTCCATCATCGTCGGCATTTTTGTGGAGCTGACCACAGTGTTCGGCCTCGCCGCCGACCTCAAATACGTGGGAGCCCTGTTCATCATGATCGTTGTCCTCTTGTTCCGGCCGCAGGGAATCCTGGGCCGACGCGAGCGCGTGGGTTAGGAGACAGCCATGGACTTTGGATTCATTCTTGCCAGCGCCGCCGGGGAGATTTTCAGCCCAACGACGGCGGCCTACGCCCTGGCCGCACTCGGCCTCGCTGTTCACTTCGGCTACTCCGGGCTGCTCAACTTCGGCCAGGCCGGCTTTATGGCCGTGGGCGCCTACGGCTTCGCCATCTCAACCCTTTCCTTCGGCGTGCCGTTCTTTGTGGGGTTGCTGATCGCCGTCATTGCCTCAGCGATTTTTGCGCTGCTGCTCGGCATCCCCACCCTGAGGCTGCGCGCCGACTACCTCGCCATCGTTACCATCGCGGCGGCCGAAATAGTGCGGTACGTCGTAACCACCAACCAGCTCACCTCGGTGACCGGATCGGCCAACGGGCTGGCTGCCTTCGAAGGGGGGTTCTACTCCATGAACCCGTTCCCTGAGGGCTCCTACTTCGGCATGAACAACCGCGACTTCTTTATCCGCATCGTGGCGTGGGCGCTGGTCATCCTTTGCTGTACGCTCGTGTGGCTGCTCATGCGGAGCCCTTGGGGCCGGGTGCTTAAGGGCATCCGCGAAGACGAGAACGCCGTGCGTTCACTGGGCAAGAACGTCTATGCCTACAAGATGCAGGCCCTCATCATCGGCGGCGTACTGGGTGCCCTCGCCGGCATGGTCTTTACCCTGCCCCGAGGATCCGTGCAGCCGGCAAACTACGGAACGGAACTCACGTTCTTCCTCTACACCTGCCTCCTGCTCGGTGGCATGGCCACAGTCCTCGGCCCGGTCATCGGTGCAATGATCTTCTGGGTGGTCCTTTCCCTGACCCAGGGGATCCTCTATGGCCTGATCGAGTCCGGTGCCGTCACGTGGCTGAACACGGTCCAGGCCGGGCAGCTGCGCTACATCCTGGTTGGCGTCGCCCTCATGCTGTTGATGATCTTCAGGCCGCAGGGCGTCTTCGGAAACAAGAAGGAGCTGGCGTTCGCATGAGCAAGCACAGCGAAGAACCCACCACCGCACGTGCCGGGGAACCGGACTACATGACCGACAGCCGTCCCATAGCAGCCGACGAAACCGGCCCCGGGTGCAAGAAACGGGATCCTATCGTCGTCGCAGAGAACGTCACGCGAAGCTTCGGCGGCATCAATGCGGTGGACGTCGACTACCTGGAAATTCCCCGGCACAAAATCACCGCTTTGATCGGCCCCAACGGAGCCGGCAAAACAACCTTGTTCAACCTGCTGACCGGTTTTGATACGCCGAACAGCGGCAAGTGGCAGTTCGAAGGCCAGAGCCTGGCAGGGGTGTCCCCCTACAAGGTGGCCCGGATGGGAATGGTCCGCACGTTCCAGCTCACCAAGGTCATGGGCAAGCTCACCGTGATGGAAAACATGCGCCTCGGCGCCGCGAACCAACCTGGTGAGAGCCTCGCCAAGGCACTCTTCAAGGGCATCTGGGGCGGCCGGGAGAAGCAGATTACCGCCGAGGCCGATGTCCTGCTGGAGAAGTTCAAGCTGGACGCGAAAAAGGACGACTACGCAGCGTCCCTTTCCGGCGGCCAGCGGAAGCTCCTGGAAATGGCCCGTTCCCTCATGGTGCGGCCCAAGCTGGTGATGCTTGATGAACCCATGGCAGGAGTCAACCCTGCGTTGACGCAATCCCTGCTCGATCACATCAAGAACCTCAAAGCCGAAGGCATGACGGTTCTCTTCGTCGAACACGATATGCACATGGTCCGGCACATCGCCGATTGGGTGGTGGTGATGGCAGAGGGCAAGGTGGTTGCAGAAGGTCCCCCGGGGGAAGTCATGAAGAACCCCGCTGTCATCGACGCCTACCTGGGCGCGCACCATGACGTGGACCTCGGCGACTCCGAGGGCATCAAGGAACTTGCAGCAGAACTGGTGGCTGACGAAGAATCCATCGTCGGAACAGAGAATGCGGGCATCATCGCCGTCGACGTCGTGGCCGGAGAGGGCGACAGCCGCGTTCACACCGAGGAAGGCCAGCCTCAGCGCGACCAACCGCGCGGCCGTCACGGAAGCACGGAGACCGGCACCACAGAGAAGGACAGTCAATGAGCAGCACCAGCGCAGCACCCGCCGCCCAGCCCGTCAGCGACGGCGACTCGGTGGTCAAGGTCACCGATCTGGTGGCCGGTTACCTTCCCGGCGTCAACATCCTGAACGGCTGCAGCATCGAGGCCCGCAAAGGCGAACTGATCGGCATCATCGGGCCCAACGGAGCCGGCAAGTCGACCCTGTTGAAGGCAATGTTCGGCCTCGTCAAGGTCCATTCCGGAACAGTGGTGGTGCGCGGGCAGGACATTACAGGCCTGAAGGCGAACAAGCTGGTGAGCCGGGGCGTAGGTTTCGTCCCCCAGACCAACAACGTTTTCGCCACCCTGACCATCGAGGAAAACCTGCAGATGGGCATGTTCCAGCGTCCCAAGGACTTCGCCGAACGGTTCGACTTCGTCACCAGCCTGTTTCCTGAACTCGGCAAGCGCCGGGCCCAGCGCGCCGGCTCCCTCTCAGGCGGCGAGCGCCAGATGGTGGCAATGGGACGGGCGCTGATGATGGATCCGGCAGTGCTGTTGCTCGACGAGCCGTCCGCGGGCCTCTCCCCCGTCAAGCAGGACGAAACCTTCCTGCGCGTGCATGAGATCAACCGCGCGGGCGTCTCGGTGATCATGGTGGAACAAAACGCCAGGCGTTGCCTGCAGATCTGCGACCGCGGCTACGTCCTGGACCAGGGCCGGGATGCCTACACGGGCACCGGCCGTGAACTGATGAAGGACCCCAAGGTCATTCAGCTGTATCTTGGCACGCTGGCCGACACTGTCGAGTAAAGGCGAACGCCACACAAAGAGCCCCTGTCGGTTGGACAGGGGCTCTTTGGTGTTGCGGGTGGCGTTACAGCTTGCCGAACTCCGACTGGAGGGGCTTGAGCTTGTTGTCGTTGGTGTATTCGTAGATGCCGATGTAGGCCTCTGTCGGGTCACCGGCGTCGGAGAAGGTTACAGGGCCGGACTGGCCGTCGTAGTCGATGTCCTTGCCCTCACGCAGCAGGGTGACGCAGGAGGGGAAGCTGGTGCACTTCTCGCCGGCTTCCGAAACTCCCTTGAGCTGCTTGGCGATTTCAACTCCACTGGTGCTGCCGGCGGCCTCGGATGCCAGTGCAATCAGGTTCACGGCATCGTAGGATTCGCCGCCGTAGGTGAAGTCCTTCAGTGCCGGGTCCACTTCAAGAAGCTTCTTGGTGAAGGATTCGTTGGCGAAGGTTCCCGGGAAGGTGCCATGGGCTCCTTCCATCGTGCCGGCCTGGAAGTCCTTGCTGTAATCCGAGGTGTTGCCGTCCACCAGGAACATCTGGCTGGCCTTCACACCCTTGCCGGTCATCAGCGGCACGATGCTCTTGGCCTGGTCAAAGGTGATCAGGGCGATTGCATCGGGCTTGGCTGCAATAACCTTGTCCACCTGGCTGCTGAACTGGGTGTCGCCCTCGTTGAAGAGCTCCTCAGCCACCACCTTGCCGCCGGCTGACTCAAACGCTGCCTTGATGTTGGTGGCAAGCCCCGTGCCGTAGGCATCGTTCAGGACGATCATGCCGACGGTCTGGGCACCGCAGGTGACCATGTAGTTACCCAGGACCTTGCCCTGGAGAACGTCGGAGGGCGCCGTACGCCAGTACAGGCCTTTGTCGTCCCACGTGGTGAAGTCCGGCGAGGTGTTGGCGGGCGAGAACTGCAGCACACCGGCGCCCGTGATCTGGTTGATGACGGTCTTGGAAACGCCGGAGGAGGCTGCGCCGATGATGGCGTTGACCCCCTGGCCGAGCAAAGCAGAGGTGGACTGGGTTGCGATATCCGTCTTGGTGTCGCCCGAGTCGCGGTGGACTACCTGAACAGGCTTGCCGAGGACGCCGCCGGCATCGTTGACTTCCTTAACACCAAGGTTAACGCCGGCAATTTCCGGTGGGCCCAGGTAGGCCAGCGAACCGGTGGTGGGCAGGAGAGAGCCGAGCTTCAGCGGAGTCTTGGTTGTGCCCTTGGACGGAGGGACCGCGCCGCCCGCGTCAGCAGCCGGTGCGCTGCTACTGGTGGTGCCGGGCGCCGGGCAGGCGATGCCTGCCGCTGACCCGGTGGCGGTCTCGGACGCCGTGGGTGTGGACGAACCGCCGCAAGCCGTTGCCATAAAGGCGACGCCGATGCCAAGCACTGTCAGCTTGGCAACGCGGGTTCCCGCCTGGGGGAATAAAGTCATTTACGAGCTCCTCGATCTAAAGGTGCGAACGGCCTTTGACACGAAAAATCAGGTGTTCCTGATTTAGCTTTCAAGCTAATGCATATGCCCGGGGAAGATAAGTGAGAGAGGTCACACTTACATAACAGTCGTTGCATATGTGGAATCAAACGCAGGAAAGCCGCCCGCGGCGCGGACGGCTTCCTCTCTCTGCGGCCCCTGGCGGCCGGTTCTGCCACGTACCCCAGGTGGGACTCGAACCCACAACACGCGGATTTTAAGTCCGCTGCCTCTGCCAATTGGGCTACTGGGGCAACGGCTCAATGGTATCCCGTCAAAGGCGTGAGAACGGTTCGGCATACCGGAACGTGCCGCGGACGCCGCCAGGCCACAGGGCGAGCGGCAACAGCTGAAAATATTCGCCCCATTGGGCCTCGGGCGGGAGCACACCCAACGTTGCGGCCGGGACAAAGCCGAAGCGGGAGTAGTATTCGGGGCTGCCGAGCAGGGCGATACCGATCTCCCCCGCATCGTTTGCCCTGGCAATGCTCTCCTTCATCAATGCAGAACCAATGCCGTGCCTCTGGAGCCGCGGCGTGACACCGATGGGGCCGAGGCCCAGCAGTTCCTGTCCGCCCACCCATCCGCGTGTGCTGATCACATGCCCCACCACCTCGCCGTCCAGGACCGCGACCAAGCTGAAACCGGGGAGGTACTCCTGGGCGTCAAAGAGCTCCCGGAGCACGTTGACCTCCACCGGCTCCCCGTCGGCCGGAAGACCGGTGGCGGGCGAGATGGCGAACGCCTCCGCTGTCAGGGCGAGGATCGCATCCCGGTCCTCGCGGGTCTCCTGGCGCAGCAGGAGTTCAGGGCGGGGTACCTGCCCGCGGCCCTGCCCAGGCGCATTCTGTGCCGCGAGTTCTGCCAGCACCTCGAGGGCGCGGGGGGCGTCTGCCACTGGCACCAGGAGGTGGTCGTGGTGGAACCCGGCAAGGACATTGCAGCTGATCCTGGCATCAGTGAGTGCCTTGCTGACGGCGGCGGTGAGTCCCACGGCTTCCAAGGCGGAGTGGACCTGCAAGGTAATCCAGGCGCCCACGAAGTCGTAGGACAATCCTTCCTTGTCCGCCTGCGAACGGGGCAGGACCACAGTGAGGCCCTCAGCTTCCCGTACGGCCGCTTCGATGCCCGACGTCAAAGGCCGCCCGTGCGGCCACAGGACGTACACGTACTCACCCGCGCGCCGGACCGGGTGCATCCCTGCCAGCAGGGCCTGTAGGTTCTTCTCGCCAGTCATGCTGCCCAGTCTAGAAGCCCGATGCCGGCGGCAGGGCAGACGCTTCCTGGAAAACGCGAACGGCGGCCATCCCCAAAAGGGACAGCCGCCGTCGTGTGCTAATTCAGGGCAGGTCTATTTGACGCTGGCCGGGAGCACGTCCGCTTTCGTGGTGGCGGTGGAACCTGAACCGCCGGCCACCGGGGCAGGAGCGTCCGCAGCGGGTGCGGCGGCTGGCTTGGGAGCCGGGGTAGCTGCTGCCACGAAGGCGCCGCGCGGGTTGTCCAGGTCCATCAGCTGCGTGGTGTCGCGGCCCGCGAAGAAGCTGAGGATCCAGTTGAAGACCACCCGGAATTTGCGCTCGAAGGTGGGCATGGCCATGCCGTGGTAGCCACGGTGCGCGAGCCAGGCGAGACCGCCCTTGAGGCCGATGCTGCCCACAAGGTTGATGTTGGCAACGCCTTTCCACTCACCGAAGCCTGCAACAGCACCCAGGTTCTTGTGCTTGTAGTCCTTCAGCGGCTTGTCCCAGCGGGAGGCCCACAGGTTTTTGGCGAGGCGTTTGGCCTGGCGGAGCGCATGCTGGGCGTTAGGGACGCAGGTGCCGTCCGGGAGGCCCTTTCCGGTGAGGTCCGGCACGGCGGCGACGTCGCCGGCTGCCCAGGCGTTGTCGATGATGCCTTCATCGCCTGCAACCCGGAGGTCCGGCAGGACGCGCACGCGGCCGCGGGGCTCGAGCGGGAAGTCGGTGGAGCGGACCATGGGGTTGGCCTGCACGCCGGCCGTCCACACGAGGGTGTCCGTTTCGAACTCCTGGGCGGGGGTCTTGTCCGGGAGGTTGATGAGCTTGAGGCTGCCCTCAGCGTTGTCCAGGGATGTGTTGAGGAGTACCTCGATGCCGCGGCTGCGGAGGTGCTCCACAACCCATTCCGCCTGCTGGGCGGTGACTTCGGGCATGATCCGGCCCATGGCTTCAACCAGGACGAAGCGGACTTCCTCCTGCTTGATGCGGGGGTTGTTCCGGACGGCGGCCCGGGCGAGGTCTTCCATTTCGGTGATGCACTCGATGCCGGCAAATCCGCCACCCACCACCACGAACGTGAGTGCCTTGGCGCGGGCAGCGGGGTCGGTCATGGTGGAGGCGACTTCGATGCGCTCCAGGACCTTGTTGCGGAGGGCAACAGCTTCCTCGATGGTCTTCAGGCCGATCCCCTTGTCCGCGAGGCCCTTGATGGGGAACGTACGCGTGATGGCACCTGCGGCCATCACAACGTCGAAGTAGGGAACCTCAAAGTGCGCGCCGCCATCAGCGGGAGCCACTACGGCGGTGCGGTTGGCGTGGTCGATCGAGGTCACGCGGCCCTGGATCAATTCGGTCTGCTTGAGGTGCTGGCGGTGGGAAACCACAGCGTGGCGCGCCTCGATGTTGCCACCGGCCACCTCGGGCAGGAACGGCTGGTAGGTCATGTACGGCAGTGGATCCACGAGGGTGACGATGCCACCGGCGTTCGCGATCTTCTTCTGCAATTTGAGTGCTACGTACAGGCCGACGTACCCGCCGCCGACGACGAGTACCCTGGGACGGTCCTGGAGCTCTGGGGTGGTTGCCATGGATCAAGGATACCGCAGTTTGTGAAAATCTTCACTAACTGTCCCAAAGCTACAGGGCTTAGGTCTGACGCTCGGAATCCACACTGCCCATCACCCCTGTGTCGGGCTCCTCGGCCAGCTCGGCCGGTCTCGCCGCCGCCCGCCGGAGCTGGATGACCGCTGCCGCGATGATCGCCACGAACAACAGGCTGAAACCGATGACGACGGCGGCGCCGAGAGCACTGTCCCGCTGCGACGGCGGCTCTACCGCAGGGACGGTGGCCTCCGGCAGGGTGGGCGCCGCGCTGGGGACTTCCGCGGTGGGGAGCGGTGCGGGGGTGGCAAAGTTGCCCCGCCGGTGGACCCGGATCCACTCGGCAATGGAACCAAGCGGGTTTGCCGCTGCTTCCGGCACGTCGGCCTTCAGCGCCGCCTCTGCGTTAAGGACCCCGAAGCCGTACAGGGGATCCTTGCCGGGGGCTCCGGCGTCCTTCGCAGTTGAAACAATCCTGTTGATGACCTGTTCGGCGCTCATGTCCGGCCACTTGGAACGGATCAGCGCCGCAACACCGGCAACGATGGGCGTAGAGCCGGAGGTCCCTGCCCATTCCGCGTAGCTGCCGCCGGGCACGCCGCCCAGCAGGTTCTCCGCGGGCGCCGCTACGCCGATGCTGATTCCCTGGGAGGATGCGTCAACACTGGCTGTGCCCTTGCGGTCCACGCCGGCGACCGTGAGGACGCCGGGAATGGTGGCAGGAGCGCCCACCTGGATGTTGCCGCCCACCCGGTTGCCCGCGGCGGCCACAATCACTACGTCTTTTTGCTCGGCGTAAAGAAAGGCGGCGTCCCAGCTTTGCGGCCACTGCGGGGTGGTGCTGCCGAGGGAAATATTGATGACCCTGGCGCCGTTATCCACCGCCCAGCGGACGGCCTCGGGGATCTGGTCCTGGTCGCTTTTGCCGGACGGGTTCGTTGAGCCCAGCCAGGTGGAGACCGAGAGGATCTGTGCTTCCGGAGCTACCCCCACGATTCCGTCAGGGGGAAGGGCTCCGGGGCGGGGTGAAGGCGAAGGCTTGGGCGAGGCAGTGGCGCGTGCGGGCTGGTGGCCGCGTCCTGCGAGCATGGTGGCCACCAGCGTGCCGTGTTCCGTCTTGGAGCCTACGCCCTCCTGCCCGTTGGGCTGTCCTGAACCGGAGGCGTCATAGCCGCCGGCAACGGCTCCCTTGAGGTCAGGGTGCTGGGCGTCCACGCCGCTGTCGATCACGGCCACCTTGACCCCGGCGCCCTTGGAAACCTCCCAGGCCTTGGTGATGCCGGACTCCGCCAGCCAGTACTGCTTGTCGCGCCATTCGTCCGCCTGCGCCGCCTGGGCAGTGAACAGGCCGGTGACGAGGCAGCCGCCGGCCAGGACCAGCGCGAGCAGGGCTGCGCCGGTCCGTCCAAGCGGTGCTCTCATTCGGGTGGTGGATATCTGCATGGGCCGTCAGCCGATACTCAGGGCGATGCCGTCGAGGATGTCGTGTTCGCTGGCTGTGGCTGTTGCGATGCGCCCGCCGGTGAGCTTTGCCAGCCGTTCGAGGATCCGGCCCCACACCAGTCCCCCGGCGCCGATGACGTCCACCCGGCCGGGGTGCATGTAGGGCAGGCCGGCGCGTTCCGATCGCGTCATGGTGAGGAGCTCGGTGGAGGCCGCCCGGACTGTGCCGAGGGGCAGTTCGGTGCCGTGAATCGCGTCTGGTGAATATTCAGGAAGGCGAAGGGCATGCGCGGTGATGGTGGTAATGGAACCGGCAACGCCCACGACGGCGGTGGCGCGTTCCAGGGGTACGTCCTGCCCGGCGCGGGCGATGGCGGCGTCCACGTCAGCTTCCGCGGCAGCTATTTGTTCGGCGGTGGGCGGGTCCTGGCGCAGATGCCGTTCGGTCAGGCGCACACAACCGATGTCCACGGACTTGGCCGCCGTCACCCCGGCTGCCGTACCCAGGACGAACTCGGTGCTGCCGCCGCCCAGGTCAACCACCAGCACCTCCTGGCCGTCAAGGATGGGCAGGACGCTGCTGGCTCCGGCAAAGGACAGCGCAGCTTCCTCGTCACCGGAAATGACCTCGGGTTCCACGCCCAGGAGGTCCCGGACGCCGTCCACGAACACGTCCCGGTTCCGTGCGTCACGGCTGGCGGAGGTGGCAACGAAGCGGACCTTGACGGCACCGTGTTCCTTTATCAGGCTGGCGTAGTCGGCGGTGGCCGCAAACGTCCGCTCCAAGGCCTCCGGGGCCAGTTCGCCCGTGGCGTCCACTCCCTCGCCCAGCCTCACCACGCGCATCTCGCGCACGACATCCGTGAGGCTGGTGGTTCCGTTGCTGCGGTCGATGTCCGCGATCAGGAGGCGGATGGAATTGGTGCCGCAGTCGATGGCGGCGACGCGGGTCATTTACCGGCCTCGGCAGTCCCGGAAGTCTTCCGGACCGGCGCAGGGCGGCCCACGATGTCCGGCAGCCCCTGCGGCCCGTGCCGGCTGAGGTCCCTGGACGGAGCTTCCCCTGCCGTATCCCAGGCGCCTTCGCAGTAGCACCTGTCTGTGGTCCACCACTCACTGATCGCGTTGATGGCCTGGTCCCCCAGCGGGTTGACTCCTGGACCGGCTGCGAGGGAATGCCCCACCAGGACGTGGAGGCACTTGACGCGGGTCGGCATGCCGCCGGCGGATATCCCGTCGATCTCAGGAACAGCTCCGATTCCAGACCGTTCACCGATGGCCGCACGCGCTGCCAGGTACGCCTCATGCGCGGAGCGGTAGGCGTTGGCCAGTTCATCGTTACCGGCCAGCTGCTCGTTCATTTCGGTCATCACACCTGCTGCTTCCAGCCGGGAAACCGCAGAGGTGATGACCGGATGAGTCAGATAGTACGTGGTGGGAAACGGGGTTCCATTGGCGAGGCGTGGAGCGGTTGCGGCCACCAGCGGGTTGCCGCAGACGCAGCGCGCGGGAATCTCGACGACGTCCCGTACCGGCCGTCCCAACTGGCGGCTCAGTACCTCCAGGTCTCGTGCTGATGGCTGGCGGGATTCGTCCCGGGCGGCTGCCGTGTTAAGTTCCACTGTCGCGGGCCGTCCTTCCTTTTGCGGTTCAGTCTGTGGCCGCGCGCGTGATGGACTCCCACAGGGAATCCACCCACGGCAGATCGGCGGGGTCTTGTGCTGCTGCACCGGTTTGGCTACTGCTTTCTCCGGCCGGCAAATCGCTGCCGAAGACCCAGTAGCCGGTTTCGCCCGGCATAACCATGTTAATGCGGTCGCGGGCCTGCTGTTTCACGTAGTTGGGGTCCTCCCAGCGGGAGACCTGCTGGCGCAGGCTGTCACCTTCAGCCACCCGGGCTGCGATGTCCGCATTCAGGGCTTCGATTTCTGCCCTTTTGTCGAAGAAAATCTTCACCGTGGGCGCCAGCATGATGGTAATGGCAATCATGACCACCGCCAGCGCGAGCATCCGTCCGGAAAACGCCTTGGCGGGGACGGGCTGCTGGTCATCCGCGGTTTCGGTGCCGGCTGCCGGGGAGGTGCCTTGGGAACGGTTCCCTTTCCCTCCACCGGCAGATGCGGTGACGCCGTGGGATCCGGACGAAGTCCTGGAGCCGGGCGGGTTGCCGCCCGCGGCGTGGCCTGCGTTCGGTGCCGCGGCTTTCCCGCCGGCCCCATGCGTGCCGGGCTTGTCCTTGGCGGTACCGAAATCCGCGCGGATGACGTCGGCCTCCGCAATCGTTGCCTGGCGGGGTGGGGCGACCTTTGGGACTTTGGGACGGCGGGTAGCCATGACACTCCTGAAACACGCAGCCTGCCTGGGCCGCCACTAGCTGGGCTGGAACTAATACTGCCGAAACAAAAACGGTGGCTATGGTCTTTCAACCATAGCCACCGACGCGTCGTTGATGCGGCTACTAGCCCTTGAAACGCGGGAACGCGCTGCGGCCTGCGTAGCGCGCGGCGTCGTCGAGTTCCTCTTCGATGCGCAGCAGCTGGTTGTACTTGGCAACGCGCTCGGAGCGGGCCGGGGCGCCGGTCTTGATCTGGCCGGCGTTGGTGGCCACCGAGATGTCGGCGATGGTGGTGTCCTCGGTTTCGCCGGAGCGGTGCGAGGTGATGGTGGTGTAGCCGGCGCGCTGGGCCAGGCTCACGGCGTCGAGCGTTTCGGTGAGCGAACCGATCTGGTTCACCTTGACCAGCAGGGAGTTGGCGGTCTTGGTGTCGATGCCGCGCTGCAGGATGGCGGGGTTGGTGACGAAGAGGTCATCACCCACCAGCTGGACCTTGTCGCCGATGGAGTCGGTGAGGGTCTTCCAGCCGTCCCAGTCGTTCTCGTCCAGCGGGTCTTCGATGGAGACCAGCGGGTAGTCGGCGACGAGCTCGGTGTAGTAGGCGCTCATCTCGGCGGAGGTCAGGGCCTTGCCTTCGAACTGGTAGGCACCGTCGGTGAAGAACTCGGAGGAGGCGACGTCCAGGGCCAGGGCGATGTCCTTGCCCGGGGTGTAGCCGGCGTTCTTGATGGCTTCCTGGATCAGGTCCAGTGCTGCACGGTTGGAGGGCAGGTTCGGCGCGAAGCCGCCTTCGTCGCCCAGGCCGGTTGCGAGGCCCTTTTCCTTCAGCACGGCCTTGAGGGCGTGGTAGACCTCAACGCCCCAGCGCAGGCCCTCCGAGAAGGTCTCGGCACCCAGCGGGACAACCATGAATTCCTGGATGTCGACGTCGGAATCGGCGTGCGAGCCACCGTTGAGGATGTTCATCAGCGGGACCGGCAGGACGTGGGCGTTCGGGCCGCCAAGGTACTTGTACAGCGGCAGGTCAGCGGAGGCGGCGGCTGCGTTGGCAACGGCCAGGGAAACGCCGAGGATGGCGTTGGCGCCCAGCTTGCCCTTGTTCGGCGTGCCGTCCAGGTCCAGCATGGCCTGGTCGATGCTGCGCTGGTCCGTGGCGTCGAAACCGGTCAGGGCCGGAGCGATCTGGTCGATGATGGCGTCAACAGCCTTCTGGACGCCCTTGCCGAGGTAACGGCCTTTGTCGCCGTCACGCAGCTCAACGGCTTCGTGCTCACCGGTGGAGGCACCGGAGGGAACTGCCGCGCGGCCGATCTGGCCGTCCGAGAGCAGTACTTCAACTTCTACTGTGGGGTTGCCGCGGGAATCAAGGATTTCGCGGGCGTGGATGGCATCGATAAGCGCCATGAATTTGCTCCTTATGGCTGATTAACGGGGGAAATACAGCTGAAAACTCGACGTACTCGTCACGGACCAGCGTAGTCGAGAGTGGTCCGGGTTACGGAAACCTATCCGGCCCCGGACGTCATGATGGTGCGGTTACCTCTGTTGGTGCTGCTCGGGGACGCGCTGCTGGTAGTTCCGGACCGCGCCGCGCAGGGCACGCTCGGCGTCGAATCCGCCGGCGCGGGCAGAACGCACGACGGCGAGCAGCAGCTCGCCGAGCTCGTCCTCCGACGTGAAAGCGGGCACGTCCACCGGTGGTTGAACCACCGGTGGTTGAACCTCCGGAAACCCGGCCCTCGCCGCGCGGTCGATGGACTTCTGCGCCCGGGCCAGCGCGGGGAGCGCCCGCGGAATGCCTTCGAACGGATCCCGCCGCCCGGGCCGCTCTGACCGCTTGACGGCGTCCCACTTCTGCACGATCTCATCAACCGTGGCAGGAAAACTGTCCTGCAGGGAGCCGTCCGGGCGGAACACGTGCGGGTTCCGGCGTACCATCTTGGCACTCAGGCCGCGAGCGACGTCGTCGAACGTGAAGGCGCCGCGCTCTTCGGCAAGCCGGGCATGCAGCACCACCTGGAGCAGCACGTCGCCCAGCTCGCCCCGGAGTTCGGCGTCGTCGGTTCCTTTGCCGGTTCCGGCCTCGATGGTTTCGGCCACCTCGTAGGCCTCCTCCAGGAGGTACTCCACCAGCGACTCATGGGTCAGCGCGCCCATCCAGGGGCAGTGCTCCCGCAGGGCGGCGATCACGCCGATGAGCTCCGGCAGGGGTGACGGCTGGCTAGCCAAGGTTTGCGTAGGCGTCGTTGATGTACTCCACCAGTGCTTCCTTCTCCTCAAGGGGCAGAAAGGATGCCTCGGCGGCGTTCAGGGTGAGCTCCAGCAGGTCGTCGAGATCGTAGTCGAAGGTTTCCACCAGGAGGTCGAACTCGTCCGTCAGGGTGACGCCGCTCATCAGCCGGTTGTCGGTGTTGATGGTGACGTTGAAGCCGAGCTGGTAGAGCATGTCCAGCGGATGGCTTTCGATGCCGTCACCGAAGCCGGCGATGGCGCCGGTCTGGAGGTTCGAGGACGGGCAGATCTCCAGGGCGATGCCACGGTCGCGGACCCAGCTGGAGAGGTCGCCGAGGGTCACCAGGCCGATGGTGTCCTCGGTCTCGTCATCGTCGTCGAACTCCACCATGATGTCCTCGGCGATCCTGACGCCGTGTCCGAGCCGAAGCGCCCGGCCGTCCACCAGGGCGGACTGGATGCTTTCCAGGCCGGCTGCCTCGCCGGCGTGCACCGTGGCGGGAAAGTTCTGCTGGGCAAGGTAGGTAAAAGCCTCTTTGAAACGGGAGGGCAGGAAACCGTCCTCGGCTCCGGCGATGTCGAAGCCGACGGCGCCCTTGTTGCGGTGGCGGACTGCAAGCTCAGCGATCTCCTGGCCGCGTTCGGCGTGGCGCATGGCGGTGATCAGCTGGCCCACCTGGATTTCCCGGCCGGTCTCCCCCACGGCCTCGACGCCGGCCTCGAGGCCTTCCTGCACCGCTTCCACAGCTTCGTCCAGGGTGAGGCCCTTTTGCAGATGCTGCTCTGGCGCCCACCGCACTTCGCCGTACACCACGCCGTCGTCAGCAAGGTCCTCGACAAATTCCTTAGCTACGCGGATGAGCCCTTCGGCGGTCTGCATCACGGCAACGGTGTGGTCGAAAGTTTCCAGGTAGCGGACCAGGGAGCCGGAGTTCGCGGATTCCCGAAACCATTGCCCGAGCGCGACCGGATCGGTCGACGGAAGGGTGTGCCCAACGGCCTCGGCCAGTTCGATGATGGTGGCCGGACGGAGTCCTCCGTCCAGGTGGTCGTGAAGTGAAACCTTGGGCAGGTTCTTCAGGTCAAAATCGATGGCAGGGGCAGCGTCAACAATAGGCTCAGTCACGTACCCCACCTTAGGGTGGGCAGCAGTTCAATGCCAGCGGCTAGGTGGCGGCCGGTCCGCCGTCTGCGGCTGCGGGTGCCATGACCGCGGTGGCGCCGGTTTGTCCGTGCCGTGCCCCGTTGGGACCGCCGTCGAGCCACTCATCCACTTCTTCGGCGTCGTTGCGGGCAAGATGCTTGTGCCACAACCGGAGCAGGTGGTCGATGAGGATACCGAGCACAATTGCGAACACCACCGCAATGCCCGCACTGAGCAGGGGGTTGTGGTGCAGCCACGGGAAGGAACTGGCCAGCAGGCCAATCCCGACGGAATACCCCACCCACGTGAAGCAGGCGAAGGCGTCCAGCAGGAAGAAGCGGCGGTGGGAGAAGCCTGTGCTTCCGGCGACGTAGTTGACAGCCACCCGGCCCCAGGGAATGTAGCGGGCCGTGAAGACCAGCACGGCGCCGCGTTTGTCCAGTTCGTAGCGGGCCCAGCCGAAGGCCTTCTGGACCTTGGGCCGGCGCATCCACTTCCACCGGTTCAGGCCGATCCGGCGTCCGAGCATAAAAGCCATGTTGTCCCCGGCAATGGCACCGATCAGCGCGGTGAGGCCGAGGATCCACAGATTGGGTTCCCCGCTGTGGCGGGAAAACGCTGCAAGGGCCACGATGAGGGTCTCGCTGGGGACCACCATGGCGAAGCCGTCCACAAAGAAAAACAACAGCAGGACCGGGTAGATCCACCATTGGCCAGCTGCATGGAGCACGGCCTCATTAATAAACTCCACGCGGTCTTGCTCCTATGCAAAATGGCACCGGCCAAAAGTGCCGCAGCCAAAGCGGAAATCGTTCCTAAGTGTCCCACGGCCGCGGCGCAACACGCTACGCCCCGTCCTGCCCGAACAACGGTCCGGCTACGCTTCTGGTTCCTTCATCCGTTCCACCATCGGAGCCCTGCGCCGGACCCGGTTGATGACGAGGTCCACCACGATCCCCAGCGCCACCGCGCAAATGATGGCGATGACAGCGCCCAGGAGGTGGTTGTTTTCAAACCACTGGCCGAAGAACAGGCCGATTCCCACCGAGTAGGCCGCCCACAGGCTGGCCGACAGGACAGTCAGCCCCACAAAGCGCAGGTGCGGATAATGCGTGACCCCGGCTGTGAGGTTCACCGCAACCCGGCCGATCGGGACGAACCGCGCCACAAGGATGAGCGAGGCAGGGCGCTTGCGCAGCTCCCGGCCTGCCCACCGAAAGGCACTTTGCATGCGGGGGCCCCGCATCCAGGCCCAGCGCCGGGTGCCCACCCTGCGCCCGATCAGGTAAGCGATGTTGTCGCCGGAAAAGGCGCCCAAAGCCGCCACCAGCATTAGGAGCCAGGGGTTGGGAACGTCTGCGGTGGCTGCAACGGCGGACAGACCCACCACCACTGACTCGCTGGGGATGGGCGGGAAGAAGCCATCAATGATGCAGCATGCCAAAACAAGGAACAACACCCAGGGCTGTCCGGCTGCCGCGAGAATGAAGTCATTGATGGCCTGCATGGGTCCCTATGCTATGCGGTCAATGATGAGGCGCTGTGCGGGCCGTGATCCCTCGGGTGCGATGACTGCTGCGTTTTCCAGCGCTTCTTTGGCGCGGGCGAACCGTTCCGGGGTGTCGGTGAGCAGGGTCATCAGGGGCTCGCCCGCCCGGACCACGGCGCCTGGCTTGGCGTGCATGCGGACTCCCGCGCCTGCCTGCACCACGTCCTCCTTGCGGGCCCGTCCGGCACCGAGCCGCCAGGCTGCCACGCCCACGGACAAGGCATCTAGTTCCACCAGCACTCCGTCCGCCGGGGCGTAAACCACCTCGGACTCCCGGGCCGCTGGCAGCTTGGCCCGCGGGTCCCCGCCCTGCGCCTCGATCATCCGGTTCCAGACGTCCATGGCGCGGCCGTCCTTGAGGGCAGCCGCAGGGTCGGCGTCGTGCACTCCTGCAGCGGCGAGCATCTCCTCGGCGAGCCGGACCGTCAACTCCACCACGTCGTCGGGTCCGCCGCCCGCCAGCACCTCAACGGATTCCTCCACCTCGATGGCGTTACCCGCAGTCAGGCCCAACGGCGTGCTCATGTTGGTGAGTAGAGCCACGGTGTTGACGCCGGCATCCTTACCGAGCGCCACCATGGTCTCCGCCAATTCACGGGCCGTTGCCTCGTCCTTCATAAACGCGCCGCTGCCCACCTTCACATCCAGCACCAGAGACCCGGTGCCCTCGGCGATCTTTTTGCTCATGATCGACGAGGCGATGAGGGGGATGGCCTCAACCGTGCCGGTGACGTCGCGGAGTGCGTAAAGCTTCTTGTCCGCGGGAGCGAGGCCTGCGCCGGCTGCGCAGATGACCGCGCCCACGTCCTGGAGCTGGGCCAGCATCTGCTCGTTGCTGAGGGAGGCCCGCCAGCCGGGAATTGCCTCGAGCTTGTCCAGCGTGCCGCCGGTGTGCCCGAGTCCCCGGCCGGAGAGCTGAGGAACGGCGACGCCGAAGACCGCTACCAGTGGCGCCAAAGGCAGGGTGATCTTGTCCCCCACGCCTCCGGTGGAGTGCTTGTCCGAGGTGTACTTCAGCCCACCGTCGGGGCGGCGCAGGCTGGAGAAGTCCATCCGTTCGCCGGAGGCGATCATGGCGGCCGTCCACCGGGCGATTTCGGTGCGGTTCATGCCGTTGAGCAGGATGGCCATGTTCAGGGCGGCCATCTGCTCGTCCGCGATGGCTCCCCGCGTGTAGGCATCGATGGTCCAGTCAATCTGGTCCGCGCTCAGCGTGCCCTTGTCCCGCTTGATGCGGATGATGTCCACGGCGTCGAACGCTTCGGCGATGTTTTCTGCTGCGCGGGCCTCTGTCACCATGTTTCCTCCAGGTGTTCGGGACCAAAGGCGTCTGGCAGCACCTGGTCCATGGTCTTGATGCCTTGGGTGGTCATGAGCTCCATTCCTGGTGCCCGGAATTCGTAGAGCAACTGGCGGCAGCGCCCGCACGGCATCAGGACGTTGCCCTTGCCGTCCACGCAGTAGAACGCCCGGAGCAGTCCGCCGCCGGTCATGTGGAGGTTGCCCACGAGAGCGCACTCAGCGCACAGGGTCAGCCCGTAGCTGGCGTTTTCGACGTTGCAGCCACTGACGATGCGGCCGTCCTCGGTGAGGGCTGCCGCCCCCACCGGAAACTTCGAGTAGGGCGTGTAGGCCCTGCCCATGGCGTCGACGGCGGCAGCTTCCAGGGCGGGCCAGTCCACGGCCCTTGCGGGTCCCACCCGCCCGTCAGCCCTTGACATACGGGATGCCGCTGGCTGCCGGCCCTCTGGACTTGCCCACCAGTCCGGCCACGGCGAGAACCGTCACCAGGTAGGGCAGCATCGCCATGAATTGGCTGGGCACGGGGGTGCCGATAATGGTCACGATGCTTTGCAGGTTGTCAGCGAACCCGAACAGCAGCGCGGCGAAGAATGCGCCAATGGGGTTCCACCGGCCAAAGATCAGGGCAGCGAGCGCAATGAAGCCGCGGCCGCCGGAGATTTCCTTGGTGAAGCTGTCGATCGCCACGAGGGTGAAGAAGGACCCGCCAATGCCGGCGACGGCGCCGCCCAGGGTGACGTTCCAGAACCGGGTGGCGTTCACGTTGATGCCCAGGGTGTCGGCCGCCTGGGGGTGCTCGCCCACGGCGCGTACGCGCAGGCCCCACCGGGTCTTGAAGAGGCCTACCCAGACCACCAGGACCGCGATGTACATCAGATATCCCACCAGGGACTGGCGGAACAGGATGGGCCCGATGATGGGGATGCTGGACAGGACGGGGATCTCGATGATGTCGAGGCCGGGAGGTGAATTGAACTGGTCGCTGTCCGCCTGCATGACCGTACTGAAGAGGAAGCCGGTAACACCTGAGACCAGGACGTTCAGGACAACACCCACGATGATCTGGTTGACCAGGTATTTGATGCTGAACACCGCCAGCACCATGGACACCACGGCCCCGGCCACTGCGGCGGCCAACAGCCCGATGAAGGGGTTTTGCGTCATGCTGGCAACGATGGCGGCGGTGAAGGCGCCGCCCAGGAGCTGGCCCTCGATGGCGATGTTGACCACGCCCACGCGCTCACACAGGACGCCGGACAACGAGCCGAACACGAGCGGGACGGCGAGGGTGACGGACCCGGCGATCAGTCCGGCCAGCGAGATGCTCGGGGTGCGGGCGCCGCCCACCACCCAGATGAGGAAGGCGGCCACGAACAGGACGATGAAGGTAACTGTCAGCCACCCGGGAGCCGGCCGGTCCTTGGTTTTCAGGTACACCGCATAGGCTGCGAGCCCCAGCAGGAGTACGGACAACACGATGCCGCCCACGAACGCGTTCACGGCGAGGGCCGGCAGCTGGAAAAAGTCTTCGCCCGTGGAGATGCCGAAACTGGCGGTCTGGTTGGGTGCCAGCAAACCGAAGAAGACCAGGGCGATCAGACCGAAGACGGTGAGCAGGACAGGCGTCCGCCAGGTCACCGGCTTGGCGGAGACGGCGGCGGAGCCGGTGTCTTTGGAGGTGTCACCCTGCTGTGGGTTTCCGGGGCGGGGCGCCGATAGTTTTGTGCTCATGCTGCACCTCCGGTTGTGGCTGCCTGGCGGGACTTGGCCGCACGGGCCGGCTTCTTGCGGCGGGGGTTCAGGCCAAAAACGGCCCGGACCAGCGGCGGGGCCGCAATAAAGAGGACGATCAGGGACTGGACCACCAGGACGATGTCGATCGGGGTTCCGGTCTGGATCTGCATCTGGACGGCTCCGGCGCGGAAGGCGCCGAACAGCAGGCCGGCAGCGAAAGTGCCCCACGGCGTCGAACGTCCCAGGAGGGCGACGGTGATCGCGTCGAATCCATAGGTGGCCGCCACGCCATCCGTGAGGACTTTCTCCGTGCCGGCCACCTGGGCGACGCCCGACATACCCGCCAGGCCACCGGCGATGGCCATCACCAGGATGGTGGAGCGGGAAACATTGATGCCTGCGGTCTGGGCAGCCTTGGGGTTGGCGCCCACGGCACGGAACTCAAAGCCCACGGTGGATCGGTTCAGGAGCCACCACACCAGGACGGTGGCCGCGATTGCCAGGAGGAAGCCCAGGTGCAGCCGGTACTGCGTGCCGAAAATCTGCGGGTACACGGCGGTGGGGTCCAGGATGGGCGAAATGGGGTTCGTCTCTCCCGGCCGCTGGAAGGCCGGCGTGTTCAGCAGGTACCGCAGGAAGTACAGCGCGATGTAGTTGAACATGATGGTGAGGATGACTTCATGGGCGCCCGTCCGGGCTTTGAGCAGCCCCACAAGGCCGCCCCAGAAGGCACCGCCAATGATGCCGGCCACCAGGACCAGCAGCAGGTGCAGTCCCAGGGGCAGGTGGAGGGCGAAGCCCACCCAGGCGGCAAGGATGCCGGCCACGATGATCTGCCCCTGCGCGCCGATGTTGAACAGTCCCGCGCGGAAGGCAAGTGCCACGCCCAGGCCTGCTGTGATGAGCGGCGTGGCAATGGTGAGCGTTTCCATAAACGGTGCGAACTGGGCCGCGACGCTGTTGCCCCGGGGGTTGAAGACCGAACCCTGGAACAGGGCGATATAGGAGCGGGTGACGGCGTTCCACACAGCCGTCAGGAAATCGGTGGGGCGGGCGAAAATGTAGGTGGAGGTCGTGGCCACCTGCTTGTCCGTGCTCGCGATCAGGAGGCCGCCTATGATGAGCGCCAGCAGGACGGCCAGGACCGAGACCATGCCGCTCCCGGTAAAGATTTTGCGGAGCCGGGTGTCGGGGCCGCCCGGGAGCTGCCCGCTTTGGGCAGTGGCCGGAACCGCCGACGGTTCCATGGCGCCGCCGGCAGTATCAACGGATACGACGGCGGCTGTCTCCTCCGGAGCGGGGGCGGGTCGGTGCGCTTTGCTGCCGCCCTCTTCGGCTGCGTGCTTGGGTGGATGCTTGTCAGACATGGTCGCCTCCTTCGGCGTCGGAAGTGGAGGCTGCGGCAGCGGCGGGCGCCTGCCCTGTGGTGTGCCCGTGTTCCTCCGGCGGGATGCCCGCCATCATCAGGCCCAGGACGTCACGGCTGGTGCCGCCCGGAACAACGCCCACCAGCTTGCCCTTGTAAATCACCGCAATGCGGTCTGCCAGTTCCATCACCTCGTCCAGCTCGGTGGAGATGATCATCACCGGAGTGCCCTGGTCCCGTTCCGCCACGATCCTGCGGTGCAGGAACTCGATGGAGCCCACGTCCACGCCGCGGGTTGGCTGGGAGGCGATGAACAGGCGCAGCGGGCGGGAGAGTTCGCGCGCCATGACCACTTTCTGCTGGTTGCCGCCGGACAACGTACCTGCGGCGGCTGCGGCGGAGGGCGTCCGGACGTCGAATTCGCCGATGCGGGCCTTGGCGTTCTCCAGGATCTTCGCCGGGCTCATGCTGATGCCCTTCGCGAAGGGAGGCTTGTCGTAAAGGTCCAGGACCAGGTTCTCGGCCACCGAGAACGTGCCCACCAGACCGTCCACCTTGCGGTCTTCCGGAACAAACCCGACGCCGGCGTGCAGGACTTCCTTGACGGACCGGCCCAGCAGTTCCTTGCCGTCGAGCCTGATGGAGCCGGAAACCCGGTCCTGGAGGCCAAGGATTGCTTCGGTGAGCTCGGTCTGCCCGTTGCCCTGGACGCCTGCCACGGCGAGGATCTCGCCGCGGGCGATGTCGAGGCTGAGCCCGTCCACCACGTGCTGGCCGTTGGAAGCGATGACTGTGAGGTCCCGGACTTCGAAGGTTTTCTCCTTCGGCTCCGCGGGTGCTTTGTCGAGGGTCAGGCTGACGGCGCGGCCCACCATCATCGAGGCGAGTTCCGCTGTTGGGGCAGCGGGGTCTGCAGTGCCCACCACCTTGCCGCGCCTGATCACGGTGATGGTGTCCGAAACTTCCTTTACTTCGCGCAGCTTGTGCGAGATGAAGACAATGGACGTGCCGCCGGCCTTGAGCTGGCGCATGATGTCCAGCAGTTCGTCGGTTTCCTGGGGTGTCAGGACCGCGGTGGGTTCGTCGAGGATCAGGACCTTGGCGTTGCGGACCAGCGCTTTGATGATTTCGACGCGCTGCTGGACGCCCACGGGCAGGTCCTCCACGAGGGCGTCCGGATCGACGTCGAAGCCGTACTGGTCGGAGATTTCCTTGATCCGGCGGCGCGTCTCTTCCAGGTTGAGGAAACCGGCGGCCTTGGTGGGTTCTGCACCGAGCGCCACGTTCTCAGCCACCGTGAAGACGGGGACAAGCATGAAGTGCTGGTGCACCATCCCGATCCCGGCCGCCATCGCATCGCCTGGTCCGCGGAAGGCCACCGCTTTGTCGTCCACGAGGATTTCGCCCCCGGACGGCTCGTAGAGGCCGTACAGCACATTCATCAGGGTCGATTTTCCGGCCCCGTTCTCGCCGAGCAGACAATGTATCTGTCCGGGCTCAACCACCACGTCGATGTGGTCGTTGGCGAGCAGGGTTCCGAAGCGTTTAGTGATCCCTCTGAGTTCAAGTTTCAAAACTCTGACCAATCTCGAAGCGTCCAGTGATCGACCGGACGGGATATGTGGCTGCAGCACCAGCCTAGTGGGTGCAGTCCTGGGATGAGCGGGCGGTGGCCCGAAAGAGGAAGCCCACAGCAAAAAGCGCCACCGCCCGGCCAGTCATTGACCAACCGGGGGTGGCGCTTCAGATGCGGGTCAGGCCTTGGGGCTGGCGGCGGACTCCACCTTCAGCTTGCCGTCAACGATGTCCTTCTTGATCTGCTCAAGTTCGGTCTTCAGCTCCGCAGGGACCTGGGACTCGAGATCGTGGAACGGGGCCAGCTGCACGCCTTCGTTGGCCAGGGTGCCGACGTACGGGGTGTTGCTGAACTTACCTTCCTTGTCCTCCTTGACCACGGCCTCCACGGCGTCGCCCATCTGCTTCATGACGGAGGACAGCATGATGTCCTTGTAGTCAGGGGCCGTGAGGTAGCCGTCGGAGTCGACCCAGATCAGCTTGACGTCCTTGCCGGCGTCCTTGGCTTCGCTCAGCGCGGCACCGGCACCTTTGCCCACCGGGCCGGCCACGGGCATCACGATGTCGGCGCCCTGGTCCAGGAAGTTCTGGGTCAGCTGCTTGCCCACGTCCTGCTTTTCGAAGTCGCCCGTGAAGCTGCCGTCCTGGGCGGCCTTGTTCCAGCCAAGGAGCTTGACGTTCTTGCCCTTTTGCTCGTTGTAGTACTTCACGCCGTCCGCGTAGCCGTCCATAAAGATGGTGACGGTGGGAATCTTGATGCCGCCGAAGGTGGCTACGGTTCCGGTCTTGGTGGTTCCTGCGGCGAGGTAGCCGGCGAGGAAGGCAGCCTGGGCTGTGTCGTAGATGATCGGCTTGACGTTGCTGATGGGTGTTTCGTAGCCGAAGTCGATGATGGCGAAGTGGCTGTCCGGGTTGGCCGTTGCCTGTGCCTTGGTGGCGTCGCCCAGGAGGAAGCCAACGGTGACGGTCAGGTTGCAGCCTGCGGTGACCATGGCGCGCAGGTTGGGCTCAAAGTCGTTGTTGGTCTTGGACTCCACTTGGTTGACCTTGATGCCGAGGTCGGCTTCAGCCTTTTTCAAGCCCTCATAGGAGGACTGGTTGAAGGACTGGTCGTCGAATCCACCGGAGTCGGAAACGATGCAGCCGGTGTAGTCGGTGGCCCCGGCGGTCGAAGTGTTTCCGGCTTCGGGCGCTGCGCCGCAGGCGGTCAACAGAAGGGCCGAAGCGCTGACGGTAGCCAGGCCGGCCATTGAACCGCGCTTGAATTGTGCACGCAGTGATGTCTTCAATTTTCCTCCAGGATGAAGAGAGTGGCGCTACGGCTGGAATTCAATGAGTGTCCGTTTCTGCACTGAAATTCTGTTTTCACTGAGGTCCGCAGCACTGCGCCGGAGCGCACTGATGCCACCTACCTTAGTGGCCTGCACCACGTCCTAATAGCACAGCGGGACTTGTTCCCGGAGATTGTTTACAAGTTGTTACCAACCAGTACGGGTGCCGCGTCCGGACGGCGGTGCCCGTACTGGTCCGGCTGGTTACTGCCCAGGCTGGAGGCGGACCAGCATCTTGCCGGTGTTGGCTCCGTCAAGCAGGTCCATAAAGGCCTGCGGGGCGTTCTCGAGCCCGTCAACGATTGTTTCGTCGTACTGCACGGTGCCGTCAGCCAGCCACCCTGCCATTGTCGAGGCAAATTCGGCGGCGTGCTGCCGCTGGCCGCCCACCAGGAAACCTTTCAGGGTGAGTTGCTTGCCGATGGCCAGCATCAGGTTGTGCGGTGCAGGCGTCGGCTCCGTCGAGTTGTACTGCGCAATGGCTCCGCACATCGCCACCCGGCCGCCGACATTGAGGGTGGCCAGCGCTGCCTCGAGGTGCTCGCCACCCACGTTGTCGAAGTAGACGTCGATACCGCCGGCACCGGCCGCTTCCTCCAACTGCCCGCGCACGGGACCGTCGTGGTAGTCGAAGGCGGCGTCAAAGCCGAGCTCAAGAAGCCGGGCCACCTTGGCGGGTGAACCTGCCGATCCGATCACGCGGGAGGCACCCATCGCCTTGGCGATCTGGCCCACCAACGAACCCACTGCCCCTGCGGCACCGGAGACGAACACGGCGTCGCCGGTTTTAAACCCGGCCACCTTTAGCAGTCCGGCATATGCGGTAAGCCCGGTCATGCCCAGGGCGCCGAGGAACGCGGACGCGGGGGCGAGATCGGTGCGGGCAGGCTGGGCAGCGCGGCCGTCCACTACTGCGTACTCGCGCCAGCCGAGGCTGTGCACTACAACCTCGCCCTCCTGGTGCTCCGGGGATCGGGACGCGATCACCTCACCCACGGCGCCCCCGTCGAGCGCTCTGTCCAGGGCGAACGGCGCGGAGTATGACTTGACGTCGTTCATGCGTCCGCGCATGTAGGGGTCCACGGACATGTAGAGGTTCCGGACCAGGATCTGGCCGTCCCGCAGCGCGGTCAGCGGCGATTCGGCAAGCCGGAAGTTTCCCGCCACGGGGCGCCCCACCGGGCGGGAGGCCAGTTGGATTTCGCGGGTGGTGGCAGGGAGGGTTCCAAGGCTCACGCGGCGAACTCCATGATCCTGATGTCCACGGTGATGTTTCCCCGAGTGGCGTTGGAGTACGGGCAGATCTGGTGCGCCTTGGCAACCAGTGCCTCTGCCGTGGCCAAGTCCAGTGCGGGCAGCGCGATTTCCAGTTCCGCGGCAAGACCGAAGCCGGCCCCGTCCAGCTGGCCGAGGTGGACTTTGGCAGCTACCGCCGAGTCTGTCAGGTCGGCCCTTTCCTTGCGGCCCACCAGGCGGAGCGCGGAGTGGAAGCAGGCTGCATAGCCGGCGGCGAAGAGCTGCTCGGGGTTGGTTCCCTGCCCGTCTCCGCCCAGCTCCACGGGGCTGGACAGGGTGACGTCCAGCTTGCCGTCATTGGAGCGGGCATTGCCGTCGCGTCCTTCGCCCGAGGCGAGCGCCTCGGCAGTGTAAAGAGGTTTCATGGTGTATCCGTTCTGTTCTGAGGCTGAAAACTTCCGGGCCGATGCTGTCAGCGGCTGTTATGGAGGGCGGCAGTCAGCCGGCCCAGGGTGTTGTGGAGCTGGTCGAGCTCCTCGGGCGTCAGCCCTGCCGCCTCGGCCAGCCGTTTGGGGATGGCGCCGGCTTTTCCGCTGAGTTGCCGTCCGGCGGCCGTCAGGTGGATGGCCACGCGGCGCTCGTCCTCGCCCGACCTGCGGCGTTCCACCAGGCCCAGTGACTCCAGGCGCTTCAGCAGGGGCGAGAGCGTGCCGGAGTCGAGTCCGAGCTCCTCGCCCAGTTCCTTCACGCCGCGCGGCTCGTTTTCCCAGAGCACCAGCATCACCAGGTACTGGGGATAGGTCAGGCCGAGCTCGTCAAGGACAGGCCGGTAGACGGCAGTCGCGGCGCGGGAGGCTGAGTAGAGCGCAAAGCACACCTGGCGGTTCAGCCGTGGAGCATCAGTCATAAGAACATCCTAGGGCCCAATTCAATTGGGCACAACTTAAAACACCCGCCTGCGGCCAGGCCGGGTTGGACGTTGCGGGACGGTGCGATGGAAAAAGCCCTGATTGCGCAGCGACTGCCCCGGCGCAGCGAGCCCGGGCTTCAGTCCGCAGCCTCGTATGACGGCGCCCCGCGCCCTTGGCCCTAAAGGTCGCGGATAGTGCGCAGCGCCGCTGCTGTGAGGACCCGGATGCCGAGGCCCAGGGCGCGTTCGTCCAGGATGTAGTCGCCGCGGTGGAGGTCGTACTCCTCGCCGCCGGGGGTCTTGGTACCAAGCCGCATCATGGCGCCGGGGAGCTCGGCCAGGAACCAGGCGAAGTCCTCCCCGCCCATGGACTGCGGCGTCAGCACCACGGCGCTTTCGCCGATTTCAGCGCGGGCAGACGCTTCGATGATGGCCGTCTCATGCTCGGAGTTCACTACCGGGGGCACTCCCCTGGTGTGCTCGAGGCGCACGTCAACGCCGTACGGGGCGGCCACCTGGTGGACCACCTCATCCAGCAGCTCCCCGGCGGCGTGCCACGCCTCGCGGTCCAGGCAGCGCATGGTCCCTGCCATATAGCCGGTTCCCGGGATTGCGTTCGGCGCCGAGCCGGCGGAGATCTGGCCCCACACCACCGAAACTCCGCTGCGGACGTCCACGCGCCGGGACAGGACGGCGGGAACATTGACGGCGATCTGGGCCAGGGCGAAGACGAGGTCCTCGGTAAGGTGCGGGCGGGACGTGTGGCCGCCGCGGCCGGAAAGTTCGATCCGGATGGTGTCCGAGGCAGAGGTGATGGCGCCGATGCGGGTACCGATCTTGCCCACTTCGATGCGCGGATCGCAGTGCAGGGCAAGGATCCGGGGGACGCCGTCCAAAACGCCCTGCTCGATGCACGAGTGGGCCCCGCCGGGCATGGTTTCCTCTGCGGGCTGGAAGATGATGCGGACGGTGGCGCCGAGAGGCTCCTCCAGGTGCATCCGGTGCAGCACCAGGGCAATGCCCAGCATGGTGGTGGTATGGACGTCGTGGCCGCACGCGTGCGTGACGCCATGGTTCTTCGAGGCGAAGGGCAGACCTGTTTCCTCGATGATGGGCAGGGCATCAATATCACCACGCAGTGCGGTGGCGATGGGGCCTTCACCCACATCCACGGTGAGTCCGGTGCCGTCCAGCCGGCGCGGATTGAGGCCCGCGGCTTCGAGCCTGTCGGCCAGCTTGTCCGTAGTACGGAATTCCTTGAAGGACAGTTCCGGGTGCGCATGCAGGTCCCGGCGGAAATCGATCAGTTCCGGCAGGAGCGGCTCAAGCCAGGGAGCCACCAGCGCGGTGGGCTCGGCTTCCGTAGTGTAATTGCGCACTGGTTCACTCTAGCGAGGGTCGCTGGAATACGGGCCATTGCGGTCCCCGCGTTACATCCGGGAACCGCGACGGCAGAAACGGCGCCTCAGAGGACGTCGGTATCCCCGCTGGCCTTGAGCGCGTCCACCGCTGCCTTGACCCGCTGAGAGTTGGCCATGGTGGTCACGAGCAGCGCATCCGGAGTGTCCACAATGACAACGTCCTCGATACCGATGAGGGCGATCACGCGCTTGGTGTCGCTGACCACCACACCGCTGGAGTTTTCGGTGAAGACGCGCGCGCCCTCCCCGAGCACCGTGACGTCGTCCACTTCCTTGGCACTGTTGAGCCTGCCCACGGAAGCAAAGTCGCCGACGTCGTCCCAGCGGAAGGAGCCGGGCACGACGGCGACGTCCCCCGCTTCGGCGGCAGGTTCGGCAACGGCGTAGTCGATGGCTATTTTGGGCAGGGTGGGCCAGACGCGGGCCGTGACTTCGTCGCGGGCGGGGGTATCCCAGGCGCGCGCAATTTCCTGCAGGCCCTGGAACAGCTCGGGCTGGTTGGCTTCGAGGTGTTTGAGCAGCAGTGCAACCGGCGCGACAAACATGCCGGCGTTCCAGACGTAGTTGCCGCTGTCCACGTACTGCTGGGCTACTTCCTCGTTCGGCTTTTCGACGAACTCCACTACGTCCTGGGCACTGGGGGCACCCTCGATGTGGAGGTCCCGGCCGGACCGGATGTAGCCGAACCCGATGGAGGGGTGCGTGGGCTTTATGCCGATCGTGACAATCTTGCCGGCGGCGGCAGTGTGGATGGCCTCCCGGACGGCCTGCTGGAAGAGGCTGTCCGGACTGATCACGTGGTCTGCCGCGAAGGAACCCATGATGGTGTCCGGATCACGCTCGTGGAGGATGGCGGCGGCAAGGCCGATTGCCGCGCCGGAATCCTTGGGCTCGGACTCCAGGACCAGGTCCGAATCCTGGACTTCCGGAAGCTGCCGGCACACCGCTTCACGGTGGGCCTGCCCCGTAACCACCAGCACCCTGCTTCCGGCGAGCGGGTGCAGCCGGTCGTAGGTGGCGCGCAGCAGCGTGCTGCCCGAACCGGTGAGATCGTGCAGGAACTTGGGAGCTGCGGCTCGCGACAGGGGCCAAAGGCGGGTCCCCACTCCGCCTGCCGGGATCACCGCAATGAAGCGGTCAAGGGGTGAAACCGGGCTTGTCACTTTGTCTGTACTCATCAGTCCCCACTTTAGCCGACTGGATACAGAGGGCCCCTTCCAGCGCCCCCAGCCGCAACATATACCGCCCGGAGTGCAGGGAATGTGGCGTTTGTCTCATTAATCGGCGGATTCCGTGCCGTTACTGGGCACCAAGGAGTTCCTAAATTGAATAAGCTGTTAGCGGAGCCTAGATTTAGGCTCCGAGCTACGAGTGCTCTCGCAGCAGGCGTTCCCCCCGCGTGGATCCCATGCCAGCGCCGCTGTGTTGCAGGGAGGTTTATCAGTGCCGACAAAACCAGCTGGCACCTTGTACCGCGGCCGTGAAGGCATGTGGTCCTGGGTAGGACACCGGATTACCGGTGTAGTGATCTTTTTCTTCTTGTTGGTCCATGTCCTGGACACCTCCCTGGTACGGGTGTCTCCGGAGGCCTACACCGCGGTGATCGGTGCCTACAAGAACCCCCTGATGGCCCTGGGTGAGACCGGCCTTGTTGCCGCCATCGTTTTCCACGCTTTCAACGGCCTGCGCATCATCGCGGTGGACTTCTGGAAGAAGGGCGCCAAGTACCAGCGCCAGATGCTCTGGGCAGTCCTGGGCCTCTGGGTGGTCACCATGGTCGCCTTCTCCATCCGCCACCTGTCCCTCGCGCTCGGAGGTCACTAAGCCATGTCTGCAACCATCGAGAGCCCGCGCAGCGGTCGTATCGCCCCCCAGTACCGCCGCACGGGCGGAAGCCGTGGCAACTTCGAGATGATCGCCTGGCTGTTCATGCGGCTTTCCGGCGTGGTGCTGGTAGTCCTTATCTTCGGCCACCTTTTTGTGAACCTCCTGGTGGGCGAAGGCATCCACGCCATCGACTTCGGCTTTGTTGCCGGCAAGTGGGCAGACCCGTTCTGGCAGTTCTGGGACCTCACCATGCTCTGGCTGGCCATGCTGCACGGCACCAACGGCGTCCGCACCATCATCAACGACTACGCCGAAAAGGATTCAACCCGCCGCTGGCTGAAGACGGTCCTCTACTCGGCCACCGTCGTCATCATCGTGCTGGGCACCCTGGTGATCTTCACCTTCAACCCGTGCCCCGTGGTTGACGGCGTTCCCCTGCCTGGCGGATTCTGCCCTGCCTAGCACCGGCAGCATCCCGGGCCCGCGGGTACAACCGCGGGCCTTGTTTTGCGGAGCGGGCAACGCCCGACCGTTGTTTTATAGCGAATTTTGAGAGAAAGAGCGTCTGGTATGCAGGTCCATAAGTACGACGTCGTCATCGTCGGTGCCGGTGGCGCTGGCATGCGCGCCGCGATCGAGTCCGGTCAACGCGCCCGCACAGCAGTACTGACCAAGCTCTACCCCACCCGCTCGCACACCGGTGCGGCGCAGGGTGGCATGTGTGCAGCCCTTGCCAATGTCGAGGAAGACAACTGGGAGTGGCACACGTTCGACACCGTCAAGGGCGGCGACTACCTGGTTGACCAGGACGCCGCAGAGGTCATGGCCAAAGAGGCCATCGACGCCGTGCTGGACCTGGAAAAGATGGGCCTGCCGTTCAACCGCACGCCCGAAGGACGGATTGACCAGCGCCGGTTCGGCGGGCACACCCGCGACCACGGCAAGGCTCCCGTCCGCCGCGCATGCTACGCCGCGGACCGTACCGGCCACATGATCCTGCAGACGCTGTACCAAAACTGCGTCAAGCACAACGTTGAGTTCTACAACGAGTACTACGTCCTGGACCTGCTGACGGTCGAAGAGGACGCAGTCCGCGAGGACGGCACGCCGTACAAGCAGAAGCGCGTTGCCGGTGTGGTTTCCTACGACCTCGCATCCGGTGAGCTGCACGTGTTCCAGGCCAAGTCCGTGGTGTTCGCCTCCGGCGGCGCCGGCAAGGTCTTCAAGACCACCTCCAACGCCCACACCCTCACCGGTGACGGCATGGGCATCGCGTTCCGCCGCGGCATTCCCCTGGAAGACATGGAGTTCTTCCAGTTCCACCCGACCGGCCTCGCCGGTTTGGGGATCCTGCTTTCCGAAGCCGCCCGCGGTGAAGGCGCCATCCTCCGCAACTCGGAAGGTGAGCGCTTCATGGAGCGCTACGCCCCCACCATCAAGGACCTGGCGCCCCGGGACATCGTGGCCCGCTCCATGGCAAACGAAGTCCGCGAAGGCCGCGGCTGCGGCCCGAACAAGGACTACGTCCTCCTGGACCTCACGCACCTGGAGCCGGCGCACATCGATGCCAAACTCCCGGACATCACCGAGTTCGCCCGCACCTACCTTGGTGTGGAGCCCTACACGGAACCGGTTCCCGTTTTCCCGACGGCGCACTACGCCATGGGCGGCATTCCCACCAACATCACCACCGAGGTCCTGCAGGACAACGACACCGTGGTCCCCGGCCTGTACGCAGCCGGCGAGGTTGCGTGCGTCTCCGTTCACGGGTCCAACCGTTTGGGCACCAACTCGCTGCTGGACATCAACGTGTTCGGCAAGCGTGCCGGCATCGCCGCTGCCGAGTACGCCAAGACGGCTGATTTTGTGGAACTGCCGGAGAACCCGCTGGCATACACCACCGAACTGCTGGACATTGCCCGCAACGGCGTCGGCGAAGAAAAGGTGGCTGTAATCCGTAAGGAACTGCAGGACACCATGGACGCCAACATGCAGGTATTCCGCACCGCGGACACCCTGAACCAGGTGCTGCGCGACATTGCCTCCTTCGAGGAACGGTACAAGCGCATCAACGTCCAGGACAAGGGCAAGCGCTTCAACCTTGACCTGCTCGAGGCCGTTGAGCTGGGCTTCCTGCTGGAACTGGCCAAGGTCATGACCGTGGCAGCCCTGCACCGCGAAGAATCCCGCGGCGGACACTTCCGCGAGGACTTCCCGGAACGCAACGACGAGAAATTCATGAAGCACTCCATGGCGTACAAGGACGACCACGCGCCGGCGGACGGATCAGCAGAGGCAATTGCCGGTATCCGTCTGGCCACCAAGCCGGTTGTCTTTACCCGCTACGAGCCGATGGTGAGGAAGTACTAAGATGACCGCTGAAACCGCTGAGCCAGCCTCAAAGATTGAACTGCCTGCCGGCGTCGGCGGTGGCGGCGAAATCCCCACGTTCGATGTGCACATGCGCGTCCGCCGGTACAACCCGGAGGTTTCCGAAGAAGCCACCTGGGATGACTTCCACCTCACCATGTACGGCACCGACCGTGTCCTCGACGCCCTGCACAAGGTCAAGTGGGAAATGGACGGCAGCCTCTCCTTCCGCCGCTCCTGCGCGCACGGCGTCTGCGGGTCCGACGCCATGCGCATCAACGGCCGCAACCGCCTCGCCTGCAAGACGCTCCTGAAGGACCTGGACACGTCCAAGCCCATCACCGTGGAGCCCATCAAGGGCCTGCCGGTGGAGAAGGACCTGATTGTGGACATGGAGCCGTTCTTCCAGTCCTACCGCGAGGTTATGCCGTTCCTCATCAACAAGGGCCACGAGCCCACCAAGGAACGCCTTCAGTCCGCCGAGGACCGGGAGCGCTTCGATGACACCACCAAGTGCATCCTTTGCGCCGCGTGCACGTCCTCCTGCCCCGTGTTCTGGACCGACGGCCAGTACTTCGGCCCGGCCGCGATCGTCAACGCGCACCGCTTCATCTTCGATTCACGCGATGACGCCGGCGACATGCGCCTGGAGATCCTTAACGACAAGGAAGGCGTGTGGCGCTGCCGCACCACCTTCAACTGCTCGGAAGCATGCCCCCGTGGCATCCAGGTGACCCAGGCCATCCAAGAGGTCAAGCAGGCCATCCTCTCCCGCAAGATCTGACAAAGGATTTAGCGGACGACGGCGCTGTCCCCCACCTAAGGGGGTCGGCGCCGTCGTCGTTTCAGCAGTTGAGCACCTCCGCATCGAAGAAAGGGGACGCCGTGTCCCGCTCTGAAAAAGTTTCCTTTGCAGGTTCCACCGGCGAGATGCTCTCCGGCATCATCGACGTTCCCGAGGGCCCGGTGAAGGGCTGGGGGGTCTTCTCCCACGGGTTCACGCTGGGCAAGGACGCGCCGTCGGCTTCGCGCATGTGCAAGGCGCTGGCGGACAGCGGCGTGGGCATGCTGCGGTTCGACAACCTGGGCCTGGGCGGCTCGGCCGGCGAGTGGTCCGCGGGTTCCTTCAGCCACAAGGTGGCAGACACGGTGAAGGCCGCGGAGTTTATGCGGAGCGAGGGGAAACAGATTTCCCTGCTGGTGGGGCATTCCTTCGGCGGCGCCGCAGTGCTGGCTGCTGCCCGGGAGATTCCCGAGCTCGACGCCGTCGCTACCGTTGGAGCGCCCTTCTCACCCAAGCATGTGGCGCACGTCTTCGACGCTGCGCTGGACAGGATCCTGAGCGAAGGCAGCGCCGAGGTGGACCTCGGCGGGAAGCGGGTGGAGATCCGCAAGCACTTTGTGGAGGACCTGGAGAACGCCGACCTCACTGATTGCATCAAGCAGCTGCACAAGCCGCTGATGGTGCTGCACTCCCCCACGGACAACACAGTGGGCATCGAGAATGCCAGCACCATCTTCCAGACAGCACGGCATCCCCGGAACTTCGTTTCCCTCGAAGGCAGTGACCACCTCCTGACCGGAAAGGGCCAGGCCGCTCGGGCTGCCAGGATTATCGCTGCCTGGGCCGACCAATACCTCGACGCCGGCCAGTAGCCGGGGCGGCGGTGTCCGTGCGCACCGAGGGCTTGCCCGGCTGGACAGGCACCTTGCCGGGCTGGACCTGGCGGGCTCCCCAGGTGCCCTTCTCGTGCCCGGAGGACTGGTGCTTGAGGTCGGCCTCCCGGATGGCGGCCCATCCTGCGGAGATGAGGTAGACCTGGCTCACCAGGTTGAACCAGATCAGCAGCCCGATGATGATGGCGAACGGCGCGAGGATCGGATTGCGTCCGGCGCCGGCCAGCAGTTCGGTGCTGAAGACCTGCAGGACGGTAGTGCCCACTGCGGCCAGGATGGTGCCTTCGAGGAGCGCCCGCCGTGACAGCTTCAAGCTTCCGGCCAGCCGGAACATGATGATGGCGGTCACCCAGCTCAACACCAGGGGAACCCCAATCTTGATGGACGTGGTCAGCGGGCCCGCCAGTACGGCATCGAGCCGCAGGAAGTCCGAGACCCACCCGGCTGCCGTGCCGAAGACCAGGGACGCGCCGGCGCTGATGACGAGGGCAACACCCAGCAGAAGCAGCGTGCCGGCGTCGCGCAGTTTCAAAAGGATGGGGTTGACCAGCAGCGGGGACAGCACCATAACGCCGCGCAGCCCGTCCCGAAGCCCGGCAATCCAGCCCAGCGACGTGATCACTGTGACCACGGCGGCAACCAGCGCGGTCAGGCCCAGCCCGTCCGGGTTGAGGAGGTCCTGCGGATCAACGAGGCCTTCGGCGCCGTCCAGCTTTAGAAGGCCAGGCGCGCTCTGCGCCACGCTGCCGATAATGGTGTCCAGGAGCGCGGGCTGTCCGCGCAGCACCAGCCCGGCAATGGAGAAGCCGGTGGTGAGCAGGCCGGTGATGGAAAAGAACATGTTGAAGCCAATGCCGGCGCTCATCAGCGGGCCGTGCTGAAGGGTGTAGTGCCGGAAGGCGCGCATGGGCCGGAGCGCGTTGAGGCGGGCAAGGAGCCACTGGAAGGTGGCCATCAGGGTGGCGAACGGGCCGCCCCCTGCCCGGCGTGCCTTGCCCAGCTCCATCTGCTTTTGGATGACGGCAAGCTTCAGCCGGGCCTGCTCAGTGGGAAGTGGCTGTTGTTCCGCTTGCTTCGGAGGCTGTGTCCGCGGCGGTGTCCGTGAATCTGGTGCCGGCGTCGTTGTCAGTTTCGGTCCCAAAGTCCAGCTCTTCCCGTAGCTGCCAGATGCCGTCAGCATCGTGCTCGTAAAGTCCCATGCTAACCACGGGGAAGGTGGCCCTGTAGTTCTTCAGCACCGTTTCGGCCTCATCGAGGCTTTCCGGGGCGACGTCGTGGGCGATGGTGACGTGCGGGTGATAGGCGAAGGGCAGTTCACGCTGGAGCGGGCCCTGCTGCAGCTTTTCGTGCAGGTCAACACAGTCCGCGAAGCCGTCCTCCACATTGATGAAGACCACGGGCGAAACCGGACGGAACGTCCCGGTCCCGGCGATGGTGACCATAAAGGGACTTTGGTTCAGTGCCACCTGCCGGACATGCTCCAAAGTGGCCTCCCAGTCCTGGGTTGGAGTGGTGGTGACCAGTGTGATGTGGGCCGGCACGACGTCGGCGAGAGGGTCGCCAAACGAAGCCCGCCAACGCTGCAGCTCTTCAGCCACATCCGGCGGAAAGCCCAGGATGACGCCCACACTGACGTCTTCCGTACGGGGCACGGTGGCAGCCTTCCTGCCGGAAGCCTCCCCTGGGTCGCCTTGGGGGTTACCGGACATTCCCGCCACCCTGGTGGAGCGGGAGCCTTCCCTTGCGGTGACTTTGCTGGATGGCATGGCGCTAGCGGACTCCTGCAAGGGAGAAGGACGGAAGGAAGCCCATGCGCTCGTAAACCTGACCGAGAGTTACGGAAGCGATTTCGCGGGCGCGCTCGGCGCCGTGCGCCAGCAGCCTGTCCAGTTCCGCCGGGTCTGACATCAGCTCGTTGGTGCGGTCACGGAGCGGCGTGACGAACTCCACCACCACCTCGGCGAGGTCCACCTTCAGGTGGCCATACATCTTCCCCTGGTACTCGGCTTCGAGTTCCGCCACGGACTTACCCGTCAGGGACGAGTAGATGGTCAGCAGGTTGGAGACGCCGGGCTTCTCTTCAGAGTCGAACCTGATTTCCGTCCCGGCATCAGTCACTGCGGACTTGATGCGCTTTGCGGCGATCTTGGGGTCTTCCAGCAGCTGGATGGCGCCATTGGGTGACTCACCCGTCTTCGACATCTTGGCGCTCGGGTTCTGGAGGTCGTAGATTTTGGCACGTTCCTTGACGATGGTGGCCTCAGGAACCGTGAATGTGGGGCCGAACCTCGTATTGAAGCGCTGGGCCAGGTTCCGGGTAAGCTCCAGATGCTGGCGCTGGTCCTCCCCCACCGGCACTAGGTCCGTCTGGTACAACAAGATGTCCGCGGCCATGAGGGTGGGGTAGGCGAACAGCCCCAGCGTGGCGGCGTCGGCGCCGGACTTCTGGGTTTTGTCCTTGAACTGGGTCATCCGGGAGGCTTCACCGAAACCGGTGATGCAGTTCAGGGCCCAGGCCAGCTGCGCGTGCTCGGGCACATGGGACTGGACGAAGAAAATGCTTTTGTCCGGATCGATGCCGGCCGCGATGTACTGGGCAGCCACGATGCGCGTACGCTTCGCCAGCTCAGCGGGGTCAAAGTCCACGGTGATGGCGTGCAGGTCCGGGATGAAGAAAACGGCGTCATACTCGGCCTGCATGTCCACCCAGTTGCGGACCGCGCCGATGTAGTTGCCCAGGTGCAGCGAGTCCGCTGTGGGCTTGGCGCCGGAGAGGACGCGCTTCTTGGTTGCCGTGGAAGTCTGGCTAGTCATGGGGAGGAAACCTTCGGGGCTCAGAGCTGGTAATCCACTACCAGCGGGGCATGGTCGGAGAAGCGGGTGTCCCACGAGGCCGCCCGGTCCACCACCGCGGAGATGGCGGCGGACGCCAGTTCGGGGGTGGCCAGGTGGTAGTCAATGCGCCAGCCGGTGTCGTTATCGAACGCCTTCCCGCGCTGGGACCACCACGTGTAGGGCCCGTCAACGGCGCCGGCCAGGTTGCGGTGGACGTCCTGCCAGCCGATTTCCTCGCCTAAGAACCGGTCAAAGTAGGCGCGTTCTTCGGGCAGGTGGCCCGCCTTCTTCACGTTGCCCTTCGAGTTCCTGATGTCCCGGGGCGTGTGGGCCACGTTAAGGTCCCCCACCACCAAGGCGTGGTCGCTGTGTTTTGTCAGTTCCGGGAGGCGGGTGCTCATGGCGTCGAGGAACCGGAATTTGTCGTCCTGCTTGGGCGTGCCCAGCTCGCCGGAGTGGACGTAGGCGCTGGCAACAGTGAGCTGGACAGGGTGTCCGGCGGCGTCGGCGAACCGGAAGTCAGCCTCCACCCAGCGGCCGGCGGTAGCGAAGTAGTCATCGCCGATGCCGTTCCGCGTTTCCAGGGGCTCTTCACGGGAGGCGATTGCGACGCCGGCACGGCCCTTTGCTTCGGCCTCGGCGTGCAGGATGTGCCAGCCGTCGCCCAGCAGCTGCCGGACGATGGCGTCCGGGGCGCGGACTTCCTGCAGGCAGAGGATGTCCACTTCGCGCGGCTCGAGCCACGCCGCCATGCCGTTTTTGTAAGCACCCCTAAGGCCGTTGACATTAACGGATGCGATGCGAAGGTGGTCCTTCTTCAATGCCGAGATCACCCGCTCCACTCTAGTCGATGATGGTTCCGGTGACCGGCTCTCCGCTGCCGCCGGAGGACTTGATCATGTCCCTTGCATTCGTAGCGGTGATCTCGATGGTTTCCAGGGCCCGGTTAATGGTGTCCTGGTTGGCGGCCGCACCCTTGGCACGTTCCTCCTCCACCACGCGGATCTGAACCTGGACGATTTTGAAGGAGTGGTCCAGTTTGAGGTCCCGGACCTCTTCGACCTGGCTGCGCTCGGCGACAACACGGGTTCCGCCCTGGTCCGCGTAGGAGGACGGCCCGCGTCCGGCGGCTGTGGTGAAGGCGTTCTGGGCTTCAGTCAGCTTGGCTCCGGCTTTCTTTGCGGCCTTCTGGATGCTGAAGACAACGAAGCATGCGAGGGCGAGCCAGAAGGCGGCGATAACGGCAACAACCCAGCCCACGACGTCGTTCTGGTTGGCCGCGAAGATGACGGCAACCACGAACGCGGTGACGAGGACCATCAGTCCTGGCCCGCTGATGCGGAACATGGAGAATCCGCCCCTGGCGGGTTTGGAGGATGACTTGGAGCTGCCCAGAGATTGCATGCACCCATTCTCTCAAATGCCGGAGTATGCTCCCGCCGCCTTCCACCCCCGGCGAACAGCCCCCTCCGGCAGGCAGCCTACTTCAGGAAGAGTTGCCGCAGCCGCACTGTGGTGAGGAGCATTCCGACGGCGGTCATCACCAGGTAATAACCGATGTGGATGGGGGTCGCCGCCGTGAACGTGCCAACGCTGATCTGGCGCAGGAGTTCCACCCCGTGCCACAGCGGCATGGCCTGGATGAGCCATTGAATAGCCTGCGGGTAGACGCTGAGCGGGTAGAACGTGGCGCTGAACAGGAACATGGGCAGCATGATGAAGTTGATCCAGTCCATCTGCTGGAACGTCTTCAGGAAGCTGGTGATCCCCATTCCGATGCTGGCGAACCCGAATGCGATCAGCACCGAGGCTGGAACCATCAGCAGCGCCCAGGGTGTGGTGATTAGACCCATCACGCCCATCACGGCTGTGAACCCCATGGCATAGAGAAGCCCACGCAGAAGGGCCAGGAAGATCTCCCCCAATGCCACGTCCAGCGGCCCCAGCGACGTGTACAGCATGCCCTGGTACAGCTTGGCGAAGTTCATCTTGAAGAACACGTTCCACGTTGAGTCGTAGACCGCGCCGTTCATCGCCGAGACCGCCAGCAGGGCCGGAGCAATGTAGGCGGCGTAACTGATCTCCCCACCGCCCGGGCCCTGAACCGAACCCACAATCGCACCCAGCCCTACTCCCATGGAGATCAGAAACAGGACCGGTTCAAAGAATCCGGAGAGCATCACCAGCCAGTTGGTGCTTTTCGTAGCCAGGAGGCCACGCGAAATCACGGCCTTGGCGTTGCGGGAATAGAGCGCCCCGAACGTCCTGTTGCGGGCCTCGTCCGCGGCGCTCTTCACGGGCAGCCCGGCGCTCATCGGCCCATCCTTGCCGCGAACTGCCGCCGCGTCAGGAACCAGCCCAGCACTGCCAGGCCCACCAGCACCACGGCATGCAGGATGGTCAACAGCGGCGGTTCATGGTACCCGTAGCTGAAGACCCGGCCCAGTTCGGTGCCGTGCCAGATCGGCGAGATCCAGCCAATCCAACGCACCGCCAGCGGGAGGCTGTCCAGGGGAAAGAACGTTCCGGAGAACAGGAACAACGGCATCACGATGAAGCGCATCACCAGCGCGAACTGCCCCTTGTCCTCGGTAATGGACGCGGCGTACGCCATCAGCGGCAGGCCAAAGGAGAGCCCCGCCAGCGTCGCAACCAGGATGGTGACCCAACCCCAGCCGCCGGGCGCCGCACCAAAAAGGGCAACGGCAGCAAAATAGACGGCGGATTGCAGCAGGAACCGCAGGGTCACCGCCATGATGTGGCCGGCGGCTATCTGTTGGGGCGTCAACGGCGAGGCGTGCGGTCCGTAGTAGGTCCGGCGCCATTTGAAGCCGTCCATGACGGGAAAGGTGAACTCGTTGGCGGCCGTCATGACCGCGGCGGAGACCACCAGTGCCGGCGCTACGAACGTCACGTAGCCCACTCCCCCGAAGGCTCCGGCGCCCTGGGAGTCAACCAGGGTGGCCAGCCCCACGCCCATGGCAAACAGGTAAGCCACCGGGTGGCCCACGCTGTACATGATGATGGACCAGCTGTAGCCCTTCATCACCCGGAGCACCTGCTCGGCGTAATAGAAGGCGCCCCAGCGCCTCGCCTTTGCTGCTGCCGTCTCAGGGCTGTGCGCCCGGGAAGGCACCTCCGTTTTGCCGGCCAAGCCTGCCTTCACGACCTCACTCAACGAGGCTCCTGCCCGTCAGCCGGAGGAACACGTCTTCCAGCGAGGACCTCCGGACCAGTGATGTCAACGGCCGCAGGCCGCGCGACGCTACCTGCTCAAGGGCCGCCTCGCCGTCGTGCGCGTAAATCAGCACCCGGTCCGGCAGGACCTCCAGCCGCTCTCCGATGCCGTCCAGCTCCGCAGAAATGGTGGTGTTCCGTTCGGACCCGAACCGCAGCTCCACCACCTCGCGGGTGGAGTGCTCGCGGATCAGCTGCGCCGGGGACCCCTCGGCCATGATGCGGCCCTTGTCCACCACGATGAGCCGGTCGCAAAGCTGCTCGGCCTCGTCCATGTAGTGCGTGGTCAGGATCAGCGTGACGCCCTGCTCCTTGAGCCGGAACAGCCGGTCCCAGAGGATGTGCCGGGCCTGCGGGTCCAGCCCGGTGGTGGGTTCATCCAGCAGCAGGATCTGCGGCTCGTTGATGAGCGAACGGGCGATGGTCAGGCGCCGCTTCATGCCGCCGGACAGCGCGTCCACCTTGGACTTTGCCTTGTCCGTCAGCTGGGCAAACTCCAGCAGCTCGTCGGCCTTCGGCTTCAGGTAGCTCATGGGCAGGCCGAAGTAGCGGCCGTACACCAGCAGGTTGTCCCGGACCCGGAGTTCCTCGTCCAGGTTGTCCTGCTGCGGCACCACACCGAGGTGCGCGCGCACCTCCGGTCCGTGGGAGTCCGGGTCCAGGCCCATAATGTGGAGGTTCCCGGCCGTGCGCCGGGTGACCCCGCCGATCATCTTCATGGTGGTGGACTTGCCGGCGCCGTTGGGTCCCAGCAGTCCGAACGACTCCCCCGCCGGGACGCTGAACGAGATGCCGTCCACAGCGGCAACGTCGCCGTAGATCTTACTCAGGTTCTCAGCCGTGATGACGGTGCGGCGGGCTTCGGTGTGGGGTTCGCCGGCGGGCTGGACGGCACCGGCTGCGGCGCCGGAGGACACGGTGGCTTTGTTGTGCACCCTCCGCAGACTAGTAGAGCTGCCCGGCAGGTGGAAGAGGACCGTCGGTTCTGTCTTTAAAGTCCGACGACGGCGCACCCCTTGAGCGCAAGGGGCGCGCCGTCGTCGGGCGTAGAGAGACGAACTACCGGGTGATTCCGCTTTGCTGTGCCAATTGGCGTTCCGCGGCTTCCACCACGTTGGTCATCAGCAGTGCAACGGTCATGGGACCGACGCCGCCGGGGTTCGGCGAAATCCAGCCGGCCACCTCGGCCGCGGCGGGCTCGATGTCGCCGTGGACCCTGCTCTTTCCCGTCTCGGGGTCGGTTTCGCGGGTGACACCGACGTCGAGCACGGCAGCGCCCGGCTTCACGTCCGCGGCCTTGACGATGTGCTTCGCACCCGCCGCGCCCACAATCACGTCCGCCTGCCGCAGCAGTTCCGAGAGGTTCTCGGTCCCGGTATGCGTCAGTGTCACAGTGGCGTTCACGGCGCGCCGCGTGAGGAGCAAACCGATGGAGCGGCCGATGGTGACGCCGCGGCCCACCACCACAACGTGCTTGCCGGCGAGGCTGTAGCCGTTGCGCTCGAGGAGCTCGATGACGCCACGGGGCGTGCACGGCAGCGGCGAGGTGATCTCGTTGTTGACGTTGAGTACCAGCCGGCCAAGGTTGGTCGGGTGCAGGCCGTCGGCATCCTTGGCGGGGTCGATGCGCTCGAGGATGGCATCGGTGTCCAGGTGCTTGGGCAGCGGCAGCTGCACGATGTACCCGTGGCAGGCAGGGTCCGCATTGAGTTCGTCGATGAGGGCTTCAACCTGCGCCTGGGTGGCATCTGCCGGAAGCTCACGCTGGATGGAGTTCATCCCAATCGCCTCGGACTGCTTGTGCTTCATGGACACATACAGCTGGGAAGCGGGGTCAGCGCCCACGAGCACAGTGGCAATGCCGGGAGTGACGCCGGCGGCCTTCAGGGCCGCGACGCGCTCGGTCAGCTCGGACTTGATGGCGGCCGCGGCCGCCTTGCCGTCAAGGACCTTCGCAGTCTGGGTTGTCTTAGTCATGGGTCACCACTGCTCGTGCGTCGGGTACAGCGGGAAGTCGGCCGCGAGTTTGTCGACGCGTGACTGCAGGGCCTCCACGTCGGCGCCGCTGCCGGCCTTCAGCGCGGTGGCGATGATCTCTGCCACCTCGGTGAATTCGGCGGCACCGAAGCCGCGGGTTGCCAGGGCCGGGGTGCCGATGCGCAGGCCGGAGGTGACCATTGGCGGGCGGGGATCGAACGGAACGGCGTTCCGGTTGACCGTGATGCCCACGGAGTGCAGGAGGTCCTCAGCCTGCTGGCCGTCCAGCTTGGAGTTGCGCAGGTCAACGAGGACCAGGTGCACGTCGGTGCCGCCCGTGAGGACGGAGACGCCGGCTTCGGCGACGTCCGCCTGGTTGAGGCGGTCGGCGATGATCTTCGCACCTTCCAGGACGCGCTCCTGGCGCTCCTTGAACTCCTCGGTGCCGGCGATCTTGAAGGCCACGGCCTTGGCGGCGATGACATGCATCAGCGGGCCGCCCTGCTGGCCCGGGAAGACGTTGGAGTTCAGCTTCTTGGCCCACTCCTGCTTGGCCAGGATTACACCCGAGCGCGGACCTGCGAGGGTCTTGTGCACAGTGGAGGTAACGACGTCGGAGTAGGGCACCGGACTCGGGTGCAGGCCTGCGGCAACCAGGCCGGCGAAGTGCGCCATGTCGGTCCAGAGCAGAGCGCCAACCTCGTCGGCGATGGAACGGAAGGCAGCGAAGTCCAGGTGCCGCGGGTAGGCGGACCAGCCGGCGATGATGACCTGGGGCTTCTCGGCGATGGCCTGCTCGCGGAGCCTGTCCATGTCCACGCGGAAGTTGTCTTCCTCCACCTGGTAAGCAGCCACGTTGTAGAGCTTGCCCGAGAAGTTCAGCTTCATGCCGTGGGTCAGGTGGCCGCCGTGGGCCAGGGACAGGCCGAGGATCTTGTCGCCCGGGGTGATCATGGCGGACAGCGCTGCGGCGTTGGCCTGGGCGCCGGAGTGCGGCTGGACGTTGGCGTACTCCGCGCGGAAGAGGGCCTTGACCCTGTCGATGGCCAACTGCTCGGCGATGTCAACGTACTCGCAGCCGCCGTAGTAGCGGCGGCCCGGGTAGCCCTCTGCATACTTGTTGGTGAGGACGGAGCCCTGGGCTTCCATCACGGCGCGCGGGGCAAAGTTCTCGGAAGCAATCATTTCCAGGGTGCCGCGCTGGCGGCCGAGCTCCTGGTCCAGGACTGCTGCGATTTCGGGATCAAGCTCAGCCAGCGGCTGGTTGCTGACGGCGGTGGTGGAGGTGGCTGTAGTAGTCACGAAGAACTCCTGGCTAGGGATAACGGGCACTGCTTAGGTCAGGCTACCGGTTGACGCACTTTCGCACCTCCATATGACAGCGCAAAAGTGCGGTCATGGCGCTGCAAGTACTGACGGGGTGCAGCCCCAATTCCGGCAAGACATGACCCTCGGCCCAGGCGTACGATCCGTGGTCTTCGTAATTGCCGCTCCCTGGTGGTTAGCCACCCAACGCCAGTTGCGACCCTTTCAGCCTACCAAATCCGCAGCGCCCTGCGCGGGTACGCTTGTAGGCGTGAGTGAAGAACAGCTGAACCAAGCGTACGTAGTAACCCTGTCCTGCCCGGACCGCCCGGGGATCGTCCATGCGGTGGCCGGCGCCCTGCTGGTGGCGGGGTGCAATATTACCGATTCGCAGCAGTACGGCAGCCCGGCAACGGGAAACTTCTTTATGCGGGTAGAGGTGACGACGGTGGCCGCCGCGTCAGAGCTTCGGGTCGCCCTGGAGCCGGTGGTACAGGCATTCGGTATGCAGTGGAGCCTGAATGCGGTGGGGCAAAAGGTCCGGACCCTGGTCATGGCCAGCACCGCCGCCCATTGCCTTAATGACCTGCTGTTTCAGCAGCGCTCCGGAACCCTGCCCATCGAGATCCCCGCCATCGTGTCCAACCACCAGGACCTTGCCGGGCTGGCCGAGTTCTATGGCATTCCGTTTCACCACATCCCTGTCACCAAGGACACCAAGGGGCAGGCGGAGGACAAGCTCCGCGCCATCATGGCCGAACACGATATTGAACTGACGGTCCTGGCCCGCTACATGCAGATCCTTTCCGACGAGCTCTGCACCGAGCTCACCGGCAAGGCCATCAACATCCACCACTCCTTCCTGCCGTCCTTCAAGGGCGCCAAGCCGTACCACCAGGCGCACGCCCGCGGCGTGAAGCTGATCGGCGCCACCGCCCACTACGTGACGGCTGCACTGGACGAGGGCCCCATCATCGAGCAGGAAGTCATCCGCGTGGACCACGCCCGCACGCCGGAGCAGTTCGTCCAGATGGGCCGGGACGTTGAAGGCCGCACGCTGGTCCAGGCAGTGCAGTGGCACGCAGAGCACCGGGTGCTGCTGGACGGCAACCGCACCGTCGTCTTCAACTGACGGTGAACTAAGCGTCAGGGAGGCGCGATGGAACCGGGGGCGGAGGACGGCGAGCGCCGCCTGGCCGACTTCTACAACCGGCGGGCCGCTTCCGGCGCCGACCGCCCGCCGTCGCGCAACCGCGTGGAGCAGCGCCAGCGCTTCATCGCCCTGCTGAAGGCAGAAGGGCGCCACTCCGTCCTCGAAGTCGGGACCGGGACAGGCCTGGACGGGTTGAAATTCGTTCAAGCGGGCATCCATTACACGGGGGTGGATCTCGCTGAGGGGCAGGTCCGGCTGGCCCGGGCCAGGGGCCTGGATGTGTCGGTTGGGAGCGCCCGGCGCCTGCCGTTCCCAAACGGTTCGTTCGCGGCGTTGTGGTCGATGAGCACCTTGCTGCACATCCCCGCATACGACATCGACGCCGTCCTGGCAGAGCTGGTGCGCGTCACCGCTCCCGGCGGGCTGATCGCCGTCGGCCTCTGGTCTGGCGATGATGAAGAGGGACTGAATCCCGAGGACGACGTCGAACCCCGCTTTTTCAGCCGGCGCAGCGACGCGACGGTCCAGGAAGTTTTTGGCCGCCATGGCGATTTCGAAGACTTTGTTACGTGGCCCGAGGGCACGGGTGCAGAATCCGGGCCCGGTGCCGGCTACTGGACCCAGCACTACCAGTTCCTGGTCCTGCGCACCCCTGCGCCTCCCCAACCCAACTAGCTCGCAGTTAACGTCCTCATTTCGGGTTTTCACGACTTTAACTGGGAGCTACTTGGGCAACGGCGTATGTCCTAGGCTTGGCGCATGGCTCCTCTGTACCCCTTCGCCGGCAACACCCCGGCCATCCACGAATCCGCTTTTGTTGCGCCGACCGCCGCGATCATCGGCAACGCCACGATGTCCGAGGACTCCAGCGCGTTCTACGGCGTCTCCGTACGCGCCGACACCGCCGCCATCACCGTCGGTGCGGGCAGCAACCTGCAGGACAACGTGGTGCTGCACGCGGACCCCGGCTTCCCCTGCACGGTGGGCCAACGTGTCAGCGTGGGGCACGCCGCCGTCGTGCATGGCTGCACTGTGGAGGACGACTGCCTGATCGGCATGGGGGCGACCGTACTTAACGGCGCGGTCATCGGCACCGGCTCGCTCGTGGCGGCCGGCGCCGTCGTCCTGGAGGGCACCATCGTCCCACCCCGCTCACTCGTGGCGGGCGTGCCGGGTAAGGTCCGCCGCGAACTCACCGACGAAGAGTACGACGGCGTCCGGGCCAACGCGGCGCGCTACGTGGAGTTGGCCAAGGCGCACCGGGAGATGCACGCCTAGTCCAAGGAAATTGGGCCAATTTCGTCGAGCAGTTCGCCGGGCCCGGGGTTGCCGGGTGCGGCGGAACCACCCAGGTGGTTCAGCACTCCCCACACTGCGTTGAGACCGGTGGTGACGGCGCCTTCCGCCCAGCCTGCTGTGAACGAGACGTCGTCGCCGGCCAGGAAGATCCCGCGCTGTGAGTCCGGCAGCGCGTCCTGCTTGAAGTGCGTGAACAGCCGCTGCTGGTAGCGGTAGTGGCCGGGCAGGTTGGCTTTGAAGGCACCCATAAAGTTGGGATCGGCCTCCCAGGAAACGGTGATCGGCTGGCCCACGATGTGTCCTGCGATGTCCACTCCCGGGTAAATCTGCTCGAGCGAATGCAGCATCAGTTCCACGCGCTCGTCCGCGTCCAGCGCCAGCCACTTCAGAGCGTCGTCGTTCCAGGTGTAGGAGAGCAGGATGACGGCGGGTTGGTCCGGCCCGTTGTCCAGGAGGTACGTTGCGCGGTTGAGCCTGTCCGTGAGCGTCATGGAAAGCACCTCGTTCCCGGTTTCAGGATCGATGTCCTTCCAGAACGGCCGGTCCACCATCACAAACGTTTTGGAGGACTGCATGTAGTGCGAGCGCTCAATGGCCGTCCACAGTTCGGCCGGGAACAGGGCCTCCTCCGTGTGGATTCGGGTGGACAGCAGCCAGGACTGGCAGGTGGTGACCACGGCGGGGTAGCTGGCTTCGCGGCCCCAGCGTTCGCGGATGCGCAGGTTTCCGTCCGGGTCGCGGCTGATCCTGCCCACGGCGCCGCGCGGGGAGCCGGAGTGCAGCGACGCCAGCGAGGTTCCTTCCGGCCAGTGGGCCATGCCCGACGGCGCGTGCTGCCACAGTGCCTCGGGGAGCCGCTGCGCTCCCCCGCGGATGAGCCGGTGCTGGTCGTCGGCGTCCGTGTACACCACCCGGAGGATTTCCAGGATGGAGTTGGGGAAGTCGGTGTCCCAGCCGCCGGTGCCGAAGCCCACCTGGCCGAAGGCTTCCCGGTGCGCAAACCCGGCCTTCCTGAATGACTCGCTGGCCGCGATGAATCCGTAAAAGGTCTGCTCATCCATCAGCGGCAGCAGCTCGTTCCACAGCTCCTTGATGCGTGCCGTGTCCCTGGACCGGATGGCCTGCTGCATTTCGACAAACTGGGCGCCATCATTCACGGCTGCCTTCCAGGCGTCCGCCACTTCGCGGAAGAACGGCGGCAGGTCGCCGGCTTTCTCCGCATAGTGTTTCTCGCCTGCCAGTTCAATCACCGTGCTGGAGGTGGCTGGGGACAGCGGGTTCGGGAACTCCTCTGTTTCCAGGCCGAGCAGGTCCACGTAGTGGTAGAACGCCTTGCCGGATTCCGGGAAGCGCATGCCGCCGAGGTCCGCCACAACACCGGGCGCAGCGGGGAACGACGCAGTGCGCAGGCGTCCGCCGATCCGATCGGCTTCGTACACTACCGGCCGCAGTCCCAGCTTCATGAGCTCGTACGCAGTGACCAGTCCCGAAAGCCCGGCCCCGATGACGGCGACTTCCGTGCCCAGAAGTTCGGGCGGCACGGTACCCAGGCCGTCCGGGTGCGCGAGGTAGTGGTCGTAGCTGAACGGGAAGTCCGGGTTCAGCATGGTGATGGGACCTGCGTCGGCGCCGCCTGGGCCCGGAGCTGCACTGGGAGTGGCTGATGTGCTGGATGGATCTGAGGCCGGCAGTTCGGTGGCGATGGTCATGGAAGTTCTGCCTTCGTCTGTTCTGAGGTTTGCTGGGTTGAAAGTGGTGGTCCGGAGAGCTCGCGGTATTCCTCGTTGCTGAGTGCCGCCACCCGTGAGTTCCGGCGGCCGTAACCAAAGTACGCGGCCACGCCCACCAGCATCCAGAGGGCGAAGACCACCCAGGTGTCAGCGCCGAGGTTCGCCATCAGGTATGCGCACATCGCGGCGCCGAGGATGGGGGTGAGTGGGAAGAGTGGCACGCGGAAGGTGCGTTCCAGCTCCGGCCGGGTACGGCGGAGGTAGATGACGGCGACGTTCACCAGGGCGAACGCAAACAGGGTACCGATGCTGGTGGCATCCGCGAGCGCACCCAGGGGCACCAGCCCGGCGGTCAGCGCGACGGCGGCTCCCACCAGGAGTGTCCCTGCCACGGGGGTGCCGGTACGGCGGGAAACGCGGCCGAAGACCTTGGGGATGAGCCCGTCGCGGGACATGGACAGCAGGATACGGGTCTGCCCGTAGAGCACCGTCAGTACGATGCTGGCGATTGCCAGCACCGCGCCCACTGCGAAGACGAGTGCGATCCACGGCTGACCGGTGGTCTCTTCGAGGATCTTCACCAGGGCCGCCTCGGTTCCGTCGAACCATCCCCAAGGCCGGGCGCCGATGGCAGCGACGGCCACCAGGACGTAGATGGTGGTGACAATCAGCATGGACAGCATAATGGCCCTGGGCAGGTCGCGCTTGGGGTTCCGCGCTTCCTCGCCTGCTGTGGAGGCGGCGTCGAAACCAATGTAGGAAAAGAAGACGCGCGAGGCTGCGGCGGAGACGCCGGCAGCACCCATGGGCAGCAAGGGCTCAAAGTTGCCGGCGTTGAATGCGGTGAAGGCCACGGCGCAGAAGAACAGCAGGATGCCCACCTTCACCACCACGATGGAGGTGTTGATCCAGGCGCTTTCCTTCGCGCCGCGGACCAGGAGGACGGTTGCGAGCACCACGATGACCATGGCGGGGATGTTGACCACGCCGCCGTCCCCCGGTGGCTGCGACACTGCATCGGGCAGGACGGAGCCGAAGACGGCAAGCGTTTCATTCACGTACTGGCCGGCACCCACGGCGACGGCGGCCACGGAAACGGCGTACTCCAGCACCAGGCACCAGCCGCAGATCCACGCCATCCCCTCGCCCATGGTGGCGTACGTGTAGGAATAGCTGGATCCGGCAACGGGCACCAGCCCTGCCATTTCCGCATAGGAAACCGCGGAGAGCAGTGCGGCCAGGCCGGCGATCGCGAACGAAATCCAGATGGCAGGCCCGGCAAGCGGAACGGATTCGCCCAAAATCACCAGGATGCCGGTGCCGAGGGTGGCCCCAACAGAGATCATGGTCAGCTGCAGGACACCGAAGCTGCGAACCAGGCGGGGGCTGCCGTCGGAGCTTTCTGCCTCGTTGACCATCTGCGCGATTGGCTTGCGGCGCAGCAGCTGTGCGCCCAGGGCCGGGCGGGCTGCTGGTCCGGCGGTGCCGTTCGGAGCCGGGCCGGAGAGTGTAGGCACAGTCATCGTTGACGTCCGTTCTGTCGTTGGCTGGTTGAGCGGTTTTCCCCTCACCCACAGTAGGGGTGTGAGGCGCATCTCAAGGAGTGCAAAGTGACCTATAGTGTTCACTCATGAGACGTAATGCACCAGCCGCCGCTGGTAGTCCGGACCAGTTGGACGCCGTGACGCTCGAACAGTTCCTCGCCGCCCTGCCCGCCGAAGTAGCAGTCGTGCACGACGCCGGAAACGGCCAGGTGCCTCTGCGGTGGGTGGAGCCGAGCGAGTTGGAGGACCCCACCCCCTACCTGCTGGACGGCGAGTTTGTCCTCACCGCCGGCATGCCCTTCCGGGACGGCGGAAACGACGGCGCCAGCGCCCACGGGGGCCAAAATGCCGCCCGGGTGGAGGAGTATGTCCGCCGGCTGGTGGAGGCCGGAGTGGCTGCGCTGGGCTTCGGCCTGCAGCCCTATTACGACGCCGTCCCGGACCACGTGCTGGCAGCCTGCCGGAAGCAGGGACTCACCTTGGTGGAGGTGCCCGCGAGCGTGCCGTTTGCCGCCCTGGGCCTGGAATTCTCCAAGCTGCTTGAGTCCGGAAACGCCCAGGTTTTCCGGCAACTGGCGGAGACCAACAGGCACCTCATGCGGGCGGTGCTTTCGGCCCGGCCGGAGCATGAACTGCTCGCGGCGCTGTCCCAGCGCGTCCCGGCGTGGGCCGTCCTTTTGGGGGCCGACGGCCGCGTGCGTGCCCGGGCGGGTGCCGCCGTCGACCTTTCCCAACTCCAGCCCCTGCTCAAGAAGCTCCTCAGCGGGACCGGACCCCGGGTGGAAACAGAAACGCTTGATGCCCCCGGCTCGGCGCTGGTCTTCGCCCATCCCCTCCGGAGCAGCAAAGACGCCACCTTGGGCGGGCTGGTGCTCGGCACGGACAAGGCCTTGACTCCCGCTCAGAACAGTGTGGTTTCTTCTGTGGTGGGCCTCCTGGAACTGCTGGTCCGCCAGCGCACCAGCGGGTCCCTGGCGCCCAGCCAGCTGGCCACCGCCCTCCTGCTCCATCCCGAAACGCTGGCCGGCGGCAACACCCGGCAGCTGAATGCGCTGAAGGATCTATTGGCGCAAAGCGTCGCGGGAACACGGTCCGGACAGGTCCGCGTGATCCAGGGCGTGCGGGCAGCGGTTGCACCCGCCGCAGACGACGGGCCGGTCCGGGAACTGCTGCAGTGGCGCCGGCTGTTCGACAGCAAAATGGTGGAGCTGACCGACTACGGCTTCGCGGCCGTGACCCGGCTAAAGGTGGATGACCAGCTGCTGGCCGAAGTGGAGCACCTCGGGTGGCGACTGGTGGTGGGCGAGCCCACGGAGCTGTCGGGCCTGCCGGAGGCCTACCGGCGTGCCTCCTCGCTCCGGCCCCGGGTATCGGCGACGGGCAAAAGCGCCCGCGTCGAGGAGATGACCTGGTCCGTGACCGGCCTGCTCGGCAGGGAGGCCGGCAGCATGCTGGCGGCCAGAATCCTGGCGCCGGTCCTCGAGCTGGAGCCCGAACGCCGTGACGCCCAGCTCCGGGTTCTCCGGTCCTGGCTGGCGGCAAACGGAAGCTGGGACGCCACGGCCAAGGAACTGGACCTGCACCGGAACAGCGTGCGGCGACAAATCACCGCCATCGCGGAACTGTTGGACATGGACTTGGGCCAGGCCCAGTCACGGGCAGAGTTGTGGATTGCGCTGCAGTACGTGGATGGGCCGGTAACGGAAAACTCTCAGCCGCCCCAGGAACGGTAGAGATCCGGCCGCCGTTCGGCGAGGTACGGCACCTCGCCGCGGGCCTCGGCGGCGGAGTCTTCGTTTAGCTCCGCGAAAAGGAGCTGCGTTTCCTCGCCAGCCGCGGCCAGCAACCTGCCGTCCGGCCCGGCGATGACGCTGCCGCCAAGGAACCTGCAGCCCTCCTCCACTCCCGAGTGGTTGGCATAGGCAATGGCCAACTGGCTTTCCAGCGCGCGAGCACGCAGCAAAACCTGCGGAACGTCGTCAAACCCGTGCGCCAGGGCGGTGGGTACCAGGAGCAGTTCGGCTCCGGCCACGGCTGCGGCACGGACGGCTTCGGGAAACTCGACGTCGTAGCAGATCACCATGGAAGTTGGCACGCCGTTGAAATCCACGACGGCGGGAGGCTCGGCCGCCGGGCTGAACGCCGCGCGTTCGTCAGGACCAAAGAGGTGCACCTTGGAGTAGCCGAGCAGGCTGTTGCCTTTGGCGTCCAGAAGCGTGGCGCTGATGTGCCACTCCCCCTCCCCGGTGACTTGGGGAAGGCTGTATACGAGGCCCACCTGATGGCGCCGCGCGATGCCGGCAAGCTTCCTGTGCAGGGCTGGCAGGCGGGCGGGATCCAGTTCAGCCCGGACCCTGCGGGGTGCGTAACCCACGGGAAAGAGTTCGGGTGTCACCAGGACGCGGGCCCCCGCGGCAGCAGCAGCTTCTGCGGCTGCATCGATGGCGGCACAGTTGGCGTCCACATCCATCACAACCGCGTTGGCCTGCAGGAGTGCCAGCAACACAGCGGCCACCTTCCGTCGTCGGACCGGCCCTCAAAAGAAGGCCTAGGAACAGACTAGGCACGGTTTAGCAGGGTCCGTAGGGCCTATTTGCACCGCTCCGCCCCTCAAGGCGGGCAGATCATCCTGGCTTTTCCCACGACGCTCCTCAGGCCCGTTGCGTTAACTTCTTGACTACAAACTTCCGATAAGGCACTCTTTCAAGCATGCCCGCAACTTCGCGCTCAACGAGGAGCAAGCCCAGAAATCCCGGCTCGCAATCCGCCCTGCGGCAACTGAACCAGCAACGGATTATCGAATCGCTGATGGGCGGGCCTTCCACGCAGGCTGAACTGGCCCGGCAGACCGGGCTCTCCACAGCGACGGTCTCCAACATCGTCAGAATAATGCTCGATTCAGGTATGGCATCCACGGAGCCCATCACCAGTTCCGGCCGCCGGGCGCTTAACGTCAGGCTCAACAGCAACGGCGCGGTGGCAGTCGGAATCGACTTCGGCCGGCGCCACCTTCGGGTGGTACTGGCCTCGCTGAGTTACCACGTCATTGCCGAGGAATCAGTCACGCTCCCTCTGGGCCACCAGGCTGAGGAAGGCATCCAGGCGGCAGTAATCCTGCTCGAGAAACTCCTGCAGGAAAGCGGCATCGCGCGCAGCGCAGTGGTGGGCGCAGGGGCCGGAATCCCCGGACCGATCGACCGGCGCACCGGCACCGTCGCCCAAGGGGCAATCCTTCCGGAGTGGGTGGGCATCAACATCCTCCAGCACCTGGAGGAACGGCTCAAAATCCCCGTTTTTGTTGACAACGACGCCAATTTGGGCGCCTGGTCCGAGGTGACCTGGGGTCAACACACCGGGGTCAGCAACCTGCTGTTCTTGAAGATCGGATCAGGCATCGGAGCCGGCCTCATCCTGAACGGGGCACCCTATTACGGCAACGTCGGAATCACTGGCGAAATCGGCCACGCCACCATCCATGAACAAGGGCTTGTCTGCCGCTGCGGTAACCGAGGCTGCCTTGAAACCATCGCGTCCACCACCACCATGATTGAACTCCTGAGCCGCGGTGAGGACCGGCCGCTCACCCCCGCGGATATCGTGCGCAAGGCCCTGGCCCGTGACTCGGCAACCCTCCGGGTACTCGATGACGCTGGGCTCGCCGTCGGCCGCGCGCTCGGCAACGTTGCCAACCTGATCAACCCTGAAGTCATCGTGGTCGGCGGGCCACTTGCCGGCCTCGGCAACCTCCTCCTGGACCCCATTAAGCGGGGACTGGTGCGGCATGCCGTGCCCGTCATCGGGGAGACCACCGCGTTGGCCATGTCCTCCCTCGGCGACCGCGCGGAGGCCCTTGGAGCGGCTGCCCTAGTGTTCCAACACGCCGGAATCAGGAAGACCTAGACCGTTTTGTTATCCGGGATATGCGTTAAAGACTTGACGACAACCGGCGTGATCCAGTTTACTTTCTCATCAGACGGCCCTGCGCTTTGCCGGCCGGACAAAGAAGTCATTGCATTGGAGGGTTAGGGCACATGACGTCCCAGACCACGCAAACCGACCCGATCATCCTCGAGATGCGGTCCATCACCAAGGAATTCCCCGGCGTTAAAGCGTTGGCCGATGTGAACCTGCGGGTGAAGGCTGGCGAGATCCACGCCATCTGCGGCGAGAACGGCGCCGGCAAGTCCACCCTGATGAAGGTCCTTTCGGGTGTTTACCCCTACGGCAGCTACGACGGCGACATCGTCTACCAGAACCAGGTCCAGCAGTTCCGCGACATCCGGGCCAGCGAACACGCCGGCATCGTGATCATCCACCAGGAACTCGCGCTGATCCCGGAGCTCTCCATCATGGAGAACATCTTTTTGGGCAACGAGCCAACAAAGCGCGGCGTAATCAACTGGGCCGAGGCCCGGCTGCGCTCCCTGGATCTGTTGGCCCGTGTCGGCCTGCGCGAGGACCCGGATACGCCCATCAAGGAAATCGGCGTCGGCAAGCAGCAGCTCGTGGAAATCGCGAAGGCCTTGAACAAGTCGGTAAAGATCCTCATCCTGGACGAGCCCACGGCCGCGCTGAATGAGTCCGATTCCCAGCACCTGCTGGACCTGATGCTTGGCCTGAAGGCGAAGGGCATTACCAGCATCATCATTTCGCACAAGCTCAACGAGATTGAACAAATCGCCGATTCCATCACCATCATCCGCGACGGCAAGTCGATCGAGACGCTGGATGTGAAAGCGGACGGCGTGGACGAGGACCGCATCATCAAAGGGATGGTGGGCCGCACCCTCGAATCGCGCTTCCCGGACCACACTCCGAAAATCGGCGAGGTGTTCTTCGAAGTCAAGGACTGGACGGTGGGCCACCCCAACGTCCAGGACCGGCTGGTTTGCAAGAACTCGAACTTCTTCGTCCGCCGCGGTGAAATTGTAGGCTTCGCCGGACTCATGGGCGCCGGCCGCACCGAGCTTGCCCGGTCCGTATTTGGCCGGTCCTACGGCAAGTTCATCAGCGGCCAGGTCTACAAGGACGGCAAGCAGGTGACCCTCAAGTCCGTCCGGCAGGCCATTGACGCCGGACTCGGATACGTCACCGAGGACCGCAAGTCACTGGGACTGAACCTGCTCGATGACATCAAAACCACCACGGTGGCCGCCAACCTGCGCAAGATCAGCCACAACTCGGTGGTGGACCCCAACCAGGAATTCACCGTAGCGGAGCAGTACCGCAAGTCGTTGCGGACCAAGACCCCGTCGGTGGAGGAGGGCGTGGCCAAACTGTCCGGCGGAAACCAGCAGAAAGTAGTCCTTGCCAAGTGGATGTTCACGGACCCGGACCTGCTGATCCTGGATGAACCGACCCGCGGCATTGACGTCGGAGCCAAGTACGAGATTTACGGCATCATCCAGCAACTGGCCAACCAGGGAAAGGGTGTCATCGTCATTTCCTCGGAGCTGCCCGAACTCCTGGGCCTTTCAGACCGTATCTACACGATTTTCGAAGGCGCCATCACCGGTGTCCTGGACAAAGAAGAGGCCAGCCAGGAAAGCCTGATGAAACTGATGACCTCTGCCCGCAAAGCCGCCTGACCCCTGGACCACCCCAGAACCTTCCGGACACAAGGACTCACACAATGAACGCCCTCAAGAAGCTCTTTGGCGGAAATACCCGCCAATTCGGCATGATCTTCGCCCTGGTGGCCCTGATCGTCTTCTTCCAAATCGCCACCGACGGCCGCACCCTCACCCCCGGCAACGTCATCAACCTCTTCAACGGCAACTCCTACATCCTGATCCTGGCGATCGGCATGGTGCTGGTGATCATCGCAGGGCACATCGACCTCTCCGTCGGTTCAGTCGCCGCCTTCGTGGGAGTCACCGTGGCCCTCGCCATCCGTGACTGGGGAATCCCGTGGTACGCCGGCGTGCTCCTGGGCCTGGTGCTCGGCGCGGTGATCGGCGCCTGGCAGGGCTGGTGGACAGCGTACGTGGGCATACCGGCCTTTATCGTCACCCTCGCCGGCATGCTCCTTTTCCGCGGCTTCAACCAGTTCGTGGGCAAGTCCAACACCATTCCGGTGCCCGCCGATTTCCAGTTCCTCGGATCGGGCTACCTCCCCGAGGTTGGCCCCGACACCGGCTTCAATAACCTCACGCTGCTGCTGGGCATCGCAGCCGCGGCCTTCGTAGTGTGGGGCGAACTGCGCTCCCGGGCCCGCGCCAAGGCTCTTGGCGCTGAAGTTCCGGAAATGTGGGTCACCGTGCTGAAGCTGGTCCTGATCTGCGGCGCCATCCTCTACGCCACGTACCTGTTTGCCACCGGCCGTCCCGGTACTTCCTTCCCGATCCCCGGCCTGATCCTCGCGGTCCTGGTCCTGCTGTACGGCTTTGTCGCCTCCCGCACCATCCTGGGCCGGCACGTCTACGCAGTGGGCGGCAACCGTCACGCGGCCGAACTGTCCGGTGTCCAGTCCAAAAAGGTCAACTTCCTGGTCATGATGAACATGTCCATCCTTGCCGGCCTGGCGGGCATGATCTTCGTCGGACGCTCCACCGCCTCCGGCCCGTTCGACGGCGTGGGCTGGGAGCTGGACGCCATCGCCGCTGTCTTCATCGGCGGCGCTGCGGTTACGGGCGGCGTGGGCACCGTCGTCGGCTCCATCATTGGTGGCCTGGTGATGGCAGTGCTGAACAACGGCCTGCAGCTCCTCGGCGTCGGTGCCGACCTCACCCAGATCATCAAGGGTTTGGTGCTCCTGATCGCCGTCGCCTTCGACGTCTACAACAAGAGCCAGGGCAAGAAGTCGATCATCGGCCTGCTGACTCAAAACTTCAACCGGCCCTCCGGCGGCGGACCCAGCAACCCCCTCCAGCCCGACGAAACCACCTCCACCAAGGAAGCGATCGCCAGGGAAGCCTGAGCTCTTGCAGCCTGAATAGAGTTACACCACCACAAGGAAAGAGAACCAACAATGCGAATGTTTGGTAAAGCAGGAAAGGCCGCAGCGGTTGCTGCCATCGCAGCACTGGCGCTGACGGGCTGCGGCCGGTCGGAGCCCAGCACGGGCGGCGGAACCGAAGGCGCAGGAGGGTTCGAACAGAACTCCTCCATCGGCGTCGCACTTCCGCAGAAGACCAGCGAGAACTGGGTCCTGGCGGAGAAGCTGTTCAACGACGGACTCAACGGGGCAGGGTTCAAGGCTGATGTGCAGTTCGCCAACGGCGGCGTGTCCGAGCAGCAGAACCAGATCAGCGCCATGGTCACCAAGGGCGCCAAGGTGATCATCGTTGGTGCCATCGACGGCTCGCAGCTGGGTACCCAGCTCCAGCAGGCCAAGGACGCCGGCGCCACCATCATCGCCTACGACCGCCTGCTCCTGAATACCCAGAACGTGGACTACTACGTGGCCTACGACAACTTCAAGGTGGGCGAGCTCCAGGGCCAGGCACTGCTCGAAGGCCTGCAGGCCAAGAAGGCAAGCGGCCCGTACAACATCGAACTGTTCGCAGGCTCCCCCGACGATGCCAACGCCAAGGTCTTCTTCGACGGCGCCATGAGCGTCCTGCAGCCGAAGATCGACGACGGCACGCTGAAGGTAGTGTCCGGACAGACCAAGTTCGAACAGGCCGTCACGCAGGGCTGGAAGGCTGAAAACGCCCAGCGCCGCGCCGACACCCTGCTCACCGGCAGCTACACCAGCCAGTCCCTGGACGGCGTCCTCTCCCCCAACGACACCCTTGCCCGCGCTGTCCTGACATCCGTCAAGGGCGCTGGCAAGCCCACCCCGGTAATCACGGGCCAGGACTCCGAGGTTGAGTCGGTCAAGTCGATCATGGCCGGCGAGCAGTACTCCACCATCAACAAGGACACCCGCAAGCTCGTTGAGCACGCCATCACCATGGTGAAGGATCTCCAGGCCGGCAAGGAACTGGAAATCAACGACAAGGACTCCTACAACAACGGCGTCAAGACCGTCCCGGCCTACCTGCTGGAGCCGGTTATCGTCACTGCTGAAAACGTGAAGACGGCCTACGTGGACGATCCGGTACTCGGACCGATCACCAAGTAAGCCATCTGATCACCGAAAAGCCCGGTCCCGCATTCTGCGGGGCCGGGCTTTTGGGTGAACCGGATAAGTAGGCGGGACGGGTGGGGTCCAGGGTCCAGCAGTGCGGCCCTCCCCCAGATGCTTTCTCACTCCCTGCGGGGAAAAATCAAACGCTCTCGCAGTTCCTGCAGGTCAAATCCGAACGCTCTCGCAGTTCCTGCAGGGTCAAATCCGAACGCTCTCGCAGCACAGTGAGAAGATGGGCACCATGAGTGCGCCTATCGCCAAGCCATGGTTGTCCAGCCAGCCCGACCAGGATCCCCGTTCCGCCACGGGAGATCCCCTCCGCTGGGGCGTCATTGCCACCGGCGGGATTGCCCGCTCCGTGTCGCAGGACCTGGTTATGCTGGCCGACGCAGAGCTTTATGCCGTCAGCTCCCGGGGGCAGGAGACGGCGGACAACTTCGCCGCCATGTACGGGTTCGGTCGGGCATACGGGGACGACGGCGGGGTTCGCGGCTATGAGCGGTTACTCGCCGATGATGCGGTGGACGTGGTTTACGTGGCGACGCCGCATGCGCAGCACCATGAAGTTGTGCTGGCCGCGCTCAACGCCGGCAAACACGTCCTGTGCGAGAAGGCATTCACCATCAACGCCAGGGAAGCCTTCGAGCTCATCGATCTTGCCCGGTCCCGCAATCTTTTCCTCATGGAGGCCGTCTGGAGCCGGTTCCTGCCGGGCATGCAGCGGGCCTTCGAAATTGCGGCCTCCGGTGAGATCGGGGACATTCACTGGGTGACGGCCGACCTTGGCTTCCCCGCCTCCTACTCACCCACCGCCAGGCTTTGGGCCAGGCAGGACGGCGGTGGCGCCCTGCTCGACCTTTCGGTTTATCCGCTGCTCTGGGCGCTGGGGACCCTTGGCTTTCCCCAGACAGTCAGCGCCACGGGAGATATAAATGACGACGGCGTTGACGCCCAGAATGCCCTGACCCTCGGCTACAACCACGGCGCGCAGGCCCAGCTGACCTCGTCGCTGCTGGCACATGGCCCGCGAACAGCCACGGTCGCCGGCAGCAAAGGCTTCCTGCAGAGCATCGGATCCATCAACAACCCGCGGGACCTGGTTATTGGAACAGGGCGGGAAGAACGCCGGGTTGAATCATTCGACGCCGTGGGGCGCGGGTACACCTACGAACTGCGCGAGGTGACGCGGTGTATCCAGCAGGGCCTCACTGAAAGCCCGGTGATGCCGCTGGAGGACACACTGAACACGATGCGCCTTTTTGATGGAGTGCGTGCCCAGCTGGGAGTCAGCTACCCGAACGATGAACGGCAAGCCACAAAGGTGACACAGCCGTAAAGGACGGCAGTACAAAGTCAATGCCGCTGTCACGCCATGAAGAAAAGCGGCCTTATTTTGTCGATTTGTTTTAGTGGGTTCTGGACTTTCTGCAACATTTGGTTTTAGGCTTTGGGCATCCGTCGAATGCAACGGTACTGGGGGTGGTACGCATGGCTAAGGCTCGTTTTCCGTGGCGTGCCCTGCGTCCTGTGTTCCTTGCCGGTGCGGCGACCCTGACCTGGCTGACGTTTTCGTCTCCGGCGGCCTCAGCGGACGTGCTTTCTGATACCACGTCACTGTTGGGCGGGGTTACCAGCACGGTTTCTTCGGTATCGGACAAAGTTGCCGGCCCTGCACCGGCTGCCCCTGCGGCGCCTCCTGTTGCCGCGCCTGCTGCTGCGGCACCCTCGCCGGGTTTGCTTGGGCCTGTGGTGGGCCAGGTTTCGGGGCTCGCTGACAACATCGTCGCAGCTGTCCCGGTGGTGAACCGGGTGGTTCCCGCCGATGCAGTGATGGTTGTTTCGGCTCCCGTCGCTGGAGTTGTTGACGGTGCTACCGCATCAGTGGTGGCCGTTGTTGTTCCGCCTGTTGCCGGTGCCGTTCCGGTTCTTGAACCTGTTCTGGAGCCCGTCGCTGACCTGGTCACAGGCGCCGCTCCGCTGCCCGTTGCGGTTCCTGAACTGCCCGCCGTTCCTGAGCTGCCGGCCGTTCCGGTTGATGCCGATCTTTCCGACGGCGCTGTCGTCCCCGGAGGCGGCCAGGCTGCTGCCGAGGATCGGGGCGCAACCCTGGGGAGCCCGGCGGCTGCGGACGTTCCCCTCGCCAGCGCTGTGCCGGGCACGGGTTCTACCGGTTCCTCTGTCGGTGCGGTGGCCTTGGCGGGTACTTCGTCCCCGCTGCGGGCTGCCCCACCTGTGGAGTCCGGTGCCGGTGCCGGGGAGTCTGGGACGGCTGACCCTTCGCCTGTCCCTGCCCAGGCACCGGCTGTCCCGGGTTCCGGTGCCGGTAGCGGCACGTCGGCGTCCGGTTCTTCCGGTTCTGCGGCGTGGCTGAGCGTTTTCACTGTTGATCTTCCTGTTCCCGGTGCCGTCCGTGCCGGGGAATCCTCTGAGCACGTCCCTGCACCGGTGTCCCTGGACCCCGGTTCCTCTCCTGACTAGTTGAGACCCGTCTGCCCCCTGTGTGGCAGAACGCGGCCTTGCGGGTTGCTGACCAAAGCGCCCCTTACCTCAACTATTTTCAGGAGACATCATCATGAGTTCGAACCTTCGCAGGGGGATGCTTGGCACCCTCTTTGCCGGCGGGCTTTTGGCCTTCGGCTGCACCGCGGCCAACGCCGCGGACACCACCAGCGG
>NZ_JBWZCM010000013.1:0-118341 GCF_059383655.1 Pseudarthrobacter sp. Hb11
AGGACGGCTGGTTCGTCGGTGAGTCCGAGGAGTGCGAACACCGGGACGGTCACGAGCACTGTTGTGTTTGGGACCGGGACTTTGGCGACATCCGCGTACCCGCCGTTGCCGCCGTTGTCGGCGGAGCCTGTGGCAGCGTCGGTGCCATAACCGTCGCCCTCGTGCTGGTCACGCGTGTACTCGTCGGTGTCGGTGTCGGTGCCGGTGGTCGTGGCGTTGCTGCCGGTGATTGCCAGGGTGGCTCGTCCGAGCGCGTCCGTGGGGCCATCCTGGGAGCCGTCCGTGGGGTTGTCTTTGGGGGTGTGCGGGCTGGGTTCCGTGGTTGGAGTTAGTGCGGGTCCTGCGCTGAGGAGGAGGTTGGCGAGGATGTCTGGCCGGAGTTGGGTGAGGTTTCGGGGTTCGTTCGGGCCTTGGGCGCCTCGGGCGAGGGCGGTGATTTTGTTCCAGATCGCGGATGCCTGGTGGGCGGGCAGGTAGGCGGAGAACCAGGCCATGCCGTTACGGTCGGGGCTGTATTCGACGCGGCGGTCGGCCGCGCTTTTGGCGTGCCGCTTTTCGATCGATTCGGGGTGGTGGCGTTCGCGCCAGGACCGCACTCTGGCCCGGAACCGTGAGGGCACCAGATTCCCGGCGGCGGCTCCGCGGGCCGGTGCGTCCGGGTCGAGGAAGTGCGCTGCCAGGGCGTTGGCGCCGGCGGGGGTGAGGCCGTCTGTTTCGTCGGCGATGATTTTCGCGTGCTGCCAGGAGATGGTTCCGGAGGACAGTGCCTCAAGGGCGAGCGGGAGGGAGCAGAGTTGGCGGGACTGGGTGATGAACGCTCCGGCTGCGGGTCCGCTGAGGGTCAGGACGCCGGCGGTTTCCTCGATCGCTGACATCTCGTTGTAGGTCCGCTCGTGCACGGGTGCGTTCGGTGGGGTCATCGCTTGTTGCAGTTCGAAAGCTTCGGCTGCGTCGCGTGCCTTGAGCCCAGCTATCTGCGCTTCGAGCCTGGACAGCAGCCCCAACCGGTCCAAACGGATCTCGTACGCGCGCTGGAGCACGTCAACCCCGCCACCGGCAGCAGCGGTAGTGGCCAGGGCGGCATCCTTGAGAAACAGGGCCCCCACGCCGGCAACGGAGGCATGAATGCCCTCCATCGCTGCCATTGCGCCCTCGCCGTTTCCCATACCAACATCCTCTACGGAGGCACTGACAATTTGAGTGGGTGCGCCTATACCACCGCCCGCCACGCACCTGGCGCCCTTCCGTCGTCGTAATTCTGCGCCGCGCATACCCTGCGCCCAGCTGGAGCAAAAATACTCAGTTTGCTTATTACTTTCCGCCTTCCTAGGCTGGAAGCTGTCAGGCAAACAACTCTCGAAGCAAAAGATTCACGCCCTGATTCGGACGCTGAAACCCGCTTCAAGCGAGGAGGAAGAATGTCAGAACACAGCATTGCAGGCAAGAAGGTTGCATTCCTTTTGACCGACGGCGTGGAGCAGATTGAGCTCACCAGCCCGTGGCAGGCAGTCAAGGACGCCGGCGGCCAGCCCACCCTGGTTGCCCTGAAGAGCGGCAAGCTGCAGGGATTCGAGGGGACTGAGAAGGGCGACACGTTCGACGTCGACCTGACGGTCGCAGAGGCGAACGCCTCGGACTTCGACGCGCTGGTGCTCCCCGGTGGCGTTGTCAACGCAGACCACCTCCGCGTCGACAAGGACGCCCAGAGCTTCACCAGGAGCTTCTTCGAACAACACAAGCCGGTGGCCTCCATCTGCCACGGACCGTGGCTGCTCATTGAAGCGGGAGTGGTGCGCGGGCGGAACCTCACCTCCTACCACACGCTCCAGACGGACCTGCAGAATGCCGGCGCCAACTGGACCGACGAGGAAGTGGTGGTGGACCAAGGGCTGGTCACCAGCCGCAACCCGGATGACCTCCCGGCCTTCAATAACAAACTGGTTGAAGAAATTTCGGAGGGTCAGCACGCTGGCCAAACGGCCTAGACGGTCCGGCGGAGGCAGCCCCGGCAGTCCCTCCTGACCCCCACTGTTCCCTCAGGGTTAAAGAAAAATCCCGCTCGGAGGAATTACTCCAAGCGGTAGAGTGTTGGAGTCTGCAGCGGCCTTAACCGCGCACCACTCACTTCCACAACTCCCTGAGGGAACACGCATGTCTACCGAAGTCTCTCCGAACGCCAGCGGCCAGTCCGTGCAAGCTCCCGGAACCAAGCCCGCCGCACCGGAGAAGATGTCCCGCGAATCGGTCACCGTCATCAGCACGCTGCTGGTGGCGACGTTTGTGGTGATCCTCAATGAGACCATCATGAACGTCGCCCTGCAGCGGCTCATGGTGGACCTCCAGGTGGACGCGCCCACGGTCCAGTGGCTCTCCACCGGATTCATGCTCACCATGGCCATCGTCATCCCCACCACCGGGTTCATCCTGCAGAGCCTGTCCACCCGGGCCGTGTTTATGCTGGCCATGGGGCTTTTCGCCGGCGGCACCGCACTCGCCGCCGTGGCTCCCGGATTCGAAATCCTGTTGCTGGCCCGCATCGTTCAGGCCGGCGGCACGGCCATCATGCTGCCCCTGCTGATGACCACCATCCTCACGCTGGTCCCGCTGGCCAAGCGCGGCGCCGTGATGGGCAACGTCAGCATCGCCATCTCGGTGGCGCCGGCCATGGGCCCCACGGTTTCCGGGCTGATCCTGGAGCACTTCACGTGGCGCTTTATGTTTGTGTTCGTCCTGCCGGTGGCACTCGCAGCGCTGGCCATCGGCGCGAAGTACCTGACCAACATCGGCGAAGCGGAAAAGACAAAGCTTGACGCCCTCTCGGTAGTCCTCACCGTCCCGGCGTTCGGCGGCCTGGTCTACGGCCTGAGCCAGATCGGCGGCGGCCACGGCGGCCAGGCCGGCCCCGGCGCCACTGCCATCACCGCGCTGGTTATTGGCGTTGCCGGCCTCACGGCTTTCGTCCTTCGCCAGCTGCGGCTGCAGAAAGCCGAAGCCCCGCTGCTGGACCTCCGCGCGTTCAACTTCCGCATGTTCACGATTTCGGTCCTGCTGATGGTGGTGGCCATGATGGCGCTGTTCGGCGGCGTCATCCTGCTGCCCCTCTATCTGCAGGAAGTCCGCGGCCTGGGCTCCTTGGAGACCGGCCTGGCGCTCCTCCCCGGCGGCCTGGCGATGGGCCTTCTGGGGCCGGTCATTGGCCGGCTGTTCGACAAGGTAGGGCCGCTGCCGCTCACCGTCACCGGTTCCATCCTGATGGTGGTGGCCCTCTGGCAGTTCTCAATGCTCGACGTCGGCACCTCCATCGCCTGGATCGTCACCCTGCACGTGGGGCTGAGTTTCGGCCTGGCGCTGCTCTTCACGCCGGCGTTCACCACCGGCCTGAACCCGCTTCCGCCGCACCTCTACTCGCATGGATCCGCGATCATGAGCACCACCCAGCAGGTTGCCGGCGCCGCGGGCACCGCCCTGCTGGTGTCCATCTTCGCGGTGGTTTCCGCGACGTCGGGCCTCGTCGCGGGGATGAGCGCCGCCTTCCTGACGGCGACCGTCATAGCCCTCGCCGCCGTCGTACTTTCAGCGATGATGCGCAAGACCGAAGGTGCCGGCCCGGGCCACGCTCCCGGCCACTAACCCAACCAGGTAGCGCCAAGTGTCGTTCTAAACCGCTCAGAACGACACTTGCCGCTACTTACCTTGCGTTAGCCGGCGTAGAAGTCCGCGAGCTCCTTGATGAGCCGGTCCGGGGCCTTGATAACGCCGTCGTGGCCGAAGCCGGGCAGGATGGTGTAACTGGAGCCGGAGAGGACGTCGTGGATCTGGCCGCAGGCCACCCCGAAGTAGGCCGGGCTCTTTTCGCCCACCACAATAAGGGTTTCCAGCGGCAGTTCCAGGAACGGCTCCGCCGGCATGTCCGCCGCGATGATCGCCTTGATTTCCCGGACACCGGTCCTCATCAGCTCGCGCTGCTGCTTGCCCTCTGACGTGCCGGCCGTAAGTTTGTTGGCAAGGGTCAGCATGGAGAGCGGCATGCGGGACGAGAATGCGCCGCCTGCCTCGAGGCCGCGCTGGAGGACTGCCAGGGCACGGTCATCATCCCCGGCAGCTGCGGCGCGTTCGTACTCGGTGGTCCAGTCGGCCTTCACGCTGTGGTTCACGGAGACGGCGGGGTCGTAGACAGCGAGCCGTTCCACGGGGAGCGTGCGGGCGGCGTGGAGGGCAACGGCCCCGCCAAAGCTGTGCCCGAACACGTCCGTGCTGGCCGTGTGTTTCATAACGGCGGCCAGATCGCGGATGTCCACGTCGAGGGTGTAATCCTCCGGCTGTGGGGATGAGGATCCGCGGCCCCGCCGGTTGAACGTGTGGACCGGTCGGCCCAGCGCGGCGCTTAGCTTTTGCGCGAACTTTGTGTAGTCGGCCGCAGTCACCAGTGAGGGCGGGACAATAACCACGCCTGAACCGGCGGAAGCAAGATCCGCCCCGGTGGAAAAGAGCTCCAGAGTGCCGCCGTCGGGGGTCCTGATGTTCTCACGCGTCATGTTCCGAGCCTAGCCGAGCAACCTGAATGCGGGCACCATGACGCCGCCCGCGGCCGAGGCTGCACACAAACTCTCAGCCGAGGTTCTTGATGAGCACCGCGCTTTGCTCGCGGACGACGGCGGCGCGGAGCTTGTGGGTGAACGGTGGCTGGTATCCGAAGCCGGACTGGGACGGTTTCTGGCTGCGCTCCCCGAACCCATGCTGCTCGGATCGCTGGAGCTGGCGGATGGCTCGAAGGCTGTCGGGTTCGCCTGTGATGCTGTCGCGGCTGCACACGGGGAAGACATCACGCACTACAGCGACTGGCTGGCTGACCGGAATGAGCCCAGGAGCCTGTGGCAGAATTTGGGGGAGGCTGCCCTCGCCGGCTTCAGCCGCGGCACCTAGCCCTTGAAGTATTCAGAAATGTCGGTGACCAGTTCGTTCACGGCAGCGGGGATGGAGCCGTGGAACCCCTTGGGGGAGAGCTCGTAGGTGCTGCCGGGAACGGCCGCGTGCAGCCGCTCCGCCGTGGCCTTGTAGTAGGTGGGGCTCTTGCCGCCGGCCATGAAGTGGGTGTTGGGAGGCAGCACGCTGAAATCCCTGGCGTGGTCCGCCTCGTTGTAGGCGGCGCGCAGTTCGCCCACGCCGCTGGGCATCACCTCGCGGAACATCCTGTTGACCTTGGTCCGCGACAACAGTGCCATCAGAGCGGCAAGGACAGGTTCGGGGATCTTCGCCATGGCGGAACCGGGGCTTGTGGCCTTCTTCATGTGCGCAAGGGCGTGGCCCACCTTGCCGCTGTTCACAGCCTCCTCGAAGCCGTCCAGCCAGTCGGTGTCGATGCTGCCGTCAATGTTGACGGCGGCGTCGTACACGGCCAGCTTGTCAGGCACATAGGGGGTGCCGGTGAACTCCTGCACTGCGTTGAGGGCCACCGAACCGCCCAGGCTGTGGCCCAGGATGTTCCTGGCACCCGTGCCGTCCAGGACAGTACGGACGTCGGCGATCTCGGTGGCCATGCAGTAATCCGCCGGCTGCCCGGAGGAACTTCCGCGGCCGCGGCGGTCGTACACGTCCACCGCCCAGCCGTTGCCCAGGCCCTTGGCCAGCGCGACCGAAAACGGACGGTAGATCAGGGCGGTCAGGAACGCTCCGCCGATCAGGAGCACCCGGCGTTCTCCGGGCGCATCCTCGGTGCCGTAACTGTATAAGGCCAGGCGGCCGCCGTCGTGCGTTGGAAGTACCTGTTCTTTCACCACCCCATCCTAGGCAGCAGCCCGATCCCGCCCCCGAAGCCGGGCCTGCCCAACTCCCGTAAACTTGATGATTGTGACTTCCCAAAACACCCCCTCGTCCAAGAACGCCCCAGAGCCGCTCGATGCCAGCGAGCAGATGCGTATCCGCATGGAGAAGCGCGCCAAGCTGATTGAGCGCGGCGTCGAGGCGTACCCGGTGGGTGTGGAGCGGACGCATTCGCTCGCGGAGGTCCGTGAAAAGTACGCCCACCTCGAGGCGGACGACACCACTGGCGACATTGTTGGCGTCACCGGGCGCGTCGTGTTCGTGCGCAACACCGGAAAGCTGTGCTTCGCCACCCTTCAGGAGGGCGGCACCGACGGCAAGGGAACCCGCCTGCAGGCCATGCTCAGTCTCGCCAACGTGGGTGAGGAAGCGCTGGCCGACTGGAAGGCGCTGGTAGACCTCGGGGACCACGTGTTCATCAGCGGTGAGGTCATTTCTTCCCGCCGCGGCGAGCTGTCCGTCATGGCCGACTCCTGGTCCATGGCCTCCAAGGCGCTCCGCCCGCTGCCGGTACTCCACGCCGAGCTGAACGAGGAGACCCGCGTCCGCCAGCGTTACGTGGACCTGATGGTCCGCGACGAAGCCCGCGAGATGGTCTACACCCGTGCCGCCATCACGCGCTCCATCCGCGAGACGCTCTTCCGCCACAACTACGTGGAAGTTGAAACCCCCATCCTGCAGCTGGTCCACGGCGGTGCCCTGGCACGCCCGTTCGAGACCCACATGAACGCTTTCGACCAGAAGATGACCCTGCGCATCGCCACCGAGCTCTACCTCAAGCGTGCCGTGGTGGGCGGCATCGACCGCGTCTACGACATGGGACGGGTGTTCCGCAACGAGGGCGTGGACTCGACCCACAGCCCCGAGTTCACCACCCTTGAGAGCTACGAGGCGTGGGCTGACCAGTTCGTTATGGCGCAGCGCATCAAGGAGATCATCCTCGACGCAGCGGATGCCGTGGGCGCCGGCCGGGTCCTGCAGACCGAAGCGGGGGAGATCAACCTCGACGGCGAGTGGGCCTGGGTATCTGTCTACCCCGGACTGTCCGACGCCGTTGGCCAGGAAGTCACGCCAGAGACTTCGCTGGAGGTACTGCGGGGTATCGCCGAAAAGCACGAGGTCAAGGTTGATCCCAAGTGGGACGCCGAGAAGCTGGCGGTGGAGCTCTTCGGCGAAATCGTGGAGCCCACCCTGCTGAACCCCACCTTCGTCTACGACTACCCGCCCTCTGCCCAGCCGCTGGCCCGCCCGCACCGGGAAGACGGCAGGCTGATCGAGGCCTGGGACCTCATTATCGGCGGCATGGAGCGCGGCACCGCGTTCTCCGAACTGATCGACCCCGTTATCCAGCGCGAACGGCTCACCGAGCAGTCACGCCATGCAGCCGCCGGCGATGATGAGGCCATGCAGTTGGACGAGGACTTTCTGCGCGCTCTCGAATACGGCGCCCCGCCGATGGGCGGCATCGGACTCGGGATCGACCGGCTGGTGATGCTGTTCACCGGCGCCGGGATCCGCGAAACCATCCTCTTCCCGCTGCTCAAGCCCGAAGGGCACTGACCGTGGAATATGTAGCTGTACTCCTGCCGTCCCTGGTGGTGGGCCTGCTCTTCTGGTTCGCCATGAAGTCGATCTTCAACGCGGACAAATCCGAACGCCAGGCCGAGGCGCAAGCCCAGGCAGAAGCCGAAGCGCGTACTGCGGGGCCAGCGGACCCCGAATCGAATAGATAAACCCCCAAGCTTTCCGCTTTTATCCCCAGGGGTCAATTGGCGCTTTGACGCGTTGCCATAAAGAGGGTCATACTTTTAGGGAAACATCCTGCTTTTCTGAAAACCGAACCCTTTCCAAGAGGAAGACCTTAAATGGCACAGAAAGTAAACATCATCCTCGTTGATGATTTGGATGGGGGATCCGCAGACGAGAATGTAAAGTTTGGCCTTGACGGGGTCAACTATGAGATTGATCTATCGGCCGCCAATGCCGCCGAACTCCGTTCCTCACTGGAACGGTTTATCGGTGCTTCGCGTAAGGCTTCGGGCAGCAGCGGCCGGGCTGCACGCACCAAAGCATCGGGCGGAGGCCGCAGCCACGATTCGGCACAGATTCGGCAATGGGCCCGGGAAAACGGCTACACCGTTAACAGCCGTGGCCGAATTCAGGCCGAAATCCAGGAAGCCTACCAAAAGGCCAATTCCTAGTTTCAGCCGCAAATCGGCCAAAAGGCCCTGCTTCCCGCGTCGGGAAGCAGGGCTTTTTCGGTTGCCAGCCTGAAAGAGGGGGCAGTGCCGTAATTACTCCGCTGCACAGCGACATCACGGTGCCGGGACGGATTTAGTCGAGGGACTGCGCAGGAGGCTCGCGGCCCGAGGGTGTTCGGAAACTTAGAACACCAACGGGGCGCTCAAGGTCAGATGTGCGCATTGCCGGCCGGGACAGAAGCAAGGGTGCGCGCTGGGGCGGCGTGCCGCTCCCCTCCCATCGGCAGGAGGCCGATTGATTGGCCTTCTACCCACTCCCGGCAGGTGCCGCCGGCGCTGAAAAGTGGCATCTGCGGGTATTCCCGGTCCATCCCGGTTTCCCCCGTGGCGAACACGCTCCACAAGTATGGGCGGGCCACGTAGCATCAAAGTACGTCGTAGCTAGGAGTGTGGCGAAATGTTTGAGCGATTTACGGACCGTGCCCGTCGCGTAGTTGTGCTTGCCCAAGAAGAGGCACGCATGCTGAACCACAATTACATTGGTACCGAACACATCCTCTTGGGTCTTATCCATGAGGGTGAGGGCGTTGCCGCCAAAGCTCTTGAGTCCTTGAGCATTTCGCTCGACGGCGTTCGCGAGCAGGTGCAGGAGATCATCGGGCAGGGCCAGCAGGCGCCGTCCGGCCACATCCCCTTCACCCCCCGTGCCAAGAAGGTGCTGGAACTCTCGCTGCGCGAAGCCCTCCAGCTGGGCCACAACTACATCGGCACGGAGCACATCCTGCTGGGACTCATCCGCGAGGGTGAGGGTGTTGCCGCCCAGGTGTTGGTCAAGCTCGGCGCAGACCTCAACCGGGTCCGCCAGCAGGTCATCCAGCTCCTGTCGGGCTACCAGGGCAAGGAAACAAGCGGTGCCGGCGTCGGCTCCAGCCAGCCCGAGGGTACGCCGGCGGGATCCGTTGTTTTGGACCAGTTCGGCCGCAACCTGACCCAGGCTGCCCGCGAGAACAAGCTGGACCCGGTCATCGGACGCGAGCAGGAGATGGAACGCGTTATGCAGGTCCTCTCCCGCCGCACCAAGAACAACCCGGTGTTGATCGGTGAGCCGGGTGTCGGCAAGACGGCCGTCGTCGAGGGTCTTGCCCAGGCGATTGTCCGTGGCGACGTCCCGGAAACCATCAAGGACAAGCAGCTGTACACCCTGGACCTCGGTTCTCTGGTGGCAGGCTCCCGGTACCGCGGTGACTTCGAAGAGCGCCTGAAGAAGGTCCTCAAGGAAATCCGCACCCGCGGTGACATCATTCTCTTCATCGACGAAATCCACACCCTTGTGGGTGCCGGTGCCGCCGAAGGTGCCATCGATGCTGCGTCCATCCTGAAGCCCATGCTGGCCCGCGGTGAACTGCAGACCATTGGTGCCACCACGCTGGACGAGTACCGCAAGCACATCGAGAAGGACGCCGCGCTGGAGCGCCGCTTCCAGCCGATCCAGGTCAAGGAGCCCTCGGTTGCGCATGCGATCGAGATCCTTAAGGGCCTGCGTGACCGCTACGAGGCGCACCACCGCGTCACCATTACCGACGGCGCCCTGGCCTCGGCTGCCAGCCTCGCCGAGCGCTACATCTCTGACCGCTTCCTGCCGGACAAGGCGATCGACCTGATCGACGAAGCCGGCGCACGGCTGCGTATCCGCCGCATGACCGCTCCGCCGGAGCTCAAGGCCATGGACGAGCGCATCGCCAAGCTGAAGATGGAAAAGGAGTCCGCTATTGACGCGCAGGACTTCGAAGGTGCAGCCGCGCTCCGTGACAAAGAGCAGAAGATGATCACCGAGCGCTCCGAGAAGGAACGCCACTGGAAGTCCGGCGGCATGGACGACATCTCCGAGGTGGATGAGGATCTCATCGCCGAGGTGCTGGCCAACTCCACCGGCATCCCCGTGTTCAAGCTGACAGAGGAAGAGTCCTCGCGCCTGCTGAAGATGGAAGACGAACTGCACAAGCGTGTGGTGGGCCAGGACGAGGCCATCAAGGCACTGTCGCAGGCCATTCGCCGCACCCGTGCAGGACTCAAGGACCCCAAGCGTCCGGGTGGCTCGTTCATCTTCGCCGGCCCCACCGGCGTCGGCAAGACCGAGCTCGCCAAGGCACTCGCGGAGTTCCTGTTCGGTGAAGAGGACGCCCTCATCACGCTGGACATGTCCGAGTACTCCGAGAAGCACACCGTCTCGCGGCTCTTCGGTGCCCCTCCGGGCTACGTTGGCTACGAGGAAGGCGGCCAGCTGACCGAGAAGGTCCGGCGTCGTCCGTTCTCCGTGGTGCTGTTCGATGAAGTGGAGAAGGCCCACGCGGACCTCTTCAACTCGCTCCTGCAGATCTTGGAAGACGGCCGGTTGACCGACTCCCAGGGCCGGGTGGTGGACTTCAAGAACACGGTGATCATCATGACCACCAACCTGGGCACCCGGGACATCTCAAAGAGTGTGGCCACCGGCTTCCAGTCCGGCACCGACACGCAGACCGGCTACAACCGCATGCGTGCCCGCGTCACCGAGGAGCTCAAGCAGCACTTCCGCCCCGAGTTCCTGAACCGTGTGGATGACGTTGTGGTGTTCCCGCAGCTCACCCAGGACGAGATCATCGAGATCGTGGACATGTTCGTTGGACGCCTGGAGAAGCGGCTCAAGGACAAGGACATGGGCATCGAGCTCACGCCCAAGGCCAAGGTGCTCCTGGCAACCCGCGGATACGATCCCGCCATGGGTGCGCGGCCGCTCCGCCGCACCATCCAGCGCGAGATCGAGGACCAGCTCTCCGAGAAGATCCTGTTCGGTGAGATCCACGCCGGCGACATCGTTGTAGTGGACGTGGAAGGCGACGGCGACGACGCCAAGTTCACGTTTGCCGGCAACGCCAAGCCACGCATCCCGGAAATCGCTCCGAGCGTCTAGCACCAAAACGAAGGCCCCGCCCGCTCCGAAAGAGCAGGCGGGGCTTTCGCTTGTTGAGGGCACTGTGGCTGGTTTCGGCGCCAATGTCACCGTCTCCCTCATGCGTCACAAGGCATGAGCGGTCCGTACCCGCATGAGCGGTGTTGCCCAGCACCGTCTATGCGGCTGAGGGCCGTTCGTGGATGCAGGCACCTGCTGCAACCGGGTTGTGGGCAAATGGCGCCCGGGCCGGGGCACCCCAGCCACGAAGGAGCAGCCGTGGGTTTCGCCGGTAGTGAAGTGGTTGTGACGGGGAGCACAGTTCGGGTTGAATCGGGGGCATGGCTAATCTGAATCCGGCGATCCCGGACGAGCAACCTTTGACTCCTTTCCATGATCTGGACCATTACCTGTCCATCCCGCGGGTGAGCGGGCTGGCGATGAGCCCCGACGGCCGGCGGCTGGTTACTACCGTGGCCACCCTGAACGGCAAGGGAACCGAATTTGGCACAGCGCTGTGGGAGCTTGATCCTGCAGGGCAGAAGCACGCGCGACGGATCACCCGCAGCGCCAAGGGTGAGGCAGGAGCGGCGTTCGGGGTCAACGGTGATGTCTACTTCACCTCCGCCCGGCCCGATCCTGACAGCCCCGAGGGCGACCCGGTAAACGCCCTCTGGCTCCTGCCCGCCGACGGCGGCGAGGCGCGAGTGGTGCTCAACCGGCCTGGTGGCGTGGGTGCCGTAATGACAGCTAAAGCGGCGGATGCCACCTTCATTGTTGCGGAGGTCCTGGCGGGCTCGGCCGATGAAGATGACGATGCCGAACGGCGGAAGTCCCGCAAGGACAACAAGGTCTCCGCCATTCTGCACAGTGAATATCCGGTCCGTTACTGGGATGCGGATCTGGGGCCCGGCCAGCCGCGGATCTTCGCTGTGGAGCCCGGGAAGGAGAAGGACCCCGGCAAACCCGCCACTGTGGATGCCACGGCTCCCCTGGCCCTCCGGAACCTCACGCCCGATGCAGGTGCACGGCTGCGCGAGGCGGAAACTGCGGTCAGCCCCGATGGCAGGACCATTTACGCGAGCTACACCAAACCGCTGGCCCGCGCGGACAGTCGCTCCGTCCTGGTGGCCATCGACGTGGACTCCGGCAACACGACGGTACTCCTGGACCGCGAGGGGATGAGCTACTTCCCCGGTCCTGTGAGCCCGGACGGCAGCACCTTGGTGGTGCTGAGCGAGAGCGACACCACCCCGCACCAGGCACCCCAAATAAAGCTGCACCTCCTGGATGTCTCCGAGGCGTCCTCGTCCGGCACTGGGCAGCTGACGCCCCTGGCGCACGACTGGGACCGCTGGGCCAAGCCGGCCGCCTGGCTGCCAGACGGTTCCGCCCTCCTGGTCACCGCGGACGACGACGGCGCGTCGCCGGTTTTCCGGATCAGCGTCCCGGCGTCTGCCGCTGAAGTGAGCGTTACACGGGTGACACAGGACGCGGCGGCCTACACCGACGTCGTGGTCTCGCCTGAGGGGCGCAGCGCCTACGCCCTCCGCAGTTCCTATGAGTTCCCGCCGGAAGCTGTACGCATTGACCTGCAAACCGGCGAAGCCACCCGGTTGCCGGCGCCGGCGGAACGGCCCACCCGTCCCGGCAGGCTGGAACGGATTGCGGCGACAGCGGCGGACGGCTCACGCGTCCCGGCGTACCTCGCACTGCCCGAAGATGCCTCCGCGGATTCCCCGGCGCCGATGCTGCTCTGGATCCATGGCGGCCCGCTGGGATCCTGGAACGCCTGGACCTGGCGCTGGAACCCTTGGCTGCTGACCGCGAAGGGGTACGCGGTGCTTCTGCCCGATCCTGCCCTCTCCACAGGCTACGGCCAGAACTACATTCAGCGGGGCTGGGGCCAATGGGGCAAAGGCCCGTTCACAGACCTCATGGCCGTGACTGATGCCGCCGTCGACCGTCCTGATATTGACGCGGACCGTACCGCGGCCATGGGGGGCTCTTTCGGCGGCTACATGGCCAACTGGGTTGCCGGACAGACGGACCGGTTCAAGGCCGTAGTGACCCACGCCAGTCTTTGGGCGCTGGACCAGTTCGGCCCCACCACAGACTCCTCGCAGTACTGGCTGAAGGAGATGACCGAGGAGATGGCGCTGGAGAACTCGCCGCACCTTCACGTTGAAAAGATCAGCACGCCCATGCTGGTGATCCACGGGGACAAGGATTACCGCGTACCCATCGGGGAAGGCCTGCGTCTTTGGTATGAGCTGTTGTCCAAGTCGCAGCTGGCAGCGGACCAGGACGGCCGGACGCCGCACCGGTTCCTGTACTTCCCGGACGAAAACCACTGGGTCCTGCAGCCGCAGCACGCAAAGGTCTGGTACGGCGTTGTGGAGAGCTTCCTGGCCCGGAACGTCCTCGATCAGGACCTGCCGGTGCCCAACGAGCTGGGGCTGTAGCCTAGGTTGCCCGCTCCGGCGGGGTCATTTGCCGCTTGCTGCTCCTTCGTCGCTTTGACGCAAGCTACACAAATGACCCCGACGCCCTCGCACGGCGAGTGAAGCAATAGGTGATGACCGGCAGGCATTTGTGTAGGCGCTGTCAGAGCGAGGTACGAGCAGGCGCCGGCAAATGTCTGGCGGCAAGCGCCGGTGCCGTGGTGCACTCCTGAGTGCTCGTAGGATTGCTCTGTGACGAACTCCTTCCATATCCGCCCTGCGCGCACCGGCGATGTTTCCGCTATCAAGAGACTGGTGGCGCCGCTGGCAGACCAGCGGATTCTGATGGCAAAGGAGACGGTGGCGTATTACGAGAGCCTGCAGGAGTTCCGGATCGCAGAGTCCTCGGACGGTGAAGTCATTGGCTGTGGGGCGCTCCACGTTATGTGGGAGGACCTGGCCGAAGTGCGGACCCTTGCCACTTCTGCGGACTGGCGGGGAAAAGGCGTGGGACATGTCCTGGTGGAGAGCCTGCTTGAGGAGGCGCGCGCCCTGGGCGTCGCCCGCGTTTTTTGCCTTACCTTCGAGGTGGACTTCTTCAAGCGCCACGGCTTCGACGTGATGGCGGACCAGTCCGCCGTGGACCCCGTGGTGTACTCGGAACTGCTCCGGTCCCACGACGAAGGTGTGGCCGAGTTCCTCGATCTGGCAAGGGTCAAGCCAAACACCCTCGGAAACACCCGCATGATCAGGTTTCTTTAACCTTCCGGTTTTCCGCTGCACCGCCAAAACCGCCTGAACTGCACTTTCTTTTACTCGATTTGATGGATAAACTGTTTCCGGCCGGGATTGGGGGCCCAGGGAAAGGGACAGTCATTGGGGGCTGTCCCTTTTCTCTATTCGGCGGAAGCGCAGCCCTACCGCCGCGCCGCATGCCGGTAGTAGGGTCGGAATGTCATCCTCCAGGAAGCAAGCCAGGAGTACCGCCATGAAGAAGCTCATTAACGATCCAAAGTCGGTAGTCGACGAATCCGTGCAGGGCTTCGGCCAGGCGCATTCGGGCCTTGTCACCGTCAGCGCCGATCCCCTGTACATCACGCGCAAAGACGCGCCAGTCAGCGGGAAAGTAGGACTCGTCTCGGGCGGCGGCAGCGGCCATGAACCGCTGCACGCCGGATTTGTGGGGCGTGGCATGCTGGACGCCGCCGTGCCCGGCGCGGTGTTCACCTCCCCGACACCGGACCAGATCCTCCCGGCGACGCTGGCCGTGAACTCGGGCGCCGGCGTCGTGCACATCGTCAAGAACTACACCGGCGACGTCCTGAACTTCGAGACGGCAGCCGAACTCGCCGAAGCGGAAGGCGTCAACGTCCGCACCGTCCTGGTCAATGATGACGTTGCCGTAGAGGATTCGCTGTACACAGCAGGCCGGCGCGGAGTGGGCGGGACGGTGCTGGTGGAAAAGATCGCCGGAGCCGCTGCTGAGCGGGGAGACGGCCTCGACGCCGTGGCCGCGATAGGCGAACGCGTCAACAGCAACGTCCGCACCATGGGTGTGGCCCTGACCGCCTGCACCGTACCCCACGCGGGCTCGCCCAGCTTTGACCTGGCCGAGGATGAAATTGAGATCGGCATTGGAATCCACGGCGAGCCGGGCAGGCACCGGATTGCGATGGAAAACGCAGACGGCATCACGGACCGCCTGCTGGAGCCCGTACTGACTGATCTGGGAATCACTGCGGGGGACAGGGTGCTGCTGTTCGTCAACGGGATGGGCGGCACCCCCCTGAGCGAGCTGTACATCGTCTACCGGCGGGCCGCCCAGGTGCTCGCGGACAGGGGCGCCGCCGTCGAGCGTTCCCTGGTGGGAAATTACATCACGGCGCTGGAGATGCAGGGCTGCTCCATCTCGGTACTGCGGCTGGACGACGAACTCATTGATCTGTGGGACGCGCCGGTGCACACGGCGGCACTGCGCTGGGGCGTATAGCTGTGGTTCTGGACGTTAACTGGACCGTCAAGTGGCTAACCCTGTGCGCGGAGGCAATGGCGGAGCACAGGGCGGAGCTGATCGAACTCGACCGGGCCATCGGGGATTCCGATCACGGCGAAAACATGGACCGCGGCTTCCAGGCGGTATTGGACAAGCTGTCCGACTCCCCGCCGGAAACGCCCGGCGCTGCGCTGAAGCTGACCGCGATGACCCTGATGTCCAAAGTGGGTGGTGCGGCGGGCCCGCTGTACGGCACGGCGTTCCTTCGTGCAGCCACCTCCCTCGGGGACTCTGCGGAAATAGCTCCTGCCGCCTGGGCCGGTGCCCTGACTGCCGCGCGGGATGGGATAGTGGCGCGCGGAAAAGCGGAGCCAGGGGACAAAACCATGGTGGATGCCTGGACGCCTGCGGCAGAGGCAGCAAGCCAGGCCGCCGCAGACGGCAGCCCGGATGCCTTGACCGTTCTGGTGGCCGCGGCAGAGGCTGCCGAAGCCGGGGCCGTGGCTACTGATCCGCTGGTAGCCCGCAAGGGACGCGCAAGCTACCTCGGGGAGCGAAGCGCCGGCCACCGCGACCCCGGCGCCGCTTCCAGCGCCCTGATCCTGCGGGCCGCCGTGAAGGCGGCTGCGTGACCGTCAGCATTGTGGTGGTTTCCCATAGCGAAAAAATCGCCGACGGCGCCGTGGAGCTTGCCGCGCAGATGGCGCCCGACGTCGTGCTTCTGGCGGCGGGCGGCACCATGGACGGAAGGATTGGCACCAGCCTGGAGAAGGTGCTGGCCGCTCTGGACAAAGTGGCCAGCGGTGACGGCGCCGTAATCATGACTGACTTGGGCTCCGCTGTCATGACCGCTGAATCCGCGTTGGAGTTCGCGGAAGACGCGTCCAAAATGGTGCTGGCGGATGCACCTTTGGTGGAGGGACTGGTGGCAGCCGCCGTCGCTGCACAGGGCGGCGGTGACGTCCAGGCGGTCAAACGGGCGGCGGAAGCTGTGCGCGGCCCTGCCCCGCAGGCCGGGAGCCCGGCGTTGCAGGCCGTCGGCGAAGGCCCCGTCACCGGCGCCGGCCCGGACTTCACAGGGGACTTTGAGCTCGTGAACCAGGCCGGCATGCACGCCCGTCCCGCCGCGAAAATCGCGGGTGGGCTGTCGTCACTTGACGCCGAGGTGCAGGTCAACGGGGTTGACGGTGCGTCCATGACTGCTCTGATGACGCTGGCGGCTGGCAAGGGATCAGTGCTGCACGTTGAAGCATGGGGAGCGGACGCGGAACGGGCAGTGAACTATGTCGGAGGCCTGGTGCAGGCGGGCTTCGGGGAACCTTAGGGGCGGCGAACAACCCGAAATGGCGCCCGGGCGGTGTGTTCACAGCACCGCAGGGGACTCCTGCGAATATGCTCGATGCCATGGAACGGCTCGACCTCGAAGACAACGCCCCGGATATCGAAGTTCTGGAGGGGCAGATGTCCGTTGAGGAACTCCTCGCCGAGCTGGGTTTCGAATGGCGGCCTGAGCCAGGGGCCGGGGAGCGCGAAGACGAGGCTGCGACGGCGGAAAGCTTCAGCCAGCCGGCGCTGTTCTGACCGTCAGATCTGCTGGTGCAGGCCTTCAGCGTCGAGCAGCACCGATGCGGTGATGAACCTTCCGCACTGTTCGCCGTAGGGATAGTCGCCCCGGGGGCGGAAGTCCAGGGTCCGTACGGGCAGGGGTGATCCGTCCGTGCCCGTGGCCGATACGGTGACCGACATGGGTGACTCGGTGAGGGTCTGCAGGAACAAGGCCCCTAATTCCGTACCGTCGGGGGAAGCCGTGGCGGAGCAGAGGCCATCCGGACTGCAGCCCTGGTCGATTGAGACGCTGCCCGGGTGAAGCTCCACATCATCTTCGGTGCACGTGCCGTCCTGGCAGGCCTTCAGGTGCAGCGTTGCCACCTGCGGTGCATAGTTGGCCGAAACCGTGACGGAGACAGCCGTGGCCTGTGCAATGGCTGGGCAGGGGGCCGCGCCGGGGCCGGGGCCGCATGCGGAGGCGAGCCCCGCCGTCGTGATGAGAGCCAAAAGCAGCCCGCGCTTGCCCATACTTCAGGGTACGGCCGGGGCGGAGGCTCCCCGCGGCCCGTTGCGAAGTGATGCAAACATCGTTATGCTCCCGGTCTGTGCGACCCCAGCCCGCGGGAACCAACCCAGTGGGAATCAGGCCAGCGGGAAGATGCCGATAAACCAGAACAACGCGATCGCGAAGACTGCGAAAAACGGGATTAGGCAACCCATCGCCGTCCTGGGGGCGGACGATACCTGAAGTGACTCATTGGGGTTTGCGGGGTTGTACGCCACCTCAATCAGTGACCCAGGCACCGGCTGGCTGGCGAAGGAGACATCGGATTCGCCCGCGAAGAGTATGCCCTGGGGATCGGTGAACTGGAAGGTGGGGAAAAAGCGCCGGCTGCGGCTGGAACCGCCGCCGCCGTTGGTCCATCCCGCGATGCTGCCGGTAACGGTGGCCTGCACCTTGGGCCACGCTGCGGTCTGCTGCTCGCGGCGCCTGGTTTTCCGCACCGAGTGGATAAGAGCGAAGACGGCGGCCACAACGAACAGCGCCCAGACAATGTACAGAATGATTCTCACGGTTTCCCCCGGTTCCGGTCACCAAGAAGTATGCCATTCCAGGTCCCCGCGACGGCGCACCATGACGGGCAGGGGCTCAGGCGGGGAGCCGGAATCCGCCGTCGTGCAGCTCCGCCAGGCCATCGACGAGCAGGCCTGCAAGGGCACGTTCCAGCTGCTCGGGAGCCGAATTCAACCTGTGCAGGACCCCCAGCGGCACGCCAATCCCCGCCGGCGCGAAACCTAGGTCCGCCGGCTCCCGCTGGAACATCTCCGGCGGCACGGGCGCCTCGGCCTCGCGCAGCACCGCCATGACGGCCCCGCGCACCTGGCGGTCAGTGCCGTGCCAGGCCTGGCCCTTGGGGACGTACGACGGCGGGGGCTCGCCTGCCGCCCGCCACGCACAGGAGCCGCTGACCGGGCAGTCGCTGCACTTGGGTGCCCGGGCCGTGCACACCAGTGCCCCCAGCTCCATCACCGCAGCGTTCCAGCGCACGGACGTGCCGTCGTCGTCCGGCAGGAGCTGGGCGGCGAGCCGCATTTCCGCTGCAGTCAGCGCAGGGGCAGGCAGCGCAGCCCCGGAAATAAGGCGGGCGTGGACCCGCCTGATGTTGGTGTCCACCACCGTTTCGCGGCGCCCATAGGCGAATGCAGCCACCGCCGCGGCCGTGTAGCTGCCCACACCGGGCAGCGCCAGAAGTTCGGCGTAGTTGTCCGGCACCCTGCCGCCGTGGTGCTCAACAATGGCCGCCGCTGCCGCATGCAGCCGCAGCGCGCGGCGGGGGTAGCCCAGCCTGCCCCAGGAACGGACTGCCTCGCCGGCTGGTTCGCCCGCCAGGCCTGCGGGAGTGGGCCAACGCTTCAGCCATTCCTGCCAAACGGGCAGCACCCGGACCACCGGCGTTTGCTGCAGCATGATTTCGCTGACCAGCACGCCCCAGGGTGAGCATTCAGGTTTCCGCCAGGGGAGGTCCCGGGCAATCCCCGCAAACCAGTTGTTGATTTGGCTGTGCAGCATCTGCAGTTCCGCCCCGGCGGGAACGGGGGCAGACGCAGCGGTGGTGGGGGCTTGAGTGTCGATCCCAACACTGTAATTGATCCGCCTGCAAGGCTGGAAACGTGATGTGACCAGAGCGTTGCAAGGGCGGCGGCGTGGTGGTGAAGCAGATCCGCGCCCGTTCTCTAGCCTAGAAGGATGGGCAGGCAAGGCAATTCAGCATCACGTGGCAGGGCGACGGTATCCGGTTCGAGCACCGTCCGTAAGCCGAGCCCCGCAGTGTACCGCCGGCGTCGGCTGTTCCTCGGCGCGGCGCTGCTCATGGTCATCGCGCTGGTGGCCGGCGGGTTCGCCCTGGCAGGGGCCGTCAGCGGCAGGTCGGAGCAGGCATCGTCCACGGACCCCACTGCTGGTGAGACGGCGTCGGCGGACGCATCGCCGTCGGCGTCTGCTCCGGAACCTACACCAACGCCCTCAGCCACGCCCACCTGCAACCAGAACCTGGTCACAGTCTCGGCGTCCACGGACAAGGCCGCTTACGGGCCCGGGGAAAAGCCGATGTTCACGCTCAAGGTGACCAACGGCGGCACCATGCCCTGTGAGGTCAACATCGGAACCTCCCAGATGGAGTACCTGGTGACGAGCGGGCCGGACCGCATCTTTTCGTCCCGGGACTGCCAGGCAAAAAGCGAGGACCTGCTGAAAATCATCGCTCCCGGCGCCAGCGAAACCGCCAACTTCCCGTGGTCCCGGAACCGCAGCGTTGAAGGCTGCCAGCCCGTGGAAGCCAAGCCCGGCGGCGGCGGGGCGTACTACATCTTCACGGCCAAACTCGGCTCGCGTGCCAGCCCCAAGGCTGTTTTCCAGCTGAACTGACCGGCGCTGCAATGGGCCCACGCTGGCAGGGTTCCCTGGCCGGGCTTGCGAGGCGAGGGCGCCAGTGGGAACTAGAGGAAGCGGTCCAGCAGGCTTGCTTCCGCCATCCGGCTTAAGCCTTCCCGAACCGTCCGCGCCCGCTGGTCGCCGATGCCGTCCACCGTCATCAGGTCATCGATGGTGGCCGCCATCAGGAACTGCAGGCCGCCGAAGTGGTCCACCAGGCGGTCCGCAACTGCCTTCGGAACTGCCTTCAGTCCCGAGAGCAGGCGGTAGCCGCGCGGCTGCACTACGGCGTCGAGGTTTGCCTCGCCGCCCGCAAAGCCGACGATCCCCGAGATTTTTCCGAGGTCAATCAACTCGGTGGGCCCGAGGTTCACGAGAGCGCTGACAGCTTTTTCGATTTCCTCGGGGGAGGCGTGGGGCGAGGCGTAGTCGCGGATGATGACGTCGCTTCCGGGGCCGCGGCCTACAGTGAGCTCATCAAGCTGGAGCGAGAGGAGGCGGCCGTCTTCGCCCAGTTCAAGGACGTACTGGGAGATCTCCTCCGAGATGCGGCGAACCATTTCCTGCCGCTGCAGGGTGACTGCCACATCCCGGACGGTCACCATCGCTTCGATCTCCAACGCAGACAGCGAGCTGGTGACCTGGTCCAGGCGTGAGCGGTAGCGCTCCAGTGTGGCAAGGGCCTGGTTGGCGCGCGCGAGGACCGTCTCCGAACCTTCCAGGACGTGGCGCAGGCCGTTCACGTACAGGGCAATAATCTGCATGGACTGGCTGACGGAGATGACGGGCACTCCGGTCTGGATGGCCACGCGTTCGGCTGTGCGGTGGCGCGTGCCGGATTCGTGGGTTTCGATGCTGGAGTCCGGGACGAGCTGGACGGCGGCGCGGAGGATGTTGCCGGCGTCCTTGTCGCAGATGATGGCGCCGTCCATCTTGGCGAGCTCGCGCAGGCGCGTGGGGGAGAAATCGATGCCGATGTCGAACCCGCCCGAGCAGATGGAGTCGATGGTCCTGTCCGAGCCCAATACGATCAGCGCCCCGGTCCGTCCCCGGAGGATGCGCTCAAGGCCGTCACGTAGCGGTGTTCCGGGTGCCACCCTGCCCAGAGTTGCCCTTAGAGATTCTTCGGGGCTCCGCGCCATTAGGTGTTTCCCTTCAAAGGTGCGGACTGCCGCCCGCAGAAAATGCCGGCTTTCACGCTTGGCCGGCAGGAACAAAAGTACTCGATTTCCCGCAAGCTCAATGATAGGGGTAAGAAGGCCAACTTCCGCACGGTCAGGCCCTAAAGTGCCCCGTTGGGGGACGTGCGGAAGTGGCTGGGAACGTGTTCGACGGCGGGTGGCTGGCCGGGTACTTTTGAATCCGCTTGGTGGCCTTGACGCCGGGGGTCAGCGGGGCCGCTGCTGAAGCATCCGCTCCAGGTCTCTGCTGACCTTGGTAAGGGACGCCGCCCTGAGGGCCTTTTGTTCGGCGGCTGACTGGGTCCCGCGCCGCATGGAAGTTTCCGCAGGCCGGGCGGCGCTGTGGTCCTGGATTTCGGCGGGAGCCAGGCCGGTGGCCAAAGGATCAAAAAACAAGTTGCCGGAGAAGGAAACGCCACGCACTGCTGCTCAGGCCCTTACATGGCGGTGCATCGGACTGCCGTACGTCATCATGCGGCCACGCTGGCCCGCCGGGATTACGCGGCTTTGAACTTCCTGTTTCGCGGGTGTTAAGGGCCGGGGGATTACTGCGGCAGCACGGGTTTGGCCTGCCGCTCGTTCCCGCCCCTGAGGAACCGAACCTCCCGGGATGCCGTGCAGCAGCGCCGGCGGCAAGGAATATCTGCCGGGACCAGTGTCTTGTCGCTATTAGACCGACGGCGGCTTACCGCCGCCGTGCCCGCAGCGTTCGTCCCCCGCCGGAGCCTGACCACCTGGCTTAGGTGCGGGCACGGGCAGCACCGACCAGTAGGAGCACCATGGATTTCGGCACAGGAACAACAACAGGTACCGGGCGCACGGCTCTCGTAGTAGGGGCCACCGGCATCGCCGGGTCGGCCCTTGTGGACAATCTGGCAGCCCAGGGGTGGGCCGTCCTTGCACTGTCCCGCAACCCCGGAGCGGAGCGCCCCGGTGTCCGCTGGCTCTCCGCAGACCTGACCTCCGCTGAGTCATTGACAGCTGTACTGGGGCCGGAGAATCCCTCGCATGTCTTTTTCACGGCATGGTCGCGGCGAGACACCGAGGAGGAAAACATCACCGTCAATGCCGGCATGGTGCGTGACCTCCTCGCTGCACTTCGGGGCAAGGACGTGGCCCATGTTGCGCTGATGACCGGGCTCAAGCACTACCTCGGACCCTTTGAGGCGTACGCAGCCGGAGAGATGGCGGACACGCCCTTCCACGAGGAGGAGCCGCGCCTGCCGGTGCGGAACTTCTACTACGCGCAGGAGGACGAGCTCTGGGCAGCAGCGGCTGATCAAGGATTTACCTGGTCCGTGCACCGCGCGCACACCGTCATTGGGCACGCGGTGGGCAATGCCATGAACATGGGCCTCACCCTCGCCGCCCAGGCCACCCTTTGCAGGGAGAACGGAGAGCCGTTTGTCTTTCCGGGATCCGGGACGCAGTGGAACGGCCTCACCGACATGACGGAGGCCGGCGTGCTCGCCGAGCACATGATCTGGGCAGCCACCACGCCAAAGGCCGCCAATGAAGCCTTCAACATTGTCAACGGCGATGTGTTCCGCTGGCGCTGGATGTGGCCGAAGCTCGCGGCCTACTTCGGTGTGGAGTGGGAGGGGTTCGAGGGGGAGCCCCGGCCCCTTGAACAGTCCATGGCAGGGCGCGAGGACCAGTGGAGGGAACTTGCCGCGCGCCATAACCTCAGCGAGCCGGAGTTGGATCGGCTGGCGTCCTGGTGGCACACAGACAGCGACCTGGGACGCAACATCGAGGTAGTGACCGACATGGGCAAGAGCCGGGATGCCGGGTTCACCGGGTACCGGCGGACCCTGGACGCTTTTATCGCACTTTTCGACCGCTACCGGGCAGAGAACCTCATTCCCTGATCCTGGTGCCGGCTCCAGGCCGGATGGCTGGCGGCGGGAACGGGCAGGCGGACATGGAACGGGTGGAGCGTAAGGCTCTGCCGCTGCCGGTTGCAGCCCTGCGATAAACTGGAACTTGGCTGTTCGCCAGCCCGTTCCCCCGGTCCCCAGCCGCAACGCCTGATGAGGCAGTGCCCGGGGTTGCCCAAACCGCAGCGAAAGTAGCACCGTGTCCCAAGATGTCCTTAGCCCCGCCCGGGTCCATGAGATTCACAAACAGGCGGCCCGGCGTCGGACCTTTGCTGTTATTTCGCACCCTGACGCCGGCAAATCCACGCTGACCGAGGCGCTCGCGCTGCACGCCAAGGTCATCGGCACCGCCGGCGCCTCCAGCGGCAAGGCCAACCGCAAGGAAACGGTCTCGGACTGGATGCAGATGGAAAAGGACCGCGGCATCTCCATCAGCTCGGCGGCGCTGCAGTTTTCCTACCGGGACACCGTCATCAACCTCCTGGACACCCCCGGCCACGCCGACTTCTCCGAGGACACGTACCGGGTGCTCGCCGCCGTCGACTGCGCAGTGATGCTCGTGGACGCCGCCAAAGGCCTGGAAACCCAGACCATGAAGCTGTTCGAGGTCTGCAAGCAGCGGAACCTGCCCATCATCACAGTTATCAACAAGTGGGACCGCCCGGGCCTGGACGCGCTGGCACTGATGGACGAGATCACCGAGCGCACCGGGCTGCAGCCCATGCCGCTGACGTGGGCCGTGGGCATCTCCGGCGACTTCCGCGGCGTCTGGGACCTGCGCAATGACCGCTTTGCCCGGTTCCAGCGCAACAATGCCGGCGCGCAGATCGCGCTTACCGAGTACTTCACCCCGGAGGAAGCGGCCGAAAGCCAAGGCAGCAACTGGTCCGACGCGGTGGACGAAGCCGGTCTGGTCATTGAATCGAACCTGGAGTTCGACGTCGAAAGCTTCCACGCCGGCAAGGCCACCCCCATCCTGTTCAGCTCCGCCGCGCTGAACTTCGGCGTCAAGGAACTGCTGGACGCTCTGGTGGATTTCGCTCCGCCGGCAGCTCCGCGGCCCGATGTTGATGGCACCCCGCGTCCGGTGGCGTCCCCGTTCTCCGGCTTCGTCTTCAAGGTCCAGGCCGGCATGAACAAGGCTCACCGCGACCATGTGGCCTTCATCCGCGTCTGCTCCGGCGTCTTCGAGCGCGGCATGGTGGTCACCCAGACCCGCACCGGTAAGTCGTTCGCCACCAAGTACGCGCAGCAGGTCTTCGGCCGGGAACGCGAAGTGATTGATGAGGCCTACCCTGGCGACGTGGTGGGCCTGGTCAACGCGTCCTCCCTGCGGGTGGGGGACAGCCTCTTCCTCGAGGACGCCGTGGAATACCCGGCCATCCCACTCTTCGCCCCGGAGCACTTCCAGGTTGCCCGGTCCAAAGACCCCAGCAAGTTCAAGCAGTTCCGCCGCGGCATCGAGCAGCTTGAGCACGAGGGCGTTATCCAGGTGCTCCGCTCCGACGTCCGCGGGGACCAGGCGCCGGTGCTCGCCGCCGTCGGCCCCATGCAGTTCGAAGTGGTGGAGGACCGGATGGCGCACGACTTCAGCGCCCCCATGCGGCTGGAGCGCCTGCCCTACTCCCTGGCCAGGATCTCGACGGCGGATGCCATGCCCGCATTGGCGAACGTTCCGGGCGCCGAGGTGCTCCTGCGGTCCGACGGCGAGTACCTCGCGTTGTTCAACGATGTTTGGGCCCTTCGCCGGATCGAAAAAAACCACCCGGACCTCACCCTCGTCCCCATCGGCACACACAACCCCGCAAAGTAGGAACCGTGAACGCAGTGCAACCCGGCGCAGTTCAACCCCGCGCATTGATTACCGGTGCCGGCACCATCAATCCGCTCGGTTCCTCCGTGGCCGAAACCTGGTCCGCGCTGGTGGCCGGAAAGTCCGGCATTGCACCGCTCGAGGATGCGTGGGCGGAACAGTTGCCCGTGAAGATTGCCGGGCAGGTCACCACTGATCTGTCCGGGCACCTCAGCACCCGCGAAATGAAGCGCATGGACCGCTGTGGGCAGCTTGCGCTTACCGCCGCCCGCGAAGCCTGGAAACAGGCGGGCGCCCCCGAGGTGGATCCCGAGCGCTTCGCCGTGGTGATCGGCTCCGCTTACGGCGGGCTCGGCTCCACGCTGGAGCAGGACCGCACCCTTGCAGCAGCGGGCCCGCGCAAGGTTTCGCCGCACACACTCACCCGCCTGATGGTCAACGGCCCGGCGGCCTGGGTTTCCATCGACCTCGGTGCCCGCGGCGGCGCCCGGACCCCGGTCAGCGCATGCGCGTCCGGGGCGGAAGCGATTGTCCAGGCAGCCGAGATGATCCGCTCCGGCGCAGCCGACGTCGTAATTGCCGGCGGCGTTGACGCCTCCGTCAACGACCTGGTGATCACCGGCTTTTCCCAGATCCGCGCGCTGTCCACCCGCGCCGGGGATCCGCAGCGTGCCTCACGCCCGTTCGACGGCGGCCGTGACGGCTTTGTCCTCGCGGAGGGCGCCGGCGTGGTGGTGCTGGAGAGCGAAGAGCACGCACGCGCCCGCGGCGCAGCTGTGCTCGGTGCCGTGGCAGGCGGTGCGGTGACGTCGGACGCGAACGACATTGTGGCAGCCGATCCTGCCATGCAGCGGCGGGTCATGCAGAAGGCGCTTGAGTCCGCCGGCCTGGCCGCCGAGGACATCGGGTTTATTCACGCCCACGCCACCTCCACACCCGTGGGGGACCGGCTGGAAGGCCAGGCCATCAACGCGCTCTTCGGTCCGGGCATCCCGGTCACGTCCACCAAGGGCCATACCGGCCACCTGCTGGGCGGTGCTGGTGCGCTGGCGGCCGTGGTGGTGGTTGAGGCACTGCGCACCGGGATGCTGCCGGGAACCCTGAACGTCCAGGAGTTGGACCCGGAGGTGGACCTTAACGTCGTCACCGAAGACGTCCGCCAGCTTCAGCCGGACAATGCCCCGGCCGGCCTGGTGAACGCCTTCGGTTTCGGCGGGCACAGCGTCGCCCTGGTGATTACGGGCGCGTAGCCAAAAGCCCGGGCCAGATTGCTGGCCCGGGCAGAGTTTTGTTGGCCGGACGGGATTTCCACCCGGGCCTGTTTAGCTTATGCCCGGCTCGGAACCGGTGCGTCCACGCTGAGGTCCTCGGCGGCGGCCGGCCCAGTTTCAGTGCGGCGTTCCTTCACGAAATACACCAGGCCCGCCGCGATGGTGGAGGCCGCTGCCAGCGCAAACAGGCCGGGGATGACGCTGCCGGTCTGCTCCTTGATGATGCCGAAGCCGAAAGGGGCCACGAAGCCGCCCAGGTTCCCCAGCGAGTTGATGATGGCGATGGCCGGAGCGAGGACCAGCGGATGCAGCCCGGACTGCGGAATGGTCCAGAACAGCGGCGAGGCGCTCTTGAAGCCCATGGCAGCTATGGCCAGGAACACCAGCGCCATGACCGGCGAGGCGATGGCTGCCGCAAAGGTGCCCACTGCGGCGACCAGGAGCGCAACCACCAGCAGCGGGCGTTTGGACGTGGCCTTGTCCTGCAGCTTCGCGGCGAAGTACATGGCGAACACGGCGCAGATCCAGGGGATGGAGGACAGGAAGCCAACCGTCAGGTCGGTGGTGCCGGGGATCTGCTTGATGATGCTGGGCAGCCAGAACGTGTTGGCGTAAATGGACAGCTGCACGGAGAAGTAGATGCCGCACAGCAGCAGGATCTGCGGGTTCAGGAGCATCTTCCAGCGGTTGATCTTCCCGCCGTCGGCAATGGTGTGCTGCGCGTCCTCATCGGCGATGGCCTTGGACAGGGCATCCTTTTCAGAAGCGGTGAGCCACTTGGCGTCGTTGATTTTGGCGTCCAGGAGGAAAAACACGGTAAAGCCCACAACTACGGACAGGGCGCCCTCGAAGCCAAAAAGCCACTGCCAGCCACGCAGGCCCAGGGCGCCGTGGAGGCTGAGCAGCATCCCGGCGATGGGGCCGGACAGCGCGGCGGCAATCGAGGAGCCGGCGATGAAGATGGCCGTGGCCTTGCCGCGCTGGCCCGCCGGAACCCAGCGGGCGAAGTAGAAGATGACGGCGGGGAAGAAGCCGGCCTCTGCCGCGCCCAGCAGGAACCGCAGGACGTAGAACATGGTTTCGTTCTGCACGAAAGCCATCAGGAAGGAGACTATGCCCCAGCTGACCATGATCCTCGCCAGCCACACCTTGGCGCCGTACTTTTCCATCATCACGTTGCTGGGAAGTTCAAAAATGGCGTAGGCGATAAAGAACAGCCCGGCGCCAAAACCGTAGGCTGCGGCCCCGATGCCGACGTCTGCCTGGAGATGGTCCTGCGCGTACCCGATGTTTGACCGGTTCAGCTGGTTGCAGACCAGCATGACCAGCATGATGGGCAGCACGCGCTTAAAAAACTTCTTCGTGGCCGAGGCCACGTCCGAGACAGCATTGTCCACAGACATCATTGGATGTTTCCTTTGGAATAGATAACCCAGGCCGGCTGCGGGCTCACGAAAGTAGTGGGGCCGGTCACAGCGACCCCACTACTTTACTGGACGGCAGGCAGCGGTCAGTTACCCGAAGGCTGCTGCGCGGCTGGTTGCCTGACGGCTGCTAGCGGACCAGGCAGGGCCGTTTCGGGTCGAAGGACCAGCCGTCGATGTAGTACTGCATGCCGATGCTGTCATCGCGGGCGTCGAGGCCGTGCTGCAGGTACAGCTGGTGCGCCTTGTCCAGGGCTTCGCGGTCCAGCTCGATGCCCAGGCCGGGGGCTGCCGGGACCTCGATGGCGCCGTCCTTGATCTGCAGCGGGTTCTTTGTAAGGCCCTGGCCGTCCTGCCAGATCCAGTGCGTATCCAGTGCCGTGATCTCGCCCGGAGCCGCGGCCCCCGTGTGGGTGAACATCGCCAGCGAGATGTCGAAGTGGTTGTTCGAGTGCGATCCCCAGGTGAGGCCGAACTCGTGGCACATCTGGGCCACCCGGACGGAGCCGTGCATGGTCCAGAAGTGCGGATCAGCCAGCGGGATGTCCACAGCGTTGCTGCGGATGGCGTGGGACATTTCCCGCCAGTCGGTGGCGATCATGTTGGTGGCCGTCTTCAGCCCGGTGGCGCGGCGGAATTCCGCCATCACTTCGCGGCCCGAAAAGCGCCCCTCGGCACCGCACGGGTCCTCGGCGTAGGCCACAACGCCCTGCATCCGCTTGCCGAGACGGATGGCCTCCTCCAGCAGCCAGCCGCCGTTGGGGTCCAGTGTCACCCTGGCGTCGGGAAAGCGCTTGGCCAGTGCCGTGACAACATCCACCTCGTCGTCGCCGGACAGCACGCCGCCCTTGAGCTTGAAGTCGCTGAAGCCGTAGCGTTCCTGGGCAGCTTCGGCCAGCGCGACGACGGCGTCCGGCGTCATGGCCTCCTGGCGGCGGAGTTTCTCCCAGCGGTCAGCCGGCGCGTCCTCCACGAGGTAGGGCAAGTCCGTGCGGGCGTGGTCGCCGATGAAGAACAGGTAGCCGAGCATCGGCACCGAAGTGCGCTGCTGCCCGTCACCCAAAAGTTCCGCCACGGGTACGCCGAGGAATTGCCCGTGCAGGTCCAGCAGGGCGGACTCGACGGCGGTGACGGCGTGGACGGTGGTGCGGAGGTCGAAGGTCTGGAGGCCGCGGCCGCCGGCGTCGCGGTCAGCGAACTCGGCCGCAACCTCCCGGAGGAGCGAACGGTAGCGGGCCACGGGCTTGCCGTTGATCAGCGCGCCGGCTTCCTCGATGGTGGTCCGGATTTTCTCGCCGCCGGGAACCTCGCCCAGGCCGGCGCGGCCGTCGGAGTCGGTAATGATGACGATGTTGCGGGTGAAGAAGGGACCGTGCGCACCGCTGAGGTTCATCAGCATGCTGTCGTACCCGGCAACCGGAACAACCTCGATGCCGGCGATGGTGGGCTGGTTGCTCATGCGCTGACCTGGGCTTTCTCTGCAGCAGCTACTACTTCGCCGTCGATCCGTCGGTTGAGCTGCCAGGGGTTGGCATCCTGAAGCGCCTCCGGGAGCAGTTCCTGAGGGAGGTTCTGGTAGGCGACGGGGCGCAGGAAACGGTTGATGGCGAGGGTTCCGACGGAAGTGGTGCGGGAGTCGGAAGTGGCGGGGAAGGGGCCGCCGTGAACCATGGCGTGGCCTACTTCAACGCCCGTGGGCCAGCCGTTCACGATAATGCGGCCCACCTTTTGCTCCAGGACCGGAAGGAGGCGTGCCGCCGTCGGGTAGTCCTCTTCGGTGAGCTGCAGCGAGGCGGTCAGCTGGCCTTCGATGCGGGCGGCGGCCTGGAGCAGGTCCGGCACGGAGGAGTAGCGGATCACCAGGGACGCGGCGCCGAAGATTTCCTCGTGCAGGACGTGGTTGCTGGTGAATTCCGTAACGCCGGTGCCGAAGATGGTGGGGGCGGGCGCGTTCTCGGTGGGGCCCGGAGTGCCTTGGCCGATGACCTGGACGCCGTCAGCATTGCCGAGGTTTTCCGCTCCGGTGTTCCAGGACTTGGCGATGCCTTCGGTGAGCATGGTCTGGCCGGAGCAAGCGGAAACAGCGCGGCCGACGGCGGCGGCGAGTTTGTCGCCCAGCTCGCCTTCCGGGGCGAAGAGCAAGCCGGGGGAGGTGCAGAGCTGGCCGGAGCTGCCGGTGACGGCGGTGACGTACTGCCGGGCGAGGGCGTCGATGTCTTCGGCCGAGCCGTTCAGCGCGCCTTCGAAGACGAAGACCGGGTTCAGGGAGGACATTTCCGCGTAGACGGGAATGGGCTCGGGACGGCCCGCAGCGGTGCGCATCAGGGCGATGCCGGCTGCTTGGGATCCGGTGAAGCCAACGGCCTTGATGGCGGGGTCGGCGACGAGGGCCTGGCCGATGCTTGCCCCCGGGCCGTAGATCAGCGAGAAGACACCGGGGTGCAGCCCGTTGTCCGCGACCGCTTTGGTGATGGCCTGGCCCACGAGTTCGCTGGTCCCCGGGTGTGCGTTGTGTGCTTTGAAGACCACCGGGCAGCCAGCGGCGAGGGCGGAAGCAGTGTCTCCACCCGCCGTCGAGAAGGCCAGCGGGAAGTTGCTGGCGCCGAACACGGCGACAGGGCCGAGGGGGATCTGGCGCTGGCGGATGTCGGCGCGGGGCAGGGGAGTGCGCTCAGGGATGGCGGGGTCGATGCGGACGCCGCGGAAGTCGCCCTGGCGGACCACGTTCGCGAAGAGCCGCAGCTGGCCGGTGGTGCGGGCACGCTCGCCCTGGAGCCGGGCCGCCGGAAGGCCGGTCTCCTGGCCGGCACGGATGATGAGTTCCTCGCCAATTGCCTCGATGTTGTCCGCGATGGCTTCAAGGAAGCCGGCGTGGGTTTCCGGGTCCAGGGTGCTAAAGGACGGGAACGCCTCGGCGGCGGCGGCCGTTGCTGCCCTAAGCTGCTCCTCGGTGAGCAGCGTGTAGGTGGGCTCCAGTGCCTGGTTGGTGGCCGGGTTGAAGCCAAAAGTGGTTTTGCCTTCGCCGGCAGTGGGCTGTCCGGCGATCAGTGAGTGTCCGGTAAGGGTCACGGTGGTTCCTCCTAGTAAAGGGTTGATCAGGAGAGGCTTGATCAGGAAACGCGGGAGATGAGGGCCTTGAGGTCCGCAAGGTCCTGCTCGGCGAGGTTCTGCAGCGGCGGGCGGACCGGCCCGGCGGAACGGCCGATGGCGTCAAGGCCACCCTTGACGATGGATACCGAGTAGCCTTTCACGCGGTCGCGGATATCCAGGTACGGGATCACAAAGTCGTTGAGCTTCTTGTTCACGGCCACGCGGTCGTTGTTGCGCACGTCCTGGTAGAAGTCCAGCGCGAACTGCGGGACGAAGTTGTACATGGCGCTGGAGTAGGTGCTCATGCCGAGCTGCAGCAGCGGCAGCGCGAATGTTTCGGCCGTGGGCAGGCCGCCCAGGTAGAAAAGGCGGTCGCCGAGCTTGGCGTAGACGCGGGCGTCGTGCTCTAGGTCGCCCACGCCGTCCTTGAAGCCGATCAGGTTTTCGTGGCGGTCGGCCAGTGTTGCCACCGTGGTGTCCTTGTAGATGGCGTTGGCCCGGTTGTAGATGATAACGCCGAGGGACGTGGCGCTGCAGATGGCGCTGACGTGCTCGGTCAATCCGGCCTGGTCAGCCTCGGTCAGGTACGGCGGGAGGAGCAGGAGTCCGTCGGCGCCGGCTGCTTCGGCAGCTTTCGCGTTCTCGATGGCCTGGGCGGTGGATCCGCCGGCGGAGGCGAGGACAGGAACCTGGCCGCCCACTTCTTCGACGGCGGTGCGGACTACGCGCTCTGATTCCGCCGGGGTCAGCGAGAAGCCCTCCCCGGTGCCGCCGGCGGCGAACAGGCCGGCCACCGGGAAGCTTGCCTGCCACGCCAAGTGCTTGCGGTAGTTCTCCTCATCGAACTGCAGTTCGGCGTCGAACGAGGTGACAGGGAAGGACAGCAGGCCTTCCTTGAGGGTGTCCGCCAGTTCCTGGGGTGAGTACTTTGCCACGGTGTGGTCCTCCGGTGTGTGCGCCGCGGGCGGCGGGCTGATGATTCCCCTCCACACTAGGAGCGCTGCTGATGCCTGTCTAAGTGCATTTTTGTATGTATTGATACCTTGCAAGCATGAGCGAACTGCCGTCCCCCTTATTCCATGGCGAACTCAAGGTCCCGCAGAAGGCGCGCCAGCGCAGGGTTGGTTATCCTGCGGTTCCAGATGGCATGGAGTTCAACCTGTTCGCTGTCGCTCACCGCCAGCGGCAGGAACTCCACACCCTTGATGCCCAGCAGGGTCGCAGAGTGCGGCACAAACGCCAGCCCGCGCTTTGCTGCAACGAGCGAGACCATTGTCAGGATCTGGCTCACGGTGTGGACAACGTTGGCATGGTTGAAGGGAAGTGTCCGGACCACCAGGTCGTAGAAGTAGCGGGCCTGGGTTGCCGAGTGCATTATCAACGGCTCCTCCCTGAAGTCCTCGGGCGAGATATCGCGCGCCAGCAGCGTCAAGGGGTGGCCGGAGGGGACGGCCAGGACCATGGACTCGCGGTAGAGCAGATGGGAGTCGAATGTCTCCTTATCGAACGGGGGACGTGCCAAACCGAGATCGAGTTCTCCCGTCAGCAAGCCGTTGAGCTGATCACCTGTTACCAGTTCCTGCAGGTCAACATCCACATCTGGAATGATGCCTGAAAGCTCTTCCAGCAGCGGCCCCAGGATGCTGAAGCCGCTGGCCGCCGTGAACCCGATGCGGAGAATGCCCGAGCGCCCCGAGGCGATCCGCCGTGCCGTTACCGGTGCCCGTTCGGCGAGGGCCATAAGGCGGCGCGCCTCCTCCAGGAACGTCTGTCCAGCATGTGTAAGCTCCACCTTCCGGTTGTCCCGTTCAAGCAGTTCTGCCCCGACGATTTTTTCCAGCTTCTGGATCTGGCGGCTCAACGGGGGCTGAGTCATGTTCAGCCGCTCGGCCGCCCGTCCGAAGTGGAGCTCCTCAGCTACGGCGATGAAGCCGGCCAGCTGGTCAAAAGTAAACATGATGCCTTCCAGGTATCAAATGATGCAGATTTGGGCTTAGACATGCATCATAACCACTCCCTACACTCGACAAAGCGAACGGGGTGACCCGCTTCACAGATGTTTCGGGCCCCAACGCCCGCCGTGCCAACTAGGAGTTCCAATGAAGCACTTCCCCACACGCCGCACGATTCTCGGAGCGGCCTCCGCCGTCACGCTGCTGGCGCTGACGGCGTGCGGCAACGTCGCCGGCGGCGGCACGGCCGATTCCGCGAAATACCCGTCCGGACCCGTCAACCTCTCGGTGGGCCAGGCTGCCGGCGGCAGTACCGACCTGATCGCCCGCGCCCTTGCCGAAGGTGCTTCCAAGACCCTCGGCCAGCCGATGCCCGTGGTCAACAAGCCCGGCGCCAACGGTGCCCTTGCCACCAAGGAAGTGGCCGGCAAACCCGCCGACGGCCAGGAGCTGGTCCTGCTGACCGCCTCCCTGATCACCATCACCCCGCTGGCAGTGACGCCGGATGAGGCCGTCAACATTGACGACCTGGACATCATCGCCGGCCTCTCCCAGGACGACTACGTCCTGGTGGCAAGCGCCGAGTCAGGCTTCAAGAGCTTCAAGGATGTGACGAGCGCCGGCCGCAGCGTCACGTTCGGCACCACCGGTGTTGGCACCGGTAGCCAGCTGGCCCAGACGGTGCTCTTCAAACAGGCCAAGGTCACCGGCACAGACATTCCCTTTGACAGCGGCAAGCCTGCCCTGACGGCCGTCCTGGGCAACCAGGTGGAGCTCGCCACCATTCAGCTCGGTGAAGCCATGCCGCAGATCCAAGCAGGAAAGGTGTCCCCGCTCCTGGTCTTTTCCGAGGAACGCAACAGCTTCCTGAAGGACACCCCGACAGCGAAGGAAGCAGGCTTTGACGTACCCGTGGCCCAGTACCGGGCCGTGGCCGCGCCCAAGGGCACGCCGCAGGAGGTCAAGGACAAGCTCCTTGCCGCCTTCCAGGAAACCTTCAAGTCAGACGCCTACAAGGAGTTCAACAAGAAGAACTCGCTGACCCCGAAGGAGATCTCCGGGGAGGAAGTAGTCACTGAGTGGAAGGGCTACGCGGCAAAGTACAAGGAACTGGTGGAGAAGTACGACATCAGCCTGAGCGGAAATAAGTGATTCCTGTGAAAGGAACCCCCGCAGGACCCACCGGAGGCAGCACCAGTACTGCTGCCTCCGGCGGGGACGCCCCGCACTCCCTCCAGGACGAAGTTCTGGACGACCTGACGCCAGAGCAGCTGGCAGCACAGTGGGAGGAGGAAAAGCCTCCCGCAGCCGGTGCCCTCGCCAACGCTGCGTCGTCGTTGGTGGTCCTTGGCGTCGGCATTGCTGCAGCCATCCTCTCGATGGCCATGGGGCTGGGCACTCCGGCCACCCCGCAGCCCGGCCTTTGGCCGTTCATCATCAGCTGCGTCATGGTGGCCCTGGGACTGTTCCAGCTGATTGCAGGCCGCCACAACCGGGACGCGGAAAAGTTCACGCGCATGTCCGCCGCGCCGCTGACCGGCCTGGTGACCCTCGCTGCGATGGTGGCCCTGATGCCGCTGATCGGCTTCGAACTGCCCGCGCTGGCGCTGTGCGTCATTTGGATGCGCTTCCTCGGCGGTGAAACCTGGCGCTCCACCCTGGTGGTCAGCGCGAGCGTCGTTATTGGTTTTTATGCCATCTTCGTCCTCGCCCTGAACACCTCAATTCCCCACCTCTTCTAGGAGACCTTCCGTGGATTTTCTCAATCCCGTTATCAACGGATTCGCGGTAGTCCTGGAGCCCACCAACCTCCTTTACTGCCTGGTCGGCGTCGTGATCGGCATGCTGATCGGTGTGCTGCCGGGCCTCGGACCCGCGGCAACTATCGCCATCCTGCTTCCGTTGACCTACAACGTGGAACCGGTCACCGCCATCATTATGCTGGCCGGCATCTTCTACGGCGCGCAGTACGGCGGCACCATCACCTCGGTGCTCCTGCGGCTGCCAGGTGAAGCTTCCTCGGTGGTCACCGTGTTCGACGGCTACCAGATGGCGAAACAGGGCAGGGCCGGCACGGCGCTTGGCCTGGCATCCATCGGCTCCTTCGTCGGCGGAACAGCAGCCATCATCGGATTGACGTTTCTCGCACCCATCGTGGCGAGCTTCGCTCTGGATTTCGGCGCGCCCGAGTACACCGCCCTGGCGATGCTCGGCATCCTCCTCGTTGCCACCATCAGCAGCGGGTCGAAAGCCAAGGCCCTGATCGCCGCGGCACTCGGACTGCTCCTCGCTACCGTTGGCCGGGACATCTTCACCGGCGAAAGCCGGTTCACCTTCGGAAGCCTGCAACTCGCAGACGGCATCGACTTCGTGCCGATCGCCATGGGCATCTTCGGCCTGGGCGAGATCCTCTACAACCTGGAGGAGCGGCACCGCGCTGCCAAGGCGCCGTCGAAGGTGGCCAACGTCTGGCCTTCCCGCAAAGACCTCAAGCAGGCATCCGGAGCCATCGGCCGTGGATCCGTGCTGGGCTTCTTCCTGGGAATCCTCCCCGGGGGTGGCGCGACTATTGCTTCCATGGCCTCCTACGCCATGGAGAAGAAGCGGGCCAAGCAGCCGGAGCGTTTCGGCAAGGGTGCCCCCGAGGGCGTGGCTGGACCGGAAACGGCCAACAACGCCGCGGCCACATCGTCCTTCATACCGTTGCTGACGCTTGGCATTCCCGCCAACGCCACCATGGCTCTGATGTTCGGCGCCTTGCTGATCCAGGGGGTAACCCCCGGCCCGCAGCTCGTGGAGCAGAACCCCGAACTTTTTTGGGGCGTGGTGAACTCCATGTACATCGGCAACATCCTGCTGCTCATCATGAGCCTGCCGCTCGTGGGGATCTTCGTGAGGATCCTCCGGGTCCGCGCCGCCATCCTGGCACCCGTCACAGCCCTCATTACGCTGCTGGGTGCCTACACCATCAACAACAGCATGTTTGACGTGACGCTCGTGGTGGTCTTCGGCATCATCGGCTACCTCATGAAGAAGTTCGGCTTCGAACCGGGCCCCCTGGTGCTGGCCTTCGTGCTGGGTGAACTGCTGGAAAGCTCGATGCGGCGCTCCCTGCTGATGTTCGGCGGCGAGCCCCTCGGCTTCTTTGGCCGTCCCATCTCCGCCACCCTGCTGGTGGTCTTCGTCCTGGTAGCTGTGCTTCCGGCCGTCCGCACTGCCATCGCCAAGCGCAAGCGCAATTCAACTGCCACAACATCAGCCGTCACGCCGGACATCAAGGAGAAGGTATGAGCATCATCGTCGGATTCGTCCCCACACCCGCAGGACAGGCCGCACTCACGGCAGGCATCGCCGAAGCGAAGCTCCGGAACGAGGACCTTGTGATCGTCAACTCGGCGCGGCAGGGTGCCCTGGTGGACAAGTCAGTGGCGACGGAGGACGTCCTGGCGCAGGCCGCCAGGCGTGCTGCCGACGTCGGAGTAACGGCAACTGTCATTCAGCCGCCCTACCAGCACGATCTGGCCGATGAGTTCCTTGACGTCGCCAGGGAGGTTGATGCCTCGCTCATCGTTATTGGCTTGCGGCACCGCACCCAGGTGGGCAAGTTCATCCTGGGCAGCCACGCCCAGCAAATCCTGATGCAGGCCGACCGGCCCGTCCTGGCCGTCAAGGCCGACGGCGGCAACTTCTAGTATCCAAAGGACGGGACCAGCATGTACAAACACAATCCCACGAAGCGGGGACCGTCCCTGCCCCAGGCGCCGGTGCCGGACTGGTCAAGGCTTTCCAGGAACGACCACGTGGAGGTTCGCTCCCGCGGCACGGTTATTGCTGGAACGATCGACATGATCGCAGCCAACAGGAGTGTTTTCTGGCTGATCCGAAGCGACGGCGCTGGAAGGACCATGGTGTGCTTTGGGGACGACGTGTCTGTGTCCAAGGTGGCGCAGCAGCGTGAGTTTGCTGCGGCCTAGTGCCACCGGAACAGCAGATAAGTCGCGAAGAAGCCGGTGACCCCCTCTGGGGTCACCGGCTTCTTACGTTCGACGGCGGACGTGTTCCGCCAGGGCATCCAGGACCGGTAGTTGGCCCTTCACCAGCTTGAGCCGCGCTTCCGCTTCCGGAAACCAGCGGGCGTCATCGATTTCCGGGTAATGCTGGATCCGGCCTGAACCTTTGGGCCACTCCAGCGGGAAGGTATTGCTAACGATCTGCTCTGGCCGGAAGTCCTGCTCCGCGGTGAAGACCGTGATGATCTTGCCGGACGGCTGCCGGAACTGTCCGAGTTGCTGGTAGTCCGCGGCGGGGGCGGGGGAGCCCATTTCTTCGGCAAACTCCCGCAGGGCTGCCGCCAGCGGCTCCTCGTCCTCGCTGTATTCGCCCTTCGGGATTGACCACGCCTGTGCGTCCTTGCGCGCCCAGAACGGTCCGCCCATGTGGGCTATCCAGACCTCCAGGCCGCCCGGGTGTGTCCTCTTGTGCAGCAGTATTCCTGCGCTGAAAACCGGCATTTGTCCTCCACCTGCTGAGAGTTTCAAAACGAACGGAAACTGCCGTCCAACGTTAACCTGCAGTTCATGGCGCTGCTTTAGGTTATTCCTTCAGGCACTCTGCTCGAAGGGACCCGTCATGGCTAACATCGCTGAGGTTTTGGGACGGCTAACGCCGGATGAACTTGATGAGCTTCGCACGCTTGGCCCGCAGGGCCACCTGCCGAGGTATCTTGTGGACGCCTTGGACCGGGCGGCCGGAGGACCCGGTTCAGGGCGTGGCTATTACGTGCCCACCGGAAACGTCAGCCCTACCGGCGGTCCGCTCCTGGTGCTGCGCAGCGACGTTGCAGGCTGGCTCTTCAGCGCCCACAGGGACGACCCCGACCAGCTTCCGCAGCACCCTTAACCTGCTGCCGGCCGGGGCGGGGCAGAAGCCCATGGTGCCTGGCTATCAGCGCACGGGATTGTGAATGTTGCCGTGGTACCCGCGGCGGGAGAGCTGTTGAGCCCTATTGTTCCGCCGTGCGCTTCGATAATCGTTTTGCTGACCGGCAAGCCCAGGCCGGCGCCCGGGATTGCTGTTTCACGGGACCGCGCTGACCGGAAGAACTTCGTAAACGCCTGCTCCTGCCCGTCGGCGCTCATGCCTACGCCGGAATTCTTAATTGAACACTCAAGCTCCGCCCCGCTCCTTCCAGCCAGCACTGTGATCCGTCCCCCCCTCGGGCGAGTACTTGATTGCGTTGGAGAGGAGGTTGCCAACCACTTGGCGAATCCGGTTCGGGTTCACCCGGCGGGCAATGGCTGCTCACCGTCGAGATGAGGTCGTTGACCAGGCCCAACAGGTGTTGGCCATTGCGGTGCACCACCAAAAGCTCCGCCTGGATCTCCTCGTGGCCTGGCTCGTCAAATACCAGCTCAAGGTAGCCGAGGATCGATGTCGGCGGTGAGCGAAGCTCGTGGGAAACGGTAGCAACGAAATTGTCCTTGGCCGCCCACCGAATAGGCGCGCTGGTGTGCTTGATCGGCCGGGTCTCCGACCCAATACAGCTCGTCGGCAAGGGTGGAACCGCTGATCGCACGCGAAACAGGGGAGAGGTGCGGGGGCACAGGGGAGGACCGGTCGGTAAGGTGAAGCCCGCTCTGGCCAGCCGTTTGGGTGAGGGCTGCCAGCGCTGGATCAGCCTCCATGGCCTTGTTCGTCAGGACGGTCCCGCCGCAGCTGCCACCACCAGGCAAACAGTGAGGGTGAGGGGCAGTTGGGCCAAGACAACCCGGCCCCGGACCGCGAGCGTTCCGTACAGCGCATCGACGCGGTCGGCAATGGGGCCATCGATGGACAGTCCCCCGGCATCGGCCACAGCTATGTCCGAATCGTGACGTTGCTTCAGCAATCCGGCCCCCAGCGCAGAATTACCGTCCGGCTGCGCGAAGATAGCTCCAGAGTACCGGTGACAACAGGAGTTGGCCCGTTAGTAACCACCCGCAAGCTCTACCCAAGCAGCAAGTCCTATCCAATCAGCAGACTCAGGGCTTCCGTCAAGTGCTCCACTTCGCGGACCGAGAAGCCGGCCGGAACCGGCCCTGGCCCGGTGTGGCTTGCAGGAACTACAGCGTGCGTGAACCCCAGCCGGTGAGCCTCCTGGATGCGCTGGTTAATGCCGGGCACCGGGCGGACCTCACCGGCCAGGCCCACCTCGCCAAAGGCAATCAGGCGAATCGGTAGGGGTTTGCGGGCCTTGGCTGAGGCCACCGCAAGGGCAACAGCGAGGTCCGTGGCAGGTTCACTTAACTTCACGCCCCCCACCGTGGCCACGTAGGAATCGTCCTTGTGCAGCAGGGTGCCCGCGCGCTGCTGAAGCACGGCCAGCAGCATGGAAACCCGGGAACTGTCCAGGCCGCTGGTTGCCCGCCGGGGCTGCGAGTTGGGGCTTTCGGCGAGCAGCGACTGCACCTCCGCCAGCAGCGGACGCCGGCCCTCCATCGTTACGGTGATGCACGTGCCTGAAACCGGCTCCTTGGTGCGGCTGACGAACAGGCCGCTGGGATCGGCGAGCCCTTCGATGCCATTCTCGTTCAGGTCGAAGCACCCGACGTCGTCGGTGGGTCCGTAGCGGTTCTTGACGGCGCGGAGCAGCCGCAGCCGGGAATGGCGTTCGCCCTCGAACTGGCAGACCACGTCCACCAAATGCTCCAGCAGCCGCGGCCCGGCGATGGAGCCGTCCTTGGTCACATGGCCCACGAGCAGGGTTGTCATGTTCCGCCGCTTAGCCGCGGCAATGATGGAGGCAGCCACTTCACGGACCTGCGAAACACCGCCGGCGCTGCCATCCACATCGGCACTGCTGAGGGTCTGCACGGAGTCCACGATCAGGAGGCGGGGCTCGATCTTCTCGACCTGACCCAGCGCCTGGCCCAAATCGGTTTCCGCAGAAAGGTACAGAGATTCCGCGACGGCGTCGATTCGCTCGGCACGGAGCTTGACCTGTGCTGCCGATTCCTCACCGGTCACATAGAGCACGTCCTGCGCCGTCCGGGCAAACTTTGCCGCGACGTCCAACAGCAGCGTGGACTTGCCCACACCGGGTTCACCCGCCAGCAGGATGACTGCACCCGGCACCAGCCCGCCGCCCAAAACCCGGTCCAGTTCATCAACGCCTGTGGGCAGGAACGCAGCCGTGGTGGCGTCCACCTCGGCGATTCGGCGTGCCGGCTCCAGAACAGTGGTGGCCGCCGTCGTTCGCGCAACAGCGGCTCCCGTTTCCTCAACTGTGCCCCACGCCTGGCACTCACCGCACCGGCCCACCCATTTGACGGTGGTCCAGCCGCACTCAGCGCACTTGTAGGCGGGCGCCTTGGACGCCCGGGAAGTCTTTGTTGCCATGGGTTCCACCCTAACGGCGGGCCCTGACATTCCCCGTCTGTCCAGTTGCCACGCAAGCAGGTCACCGGAAGTGCGCGGGAAAGCACTTTGCCGGTGACCATAGCCACCTGTATAGTCAAACGTCGAAGGCATTTTCGCCTACAGGATTGTTACCCGGAATCGGGGCAAGACCTGAGAAGCACAGTACGTGCGTCTCGGGTCTTTTTTTGTGCCCAAAAATAGACAGAGAGGTCTGACATGGCAACTGTGGACTACCGGTCGCTGGCCGGAGATATCTTGCAGGGAGTGGGCGGCGAGACCAACATCGCCAGCGCCACCCACTGCGCAACGCGGCTCCGGCTTAAGCTGCGGGACGACGCAAAGGCCGACACGGCCGCCATCGAAAAACTGCCCGGCGTGATCACGGTCATGAAGGCCGGCGGCCAGTACCAGGTGGTCATCGGCAACGATGTCCCCACGGTCTACGCCGAGCTCGGCAAGATCACAAAGCTCACCGGGGACGCCGCGGCGGATGACGAGGAGCCTGCCCAGCACGGCAACATTTTCAACCGCTTCATCGACATGATCTCCTCGATCTTCTCGCCGGTCATCTGGCCGCTGGCCGCAGCCGGCCTGCTCAAGGCGTTCCTGAGCCTGGCAACACAGCTCGGCTGGCTGAATCCGGCGTCCCAGACCAACGTGATCCTGGCAGCCACCGCGGATGCCCTGTTCTACTTTCTGCCGATGTTCCTGGCAGTCACCGCCGCGAAGAGGTTCAAAGCGAACCAGTTCACCTCGATGGCCATCGGTGGCGCGCTGGTTTACCCGAGCATCGTGGCGCTGGCCGCCCAGGCCGAACCGGTCAGCTTCATGGGCCTGCCGATGGTGATGATGAACTACACCAGTTCCGTCATCCCGATCATCGTGGCCGTCTGGCTGCAGGGCTACCTGGAGCGCTTCCTCACCCGAGTGCTCCCGTCCGCGATCCGCAACTTCACCACTCCGCTGGTGACCCTGGTGGTTATGGTCCCGCTGGTCCTGATGACAGTCGGCCCCGTCACTACCTTGGCCGCGCAGGGCCTCTCGGCGGGCATCACTGCGGCTTTTGCCTTCGCTCCCTGGCTCGCCGGCGCCATCATGGGCGGCTTCTGGCAGGTCTTTGTCCTCTTCGGCCTGCACTGGGGACTCGTCCCGGGCATGCTGAACGAAATCGCCACGCAGGGCCACTCCCTGCTGATGGGCCCGCTGCTGCCGGCGGTGCTGGCACAGGCCGCCGCAACCCTCGCCGTGATGTTCCGGACCCGCAACAAGGCCCGCCGCACGGTGGCCGGCCCTGCTGCACTGTCGGGCTTCCTGGCAGGCATTACCGAACCAGGCATCTACGGTGTCAACCTGCCGCTGAAGAAGCCGTTCTACTTCGGCATCGCGGGCGGTGTGGTGGGCGGCGCCATCGTGGCTGTCGGCGGCAGCGGAGCCACGTCCTTTGTGTTCCCGTCACTGCTGGGTTTGCCCGCGTTCAGCACCGTGGGCAGCTTCGCCCTCCTGATGCTCGGGACCGGCATCGCCATCGCCGTTGCCTTCCTCCTGACGTTCTTCTTCGGCCCGCGTGAGGCGGAAGAAGCAGCGTCCGACGCCGGCACTTCCGTTCCCAAAACGGCTGCGGATACGCATGAGGCTGCTGCGCCCGTCCCGACTTCCGCAGCGACCGGCACCACGAGCCGCACTGCCACCGGCACCGTTGAGGTCCTCGCCCCAGTCGCTGGACAGGCAGTTGCGCTGGCCGACGTCCAGGACAAGGTGTTCGCCTCGGGCGCCATGGGCAAGGGCCTGGGCATCATCCCGGCGGGCGGCCGTATCTACTCGCCGATTTCCGGCTCCATCAAGGCGGCTATGAAGACCGGCCACGCCTTCGGAATCAAGTCCGACGACGGCGTGGAGGTCCTGGTCCACATCGGCATCGACACCGTCCAGCTCCAGGGCCGCGGCTTCGAATCCGCCGTTACCCGCGGCCAGCAGGTCCGTGCGGGCGACCTGCTCGCCGTCGTCGACCTGGACGTGGTGACCGAAGCAGGCTATGACACCACCACCCTGGTGATGGTCACGAACACCGCCCAGCTGGCGAGCGTCGACCCGGTGGCGGACGGCACCCTCGCCCAGGGCGAGACCGCCATCACCGTCCAGGTCTGAGCCCAAGCCCGCACTCCACTTTCCAGTCCTACTGATGAAGGAATGATTACTGTGACCACCACTTTCCCCGAAGGATTCCTCTGGGGCGGCGCCACCGCCGCCAACCAGATCGAAGGCGCGTACAACGAGGGCGGCAAAGGGCTCTCCATCCAGGACGTGATGCCCAAGGGCATCACCGAGACCCCCACGGAAGGCCCGACGCCGGAAAACCTCAAGCAGGTGGCGATCGACTTCTACCACCGCTACGAGGAGGACATCGCCCTCTTTGCGGACCTGGGGTTCAAGGTCTACCGCTTCTCCATCGCGTGGAGCCGCATCTTCCCCCTCGGCGACGAGGAAACCCCCAACGCCGAAGGCCTTGCCTTCTACTCCCGCCTGCTGGACGAACTGGAAAAGCACGGCATCGAACCGCTGGTGACCATCAGCCACTACGAGACCCCGCTGCACCTGGCCCGTAAGTACAACGGCTGGACCAACCGGGAGCTGATCGGTTTCTACGAACGCTACTGCCGCACCCTGTTCGAGCACTTCGGGTCCCGGGTGAAGTACTGGCTGACGTTCAACGAGATCAACTCCGTGCTCCATGAGCCGTTCCTCTCCGGGGGCATCCCCGCGCCCAAGGAGCAGCTCACCAAGCAGGACCTTTACCAGGCCATCCACCACGAGCTGGTGGCGTCCGCGAGGGCCACCAAACTGGCCCACGAGCTGATGCCCGGTGCCCAGGTTGGCTGCATGATCCTGGCACTGCCTGTGTACCCGCTGACTCCGGACCCGGCCGACGTGGTGGCTGCGATGCACACAGCCCAGGACAGCTACGCGTTCGGCGACATCCACTGCCGCGGCGAGTACCCGGGCTACCTGCTGCGCTACTTCCGGGACAACGGGATCGAGCTGGACATCACCGCACAGGACCGCGAGGACCTGAAAAACACGGTGGACTTCGTCTCCTTCAGCTACTACATGAGCGTCTGCGAGACGGCGGACCCGGCGAAGAAGGTGACCGGCCCCGGCAACATCATGGGAGGCGTGGTCAACCCCACCCTCAAAGCCTCCGAATGGGGCTGGCAGATCGATCCGCAGGGCCTGCGCGTAGCCCTGAACGATTACTGGGACCGGTGGCAGAAGCCGCTCTTCATCGTGGAAAACGGCGTAGGCGCCAAAGACCAGCTCGTGGAAGTGGACGGGGCCAAAACCGTCGTGGATGATTACCGCATCGCGTACCTCAACGACCACCTGGTGCAGGCCCGTGAAGCCGTGGAAGACGGGGTGCAGCTGCTGGGCTACACCGCGTGGGGATGCATCGACGTGGTCAGTGCCTCCACCGCGCAGATGAGCAAGCGCTACGGGTTCATCTACGTGGACCGCAACGATGATGGCACCGGAACCCTTGATCGCTACCCGAAGAAGTCCTACGGGTGGTACAAGGAAGTCATCGCCAGCAACGGCGCGAGCCTGAAGAACTAGCCCCGGTCTGAAAGACTGGCGCCAGCAGAGTTTCCGGACAGGTGCGACGGCCCGAAGCGTCCGAAAGTCGCCGTACCTGTCCGGAAACTCAAGGCTCACCACTTGTTCCGCTCAACGATGAAAGGAGGACGACGTGGAGGTGTTGCGCGTTTTCAACAACAACGTCGTCCTCGCCCGCGCCGCCGACAGGGGAGAGGTCATCCTCACCGGCCGCGGCCTGGGGTTCCAGGCCAAACCCGGCCAGTTGGTGGACGAAACCAAGGTGGTACGCGTCTTCGTTCCCGAAGACGGCCGCAACGCCGACAACTTCGGCGCCCTGGTGGCAGCCATCCCGCCGGAACACCTAGCGCTGGCAGACCAGGCGCTGGAAATTGCCCGCGGGGGAATGACAGGACCGCTGAACTCCACCACAGTGGTGGCACTTGCGGACCACCTCAGCTTCGCCATCAAACGGCTGCGGCAGGGCCTGAACGTCGAGTACCCGCTCCGGGCCGAGGTCGCCCACCTTTATCCGGATGAGCTGCGGATGGGGCAGCAAATCGTCGATTTCGTCAACGACAAACTCGAGGAACAGCTGCCCCGTGACGAGTCGGTTGCAGTGGCACTCCACCTCGTCAACGCAGGCTTCGCCAGCGGCGACCTCTCCTACACGTACCAAATGACGGGCGTCTTCGCCCAGCTCTTTGAGGTCCTGGAGCAGGCCTATGGCCGCGCCTTTGACCGGGAAACCGTCAACGCCGCCCGCTTCATCACCCACCTGCGCTACTTCTTCGTCCGGGCGCACACCGGGCGGCAGTTGGCGGAAGGATCAACCGGACTGGGGTCCGCCATCCGCGAAGCCTACCCCGAGGCCTTCGGCACTGCCCTGAAGCTGCAGGCCGTCCTGGAACTCCGGCTCGGCGAGCCCCTCACCGATGACGAAGTAACCTACCTGACCCTTCACGTGGCCCGGATGGCTGACGACCTTCGCCTCAACCAGGGCGCCGAAACCGGCAGCTGAACCACCGGCTGGTTAAAGCGCGGGGAGCACGTCCCGGGCTTCGCGCGCGTCCATGCCGGTGGCCTCCAGCAGGTCCACCATCAGCGGCCGGTACAGCATCACCACTGTTTCCCCTTCCAGCCTCTGCACCTCCAGCATTTTGGGATGCAGGCGCAGGGCGATTTCGCTCAGGTCCCGGCGGGCCGTGCGCAGGTGGGCGCGGCGGACGCCGTCGTGCGTTTCCGCCAGGCCCAGCGACAACTCGTCAATAGCGGCAGCGGTCTCCTGCAGCACCTCCGCAATGTTCTCCGTCGCCTCATCGGAAAGCGCAGCGTGGTTGATAGCACTGGTGAGCCGGCGTGCGAAGACCCTGCTGTTCCTCAGCGCCAGGTCAATGAAGTCGAGCGACTGCTTGAGCCGGTCCAGTTCCTCCCGGTGCCTCCTGTAGGCCGGCGCGAGGGTGGCCACCTCCCCGGACGCGCGGAGGGACTGGCGCATTCCGTCCACCAGCGGCTGGCAGTTCCTGCCCCGAATAAGGGCGTGCCACGCCTGCGTGGAATCGCTGTTGACGAGCGCGTCGCCGCACTCGCGCAGCACCTCGGCCAGTTCGTGGAGCAGCTTTTGGACGTCCTTGCGGGGCTCCCGCCGGGGGTCCTTGGGGATGAGGATGGTGACCAGCAGCGCGCAGAGGCCGCCCACCACTGCGTCGATGCTCCGCGTGAACGGCCCGCCAGCCGGCGCGGGCAGCAACACAACCAGGAGCGACTGCAGCCCCAGCTGGGTGGTGAAGATGGTGCCGCTGTCGAGGAAGCGTGCCAACAGGATGGAGAAGAGAAGGACGACGGCGGCCTGCCAAATGCCGCCGCCCAGCCAGTGCAGGAGCAGGTCACCCACGGCAATGCCGATGGTGCAGCCCAGGCCCACCTCCACCACGCGCCGCAACCGCGGTTCGCGCGAGAAGCCCAGCGCGATCAGGGACGACGTGGCGGCGAACAGGGGACCGGAATGGCCCAGCACATACTCGGCGAAGGCGTAGGCACCCACCGCACAGAGGGTCATCTGGATGGCAGGAAGCAGGGAGTTCCGGCTGCGGATCAGGCCGGTGCGGATACGGCCATGCAGGAACCGCCTGCTTGCTGAGAGTCCTGCTGCGGGGGCCATGACGTCCAGTCTATTGCTGCCCGGACCTTATATTTCTGAAGCCTGTGCACTACGGCCGGACATGTGATCTACGCAATGGGAACCCGGCACTTGTAAGCCAATATCCCGCCGTCGTTAATGTCCTGTTCACTTTGGACCGCCAATCCCGTTACCTGCGGCCCTTAACTTCGATGAAGGTACAAAACGTACGCATCGCGCTGCAGGGCGTCTCCGGTCCTGCCCGCAAAACTGAGACCCTGGAAGGGGTACAACTAGTGAAGGCACTCCGCTTCGGCCGCCACGCGGCTATCGCTGTTATCGCAGCCGGCGCTCTCGCGCTCACCGCCTGCGGTTCAGACAACGCCACGGGCACCTCGCCTACCGGCGGCCAGACTTCAGCCGGCACCAAGGTCACCGGCACCCTCACCGGCATTGGCGCTTCCTCCACCGGTGCAGCCATGGACGCGTGGAAGGCCGGTTTCGCTTCCGCTAACCAGGGCGCCACCGTGCAGTACTCCCCGGACGGCTCCGGCGCAGGCCGCAAGGCCCTCCTCGACGGCTCGGCACAGTTCGCCGGTTCGGACGCCTACCTCAAGGACGAAGAGCTCGAGAGCTCCAAGGCCGTATGCGGTCCCGACGGTGCCATCAACATCCCCGTCTACATTTCCCCGATCGCCGTGGCCTTCAACCTCCCCGGCATCACCGAGCTGAAGCTCGACGCCGCTACTGTGGCCAAGATCTTCCGCGGCGATATTGCCAAGTGGAACGATCCCGCAATTGCCGCGCTCAACGAGGGCGTTACCCTGCCGGACCTCAAGGTCACCCCGGTAAACCGCTCGGATGACTCCGGCACCACCACCAACTTCACCGATTACCTCGCTACGGCAGCTCCTGAGGTCTGGACGGACGAGTCCGACGGCATCTGGCCTGCAACCCTGCAGGGCGAGAACGCCAAGGGCACCTCCGGTGTGGTCAAAACCGTTACCGACACCCCCGGTGCCGTGACCTACGCTGATGACTCCGCGGTTGGCGGCACACTCGGCACCGCGTCCATCAAAGTGGGCGAGGAATTCGTAGCGATCTCCGCAGAAGCAGCCGCCAAGGCCGTGGAAGCCGGCACCCCCGTTGAAGGCCGAGCCAGCACCGACGTTTCCATCAAGCTGGACCGCAAGACCAGCGCGGCCGGCGCCTACCCGGTGGTCCTCGTTTCCTACCACGTGGTATGCAGCACATACGACAAGCAGGAAACCGTTGACCTGGTCAAGGCCTTCGAGAACTACGTCGTCTCCGAGGAAGGCCAGCAGGCCGCCGCGGATTCCGCCAAGTCCGCCCCGCTCTCCCCGGCCCTGGCCGAGAAAGCTGCCGCGGCCATCGAGTCCATCAAGGTCAAGTCCTAATAACCGCTCTGAATCCGGGTTCCCCGCCTGCCGAAAGGCAGTGCGGGGAACTTGGCTTTGGACGCAGCCTCTTCCCCTCCCAGTAATCGATCGAAGGGCCGTCGAATGACCGCCACCTCCCTGACCAGCACCCAGGGCGCCGGCCGCGCCGGGGACAAAATCTTTTCGGGTGCAGCCCTGGCCGCCGGCTGCCTCATTCTCGCCGTCCTCTTCGGCGTCGCACTCTTCCTCGTGGTCCAGGCCATCCCGGCGCTGACCGCACCGGCCGCCGAGATCCAGGGCGGTGAAGGCTTCTTTGCCTACATCTGGCCCATCGTGATCGGCACGCTCATCGCGGCAGTCATCGCGCTGGTCATCGCGACGCCCATCGCCATTGGCGTCGCGCTGTTCATCTCACACTTTGCCCCGCGCGGGCTCGCGTCCGGCCTGGGGTACGTGGTGGACCTGCTCGCAGCCATCCCGTCTGTAATCTACGGCGCCTGGGGTGCAGCGTTCCTGGCCAAGGAAATCTCCCCGGCCTATAACTGGCTCGCGGGCAACATGGGCTGGCTGCCCATCTTCCAGGGCCCGGCCTCGGCCACCGGCAAGACCATTCTCACGGCAGGAATCGTCCTCTCCGTTATGGTGCTGCCCATCATCACCTCACTTTCCCGCGAGATCTTCCTCCAGACCCCCAAGCTGCATGAGGAAGCCGCTCTCGCTTTGGGCGCCACGCGCTGGGAAATGATCAAGATGTCCGTCCTGCCGTTCGCCCGCCCGGGCATCATCAGCGCCGTTATGCTGGGCCTCGGCCGCGCCCTAGGCGAGACGATGGCCGTGGCGTTGGTGCTCTCCTCCGGCGCGCTGACCGCAAGCCTGATCCAGTCCGGCAACCAGACAATCGCCGCGGAGATCGCCCTGAACTTCCCCGAGGCAAGCGGGCTCAAGGTCAGCACGCTGATTGCCGCCGGCCTGGTCCTGTTCGTCATCACCCTGGCCGTGAACATGATCGCGCGCTGGATCATCACCCGGCACAAAGAATTCTCGGGAGCCAACTAATGACCTCAACGCTTACTCCCGTACGCAAGCGCTCGGCGCTTACCAAGGGCCAGTTGCCCAAGTACGCGCCCTACGTGGTCCTGGCCGTCGCGCTGATCGTCGGTGCGGCCATCCTCGCCCTGGTGGGCTTCAACGCGTTCGGCTGGGGCATAGTCTCCGCGATCCTGTTCGCCATCGGCCTGGTGTCCTGGAGCGCCGCCGTCGAGGGGTCCCGCAAGGCAAAGGACAAACTGGCCACCTGCCTGGTGGTGGGTTCCTTCCTCGTGGCCCTGCTCCCGCTCTTCTCGGTGATCTGGACCGTGCTCGTCAACGGTGTGCCCGGGCTCCTTACGCCCGGGTTCCTCACCAACTCCATGAACGGCGTCACCGGCGTCTTCGACACCCGGGCAGTGGAACAAGGCACACCGGTCCTGGGCGGCATCTATCACGCGCTCCTGGGCACGGTTCAGATCACGCTGCTGGCAACCATCATCTCGGTGCCGGTGGGCCTGCTGACCGCCATATACCTGGTGGAATATGGCAACGACGGCCGGCTTGCCCGCGCCATCACGTTCTTCGTTGACGTAATGACCGGCATCCCTTCCATCGTGGCCGGCCTCTTCGCCGCGGCCTTCTTCTTCGCCGTGGTTGGCCCGGGCACCAAGACCGGTGCCGTTGCCGCCGTCGCCCTTTCCGTGCTGATGATCCCCGTGGTGGTGCGGTCCAGCGAGGAAATGTTGAAGATCGTTCCCAACGAACTGCGTGAGGCCGCGTACGCCCTGGGCGTGCGCAAGTGGCGGACCATCGTCAAGGTGGTCATCCCGACGGCGATTTCCGGCATCGCGTCCGGCGTCACCCTGGCGATCGCCCGCGTCATTGGCGAGACTGCCCCCATCCTGGTCACCGCTGGCTTCGCCACCAGCATCAATTCCAACGTGTTCAGCGGCTGGATGGCCTCGCTGCCCACATTCATCTACACCCAGATCCTGAATCCCACCTCACCGGCCAACCCGGACCCGTCGTCACAGCGGGCCTGGGGTGCCGCCCTGGTGCTGATCATCCTGGTGATGATCCTCAACCTGGGCGCCCGGCTGATCGCCAGGGTCTTCGCCCCCAAGGCAGGCCGCTGACCGCCTGCTCCTTCCGGTCCCACGGGCCGGGTCATAGACTTCAATTCATACCCAGTTAGTGAAGGAACATCATGTCTAAGCGCATCGACGTCAAGGACCTGAACGTGTACTACGGCGATTTCCTCGCGGTGGAAGACGTCACCATCAACATCGAGGCCAAGTCCGTCACCGCGTTCATCGGTCCGTCCGGCTGCGGTAAGTCCACCTTCCTGCGGACCCTCAACCGCATGCACGAGGTGCTTCCCGGTGCCCGCGTGGAGGGCGAGGTCCTGCTCGACGGCGACAACCTGTACGGCCCCGGCGTGGATCCCGTAACTGTCCGCTCGCAGATCGGCATGGTCTTCCAGCGGCCCAACCCGTTCCCCACCATGTCCATCCGGGACAACGTGCTGGCGGGCGTGAAGCTGAACAACAAAAAAATCTCCAAGGGCGAGGCTGACGTTTTGGTGGAGCGCTCGCTGAAGGGCGCCAACCTGTGGAACGAGGTTAAGGACCGCCTGGACAAGCCCGGTTCAGGCCTCTCGGGCGGCCAGCAGCAGCGGCTCTGCATCGCCCGGGCCATCGCCGTAGAACCGCAGGTGATCCTGATGGACGAGCCCTGCTCCGCGCTGGACCCCATCTCCACCCTGGCCATCGAGGACCTCATCAACGAGCTCAAGGACCAGTACACCGTGGTGATCGTTACCCACAACATGCAGCAGGCAGCCCGCGTTTCGGACCGGACCGCCTTCTTCAACATCGCGGGCACCGGCAAGCCCGGCAAGCTGATTGAGATCGGGGACACCCACACCATTTTCAGCAACCCCACCCAGAAGGCAACTGAGGACTACGTCTCCGGCCGGTTCGGATAAATCCGCAGCCCGGTAGCCGCCGTCGAAAGCGGCTACTCGGGCACTTCCAGCTGGAAGCCGCACCGGCAGCGCAGGACCCTGGTGGGAAGTGAGACTGCGCTGAGTCCGCCACTGCCGCTGCTGGTGCGGTAGCACAAGCGTTCAATTTCGAACTCGGCTGCCTCCATGGGGAAGCCGCAGTGGACGTACTCATCACCGAACATAACCACCTTGGCCATCCAGCGCACCTGGTGCAGGGCCGCGGCAACGTCCGCCGCGTACGCAAGGTGTTCGTGGAACCGGCGGCAGTCATTGCAGGTGTACGAAACGGTGACCAGGTCACCGTTGGCTGCCCCCATCGCTGTGATGGCGTGGATGGTCAGGTGGTGTTCCGTCCCGCAGGTTTCGCATTCCATCTGCCGTGGCTGGGGCAGGGAGTGCCGGGGATTCGAGTTGGACACGGTGCTCTTTTCCGCGATGTGCATCCGGGCCGCCGGTATTCTGCAGCGGCGTTGGTCCGCGGCCCTGCACCCGGCGGCGGATGTCGGCCCCGGCAGCAGCGCTTGGGGCGTACTGTCGAATCTACGTCAGACGTGTCAGCCTGTACAGGGCAGCAGGGACTTCCAGGTTCCCCGGGGGAATGACGGCGTGGGCCACCGTGCGGCCACCGCTGACGCTGGTTCGTCGCCTGCAGCCGGAACGCGGCGACCCGCTCACCCTGCCAGCGGGGACAGTGCCAGGGCCAGGACAAACGCGAGGGCGGCCGTCGCCGCCGGCGTCAGGATCCACAGCGCCACGATGCGGATCACCAGCTTCCGGTTGGTCACCGAAAAGTTCTGGTTTTCGCCGGCGCCCAGCACCGCGGAGGTGACGGTATGCGTGGTGGAGAGCGGCCACTGCAGGCCAATCGCGCCCACAAACAGCATGAGGGCGCTAAAGATCTGCGCCACCGAGCCGCGCAGCGGATCAACCTTGGTAATTTTGTAGCCGATGGTGTGCGAGATCCGCCAGCCCCCATACAGCGTGCCGGCAGTGATCATCACCGCCGTAAGCAGCGCCACCCACACGGGGATGGTGCCGCCGTCGGAATAGCCCGCGGCCAGCAGTGCGAGGATCAGCACGGCGCTGATCCGCTGCCCGTCCTGCAGGCCGTGGCCAAAGGCGACCGCCCCGGCAGCTATGGACTGGCTCCGGCGGAACCGCTGGTTGACCACGTTGGGTTGTGTGTAGCGGGCAGCCCAGGTGGCCGGGTACACGAGCAGGAAGGTGCCGCTGTAGGCCACCAGCGGCGACAGCACCAGTGGCAGGACCACCTGAAACAACAGGGAATGGTCCACTCCGCCCACGCCCGTACCGCCCACCGCCAGGCTGGCGAGTCCGGCGCCGGCGAGGCCCCCCACCAGGGCGTGCGTGGAAGAGGCCGGAATGCCCCGCCACCACAGCAGGATGCCCCACGCAATGGCACTGCCAAGACCGGCGAGCAGGATGCTGAGGCCGTCCGTCCCTTCGGGCAGGTGGATCCAGGTCTGGCTGACAGCCACTGCCAGGAGCGCGCTCATCAGGGCACCCAGGAAGTTGAAGAAGGCGGCCAGCAGCACTGCCACGCTGGGTGTGAGCGCACGGGTCCGGACGGCAAGGGCCACCGAGGTGGAGACGTCGCGGAAGCCGTTGACGAACGCGAACACGGCTGCCAGCAGGACCACCGCGCCGAAGACGACAGCTGTCACCTCAGGATTCCTTGACGATGATGCTGCCTACCTGGGTGGCGATCCGCCGCATGTCCTTGGTGACGTCCACCAGCTGGTCGGCGACATCACGGTTTCGTGAGTACTGCGCCCACTTCATGTCCCTGATCATGTCCGCCACCCAGACCCGGTGTGTCCGTTCTGCACGCTTGGCCAGGCGGAGGATCTCGATCCAGTAATCCTCCAGGTCGTCCAGGTTGTCGAGCCGGCGCATGGCGTCCACGGTGAGCTCGGCCTGCCGGCTGACGATTTCCAGCTGGTCCGCGGCACGCTTGGGCAGCCGCTCGAGGCGGTACAGCGCCACCAGTTCAGCCGCGCCATCCAGCTTCTCGATGGCTTCGTTGAGGTAACGGGACAGGGCATACATGTCTTCGCGGGGGAGCGGGTTCACGAAGCTGGTTCGCATGTGGGTGAGGAGGGCGAAGTGCAGCTCCGCGGATTTGGCCTCGTGGTTGTGCATGTCCTCCACGAGCTTGCCGTGCTCTGAGGCGGGGACGCCGAGGATTTCGGCCAGGGTGGCGCTGGCCAGCACGATTTGCTGCGCCATCTGCGATAAGAGGTTCAGCCCGGCGGGCTCCTGGGGAAAAAGGCGCAGCTTCACAGTTACCGGTCTCCGGGATAAGTACGGGGCGGGAGTTGCCTGCCGTGTGACTTGACCCCGGCGCGCAACTGACCCTAACTCTACCGGCCCGTAACTGCACCCCTGAAATGGGCCTTGAGGAGATGGGCGGGAAGGAAATGGCCAATCGGTAATTGGGCAGAAAAATGGTGCCGAACCGGATACGCCTCTCGGCGGTAGGCCGCTCTAGGCGGCTGAATGTTGAAGCCCGGGGGTTTCGCGGCTCGGCACCAGTTTCAGTGTTCTACGTTGGTTGGCCCAAGTCAACATTGACAGATCCGGGCTCTTGGGCCATTAGGCTTCGGTCAGTCCAGTTCGCCCAAACGCCATGCGTTGGCGGCGTGCTCAAGGTCCTCGGCGGTCTTTACCAGCTGATGCGAGTTGCGGGTGAGTTTGCTGGCGTGCGCCTCGTTGCCGTGCTCGGCACCATCGGCCAGCGTCGCCTGGCCGAGCGCCACCACTCGGCAGAACGCGGCGGAACGTTCCAGCGCGACGTCGAACTCGCCGTCGAACGCGCCCGAAAGGATGGCGTCCGCCATCGCTTTCATCTCGTCAGCGCCGGGAGGCTCGGCGGCTCCGGCCACCACGTTGGAGACCTGCGCAGTGTCCTTGCCCGCGCGGAAGTACACCGAAATGCGCTCCGGGTCCTGGACTGTGGCCGCGCGCAAGGCGTACAGCCGCCACAGCGCGCCGGGCAGCGAACGGGCCGGGCTCTCGGCCCACATCTCCGCGATGGCCTCCAGGCCCTGCTCGTCCGCAAGCTTCACCAGCCGATCGGTGACCACGGGGTCGTCGCTGTCCCGGCCGTGGCGGACCAGCGCCTGGGCAGCGAGGTGCGCCGCTTCGGACACGCGGGCGGGGTCGGCGCCGCCGGCGAAGGGTTCGAAGTCGATTGGCGCGAAAGGCTTCGGCTTGTGGTGCCGGTTGGCGCCGCCGTAATGACTGGAACCTGTTTGCTCGCTCATGCCCCCCACGCTACTCCTGTGCCCTGCGGGAAATCGAGCACCAGGACCTACCCAGTGCATGCGCAGGCAGGGCGCGACGGCGAGGCGCGGCCTGCGTGCGAATGGTGCCTTGACCATGGGTTAGAGTATTAACGTCCAGAAATGGATGGGCCGGGTTGGCCGGCACACCGTGCCGACGCAGCCCGGCTGGGGCCTTTAGCTCAGTTGGTAGAGCATCGGACTTTTAATCCGTGGGTCGTGGGTTCGAGCCCCACAGGGCCCACTCTTTTAGCGAAGAGCGGGAAATCCCCCGGCAGCCTCCCCGAGGCCGCCGGGGGATTTCTTGTTGGCGGTAACCGGCACAATGGGGGCATGACAAAAAGCAGCACCGGGCGGCTGCCGCGCCTTGAGGACGTGGCCGAACTTGCCGGCGTCTCGCACCAGACCGTTTCCCGGGTGGTCAACGGCCACCCCAATGTCAGCAAGGCAACCCGGGAAAAGGTCGAGGCTGCCATCGCCGAGCTTGGCTACCGGCGGAACACAGCAGCCCGGAGCCTGGTGACCCGGCGCTCGCAAACCATCGGTGTGCTCGGCAGCGAGCTTTCCCAGTACGGCCCCGCCAACACGCTCCTTGGAGTGGAGCAGGCAGCCCGGAACGCCGGCTACTTCGTCAGCATCGCCGCGCTGCGTTCGGTAGGCAGGGACGCTATCCTCGATGCGCTAAGGCACTTCCTGGACCAGGCGGTGGATGGCATCGCCGTCCTGGTGCCGCACACCGAAACCCTGCGGATCCTGGAGGAATTCAATCCCGCAGTGCCCGTGGTGGCTGTCGGCTCGGCGGGCAACGACGCCGTGAGCGGGGCGATGGTGGACCAGAAGCGCGGCGCCGAAATCGCCGCCGGACATCTCATCGAACTGGGGCACAGCAGGATCGGACACGTTGCCGGGCCCGCGGACTGGATCGACGGCGCCCTGCGGACCGAGGGCTGGCGCGCGGCGCTGCAGCATGCCGGGCTTCAGGACGACCTGCTGCTGGAAGGCGACTGGAGCGCCGGCAGCGGTTACGCCATCGGGCGGCAGCTGGCAGCGGAACGGGCGGCAACCGCCGTGTTCGTGGGCAATGACCAGATGGCCCTCGGGGTGCTTCGCGCCTTCAACGAGGCGGGGGTCAGGGTGCCCGACGACGTCTCCGTCGTCGGCTTCGACGACCAGCCGGAGTCCGGCTACTTCACCCCGCCGCTCACCACCGTTCGCCAGGACTTCGAAGAGCTGGGCAGGCGCTGCATGGACACCATGCTGAAGGAGATTGAGGCGGGCGCCGCCGTCAGCTCAACCGTGGTCATCCCGGAGTTGGTGCGCCGGGGGAGCACAGCTCCGCTGCCGGGCTGAGGACCAGCCGGCAAACCGGGGCCAGTAAGTGATGGCCGCATTCGACGCCAGTGCCGCGCCCATGTGCAGGTACAGCATCAGGTGCAGCGAATAACCCGCCGGCGCGGCCAGCTCACCGGCCCGCAATGGTTCCTGAGCCACTCCGCCGTGCCCGTGCACTGAAAGCCCGCTTCCGGAGCCGCCGGCAAAAACCGCAAACCCCAAGTGAAGCAGCTGCTGGGCCACCCCGCACAAAAGCAGCAGTGCCCAGCCCGGCAACGGGAAGCGCCCCAGTATTGCCGCCGCCATGCCGAACAGCGCGGCCAGCGCCCCAAGGATCATGAGGCTGGGCGCGGGGCCTCCGGCCGCAATGTGGGCAGCCAGTCCGAGGCCGGTGGAGAGCGGACCTGCCAGCCACGCGAGACCGCGGGCACGGGCGGGTGGTTTTGCGTCGTCCACGGAGCTCCTTCCAGTTGTGCTGCAATTCAGTCTGTCCGTACCCCTTCAGGCAGCGTCCCACACTTCCCGGCGCGCTCGGCATATTTCCGGGAACGAGCAGAAGACCTTTCGAGCCGGTAGAGCATTCAAAGCCGGCATTGACATGAATTCTGTTAGCGCTCACAATTGAAGGGTCGCGAAGCTGCGGCAGCTATCGGAGGAACTCTTTTATGGACGTCACAGCAGACACGGACAGCTACGTCATCGGTGTGGACTATGGAACGCTTTCCGGCCGGGCAGTGGTGGCCCGAGTCCGCGACGGCAAGGAGCTTGGCAGCGGTGTGTACGAGTACCCGCATGCGGTGGTTACAGACGCGCTCCCCGCGGATGTGACCGGTGCCGGCGCCCAGAGCGCCCGGCTTCCCGCGGAGTGGGCGCTTCAGGTGCCCAACGACTATCGCGATGTCCTCCGGGTTGCGGTACCGGCAGCAGTCGCCGAAGCAGGGATCGACCCGGCCGCCGTCGTCGGAATTGCCACGGACTTCACTGCCTGCACCATGGTTCCGGCCAAGGCTGACGGCACCCCGTTGAATGAACTGCCCGGATTCGAGAACCGGCCGCACGCGTACGTGAAGCTGTGGCGCCACCACGCCGCGCAGGGCCAGGCCGACCGGATCAACCAGTTAGCTGCCGAACGGGGCGAGGACTGGCTGCCGCGCTACGGCGGGCTGATCTCCTCCGAATGGGAGTTCGCCAAGGGACTGCAGCTCCTGGAGGAGGACCCGGAAGCCTACGCGGCCATGGACCACTGGGTCGAAGCGGCCGACTGGATCGTCTGGCAGCTGTGCGGCCAGTACGTCCGCAATGCCTGCACCGCCGGGTACAAGGGCATTTATCAGGGCGGCAGGTACCCGTCCGAGGACTTCCTGGCGGCCCTGAATCCAGAGTTCAAGGACTTTGTCAGCACCAAGCTTGAGCACACCATTGGCAGGCTCGGTGACGCCGCGGGGTACCTCACTGGCGAGGCTGCTGCCTGGACGGGCCTGCCCGAGGGCATCGCCGTGGCAGTGGGCAACGTGGACGCACATGTGACGGCGCCTGCTGCGAGGGCGGTGGATCCCGGCCAGCTGGTGGCCATCATGGGCACCTCCACCTGCCACGTTATGAACGGCACCGAACTGCGAGAAGTGCCCGGGATGTGCGGGGTGGTGGACGGCGGGATCGTGGACGGACTCTGGGGCTACGAAGCCGGCCAGTCCGGTGTAGGCGACATCTTCGGCTGGTTCACGAAGTTCGGCGTGCCGCCCGAATACCACCAGGCAGCCGAAGCCTCCGGCCTCGGTATCCACGAATACCTCACGGAATTGGCGTCACAACAGGCCATCGGTGAGCACGGCCTCATCGCACTTGACTGGCATTCGGGCAACCGCTCGGTGCTGGTGGACCACGAGCTCTCCGGCATCGTGGCAGGGCAGACCCTTGCCACGCGGCCCGAGGATACCTACCGGGCACTGCTGGAGGCCACCGCCTTTGGCACCCGGACCATTGTGGACGCGTTCCGCGATTCCGGTGTTCCGGTGAAGGAGTTCATCGTGGCAGGGGGCCTGCTGAAGAACCCGCTCCTGATGCAGATCTACGCGGACGCCACCAACCTGCAGCTCTCCACGATCGGTTCCGCCCAGGGCCCGGCCCTCGGTTCCGCCATCCACGCCGCCGTCGCTGCGGGACAGTACCCAAACATCCGCGAAGCCGCCTCGGCGATGGGTTCCGAACCCGGCGAGGTCTACACACCGATCCCGGAAAACGTGGCCGCGTACGAGGAACTCTTCCAGGAGTACAAGGTTCTGCACGACTACTTCGGCCGCGGGAGCAACGACGTGATGCACCGGCTCAAAGCCATCCAGCGCAGGGCGGCCGGCTCCGTTTTTGAACCTGCGGCCAACACCTCCGCGGCTGCTGCGGAGGTGCCGGCATGAGCGCAGGAACTGGAACCGGAATCCTGGGCACCATTGCCCGCGTCCGGGAGGAAGTCTGTGCCCTGCACGCAGAGCTGACCCGGTATGGACTGGTGGTCTGGACGGCGGGGAACGTCTCGGCCAGGGTTCCCGGGCACGAACTGATGGTGATCAAGCCTTCGGGTGTTTCCTACCGGGACCTGACACCGGATCAAATGGTGGTCACTGACCTGTACGGGGTGCCCGTGGACGGCGATGCCGCAGGTGAGTGGGGCAACCCGGCGCTCTCGCCGTCATCGGACACAGCTGCCCACGCGTACGTCTACCGGCACATGCCCGAGGTGGGCGGGGTGGTGCACACGCACTCCACCTATGCCACCGCGTGGGCCGCCCGCGGGGAGGCGATCCCGTGCGTACTGACCATGATGAGCGACGAATTTGGCGGATCCATCCCGGTGGGGCCGTTCGCGCTGATTGGTGACGATTCCATCGGCCACGGGATCGTGGAGACGCTGAAGAACTCCAATTCCCCGGCCGTGCTGATGCAGAACCACGGGCCGTTCACCATCGGCAAGGACGCCAAGTCCGCGGTGAAAGCGGCAGTGATGTGCGAGGAAGTGGCCCGCACGGTCCACATCGCACGGCAACTCGGCGAGCCCGTCGCAATCGACCAGGGCCACATCGATTCCCTCTACGCCCGTTACCAGAACGTCTACGGCCAATAAGCGCAGGCCAGTAGAACCCGCCCCCAAACTTTTCAGGAGAACACATGGGTACCGCAGCAAACACTTCCCTTGACGGCTACGAGGTGTGGTTCCTCACCGGCAGCCAGCACCTCTACGGCGAGGACGTCCTCAAGCAGGTTGCCGCCCAGTCCCAGGAGATCGCCAACCAGCTCAACGCTTCATCCTCCGTGCCGGTACGGATTGTGTGGAAGCCGGTCCTGACCGACTCGGACGCCATCCGCCGTACGGCCCTGGAGGCCAACTCCGACGATGCCGTCATCGGCGTCACCGCGTGGATGCACACGTTCAGCCCGGCCAAGATGTGGGTCCAGGGCCTGGACCTGCTGCGCAAGCCGCTGCTGCACCTGCACACCCAGGCCAACCGGGACCTGCCCTGGGCCGACATCGACTTCGACTTCATGAACCTCAACCAGGCAGCACACGGCGACCGCGAATTCGGGTACATCCAGTCCCGCCTTGGCATCGCCCGCAAGACCGTGGTGGGGCACGTCTCCAACCCCGAGGTCGCCCGCCAAGTGGGGTCCTGGCAGCGCGCCGCCGCCGGCTGGGCCGCCGTACGCACCCTGAAGCTGACCCGCTTCGGCGACAACATGCGCAACGTCGCCGTCACCGAAGGCGACAAAACCGAGGCCGAGCTGCGCTTCGGCGTCGCCGTGAACACCTGGTCCGTCAACGAGCTCGCCGACGCCGTGCACGGCGCCGCAGAGTCCGACGTCGACGCCCTGGTTGCGGAATACGAGGACCTTTACGACGTGGTGCCGGAGCTCCGCGCCGGCGGGGCCCGTCACGACTCGCTGCGGTACGGGGCCAGCATCGAACTGGGCCTGCGGTCCTTCCTCGAAATCAATGGCTCGGCCGCGTTCACCACCTCCTTTGAGGACCTCGGCACGCTCCGCCAGCTACCCGGCCTGGCGGTGCAGCGGCTCATGGCCGCCGGTTACGGTTTCGGCGCCGAGGGCGACTGGAAGACCGCCATCCTGGTCCGCGCCGCGAAGGTCATGGGCGCGGGACTGCCCGGCGGGGCTTCCCTGATGGAGGATTACACCTACCACCTGGAGCCCGGCGCCGAGAAGATCCTGGGCGCGCACATGCTGGAGGTCTGCCCGTCCCTGACCGCCACCAAGCCCCGCCTGGAAATCCATCCGCTGGGCATTGGCGGGAAGGAAGACCCGGTGCGCCTGGTGTTCGACGCCGATGCCTCCCCGGGCGTCGTCGTGGCCCTTTCGGACATGCGGGACCGGTTCCGCCTGGTGGCCAACGCCGTGGACGTGGTCCCGCTGGCCCAGCCCCTGCCCAACCTTCCCGTGGCCCGCGCCCTGTGGCAGCCCAAACCTGACTTTGCCACCTCCGCCACTGCCTGGCTCACCGCCGGCGCCGCCCACCACACCGTGCTGTCCACGCAGGTGGGGATGGATGTATTCGAGGACTTCGCCGAGATTGCCAAAACCGAGCTGCTGACCATCGACGAGGGAACCACCATCCGCCAGTTCAAAAAGGACCTGAAATGGAACGCCGCCTACTACAAACTGGCCGGCGGAATCTAGGCAGCCCTTCCCGAAAGCAGTCCTCACTCCTGGGCGTGCCGCTTGGCTTGCTTAGTGGCCGAAGTGTGCGCGTGGAGGACCCTCAGGCAACCGCTCGAGAATGTCTTCCGCCACCCTGCGGACCTTGATATTCCGGTGGCTTGACGCCTTGGCCAGGATGGAAAAGGCCTCGTGGTATGAGCACCTGTTCTGGGCCATGATCACGCCGCAGGCCACGTTGATGGACGTGCGGCTGTCCAATGCCAAACGCAGGTCCGAGGCCGTGGACCTCGCGGTGTGCAGGTCGAGGGCCATCTGCAGGCTCTTGGAGGCAAGGCCCGCGAAGGCCCGTGCCTCGGAAATTACCTGCAGTGGGAACGCCTTGGCGTCCTGGGCAAAAAAAGCCAGGGCCGCGCTGGTCTGGCGGACAGGAGTGCCATCGTCCCGCACCTCCCCGTCCTGGTCCACGCGGAGCCGGACGGCCAGGACGCTGCCCACGGTGGCCAGTTGCAACTGGCTGCAATACCGCGGCCAGCGGAAGTCCCCACTTCTTTGCAGCACTGCCACGGGATGTCCCCCGGACAGGACCTCACTGACCGGCCCTTCGCCCGCTTCCTGCTCCCACTCCAGCAGCCGGATGATTTCCGGGGAGGTGCCGGTGATGGCCGGCGCCCTCTTCGTCTGGTGCACCACCACGCCGCATTCAATGACAAGGCCTGCCGTGGTGACAACGGCCCGGGCGGATGCGGCCGTGAGCAGTTTAAGGGAGTCGTGCAGTGTGTCCGTGCCTGTCATCAGGTCCAGCAGGATCCCGTCCGGTTTTCCTGCTGCGGAAGCTTTCGCTGCTGTTGGGGCCGCTGTCCTTGGTTGCTGCGGGGTGGCGGGCGCAGTGAGCCCCAACGGGGAGTTTCCGCGTGGGCCGGTTCCCGGAGTGGCGGCGCCCTGCCGGTGGTGTTTGGGGCTCTGCGGGGAAGTAAGAGGGCCGGCGACGGCTGGGGGAGAGGCCTTGGTCTCGAAGGCCTCCTCGTCGCCGGCCCCGTCTAGGGCCCGGGTCCGTCGGACCGGGAAGTCGGAGCTTGCGTATCGTGCATGCATTTCGTCTCACACCCCCTCGTGAGTAAAGAACCGCGAGCCAAAACACGTCTTGTCTCTGTGAAAAACCTAGTTGCGTGGCGGCCCGGGGAGAACGCGTAACCGGTACTCGTTTTTGTAATTAGGTACTACTTGGTTTTTGGCCCTTTCTACCTGTTTTTGGTGTCTTCGCAGGTGGGCGTCCCGGCCCCGCCGGGGACCGCGCTGCACACATTCGAGACCTACGTCCGGCCGCTGGGGTTGACTCGAGCCGCAGCCCCGTCAACAATATTTCTATAACGTTGTAAAAAATCAGAAGAAAACCCAGGAACGAGGACATTTTCGTGGCAGCAACAGAACCGGCAGGTCCCGGGACCAGCGATGCAGGACCCGCGGCAGCAAAGATCACCATGGATCCCGCCTTTGCGGTTGGGCCCGTCCGCCGCCGCACCTTTGGTGCGTTTGTGGAGCACCTGGGACGCTGCGTGTACACGGGCATATTTGAGCCTGACCATCCGCAGGCCGACGAGGACGGCTTCCGCGGCGACGTGCTGGAGCTGACCCGCGAACTCGGAGTGTCCACTATCCGCTACCCTGGCGGCAACTTCGTCTCCGGCTACCGCTGGGAGGACGGCGTGGGCCCCGCGGACAAGCGGCCGGTCCGTCTCGACCTTGCCTGGCACTCCACCGATCCCAACCTGGTGGGCGTTGACGAGTTCGCCAAGTGGTCAGCAAAGGCCGGCGTCGAGACCATGATGGCCGTGAACCTGGGCACGCGTGGCACGCAGGAAGCGCTGGACCTGCTGGAGTACTGCAACATCGACGGCGGCACTGCCTTGTCGGACCAGCGCCGGGCCAATGGCGCGGAAAACGGCTACGGCATCAAAATGTGGTGCCTGGGCAACGAGATGGACGGTCCCTGGCAGATCGGGCACAAGAAGGCCCGTGAGTACGGCCGGCTCGCGGCCGACACCGCCCGCGGCATGCGGATGGTCGAACCCGACCTTGAACTGGTGGCCTGCGGCAGTTCCGGCCCCACCATGAGCACCTTTGGCGAGTGGGAGCGCGTCGTCCTCTCGGAGACCTACGAGTTGGTGGACCTTATCTCGGCGCACCAGTACTTTGAGGACTTCGGTGACCTGCAGGAACACCTTTCCGCCGGCCATCGGATGGAAGCCTTCATCCACGACATCGTGAGCCATATCGACCACGTGAAATCCGTGAAGAAGTCCACCAGGCAGGTGAACATCTCCTTCGACGAGTGGAACGTGTGGCACATGAGCCGGGACGAGTCCCGGGCGCCTACCGGCAAGGACTGGCCCGTAGCCCCCGTCCTGCTCGAGGACACCTACACAGTGGCGGATGCCGTCGTCGTCGGTGATCTCCTGGTCACGCTGCTCAAGAACACGGACCGCGTCCACTCCGCCAGCCTGGCGCAGCTGGTCAATGTCATCGCCCCCATCATGACCGAGCCCGGCGGCCGTGCGTGGAAGCAGACCACCTTCCACCCATTCGCGCTCACCTCACAGCACGCTTCCGGAACGGTGCTGCAGCTTGCCGTCGAATCCCCGCTGGTCAGCGGCGGCAAGACGCTCGACTTTGCGGCAGTGTCCGCCATCGCCACCTACGACGCCGAGAAGGGCGAGGCTGTGGTGTTCGCCGTGAACCGCTCGGCCACGGAGACGCTCGGGCTGGACGCGGTGGTGTCAGGCCTGGGTAAGGTACGCGTTGTTGAGGCCGTCACGTACGCCAACAAGGACCCCTACTGGCAGGCAACGGCAGATGATTCGACGTCGGTCCTGCCGTCGGAGAACGTTTCCGTGAAGGCCGACGGCGGCCGCCTCACCGCCGAGCTGCCGGCAGTGTCATGGTCCATGATCCGGCTGGCCGTGGCCCAGTAGCCCCACAGGTGAGACTTTCAGCGGGGCGCGGAAGTAGATTCCCGTACCCCGCTGACTGTCGTGGCGAACCTCTGGGAGGATGGACGGCATGGAACTGCACATCACGGGGGATCCCGACGCGGACAAGTTGTTGAGCGAGGACGCTTTCGCATTGCTGACGGGCATGCTGCTGGACCAGCAGGTGACCATGGAATCGGCGTTCGCCGGGCCTGAGAAAATCAAAACCAGGATCGGGTCCATGAAGCCCGAGGCCATCGCCTCGCAGGAACCGCAGGCCTTTGTTGAAATGTTCAAGGAGCGGCCGGCTGTGCACCGCTTTCCGGGTTCGATGGCGGCACGAGTGCAGGCGCTCGCCGAAACCGTGCAGAGCGAGTGGGACGGCGATGCCGCAGCCATCTGGACCAAAGGCGGGCCCGACGGCAGCGAGGTGCTGCGCCGGTTGAAGGCGTTGCCGGGCTTCGGTGAGCAGAAGGCCAAGATCTTCCTTGCCCTGCTGGGCAAGCAGTGCGGCCTCCAGGCGCCAGGCTGGCGCGAAGCGGCCGGGCATTACGGCGAGGAAGGGGCTTACCTTTCGGTCGCCGACATCGTTGATCCGGAGTCCCTGGTGAAAGTACGGGCCAGCAAGCAGGCCGCCAAGGCAGCAGCGAAGGCAGCAAAAGCGACTGGCTGACGGACTCGTCCCGGCCCGCTAGCTCATGGCGGTTCCCGCACGGAACGCATCCTCTGCAACGATGTATGCCAGGAACAGGCGGAACCACAAGAAGGAGCCACGATGGCGGTCACCATGAATGACGTAGCGAGGGCGGCGGGCGTATCGCTGAAGACGGTGTCCAACGTCCTGAACGACTACGAGTTCATCCGGCCCGCCACCAAGCAGCGGGTCCAGGATGCCATCGCCGAACTCGGGTACGAAGCAAACCTCACAGCCCGCAGCCTCCGCTCCGGCAAGACCCGGATGCTGGGCCTGGTCCTGTCAGACCTTTCCGCGCCTTACTACGCGGAGCTTGCCTCCAGGCTGATGAAGGCAGCCGCACAGCGGGGCTACCGGGTGCTGGTGGAACAGTCGGACGCCGTGGCGGACGTGGAGCTGAACGCCCTGCAGGGGCCGTTTCGCCAGCTGACCGACGGCCTGTTGTTCACGCCGCTGATGATCGACGCCGAGGCCATCGCAGCCCGCGTGGGCAAGAAGCCACTGGTCATGCTGGGCGAACACATCCTGGATCCCCGGTTCGACCTCGTCACCATGAAGAACGGGGAAGCCGCCGCTGCCCTGACCGCCCACCTGCTGGCGGCGGGCCGCCGTCGGGTTGCCGTGGTCGGCGCGCACCCGGAGGAGTCCACGGGCAGTTCCGGGCTTCGCCTCAACGGCTACCGGAATGCGCTGGAGCAGGCCGGGATTCCCTTCGATCCGGCGCTGATCGCGCCGTGCGAGTGGCGCCGGGACAATGGCGCGGCCGCTGTTGCCGGGCTCCTGGAAAAGGGCGTGAAGTTTGACGCGGTGTTCGGCCTGAATGACGTCCTCGCCCTGGGAGCCATGCATGAACTGCTGATCCGCGGCGTCCGGGTGCCGGAGGACGTGGCCGTAGCCGGCTTCGACGATATCGATGAGGCGCGGTTTGCGTCGCCGTCCCTCACCACCGTCTCGCCGGGCATGGAGGAGATCGCGGAACGCTCCGTCGCCCTGCTGCTCGACCGGATCGAGGGGCAGGAAACTGACAGCCAGGGCGTTCATGTCGAGGCCGGGTTCCAGTTGAAAATCCGCGAATCCGCACCCTAGGTTTCACCCGCCCAGCCACAGGGTACCTTTCCCGCAGATCTCTACGAGGGAAAGGTACCCACATGATTGCACTTCTTGTCATTGACATGCAGAACGCGTACTTCGAGGCGCCGGAACTGGCCGAGCAGCAGCAACGGCTGGTCGAGTCCTGCAACAGGCTGCTCGAAGCTTTCAAGGCAAACGGGCATAAGGCGTTGTTGGTTGGTACCGAGCACGAGCGGGACAAATCCACGTGGACGCTGAACATGCTTGACGACCACCAGGGCTTTATTTTCCGCGGCAGCGAGCAGGCGCAGGCCGTGCCCGGCCTCGCCATCGACGGCCTGCCACAGCTGAACAAGACGCGTGACAGCGCCTTTGTTGGCACCAATTTGCTGGCCCGGCTGCGCAACTGGGGTGCCGATGAAGTGGTGCTTGCCGGGGTTTCCACCCACAACTGCATCGCCCAGACCGGCGCCGACGCCTTCGCCCACAACATCCGGGTCACCTACGCGAAGGATGCCATGGCATCGGAGGACAACCAGGACGCTGCGGACATGCTGCGCATCCTCTCCACCAGTTACCGCCAGCCCGTACAGTCCAGCGACGAGATCCTGGCCCGGCTCAGCAGCTGAATGTCCCCACCTTCAAGGGCGGCCGACGGCGTGTCCCGGCGAAACGCCGTCGTCCTCGCCTTCCGCGGGTTAGAACCTGGGGAGTTTCAGCGCGGCCGGCCGGAGATCCGGAACTCGATCGGGACGCGGAGAGCCGCGCATAACAAAACTGAAATGTGGCCGAAACGTTGGCCACCTACTGTGGGTCCCACGCCGTCCGCTCGCCGCCGAAGGGACCCACATGCATCTGATGCCACGTGAGCAGGAAAAGCTGCTGATCGTAGTGGCCGCCGACCTCGCCCGGCGCCGCCAGGCCCGAGGACTCCAGCTGAACTACCCCGAAGCCGTGGCCATCATCAGCTACGAACTGATCGAGGGCGCCCGGGACGGCCGCACAGTTGCCGACCTGATGAGCTACGGCACCACCCTTTTGAGCCGGGACGATGTGATGGAAGGCGTGCCGGAGATGATCCACGACGTGCAGATTGAGGCCACCTTCCCGGACGGCACCAAGCTCGTCACCGTCCACGATCCCATCCGCTGAAGGGGCAGGCCATGATTCCCGGAGAGTACATCCTGCGAGCCGAGCCGGTGACGGTGAACGCGGGGCGGGAGGCGATTGACGTCGTCGTGATTAATACCGGCGACCGGCCCGTGCAGGTGGGCTCGCATTTCCACTTTGCCGAGGCGAACGCGGCCCTGACCTTCGACCGTAAGGCAGCCTACGGCCGGCGCCTGGACATTCCCGCCGGAACCGCCGCACGGTTCGAGCCCGGGGATTCCCGGAACGTGCGGCTCATCGGACTCGCCGGCACCCGTGAGGTATACGGACTGAGCAATGCGGTCAACGGGCCACTCGACGACGGGACACACCTTGAGGACCCAGCCCGGCCGGGTGCCGCAGCAGAAAAGGACGAGCAGTGAGCTTCGAGATGCCCCGCAGGCAGTACGCCGATCTCTACGGCCCGACGACCGGTGACGCCATCCGCCTGGCGGACACCGACCTGTTCCTTGAGATCGAAAAGGACCTCACCGTGTACGGCGAGGAAGTGGTGTTCGGCGGCGGCAAGGTCATCCGGGACGGCATGGGCCAGAACGGCCAGGTGACGAGGGACGGGGACGTCCAAGGGGGAGCCGTTCCGGACACCGTCATCACCAACGCGGTGATTTTGGACTACACCGGAATATACAAGGCCGACGTCGCGATCAAGGACGGCCACATCTTCAAAATTGGCAAGGCCGGCAACCCGCAAATCAGTGATGGCGTGGACATTGTGATCGGTGCAAGCACTGAAATTATTGCCGGCGAACGCAAAATCCTCACGGCCGGAGGAGTGGACACCCACATCCACTTCATCTCCCCCGACCAGATTCCCACCGCGCTGACCAGCGGCATCACCACCATGATCGGCGGCGGCACCGGCCCGGCCGAAGGCACCAAGGCCACCACGGTAACTCCTGGAAAGTGGCACATCCAGCGCATGCTGCAGGCAGCTGAGGGCTTTCCCATGAACATCGGCCTGTTCGGGAAGGGCCACGCATCCGCCGTCGAACCCTTGGCCGAGCAGATCCGCGCCGGCGCCATCGGGCTCAAGGTTCATGAGGACTGGGGCTCCACCACCGCCTCGATCGACACCTCCCTGACAGTGGCAGACGAGTACGACGTCCAGGTGGCCATCCACACGGACACCCTCAACGAGTGCGGATTCGTAGAGGACACCATCCGGGCTATTGGCGGCAGGGTCATCCATACCTTCCACACCGAGGGCGCGGGCGGCGGGCACGCTCCGGACATCATCAAGATCGCCGGGATGCCCAACGTCCTGCCAGCGTCCACCAACCCCACGCTGCCGTACACCCGCAACACCATCGAAGAGCACCTGGACATGCTGATGGTGTGCCACCACCTCAACCCGGACATCCCCGAGGACGTGGCGTTCGCGGATTCCCGGATCCGGGAAGAAACCATTGCGGCCGAGGACGTCCTGCAGGACCTCGGCATCTTCTCCATCACCTCCTCCGACTCGCAGGCGATGGGCCGGGTGGGCGAGGTGATCACCCGCACCTGGCAGGTGGCGGACAAGATGAAGAAGCAGCGTGGAGTGCTTTTGGATGACGACGGCGGTGTCCACGGCGCTGAGGCGGGCTTGGGTCCGGGCAGCGACAACTTCCGCCTCAAGCGCTACGTGGCCAAGTACACCATCAACCCGTCTATCGCGCAGGGCATCGCGGACTCCGTCGGCTCTGTGGAGGTGGGCAAGTTCGCGGACCTGGTGCTGTGGGACCCGGCCTTCTTCGGCGTCAAACCGGAGCTGGTGCTCAAAGGCGGGCAGATCGCCTATGCATTGATGGGCGACGCCAACGCCTCCATCCCCACACCGCAGCCCCGCAGCATGCGGCCCATGTTCGCCACGTTCGGCAAAGCCGTGCAGCAGTGCTCCATCACGTTCCTGTCCGAGGCAGCGATCGACGCCGGCGTCCCGCACGAGTTGGGGCTGGAGAAGGTCATCCGGCCCGTTTCGGGAATCCGCACCCTGACCAAGGCCGACTTGAAGTACAACGACGCCACCCCGGACATCCAGGTGGACCCGGAAACGTACCAGGTAACGGTCGACGGCGAGGACGTCACCTGCGAACCGTCCGACGTGCTCCCCATGGCCCAGCGCTACTTCCTCTTCTAGGAGCCTCTCCGTGATCATTGAAAAAGTCCTCGGCAACCTGCATGAACTGCCAGAGACCGACCTCGCCGCCTATGCCGGCTTGCACCGGGAGAAGGTGGTGCTTCCCAGCGCCCAGCTGGTCAAGCGCATCCAGCGCGCGACGACGGACCACGGCAAGGAGATCGGAATCCGGCTTCCCCCGGGCTCAGGCGACCTGCGCGACGGCGACATCCTGCACGTCGCCGATTCCAACATGATCGTGGTGTCAGTACTGCCCACCGACGTCCTGGTGATCGCTCCGCGGTCGGTCTACGAGATGGGCGTCGTGGCCCACTCGCTCGGCAACCGGCACCTCCAGGCACAGTTCTTCGACTCGTCGTCGGAGTATGAAGCCGAGGTCATGGTATGCGCTTACGACCACACCGTCGAGGACTACCTTCGCCACGTGGGTGCGCCCTACACCCGCCAGGAACGCGTTATGCCTGTACCTTTCCGCCATGCTGAGCACAGCCACTGAGTCTGGCCCCATTCCTGGGGCTTGGGACGCCGCGAGGGATATGGGGCCGTGCCCGTCCCCAGGCGCTCCCAATCCTCGCAAGCTCGGATCGGGGCCCTCGCGGCTGTGGGCCCCCCGCGCGGCCCGCCACGCCGCGGCCCCATATCCCTCGCGTCGCTTGCTTTCCTCACCTTTGGCGGTCGTTCAGTGAGCAACTACCAACTGGCGCTGCAGCAGCTCACCGATTCCGCCTTGCCTACTGGGGCTTTTGCTCACTCTCTTGGGTTTGAGACTTATGTCGATGCTGGGGTCATTTCTGATGAGGGGTCTTTTGGGATTTGGCTCGGTGCTTTTGTTTCGCAGTCGCTTTCTTACTCTGATGGGCTGGCCATTCGGTTTCTTTATGAGGGGATTGATGTTGGGGAGTTGGATTCGCTTTTGTCTGCTTCGCTTTTGCCCCGGCAGGTTCGTGAAGCCAGCGTGAAGATGGGCCTTCGGCTGCTTGAGATCGGTGGGGAGGTCTTTCCCTCGGCTGAGCTGGGACTGTACCGGGACCTGGTGAGCCAGGGTCGCGCCGCCGGGCATCAGCCGCTGGCGTTCGGCGTCGTCGCCCGATCGCTGGGGGTGCCCCTTCAGGAGGCACTCGCCGCCTACCTTTTCGCCACGGTGACGTCGCTGACGCAGAACGCCGTCCGCGCCATCCCGCTCGGCCAAAACGCTGGCCAGCGGCTGCTTCGGCAAGCGGCCGCCGGCGTTGCTGCCGCCGTCGAGCGCATTCCGCACCTGACGCCGGACGACTTCGGTGCTGTCAGCCCCGGACTGGAAATTTCGCAAATGCGGCACGAACGCCAACGTGCCCGGATGTTCATGAGCTAACAGGAGGACAGCATGACGGAACCCATCAAAATCGGCATCGGCGGTCCAGTCGGAGCCGGCAAAACCCAGCTCGTGGAACGGCTCACCCGCCACATGAGCGGCGAGATTTCCATGGCCGCCATCACCAACGACATCTACACCATCGAGGACGCCAAAATCCTGGCCGCCAACGGCATCCTCCCCGTGGACCGGATCATCGGCGTCGAAACCGGCGGTTGCCCGCACACCGCAATCCGCGAAGACACCTCCATGAACACCGCCGCCATCAAGGAACTCAAAGCCCGCCATCCCGACCTGCATGTGATCTTCGTAGAATCCGGCGGGGACAACCTCTCCGCCACCTTCAGCCCCGAACTTGTCGACTTTTCCATCTACATCATCGACGTGGCCCAAGGTGAGAAAATCCCCCGCAAAGCCGGTCAGGGCATGATCAAGTCCGACCTCTTCATCATCAACAAGACCGATTTGGCACCCCATGTTGGAGCAGACCTCAATGTCATGGAAAGGGATTCCAAAGAGTTCCGCGGTGCCAAGCCGTTCTGTTTCACCAACCTCAAAACCGACGAAGGACTCGACAAAGTCATCGATTGGATACGCCACGACGTCCTGATGCTCGACTTGGCGCAGTAGGCATGACTGCCGTGAACCTGCACCAAGGTGACGTACCTGCTGAGGCGGCGAACGGTTCGGCGGTGGGCGCTTCACCGGGGATAAGGGGCCGTGCCCGTCCCCTGGCGCTCCCAATCCTCGCAAGCTCGGATCGGGGCCCTCGCGCCAGTGGGCCCCTCACGAGTGCCGCCACGCCGCGGCCCCTTACCCCCGGCTCCGCTTGCGCTGACGGATCACCGATGGGGGAGCTCGCCTTGCGCATCGAGAAGCGGGCGGGGCGTTCAGTTGCTTCTTATCAGTTCCATGAGGGGGCGCTTCGTGTTTTGCGGCCGCACTATCTTGATGACTCCGGGCAGGTTTGTTATGTCGTGGTGAACCCTGGTGGGGCGTATTTGGGGGCGGACCTCTTTTTGCTGGATGTCGAGGTCGGGGATGACGCTGATCTGTTGTTGACGACGCAGTCGGCTACCAAGGTTTATCGGACTCCTGGGACTTTTGCTGAGCAGCGGATGGTTGTTCGGTTGGGGGAGCGGTCGCGGTTGGAGCTTGTGCCGGACCAGCTCATTGCCTTTCGGGAGGGCAGCTATCGGCAACGGACGCTGGTTACTGTGCGGCCGTCGTCGTCGCTGGTGATGGCGGAAGTGGTGACCCCCGGTTGGTCGCCGGACGGAGCGGCCTTCCGGTACGAGGAAGTGCGGCTGCGGAACGAGGTCCATGTTGAGACGGATGCGGGCAGCCAACTGCTGGCGCGGGACAACCTGCTGATACGGCCGCCGTCGGGGGATGTCACCGGACTGGGGTTCATGGAAGGCTACAGCCACCTCGGTTCCCTCATCGTGGTGGACGCACGGGTGGACCAGGCGCTCGCCGATGAGCTGCACCGCGTCACATCGGCGCACGATGCCCTGACCGGGATCTCGCTGACCCGCACCATAGCGGGAACCACCGCGTTGGTCCTCCGCTCGCTGTCCAACAGCACCGGGGAACTGAATATCCTGCTCGGCGTCTGCACCGCCCGCCTCCGGAAGCTGTGGCACGGGCAGGAACCACTGAACCTGAGGAAGCACTGATGACCGCCATAACGAACATTGCCACCCTCTACCGTTCGCGGGAAGCATTGCCGTTGCGGACCCGCATGCTCTGCATGTTCGGTGCGGTGGCCGCGCTGCACGCTGCCGCCGTCGTACTCTTGCTCTCCGGTAATGCGGGCAGCGGGGGCACCCAGGTACTCACCTGGGGCCTGATCCTCACGGCCTATCTCGCCGGCGTGAAGCACAGCTACGACTGGGACCACATTGCGGCCATCGACAACTCAACGCGCAAGTTCGTAGCACAGCGCAAGGACCCGGTGAGCGTCGGTTTCGCCTTTAGCCTGGGACACTGTTCGGTGGTGACGCTGGCAGGCATTCTGGTGATCGCGGGGGCCGCCGTCATGGGGGAGTTCATGCAGGACGGATCATCGGGCAATCTGGTGCTCGGGCTGATCGGCAGCGGCGTTTCCGGCCTGTTCCTGCTGGCGATGGGCCTGTTCAACGGCTCGGCGTTCGCCCGCTCGGCGCAGGCCTACCGCCGGGCACGGGCCGGAGCGGCGGTTGATCCCCTCGATCTTGAGCCGAAAGGCTTGGTGGCACGGCTGCTCGCCCGCCCGCTATCGAGGGTGCGCCGGCCGTGGAACATCTACGTGATCGGCTTCCTGTTCGGCCTGGGCTTCGACACCGCTACCACTATCGGGCTGCTGAAGATGACGACGGCGGCGTCCCTGGCCGGAGTGCCGACGTTCGCCTTGCTTGCCTTGCCGCTGGCGTTCGCTGCCGCCATGACCCTGTGCGACTCGCTGAACGGGCTGGCTATGATGCGGATGTACCGCTCCGCGTTTAATGACCCGCAGCGGAAACTGGGGTTCAACGCCTTGGTCACAGGCATTTCGGCAGTTTCCGCACTGTTCATAGCGGTGATCACCCTGGGCGGGTTCCTCAACGCCGCCTTCGCGCTGGAGGACCCCCTTACCGTGTGGCTGGGGTCGAATGACCTGGGTGACGCCGGGCTGTTGCTGGTCGCGCTGCTGCTGGCTGTGTGGGGGGCGGCTGCGTTGAAGGGGCGGCTTCAGGGCGCCTCAAGGCACCTGCGCTAGGCAGGTGCAAGCATCCGGTCAGGCGGCCATCGGGCCACTGCTTTTCCGGCGGCCACGGTCCTTCACGCCCGACGCACCCTTCGGGGCGGCAGAAACCTTCGCCTGCTCCAAACCACGTGCTGTGGAGCCCAACGGCACGTGCCCGCCGTCGGGAACTGCACTGTCCGCGTGCAAGTGGACGCCGTGCTCGATCAGGACGCTGGAGCCGATCCGGGAGTGGCTGCCGATGTGCACCCGGTTTCCGATTACCGTTCCCCGGCCGATCCGCACGCCGTCACCGATCACGGCCCGGTCGCCGATGGTGGCATCACGGTCAATCCAACTGCCGTGGCCAATCCGGCACCCGGCGCCGATGCGGGCGCCGTACTCCACATAGGTCATCGGGCCGATGCGTGCGCTTTCGGCCGCGGACGCACCGGGAGCGATCAGGCCGCCGCCGTTGGCATGGCGGACATAGCGGGTGACCTTCCCGGCGTCGTCTTCAACTGAGACATACTTCGCGTTCATGCAATCCCTCGCTCGACTGCGCGGCACTGTCCGCACATTCAGTTAACGGTCCGGAACTCAAATGGATTCCCGGGCATACTGCGGGGTGGGCTAAAGGGCCGCTGACCTGCGCGCAAAGGGACAGTCAAGCCAGGGACGAAGGGCGGCGTTAAGCTACGAGATTGGCGGCGGCGGTGTCCATGTGCGCGCGGATGGTAGTGCGGGCGAGGGAGGCATCACCGGTTTCGATGGCCGCCACGATCTCACGGTGCCGGTCGACGCTCATGTTCTTGACGCCCTTGTCCAGGCCGCCAAACATGATGGACATCCGGATGGAACCTTCCAGCGACTGCCAGGAGTGAAGCAGCGTTTCATTGCCGGTCAGCCGGCACAGGGTCCGGTGGAATTCCATGTCCGATTCGATCCGCTCCTCCAATGATGCATCCTGGGCCGCCTCCATCAGGTCGATGGTCTTGTGGAGGGACTCGATGGCATGGGCGCGGTCCGGGAGTTCGCAGAGGGTGCGCGCGGCCAGGGATTCCAGGGCGGCCCGGACCGCGAAGATGTCGCGGATTTCCTTTTCGTCCAGGTGCCGGACGGAGAGCCTGCCGCGGGGCCCTGCCGAGAGCAGGCCTTCCTGTTCAAGCTGGCGCAGCGCTTCACGCAGGGTTCCCCGGCTGATCTGCAGCATCTCGGACAGTTCGGTTTCCACGAGATGCCGGCCAGGCGCCAGTTCACCGCTGGTGATGGCGGTCCTCAATGCCGAGAGCGCCTGCTCGCGCAGGCTTTTCTTTTGCAGTCCCAGCAGGGGAGCTGTGAGTCCGGCCATGGCGTCTGTCCTCAATGTCAAAAGTCGACTGTTTACACTCGGTGGTAGTTCCGATAGTACGGCAGAAAGCACGGCACCGGGCGGGACCAGTGCCGTGCTTTCTATATCTGCTGACGCCGCGCCTAGCCGAGTTCGGCGAGCACCTTCGCCACGATGCGGTCAACGGCCAGGCCGTAGCGGTCGTGGAGGGTGGGCAGCGCGCCGGCGTCGAGGAACTGGTCGGGGAGCGCAATCGGAACCACGCGCTTTCCCAATCCAGCGGTGACGACGGCGGAGGCGACGGTTTCGAACAGGCCGCCCACCACGCTGTGGTTCTCCAGCGTTACGGCGAGCCGGTCGGTGTTGATCTCGGCAAGGACGGTGGCGGCGTCGAAGGGCTTGATGGTGGGCGTGTGGACGACGGCGACATCCACGTTGTGTGCGGCCAGCGCCTTGGCTGCCTGGAGGGCGCGCATGGTCATCAGGCCTGAGGAGATGAACACGACGTCGTTGCCGCCGCGCAGGACCTTGGCCTTGCCGAGCTCGAACGTGTAGTCGTACTCGTCCAGGACGGTGGGGACGTTGCCGCGGAGCAGGCGCAGGTAGGTGGGCCCGCCGCTGGCTGCCAGCTGCGGGACAGCTTGCTCGATGTCGATCGAGTCGCAGGGGTCCACGATGGTCAGGTTCGGCATGCCGCGGAAAATCGCCATGTCCTCGGTGGCCTGGTGGCTGGGGCCGTACCCGGTGGTCAGGCCGGGAAGGCCGCCTACGATGTTGACGTTCAGGTTGGGCTCGGCCGCATCCAGGCACAGGAAGTCGTAGGCGCGGCGGGCGGCGAACACCGAGTAGGTGGACGCGAAAGGCACCAGCCCCGTTTCCGCCAGGCCGGCCGCGGCACCGAAGAGCAGCTGCTCGGCCATTCCCATCTGGAAGAACCGTTCAGGGAAGGCTTTGGCGAAGATGTGCATGTCCGTGTACTTGCCCAGATCCGCGGTGAGGCCGACGATCTTGTCATTCTCCTGCGCGGCCTTCACCAGCGCATGCCCGAACGGTGCGGACGTTGTCTTCTGGTCCGGGTCGGCGAAGGAGGCAATCATCGCCGAGGTCTTCAGCTTCGGCTTGGCGGCTGTTGCAGTGTCGGGGGCCTCGGTGGTGGTGCTCATGCTGAAGCCTTTCCTTCGTATCCGGCGGTCAGTTGTTCGCGGCAGGTCTGCCATTCGTTTTCTTCGATGCGCATGAAGTGCGCCTTTTCGCGGTCCTCGAGCAGCGGTACGCCGCGGCCCACCTTCGTATCGCACAGGATCACCGAAGGACGTCCGACGGCGGCGGCCTGGGCGGCTGCGTTGTCGAACGCGGCCAACAGAGCGCCGACGTCGTTCCCGTCCACCCGCTGGGTGTACCAGCCGAAGGATTCCCACTTCTCAGTGACCGGCTCGGTGCGCAGCACCGTGTCCGTCTTCCCGTCGGCCTGCAGAGCGTTGATGTCCACCATCGCGGTCAGGTTGCCCAGCTGGTGGTGGTGGGCGCCCATGGCCGCTTCCCAGGTGGAGCCTTCGTCCAGTTCGCCGTCGGAGAGGAAATTGAAGACCCGGGCACCGGAGCCCTGGTAGCGCAGGCCCAGGGCCATGCCGACGGCGATGGTTAGTCCGTGCCCCAGGGAGCCGCCGGAGATTTCCATGCCTGGCGTGTAGGTGGACATCCCGGACATGGGCAGCCGCGAATCGTCAGAGCCGTACGTTTCCAGTTCCTCCACCGGAACAATCCCGGCCTCGGCGAGGGCTGCGTAGTGGCCGATTGCGTAGTGACCCGTGGAGAGCAGGAACCGGTCGCGGGCCTCCCAGTGCGGGTCCTCCGCATGGAACCGCAACTGGTCGCCGTATACCGTGGCCAGCATGTCCGCTGCACCCAGGGCCTGGCCCACGTAGCCCTGGCCCTGCACCTCGCCCATGTTCAGGGCGTGGTGGCGGATCCGGTAGGCGGCGGCGCTGATCTTCGCGATGCGGTCCTGTGTCATCTGGCCCTCTACGGCGCGGTCCTGGACGGTATCTGTTGGCATTGCTGGCTCCGGGTTCGTTTCGTGCGTGACAGTCATTAGACGCTCACCGTGTTGGGGGTGCTTTTGGTGGCTTCCTCGGCAAGCTGGCGTTCTCGCTTGCCCCAGGTTTCGCGGGTGGCCAGGGCTGCCCAGAGGCCGATGGCGGCGTAGAAGCTGAAGAGCAGGGCCGGTCCCATCCAGCCGAGGGCAACAAACAGCAGCGTGGTGATGAAGGGAGTGAACCCGGAGACCATCGCGGAGATCTGGTAGGCCAGCGAGGCGCCGGAGGAGCGGGTCTTGGCTTGGAAAAGCTCCGGGAACCAGGGGCCCTGGGCGCCGGCCAACGAGTTCTGGCAGACGGCGTAGGAGATGGCCACGGTGACGATGATCGCGATGAACATGCCGGTGTTGACGAGCAGGAACATGGGGATCCCGAAGAGGAGGGCGAATGCTGTGGACCAGACGTACAGCGGCCGGCGCCCTATCCGGTCGGTCAGCCGGGCCCAGGCGGCCGTAGCGAAAATACCGATTGCTGACGCGATGCAGAGAGCCACGAGGGTTTCGGCCTTGTTCGCGAGCTGCTCGGTGTGGAGGTAGGAAATCATATAGGTGATGGACACGGCGTAACCGGCAGTCTCGGCGATGCGGAGGCCGATTCCCTTGATGATATTGCGCCAGTCGGTCTTGATGACCTCGACGATGGGCGACTTCACGATGGCGCCGCTCTCCTTGACCTCGTCAAAGACCGGGGACTCGGGGACTTTGGCGCGGATGATCAGACCGACAGCCACCAGCACGATGCTGGCAAGGAAAGGAACGCGCCAGGCAAGCTCGCCACCGAGGTTCACGCTCACCAGGAAGACGAGGTTTGCGAGCAGGAGCCCAACAGGGAAGCCGGCCTGGACGATGCCGGTGTACTTGCCTTTGGATTTCCAGGGTGCGTGCTCGTAGCTCATGAGAATGGCGCCGCCCCATTCAGCGCCGAACGCCAGACCCTGGACGATGCGGACAAACACCAGCAGTGCGGGGGCCAGGAGACCCACCTGCTCGTAGGTCGGCAGCAGACCGATGAGGAAGGTGGCCACACCCATGAGGATCAGCGAGGCCACCAGTACGGGCTTGCGGCCCACCTTGTCCCCGAGGTGTCCACCGATGACTCCGCCGATGGGCCGGGCAGCAAACCCGACGCCGAGAGTAGCGAAAGCGGCAAGGGTGCCGGTGACGGGGTCGCCAGTGGGGAAGAAAGCAGTTCCGAAGTACAGAGCAGCGGCGGTACCGAAACCGATGAAGTCGTAGGTCTCGATGACGGCGCCGACACCCGAGCCGACTGCAACACGCTTTGCGTCCTTGGTGCCATGCACGTGGCCGCGCATTTTGAGAGCTTCATTGCTCATGGTGGTTCCCTTCCGAATAGCGACTAAGGAAAACCTGCCGCTGTCGACTGTTAACGATGGTACCTCCACAGTGTGACCCGCATCATGCATCAATGTCAACAGTCAACTCTGAAGGTTGACTGTTGACACATTTGTTCCATAGTGTGGTCCCCATCACTGCTGCACCTGGGACCGAAGTCCAATGTCGTGCCAACCACCAAGGAGCAATCATGACCACCATCCAACGCACCGCCGTCCTCACCGGGGCAACCTCGGACCGCGGGATCGGCATCACCACCGCCCGCCGCTACGCCAATGAAGGGTGGGCAGTTGTCATCCTGGACCTCGACGGCGAGAAGTCAGCCAAGGTCGCAGCGGACATCGGAAACGAATTCAACGTCCCGGCCTTCGGCCACGAGATCGACGTCGCCAATGAAGCCTCCGTCACCGCCGCCCAGGCTGCAGTCGCCGCCGAGGTCGCCGCCGGCAACCTGCCGCCCGTGGGTGCCCTGGCCAACATCGCCGGAATCACCTCACCGCTTCCGTTCCTTGAAACCACTCTGGAACTTTGGCACAAGGTAATGGACGTCAACGCAACGGGCACCTACCTGGTGACCAAGGCATTCCTGCCGGACATGATCGCCAATGGCTGGGGCCGGATCGTCAACATGTCCTCCGTCTCGGCCCAGCGCGGCGGCGGCGTCTTCGGCAAGGTCCCGTACTCCGCGGCAAAGGCCGCCATCCTCGGCCTCACCAAGGCCCTGGCACGGGAGCTCGGAACCACCGGCGTCACCGTCAACGCCATCACGCCAGGTGCGGTGGACACCAACATCCGCGTGGGCAGCACCGACGAGCAGGAAGCCGCGATCAATGCAGGGATCCCGCTCGGCCGGAATGCGACTACGGAAGAAGTGGCGGCTGTCATCACCTTCCTGTCCTCTGAAGACTCGGCGTACCTCACCGGCACCACCATCGACATCAACGGCGGAAGCCACCTCCACTAACAGGCTGCAGCAGCGAAAGTCCACTGGCATGAGGACGGAGCAGGGCGGCGGGATGAAGCCGTATCGCTACCATGACTGGAGCCGGTTGATTGGAACCCCGGTGGAGGTCCGAAAGGACTTCGAGATTGTGCGGGCCGGCACCGTGGATGATGCCATGGCGGATTCTTCTGCCTTGTGGCTGGCGGCGGACACCCGGGGAGGCAGGGTCCTCTTCACTGCCGCGGAGGGCTATGAGGTGTGGATCCGGCCCCAAAAGCTCAGCGGAAAGTTGTGTTTCAAGATGGCGGCTGCCCAACTGTCGGGGTCCGGTCCGGCCGGGGGATCCCGGTAGGCAGGCAAGTGAAGGGGTGGGCTTCCCGGCGCCCGGTTCCTACACTGGGGTGATGATTACAGTCACCGGAAGTGTGGAAACCAGGTTGCCCGCCGAGCAGGCCTTCGCTTACATGCGCGAGTTCGAAAACACGAGCGAGTGGGACCCCAGCACCCCGGTGATGGACAAGCTGACGCCTGGTCCGGTGGCGGTGGGGCACAGGTATCACGCCGAGTCTGAATTTCGGGGCAAACGCCAGACCCTCGAATACGAGGTCATTGAATTGACGGAGAACCACATCAAGCTCCGGGGCGAAAACAAGACGGTGACAGCGTTCGACTCTATCGACATTAGTCCTGCCCAAGGGGGCTCGGTGGTCAAATACACCGCCGAGTTCAGCATCAAGGGCCCGGCAAAGATCATCCAGCCGCTACTCAAGCCGGCCTTTATGTCGTTGCGCGAGCCCGCGCTGAACGGGATCAGGGACACTTTGAACGCGCGTGCCCTGACCTAAGGCGCCTCCTCCGGGGAGTTTGGGCTGACGGCAAGCCAGACTGCTGTTGGCAAGCCAGACTGCTGTGTCAGAGGCCTTAACGGCGGGGGCGCCGAAGGTGTTCGTGACCCAGCGGAACGGCCCGGCGAACTCCTGGGTGAGCAGGACGCGGGCGAGCGTGGTGTGCGGCGTCGAGCGAAGGTAGCTGTATTTGCCCTTTGCCGTCTGAAGGTCGTCGAAGTTAAGCGGAAGACGCCGGCGGCATTTACAAGCACATCCAGCCGGTCGTGGCGGGACAGGAAATCGGACGCTGCCCCCCGGATTGAGGATTGGACCGAGAGATCACAAGCCAAGGGCTCGAGCCGGGCGTCCGGAACCAGCGTGCTGATGCCTGCCATTGCCGCGTCCGCCCGGTCAATTGAACGTCCAACAACGACGACGGCGGCACCCTCCCGCGCCAGTCCGGCGGCCACCGCTTTACCCAAGCCGCCCGTCGCGCCAGTGACCAGGGCAAGCCGCCCCTCCATGATCCCATTCCTGCCTCCTCAGCACCTTGGAGTGTGTGCCTTGGGGTGGCTCCGCTGCCGGGAGCCCGCCCGGCGCCTTCAGATTACGCCTCCAGCATGGCGGGTCCCACCTCGGTGTTAGGCCAAAATTACGCAGGAAATGAAAGTAGGTAGACTGGTCTACCTACCAACACAAGGAGCGCGTGTGACCCCGTCTGCAGTGCCTACCAGGAAGTCCGCCCGCAATCTGTTGCTTGCAGCCGCAGCACGGCTTTTCTACGCCCAAGGCGTCGGAGCTACGGGCATCGACACCATCACCGCTGAAGCCGGAGTGGCAAAAAAGAGCCTGTACAACAACTTTTCCTCCAAGTCCGAATTGGTGGGTGCATACCTCGAAAACCGGCACGAGGAATGGCTTGGCCTCTACCGATCGCGCGTGGACACCGCGCCCGGACCAAGGGAACGCGTGCTGGCCATCTTTGACGCTTACCTCGATCATGCGCACTTTGCCTATGAACGCGGATTCCGGGGGTGCGGACTGCTGAACGCGGCGGCGGAACTGCCGGCCGGCAGCCCGGGCCGTTCGGCAGTGCGGCGCCACAAGGAGGAAGTCGAAGACCTCCTCGCAGCGCATCTGGCGGAGCTGCTCCCCGGACAGGACGAGCGCGGGACCAGGCTCGCCAGTCATCTGGCCTTCCTGCTCGAAGGCGCCATGGTCCGTGCCGGCCTCGAAGGCGGGGACGCCCGGCTCCTCGAGGGCCGGACCATCGCCGCGCAGATTATGGACGAGCTGTGATGGTTTCGCCCGGCCACATGTCCGGTCCGTTCTGGGGCGCCGTTTTTGTGCTTGCCGCTTCGGTACTCTGGGGCACCACGGGAACGGCCGCCACTTTTGCCCCTGAGGTCAGTCCGTTGGCTATCGGTGCGGTTGCCATGGGAGTCGGCGGGTTGCTGCAGGCTCTGTACGCGGCCTACCCGATCCGCGCGCAATGGCGGCGCCTGTGGGAGGAATGGCCGCTCGTGTCCCTGGGGGCGCTGGCAGTTGCGATATATCCCCTGGCCTTTTACAGCTCGATGCATCTTGCCGGCGTGGCCGTGGGGACTGTGGTTTCCATTGGCTCGGCCCCTTTGGCTGCAGCGGTGATCGAACGCGTTGCCGACCATAAGCCACTTACCTGCCGCTGGTTGGTGGGAGCGCTGCTCGGCGTGGGGGGCGCGGTGTTGTTGTCGTTTGCCGGGCACCGGCCCGACGGCGGCGGCGCGGGTCCCGCTGCCGAGTCATGGTGGACGCCGGCGGGCATAGCCCTGGGCCTGGTTGCCGGCATCACCTACGCCCTCTATTCGTGGGCGGCCCACCGCCTCATCGGCAGCGGCGTTTCTTCCCGGGCCACGATGGGAACAGTCTTCGGGGCGGGCGGGGTGCTGCTGATGCCCGTCCTGTTTTTCACCGGCCGCCCGCTCGTTGAGTCCTGGACGAACTTCACCGTGGGGGCCTACATGGCACTGGTTCCCATGTTTGCAGGGTATGTCCTGTTCGGGTGGGGCCTGGCCCGGGTGCGTGCCAGTACGGCCACGGGTCTTTCCCTGGTGGAGACTGTGGTGGCAGCGGCATTGGCTGTGCTGGTGGTGGGGGAACGGCTGCCGGCGGCGGGCTGGATGGGAGCGGCGACCGTTCTGGCGAGCCTGTTCTTCCTGGTTCCACGTGCTTCAGCACAGGGCCAACAACACCAAGACAACGCAGGGCTACGTCGGCTGCCCTCCACGCCTGCGCCGGCCCACAGGATGCTTGTGCAGAGCGAGGTAGGCGCCGAAAGCCACCAGCAGGAACCCGGTGACAGCGACACCGATGACCTGGCCGCCGACGCCCGCAATGAAAAGCACAAGGCCGAGCAGGCCTGCGGCTGAACCGTAGTAGAAGCCTGCCCTGAACCGGCGTGCGGGGTAGCCGGAGAGCAGCTCCATCGCCAGGTGGGGATCGTCGGCGATCAGCCCGAGCTCCAGCTCCTTGAGGAGCCTCCGCTCCTCCTCGGACATTGGCATTGGACGCCCTTGAATCTAAGTCGGGAGTATCGATATGACCGTAGGATTCTTGACGGGATGCGTCAAGAGTGACGTTCCGGCCAACCGTGGAGGCTTCACAGCTGAGAGGCAGGACGACCTCGGCTTAGGCCTAACGCCGTCGTAATTCCGCGAACTCAAGGGAGGGCACGATGGCGCCGGCGTCCCGCTCCACGAAGTTGGTGCCTGGCGGGACAACGTCATCAATGGCGTCCAGCACGGATTCACCCAGCCGAACTTCGGCCGCCTTCAGATACGCCGCCAAGTGCTCTTCGCTGCGCGGCCCAATGATTACGCTGCTGATGGCCGAATGTGCCAGAGCGAAGCCGATGGAGAGGTCAACCAGCGAAAGCTCCAGCTTGTCCGCCAGCCGGGCCAGGGCATCGGCTGCGTGCAGCTTGCGCTCGCTGGAGGGGCCGGAGATGTCGTATCGGCCGGGAAGCGAGTGCACCCGGGTGGGCGCCTTGCCGGACTCCAGGACAAAGCTGCCGGACAGCCAGCCTCCTGCCAGCGGGCCGTACGCCAGCACGCCGAGGGCATACTGCTGCGCTATGGGGAAAACGTCGCGTTCGTTGGCGCGCACCAGCATCGAGTACGGCACCTGGTTGCCCAGCGGCGGGATCAGATGGTTGGTGGTGGCGAGCCACTGCGCCTCCACCAGCTGCGCCGGCGTGAACACCGAGGTGCCGTAATAGAGGATCTTTCCCTGCCGGATCAGGTCATTGAGGGTGGTGATGGTTTCCAGGACATCCGTGTTGTAGTCCGGCCGGTGCGCCTGGTACAGGTCAATGCGGTCAGTCTGCAACCGGCGCAGGCTGCCTTCCACCGCCTGGGTGATCCACCGCCGGGAGTTGCCGGCATGGGCAGGATTGGGGCTCATCTGGCCGTGGAACTTGGTGGCGAGGAAGACGTCGTCGCGGCGGCCACGGAGTGCCCGGCCTACCACCTGCTCCGACTCACCCTGGGAGTAGACATCGGCGGTATCTATGGCGGTGATGCCCGAGTCCAGCGCGGACTGAATGATCCGGATGCTCTCTTCCGCTCCGGTCGGCGCGCCGTGCACTCCACCGCTGCCCTCGCCGAAGTTCATGGTGCCCAGGGTCAGCGGGCTGATGGGGGTCCCTGATCGCCCGAACACCCGCAGTTCGCTGAGGCTCATTTCCGGTCTCCTCCGATTTGTGCGGCACGTTGCTCCCAATGCGTGCCCTCGATCGTCCCGAGGCTACACAGATTCGCCTTACTCCGGCGGATTCCCGCCGCAGGGCTTCTCTTTTCGACTTCCGGAGTAACGCAGGGCCCCGGTATGACGTTTTGTGGAGCACTGAGGCGCAGGAAGAAGCGGACTCTGAACCGCTGAAACGGGTTGCTCCAGTTTCGCCTCTGCGCCGCCCTGCAATAATCTGAACCAACGGTTGTGCGCGGGGGTGCAGACGCCCGGTGCAACAGGCAGCACTGTAAGTTCGGGCCACATCACACCAGACGAGGCGGACACGCATGACGGCTTCAGACCAGCAGCACCCACAGGGATCGCAGACACCCTCGGATACGCCGGGCTTTCAACCCGCTGCCCGCCAAGCTACTGCCGCGACCGTGGACCCGCACCTCCTTCAGCAACTGGCGGACGTCCACGGAGTGGGCACGTCCTTCCAGGGCTGGGACGGGCTGCCACACCATGTTGCCGAAGAAACCCTGATCAAGGTGCTGGCCTCCCTGGGGGTGCAGGCCCACACCAATGAGCTCATCGAGGCGGCACTTGCGGAAGCGGAACTGGCTCCGTGGCGGCGGATGCTGCCTCCCGCCGTCGTGATCCAGCAGGGCGAGCCGGCGCAGGTCCCGGTCCATGTGCGCGACGACGCCACCGCCCAGGTGAGCATCCTGCTTGAAGGCGGTGCGGGGACAAGGGATGCCCTTCACCAGGACCTCCGGGTTCAGCCCCGGGACGTCGACGGCGTATCAACCAGGCGTGCCACCTTCGCCCTTCCACAGGACCTGCCGCTGGGCTGGCACACGCTGCACGCAGAATCAGAAGGTGCCACGGCGTCCGGCACCCTGGTGGTGGTGCCCGCGCGGCTGACCACCGCCGCGCCACTGGAAGAGCGCCGCGGCTGGGGGCTGGCCACCCAGCTGTACTCCGTGCGCTCAAGGCGGTCATGGGGCATCGGTGATTTCTCCGACCTGGCTGACCTTGGCGCGCTGAGCGCAGCCCGCGGGGCCGACTACATTCTGGTCAATCCGCTCCACGCCGCCGAGCCGGTTCCGCCTGTGCAGCCCTCGCCGTACTCGCCGTCCACCCGGCGGTTCTTCAACCCGTTGTACATCCGCGTCGAGGCCATTTCCGAGCTCGCGTACCTTAAGCCGCGCAAGCGTGCCGCCGTGGAGAAGCTTCGCGAGGAAGTAGCTGCCCTGAACAAGGAGGGCGCCCGGCTGGACCGCGATTCGGTCTACGCCGCCAAGCTCCAGGCCCTGGAGATGCTCTATCACACGCGCCGGTCGCCGGCCCGGCAGGCGGCCTTCGATGAGTTTTGTCGCATCTCCGGCCAGGGGTTGGACGACTTTGCCCTGTGGTCCGCCATCCGCGAGGACCTGCCGGCCGGGGATCCCTTCTGGTCGGACCCTGCCGGCGCCCTTGGTACACCGCAGACCGAGGCACTCAGGGAAAAGCTTCAGGACCGGATCGGGTTCTACCGTTGGCTGCAGTGGATTTGCGACGAACAGCTTGAGAACGCGCAGAAGGCTGCGTTGCGGTCCGGCATGCGGCTCGGCGTAGTCCACGACCTCGCCGTCGGGGTGGACCACAGCAGCGCCGACGCCTGGACACTCCGCGACGTGCTGGCTCCCGGCACCAGCGTCGGCGCCCCGCCGGACATGTACAACCAGCAGGGCCAGGACTGGGGCCAGCCGCCATGGCATCCGGCCCGGCTTGCAGAGGCCGGCTACATTCCATTCCGCGACATGCTGGCCACCGTGCTGCGGCATGCGGGCGGTGTACGGGTGGACCACATCCTGGGCCTGTTCCGGCTCTGGTGGATCCCGTCAGGCAATTCCCCGGGCGATGGCGCCTACGTGCGCTACGACCATGAAGCCCTGATCGGCATCCTCGCCCTTGAGGGGCAGCGTGCCGGCGCCGTGGTGATCGGCGAGGACCTCGGCACTTTCGAGCCCTGGGTCCGTGACTATCTCGCTGCCCGCGGCATCCTGGGGACGTCCATCCTTTGGTTCGAGTACGACGGCGATTCGCCCCTTGCGCCCGAAAAGTACCGCACGCAGGCACTCGCCAGCGTGAACACCCACGACCTTCCACCCACCGCCGGGTACCTTGCCGGCGACCATGTGGCACTGCGTGGCGGCCTCGGCCTCCTTGAGCGTTCCGAGGCGGAGGAACGGGCCGAGCACAACGCCTCGCTGGAGAAGATGCTGGCCCTGGTGCGCGAGCGCGGCTACCTGCCCGAGGATGTTTCCGGTGGTCCGGGGGCCAGTGAAGAACGGACCATCGAGGCCCTGCACCTGCTGCTGGCGCAGGCGCCGTCGGTGCTGCTTGGTGTCGCCCTGGTTGACGCAGTGGGGGAACGACGGGTCCAGAACCAGCCCGGCACCACCGAAGCGGTGTACCCGAACTGGCAGGTTCCGTTGGGCGGGCCGGACGGCAAGCCGGTGTTCCTGGATGATCTTCCCGCCAATGCACGGTTCAACTCGCTGCTGGCGGCGGTGGAGGAGGCCCTGCGCGGGTAAGCTGCGCGGCCAGGTTAACAGGCAGGAGGCGACGATGGGTGAGGGACCAGTACTGGTGGTAGGCGGCACCGGCATGCTGGGCGGCCAGGTGGTGACAGAGCTGCTGAACCGGGGAAAACAGGTGCGTGCCTTGGTACGCCCCGGCTCGGATGCTTCCCGCCTGGAGTCTGCGGGGGTGGAGGTTGCCCGCGGCGACATGATGGATCCGGAGTCGCTGCGGCGGGCCATGGCTGGGGTGGATGCCGTGGTCACCACCGCCGCCGGGTACACCCGCCACCGCAAGGGCGATACCCCGGAGACCGACACGGTCGGCAACGCGAACCTCGCTGAAGCTGCCAAACGCGCCGGGGTCCGCCGGTTTGTCCTCACCAGCATCCTGACGTGCGACCAGACGCCCCGCGTCCCGCATTTCTGGCATAAGAGACTTATGGAAGACCGGCTCCAGGCACTGGACTTGCCGTTTGTCGCCTTGCGGCCAGGGGCTTTCCTGGACCAGGTGACCCGGTTCGGTGGAGACCCGATCAGCAAACACAAGGTGATGTGGCTCGGCTCGGCCGGAATCCCGCTAACCTTTGCGCTCACGCCGGATGTCGCCGGATACCTGGCCGCCGCCGTGGATGCCCCGGGAGTGGAGGGCCAGCGCATCGATATCGGCTGGGACAGGCCCATCGCCATGCAGGAGTTTGCCGACCTCGCCGAGCAGCTGACAGGTGCGGAAGTCCGTGTTCGGCCCGTTCCCCTCCGTGTCCTGCGAATGGCCGGGACGCTGCTGGGGCCGGTCAACCCCATGGCCAAGGATACGGCTGCCATGATCGCGTGGTTCCAGACTGGCCGGTACGTGGCTGACACCACCCGGCAGCGGGAAGTGTTTGGGACGCCGCCCACCGCGGAGGACGCGGTACGGCGGCTGGTCACCAGCCTCGGGCACGCTGTCCGAAGCTAGGCTCTCCTCCGGCGGGTACCCCAACAACACCAGGGCCACCGGCCGCCTCTCCCGTTCGGAGTGGTGCCCGGTGGCCCTTCCATGCGGCAGCAGGACGCTTCAGTCCGCCGTTAGCACGTGCGTGAAGTGGTCGTAGCGGAAGGTGACCGCTCCGCCGTCGTGCTCAAACGGGATGTCGGCACCAGGGCTGGCCCCGCCCGCACCGTAGCTGACGCCCCAGGACCGGTCCAGGGCGGCTTTGAAGGCGTAGGTGCCGGCGGGCAGGTCCGGTACGGACAGCTTCCACACGAGGTCAGCCGGATCCAGCACCAGTTGAGCCTGGTCGCACGCCGGCTCCCAGTCCGTTGCACAGCCGAGTTCGCTGTTCATGCTCCCGGGGGCGGATACTGCGCCCGGCTGCTGCGATGCATACACTGCGCTGATCACATGCGTGCTGTTGTCGTAGCGGAACGTGACTGAACCGCCGGGGTGGTCCAGCACGAGGTTGGGTCCATTGGCCTCGCCCCCGGCCCCGTAGTTCGCGTTCCAGCCGCCGTTGAGCGCAGCCTTGTACTCGTACTGCCCGGCTGGAAGGTCAACAGTAAGGCGCCAGATCTTGTCCGCCGGGTCCAGGGTCATCATGGCCTGGGTGCAGGCCGGATCCCACACGGCGGCGCAGCCCACCGCCTGGTTGAAGGACCCAACTGCTGTCACCGAACGAGGCTGCGGTGCCTCGCCCACGGTTACCGTCCGGACGTTGCTGGTGACTTTGTAGCCAGGGCCATCCATGGTGGCGCGGTACTGCACCTGGTCACCGTCCGCCAGTCCGGCCAGGTCGTCCTTGACCGAGTACACCGGGGACGAATCGTCCGTTCCCACCGGCGTCCACTCGCCGCCAGCCACGCTGCGCTCAAAAGACACCTCATGGCTGGCCTTTTCCGGGTCCGCCGTGGCGCTGAGTTCCAGCGGGCCTTCCACGTTGCTGCCCTCGACGGGCTTCTGCAGGGTGAGGATCGGCGCCGGAACCGCTGCGGTGCGGGAAGGTGACGTTGCGGTGTGCCGTCCGTTGTCCAGGACGGTGGCGCGGTAGTCCACGGCTGTACCGGCATCCAATGCCGCAACGTCGTGGAACACCTGGTACGGCGCTGTGTCGTCGGTGCCGATAGGCTGCCACGTTCCGCCTGCCGTCTTTGCTTCGAAGGTGACCTCGTAGAACGAGGAACCGCCGACGTCGGCCGTCACCCTAAGGCGTCCGTTGTCACCTTGCGCCGTTGCCGGCGCCTGGAGGACGACTGCGGGCGCCGCCTTGGAGTGCGGAATCCGGCCCGACGACTGGTAGACCACAGCGGAAAGCGGCGGGACGGTGACGGACAGCTTGCCGTCAGCAGAGGTCTTAGCCTCATCCGCGCCCTCGCCGTAGACGCGGGTGTAATTGCGCTTGGCGATGTAGGTGGGCACCTCCGCGGTCTGTGCCTGCTCACTGTTGTTCAGCGCCACCACGTACTCGCGCTGGTCCTCGGCGTCCGTGCGGGAGAAGGCGTAGACGCCTTGCCCGTCGGAGGCGTAGCGGTGCTGGTGGGCGCCGTCACGCAGGGCAGGATGCTCCTTGGTCAGGCTGGCGAGCTGGCTGATCTTCGAGTACAGCGGGTGCGTGGTGTTGAAGTTGTCCGTGGCGTGGCTGGCATCGGTGCCCAGCAGGTCGTCGTTCAGGTATTCCTTCACCTGGCTGGCGAAGAGCGTCTGCCGGGCGTCCTGGTCCCCGCCAGGGCCGGTGAAGCCCTGCTCGTCGCCGTAGTAGATCACCGGGTTGCCGCGGGAAAAGTACATCAGCTCGTGGGCCAGCTGATCGCGGGCCACCTGCTCGGCGTCCGTGGAACCGGGATTATCGGCGGCGATGAAGCTGCCGATGCGGCCCATGTCATGGTTCCCCAGGAACGTAGGAAGCTGGTAGACGTTGGAATCGGCGTCGGTGTACCAGTCGTCACCCGCGAAGAAGGTTTCCAGCATGGTGGCGTCCTGGCCCTTGGAGGCGAAGTTGCGGGCAGCATCCTGGAACGGGAAGTCCAGCACTGCCTGCATGCTGTTCCGGGTGGTGAACTGCGAGGTAAAGCTCTTCGTGGTGTCGAAGACTTCGCCGAACATAAAGAACTCGTCTTTGCCCTGTTCCTTGGCGTAGCTGAGGACGTCCGGGCCGAAGTCCTGCCAGAACTCGTTGTTGACGTGCTTCATGGTGTCGATCCGGAAGCCGTCCACGCCGAAGTTTTTGATCCAGGCCTTGTAGATGTCCTTCATTCCGTCCACCACCGTGGGATGCTCGGTGAAAAGGTCATCGAGGCCGAAGAAGTCACCGTAGTAAGCGTCCTCGCCCGCGAAGGTGGTGTCACCGCGGTTGTGATAGAGGGAGGGATCGTTGAGCCAATCCGGTACCTTCAGGTCTTCTTCGCCCGGTTCGAGGACGGGCTTGTAAGGGAAGGATGTTGCGGGGTCGAGTTCCGGGAAACTGTCCGAACCGGCATAGTCCCGGTCGTCGAATGTCTCACCCCCTGCGGTCTTGTACGGCACTTCATCCTTGGAGGTGTATCCCCTGCGTGCGGCTCCGTCATAGCCAATGACGTCCGCGGTGTGGTTCGTGATGATGTCGAAGTACACCTTCATGCCGCGGCTGTGGGCCTCATCGATCAGGGCCTTGAGTTCGGCGTTAGTGCCCAGGTGGGGATCGATCTGCGTGAAGTCCGTGATCCAGTAGCCGTGGTATCCCGCGGACTTGTCCTCCGGCTGCACCGCCTTGTTTTTAAAGCTCGGGGTGAGCCAGATGGAGGTTGTGCCCAGGCCCTGGATGTAGTCGATCTTGTCGAGGAGGCCTGCGAGGTCCCCGCCGTTGTAGAAGCCCTTTTGGGTGGGATCGAAGCCGGACACCATAGGGTCGTGGCTTAACCCGCCGTGGTCATTGGCCGTGCTCCCGTTGCTGAACCGGTCGGCCATCACGAAGTAGAAATTCTCGTCCGTCACGGGTGCGCGCAGGCTGTGAAGGGCTGACGCCGAAGTCGGGTTTTTGGTGCCCGGGTCCTTCGTGCCCGGGGCAGCCTGGGCGGGATGAATCGACGCCGAAACGGCGACGGCCGCTGCCAGCAGCGCAACGGCAGTACGCGCTGCCGTTGTTCGGACGTTGGTATTGAGTCCCGTGGTGTGAGGCGGGGTAGCGGCGGTTGTTTTCGTGTTTGTTCCGGGATCTCTTCTGGAGCTGCTCGTGGCGTGTATTTTCACGCCTTTTCGATCGCTTGGGGAAGCGCTGGCGAGGGTGCGGAATTTCAAGGCAGGAGACCTTTCCTGTTAGCGGCGCTGCTGTGCAGGCGTGCCCGGGGCAAGGGTTCGGTGGGGCTGCCCGGTCTGCAATCCAGCCAGGGCAGTCTGTGAACCAAGTCACAACTGTAAGCGCTTGCACCGAATAACTCCAGCGTTTAGGAAAGGTGCCTGTCCGCTGCTTGATGGCCTTGTTCGGCGGTCCGAAGGCCTATCCGGCGGGTGCCGGGGCCTATCCTCCGGGGACCAAGGCTGTGGGGGAGGGCGTTTCAAGGTTGTGAACCACCGGGCCGGGTAGGCCCGTGACGGGGTCCAGCTCAAACGTTGCTATGTTGTCCGACCGCTCATGGGCCACGTGGAGCCACCGGCCGCTGACCAGGTGATGCCGCGGCCAGTCCCCTCCGCTGGGGAAGTCCGCGACCGGCACGAGTTCCGTCCCGGCGGCTCCGACCTCCAGCACGCTTACCAGGTTGGAGCCGCGCACGCCCACGTACACGTGCCTGCCCCCTTCGCCGAGGCTGATTTCCGCAGCTGAGTCGTCCGGCAGGCTGCCGCCGGAAGTGGCCGGTCCCCGGAAAACAAGCTCGAACGTACCGGCTTCCGGCCTGACGACGAAGACCTCAACCGAGTATTCAGAAACCACAAAAACGCTGCCGCTGGCGTGCTGTACCAAGTGGCGCGGACCGGACTCGAAGGGGAGGGCCACCTCATGGTCGGCAATCAGGCCCGACCCGGGCACGTACTTCCAGATCCGGAGGGTGTCGTGGCCCAGGTCCGTCGTCATGATGCGCCCGTCCTGAAGCATCAGACTCGCGTGGGCGCGGCTCTGCCGGAGCTCGCCCGGAGTCTGGCTGGCGTGCGGGTCTACCGATGGCAGCGCGGGAAACCGTGCAGTGATGCCGCCGTCGGAATCCAGTTCGTACAGCAGGACCTGGCCGTCGCCCCAGCATGCGGCGGTGAGAAAGCGACCCTGCGGGTCCACCGCCACGTGGCAGGTGGCTTCTCCCGAGGGTTGCGGATCGCCGAGAGGCTCCAGCCCATGATTACCCGTGCGCCGAAAGGCCCGGACCATCTTGCGTTGCTCGGCCACTGCATACACCACGGGCACGGTGGGGTGGATGGCAACGAACGACGGCGAATCGGTCTTGGCCGCCGTGCCCAACCATTCGAGCGATCCGTCAGGGTGTGCGGACAGTGCGCCGATTCCCTCCGCGCGTCCGCCGCCGTCGGGCGTGTAGGTGCCGGTCCAAATTAGTGGGTACGGGGCAGCGGAAGTCATAGGTCCATCCTGCCAAGAAAAGCCCCCAAAACCGGGGAATTGCCGATTAGCATTGGCTCCAGCGGTTGCAAAGGGGTGAGCCCGAACTCCTGCTTCATCGATCTCGGGCAATCCCTCGTAGTTCCGTTTGCGCCTTCCAACCTGGTAACGGGCGAAGTGCCACACCGGATCACCGAAAGGCCTTTTATGCCGGCTCCTGAATCACTTGCTCCTCACAGCTTTGCCGACCTTGTGCCCCTGCTGAGGGCAGCCGGCTGCGTGTTCGCCGAAGATGAAGCACAGCTGCTCTTGTCCGAAGCTTGTGGTGCCGCTGAGCTTTACGAGTGGGTGGAACGCCGCGTTTCCGGCGAGCCGCTCGAATGGATTGTTGGCTGGGCGGAGTTCTGTGGACTTCGCATGGCCGTGGACCAAGGTGTTTTTGTGCCGCGGCGCCGCACCGAATTGCTTGTTTCGGAAGCCGCTTCCCTGCTGCGGGAAGTGGTGGGGGCTGCTGACTTGCCGTCATTCGGCGCCGTTGTGGATCTATGCTGCGGATCCGGGGCTGTGGGCGTCGCAGTAGCCTCCCATGTGTCCGTTGGGGAACTTCACTCGGCCGATATCGACCCAACTGCGGTGGAGTGCGCCCGAAGGAACCTGGCAATCGTGGGCGGCCACGTCCATCAAGGGGACTTGTATGCAGCCCTTCCTTCCCGGCTCAAGAAGCAAGTACAGCTCATCGTGGTAAACGCTCCCTACGTGCCTACTGCCGTGCTGCCGACAATGCCACCCGAAGCCAGAATCCACGAGCCGCCGCGTTGTCTGGATGGCGGAGCCGACGGATTGAACCTCCATCGTCGCGTCATCCGTGAAGCCCCGGAGTGGTTGGATGCCAACGGCCACCTGGTCATCGAGACCAGCGAACGTCAGGCAGCCGGAACTGCGGCCCTTATGGCTGCTGCGGGATTTGCCGCACGGACTGTCCACTCTGAAAAGCTGGACGGCACGGTGGTGGTCGGCAGCCCACGGTGCTGGTGACTCACCACCTTCGGTATCTCTAACCAACAGCACTGGAATAGGTCGTTGCGGGCAGCCCGGTTGTGGTCACACCATCATTCCCGGGGGGTGGGGGTGGTTTGAAGTAGGTGTTTTGTTGGGGTTTTTGGTGTGGGTCGATGTGTTTTGGGGGTGTGTACCAGGGGGTGCCGTTGATGGTGGTGATGGTCCATTGGTCTTTGTGGATCAGGTGGTGGTGGCCTGTGCAGAGGAGTGCGCCGTTGTTGATGGTGGTGGGGCCGCCGTGGGACCAGTAGGTGATGTGGTGGGCTTCGCACCAGGGGGCGGGGATGGTGCAGTGGGGGAAGGTGCAGCCTTGGTCGCGGGCGGTGAGGGCGAGGCGTTGGGTGGGGGTGAAGAGCCGGTTTTTGCGGCCGAGGTCGAGTAGTTCGCCGTGGGTGCCGAGGATGGCGGGGATGATGTCGGCGTCGCAGGCGATTTTGCGGAGGGTCGCTGGGGCGGCGGGTCCGGTGAAGACGAAGTTCCCCGTGCCGGTGCCGTTGCCGTTGCCGGGTGGGTTGTTGTCGGGGTGGGGGAGGAGGTCTTGGTAGTTGATGGTGGCAATGATTTGGGGGCGGTTGCCGCCGGTGCCGGGCAGGGCGTTGGTCGTGAGGGCAACCTTGGCTGCGCCGACGAGGCCGTCGAGTTGTTTCTGTGGCCGGGTGCGGCGGTCCAGGTCAGCGTCGCCGTGAGCCCAAACGTCCTGTCCAGTGCCAGTGCCAGTGCCAGTGCCAGTGCCAGTGTCGGTGTTGGTGCCAGTGCCGGTGCCCGTGCCGGTGCCCGTGCCCGTGCCGGTGCCCGTGCCGGTGGTGGGTGTGGTGCGGGGGTTGGCGGCGGTGTTCATGACGGTGAGGAGGTGTTCGTACTGGTCGGTGGTGGCGAAGATTTCGAGGTGGTGCAGGCCGTGGCGGGGTTTGCGGATGAACGCGCCCTGGGTGTCGCGGAGGGCTTCTTCGCTGGGTTCGGTGCCGTCGGCGTCGATGGTGTCGGCCCAGCGGCGGGCGACGCGGGTGAGGAAGTCGGGGTCCGTTGTCGCGGCGGTGGTGGTGAGGTTCTCCTCGATCAGCGCGAGTTTCTCCGGGGTGGTGTGGTGTTGGAGCCGGTTCAGGGTGAGGCTGATGATGGTCCCGGCACGGGATGACACGACCGGGCCGGCCGGGGCCTGACCGGGCAGCAGGACTGCATCGGCGCCGGTGGTGTCTTCGGTGTCATTGGTGTCAGGGTCGGAGTTTGCGGCGGTGTCGTCGGGGTTTGTGGCTGGTGTGGGGGTGAGGGCGGCGGCGAGGTGTTCGCGCGGGGCCGGGATGGTGTCGCCGGTGAGGGTAGCCGCGGGAAGGATGTCCGCGGCGAGGGCGAGCCGGCGGTTGGCTTCGCTCTTGCTAATGCGCAGCCGTTGGCGGAGGAACTCGGCGGTGTTGGCGCACCCGTCATCGGCCGGGGAGGTGCTGACCCGGTCGCGACCCGCCGTCACGGTCCCGCCAGGGCCGGCAGGTGCTTTACTGGGCCAGGCTGCGTCGGTTTCGTTCAGGGTTTCCACTCCGTTGTCCCAGCCGGTGACCCAGCCCTTGCCCGTCCGGGAGCGGCCGGCCCGGGCGGCGTCCGCGGCGGCGATGGCCCCTGTTCGGGTCCGGTCCACGGTCCCGGCGGCCAGGATCTGCAGGTACTCCACGCCCCGGGAGAGGTCCTCAACCTGCCCGGCGAAATCGGCGGCCTCCACGTAGTCAGCCGAAGCCAGCAAACCAGGTGCAGCAGCAGCGGCAGTAGCCAGAAGCCGGCCAATCTCCGCCAGGCTGAGCGGGGCACCGGCACCGGCACGCGGCCCGGTAGCCGGGGCGAGGGTCTCAGCTTCAGCCGGCACAGCTTCGGAGGACGCAGCTTCGGCAGGCTCAGCTTCACCCGGCTCAAATTCACCCGGCACAGATTCGGAGGACGCAGCTTCACGAGGTGCGGGATCGCCGGGACCGAGGCGCAGTTGACCGGTAAGACTTAGGCGAGAGTCGTCGTCGTACGCTCCAGGGCCATGTGCGGGACTGGTTCCAGCCCGCGTCAGCACGGCAGTAGAACCGCCGAACTCCGCAAGCTGATCCCCCATGGCTTCCATAGGACAACTCTGCCAAAGACCACCGACAAAAGTGCGTGCAGAAGTGGCTATGTGGATAAACGGGCAGTCGGGTCGCACTGTCCGCGGAAACGCCGCTGGCCGCCGCGTCCCCCAAGGATCGCGACGGCCAGCAAAGCCATCCAGTTGTAGCACATCAACGCTGAGGCCTCTTGTCACAAGGGTGCCGCACGTCGTGAGCAGCCGGTATAGCTACGCCTTGGACTCCGGTTCGCCACTGGAGGTATCCAGGTTGAGCGTCTCGGGGTGGGTGCTGTGTGCAGGGATGTGGCCACTGTCAGGGCCCGAATCCCCGGCAGTTCCGGCCGTGCCGGCAGCAGCACCTGTTGTAGTAGCGCCATAGGACGTGGACTTGCTGTCCCCGGACGAGCCGTCCCGGTGCATTGCGGAGCCGATGACGGTGCCTGCGCGGCGGGCCGCTTCGGTCAGCTGATCGGCAACTTCGGGAGCCTTTTCCTTAATGGCCTCCGTAGCCACGGACACCTTGTCCTGGACAGGCTTGCTGTCCCAGATGCCGGCAGCGCGTGCCTTGAGTTTGTCATAGGCTGCCCGGCCGGAACGGGATCCGAGAACGTACCCGGTGGCGATTCCGATGCCTAAAAGAAGTTTGTTTTTCATGATGAACTCCTGCTCCGTGAGAAGGTTTCAGTTTCCCGGCCGGAGAGGCCGGGAGATAGGAAAACCGGCCCGGGGATGTTGTCCCCAGGCCGGTTTCCTGGCTAGCGCGCTAAATTAGCGACGCGCACCGCGCTTGGTGATCATGCCGTACACCAGCAGCACGATAAGCGCGCCGCCGATGGCCAGCAGCCACGTCTGCAGGGAGAAGAACTCCTGCAGTCCGGAGCCGAAGAGCATTCCGCCGATCCAGCCGCCGAGGAGTGCTCCAACGACGCCCAGGACGAGGGTGATGATCCAGCCGCCACCCTGGTGGCCCGGGAGGATCGCCTTAGCGATCGCACCAGCAATAAGTCCGAGAATTAGAAATGCAATGAATCCCATTTTTTGTTCCTCTTCCTAAGTAAAGGAGGCCTCCGGATCCCGGAAGCACTTCATCCTTCTGCCTCAATAGTAATCATGCTTACTATCTAATTGCCAACCCCGTTTCTAACGAGAACCGCATTTCAGGGCCGATTCAGTGGCCTGTGACGTCCGAATCGTTGCCCGCGTCCGGACCCTCATCAAGGATGGCCAATTCCGCTAGATCCTGCGGGTCTAAGGCGAAATCAAAGATGTCCAGGTTTTCCCGCATCCGCTCCGGATTGGAAGTTTTCGGAATCGTTACAATTCCGTTTTGGACGAGCCACCGAAGGGCCAGTTGGCCGGGGGTTTTGCCATACTTTTCCCCCAACCGGGACAGGATGGGGGCGCTCAAAAGACCTGCCCCATCCCCTCCCAGCGGGCTGTAGGACTGGGTCACAATCCCGTGCAGGTCATGAAACTCACGCTCGGCAGTGCGTGTGATAGCAGGGCTCAGCTGGATCTGGTTCACCGCCGGCACCACGTCCGTCTCCGCCATCAGCCGCTCCAGGTGGGCTGGCTTGAAATTCGAAACACCGATGGAACGGACCTTGCCTTCCGCCTGCAGCCGCTCGAAGGTCTTCCAGGTGGAGACATACTCATCGCGCTGGGGCAGCGGCCAATGGACCAGGAACAGGTCCACGTAATCCAGCCCCAACCGCTTCAGCGAGCCATCCAGCCCTTCAACAGCACGGTCGCTGCCCTGGAACTGGCCGTCAACCTTGGTGGTGATAAACACCTCACTCCGGTCCACGCCGCTGGCCCGGAGACCGTTGCCCACGCCCTGTTCGTTGCCGTATTTCACGGCAGTATCGATATGCCGGTACCCGGCTTCCAGGGCTTGTACGACGGCGGTCGCCGCCTGATCGTCGTCCAGCGGCCAAGTGCCGAGGCCCACCTGCGGGATGGAGTAACCGTCATTGAGTTTGATCAGCGGTGCAAGTGTCATTGCAACAGTCTCTCCCTTACGGCGTGGCTGTCCTAGCCCCCAAACGCCCGCAGAATGTTTTCGGCGTTGTAGGCAAGGGCCACGCGTGCGGTGTCCGATACCTTGTCCGGGCCCTTCTGCTGGTCCAGGAAGTCCATGAAACGCTGCAGTGCCTGCGCCGCCTTGGGGGCGTCGCCGTCCTCAACCGCTTTAGCGGCCTGCCGGATGCCCGCGGTCAGCTGGCTGCCTACAGGCCCCGCCACGTCACCTGATTCGACCAGGTCTTCCAGCACATGCTGCAGCGCCTTCACGCTGCCCGGAAGCCACGCGGCGCGCAGGGGCACATTGGCGAAGTCCATGTCGGAGGCGAGGTAGAAGTCCGTGTAGGCCGGCTGGTTGTAGGAGGTGTTCTGCCGCGCCACTTCTGCACGGTACTGCGGGTCATGCATCAGTGTGTAGAGCTTGTGGTTGGTCACTTCGGTGCTGAGGTACATCCGCAGGGCTGAGCTGTCCGCGGTCCTCACCAGAAGTTCTTCCCGCCAGTCACCCATCACGTCCGCCACCAGGCTGGGGTTGCCCTTGGTGCCGTTGTTGGTCCGGGTGTCTGTGGCAGTGAGGAGCCGGCCGCGCTTCCAGTCGTCGATGGTGGGGGTTTCGTTTCCGGACCCGTTGACGATCTGTGTGGTCATGTCTGCGGCCCACTTGATGTTCATGTTGGTGCCGGGGGTTTTGGTGGAGAGCTTGTCGCCGTCGGCCGATTGCATGCCGATGGCCCAGTTCTCGATGCCGGGAACGGCGGGATCAACGTCGCCGATCATGCCGCGGCCGGTGTCCTTGCCCGAGTAGGCACCGAAGAGTACGTCGCCGGTTTCGGCGTCCCGCATGGCGTAACCGTAGGGCGCATAGGCGCCGCCCTCGTGCACGCTGAAGATTTCCTTGCCCGGACGTGCGGGATCAATATCGGTGACATGCATGGCGTCGCCGTGGCCCAGCCGGGCTTCCTCACCGGGTGTTGCGCTGCCGGCCGGCATGGTGTCGAAGGAGCTGTAGAGCAGCGACCCGTCGTCGTCGATCGTGGCGGAACCGTAAACGACCTCCTGTTTGCCGTCGCCGTCCACGTCCGAGGCGCTGAGGGAGTGGAAGCCCTGCGTGGTGAGCGTTCCGAACTCCGGGTCGGTGCCGTTCCGCCCGTGCGGGCCGTCGTTGAACGGGTTAGTCATGGGCGTCCAGCCGGAATCGACGGTCCACGCGGTGGAGAGGTTGGATCCATCCCAGGTGTAGGCAGCCAGCGTGCTGCGGGTGTAGTAGCCACGGGCGAACACAGCTGCCGGCTTTTTGCCGTCCAGGTAGGCGACCCCGGCGAGGAACCGGTCCACGCGGTTGCCCGGTTCGATGCGGGCCATGGCGTAATCGCCCCACATGAGGCCGTCGTCGTGCCTTCCGGGCTCGTAGGCGACAGTCTTCAGTTCCTTGCCTGAAGCGCCGTCGAAGACGGTGAGGTACTCCGGACCGGAGACAATAAAGCCTTCGAAGGCCCGCAGGTTGTTCCGCGCACTGCGCGACGGGGCGTAGACGTCCATGAAGTAGTCCGTCAGCGCCTCGGCGTCCGTTTGGGACAGCGGGTACTGGTACTTCGGCTCGATACCGAACGCTTCCTCCAGCGTGGCGGGCCAGTTGCCGGCCTTCACTTCAGGGTGCTCGGTCCAGCCCTGGAACGTCTTGACCATGTGCTGGTAGTAGTCGGCGGCGCTCATGCGGTAGTCGTCCGAGTTTGAGTAGCCGGCCTGGATGTCCGGCTGCAGCAGGGAGATGAATCTTTCAGAAGCTACGCTGCCGTCGGCGTTAAAGTTGGTGCTCTTGGTTCCCGGGGCCGTCTTCATCATCATCTCCGCGCGGCCGTCGCCGTCGAAGTCGTTGACCAGGAGCTGGGTGTAGTGGGCGCCGGAGCGGATGTTTACGCCGAGGTCGATCCGGTGGAGGAGGGTGCCGTCCGCCTTGTAGGTGTCTACGTAGGTGCTGCCGGTGTAGCCGATCTGGGAGACGTCCTTGGAGTTGTTCGGTTCCCACTTGACGACGAATTCGTACTGGCCGTCGCCGTCCACATCTCCAACGGAGGCATCGCTTGCCGCGTACGTGTACGCCTGGCCCACCGGGGTCACGCCGTCGGCGGGTTTCTTGAGCGGGATGTCCTTGAAGTTGCCGCCCCAGGCTGTGGTGGTTGCGGTGCGGTCAAGTTCAACGCCGCCGACGACGGCCCGCACCTGGTATTCAGAGGCTGCGGTTCCGGTGGTGTCCTGGTAGTTGGTGCTGTCCGTGACCGTTGCCAGTTTCTCGCCGTCCCGGTAGACGTTGAAGTCCGTGCCGGTCAGGCCGGTGGCGGAGGATCCGGTGGCTTCGTGGCCGAGGAGGCGCCAGCTGAGGAATACCCCTTCCGACGTCTTTGCGGCCACCAGGCCGCGGTCCAGGTGGTCCAGCTGGACGCCCGGGGCGCCGGGCTTGGGGGAATGTTCGCCGGCGGCAGCCGGGGCGGCGACGCAGCCGAGGGCGAGGGCAATACCCAGTGCGCCTGCGGAAAGAAGGCGGGCGGAGTGCTTGCTCGGATTCATCAGTGAATCCTTTCAATTCGTGTATGGGAAAACGCTTCCCCAGTAACTTAGTGGTGGGGTGCAGGTAAAACAAGCCTTGCGGCAGCATTGGAAAGAGGTTATTTAGAACGTTGTAGATTGTGGCTCCACCTGCTGCTGGCAAATCCGCGGCGAGGAGGCCAGCAGGCACGCCGGAGCCTTGGCAGATCAAGCTGCGCGGCGTGCCGGCAGATCAGGCTCCTTTGCGGGCCCAGCCGGTTAGCCGGTCGCTCAGGTCCATAAACTGCTGGTTGACCACCTGAAGCCCGGGGTTGGCGTCGTGCCAGGTCACGATTTCCCGTGCCCCATCAGCAAACGGAATGGTGGCGCAGTAGTCCGGCACCAGGGACTTGATCTTGGTGTTGTCAAAAACCACCGAGTGGGAGCGGTCGCCCAGCAGGTTCGGCCCCAGTTCGGCACTGTGGGCAGCGATGGTTTCGGAGGCCACGTGTACGAGTTCCGGCTCGGGCACACCGGCTGCGCGGGCAAACAATTTGTAGATCTGGTTCCAGGGCAAGTACTCGTCCGAGGTAATGGTGTAGCTCTCGCCCACGGCCTGGGGCAGGCCCAGCAGCCCGACAAAAGCCTTGGCGAAATCCCTGCTGTGGGTGAGTGTCCAGAGGGACGTTCCGTCGCCGTGCACCATGACTGGCAGCCCGGCTCGCATCCGGTGGATGTCCGTCCAGCCGCCCACCATGGCGATCTTGGTGCGGTCGTAGGTGTGCGACGGGCGCACCACTGTGAGCGGGAAGTCCTGCTCCCGGTACGCCTCGTAGAACAGGTCCTCACAGGCAATTTTGTCCCGCGAGTACTGCCAGAACGGGTTTTTCAATGGTGTGGACTCCCGGATGGGCAGCCGCGTGGGCGGTTTCTGGTACGCCGACGCGGAACTGATGAACACGTACTGTCCCGTGCGGCCGGCAAACAGATCGATGCTCGCCTTGGCCTGCTCGGGCTTGTACGTGATGAAGTCCGCGACGGCGTCGAACTCCCGCCCTGCCAGCGCCTCCTGGACCGCGGAGATGTCCCGGACGTCCGCGTGCAAGGTCTCCACCCCGTCCGGGACCGGCCTGGTGGACCGGCCCCGGTTGAGAATTGTCAGCCGGTGGCCCAGTGCGACGACGCGTTGTGCCGCCGTCGCGCTGATGACCCCGGTGCCGCCAATGAAAAGGATGCTCCTCGGAGCCACCGCATCGGCAGAACTTACGAGTGGGTTCACCACGCGTAGTCTTCCGGCGCCGTCCGGTGCCCGGGGAAGATGCCGTCGAGCCGCTTGAGCGCATCGGCGTCGAGCGTGACGTCCAAAGCCCGGATGGCGGCGTCGAGCTGTTCCTGGGTCCGCGGTCCCACGATAGGTGCCGTAACGGCGGGCTGGTGCAACAGCCAGGCGAGGGCGACGTCGCCGGGCTCCTGGCCCAGGTCATCGGCAAGGTCTTCGTACTGCTGGATCTGGTCCTGGTGCTTCTTGAGGCTTTCGGCAGCCCGGCCCTCAGTCCGCCGGACGCCCTGCCGCTCCTTCTTCAGCACGCCGCCCAGGAGTCCGCCCTGCAACGGGGACCAGGGAATGAGCCCCAGCCCGTACTGCTGGGCCGCGGGAATCACTTCCAGCTCCACCTGGCGCATAAACAGGTTGTATATGGACTGCTCGCTGACCAGGCCGGTGTAGTTGCGCTTGCGCGCAGCCTCCTGCGCCTGGGCAATGTGCCAGCCGGCAAAGTTGCTGCTTCCCGAGTACAGGATCTTGCCCTGCTGGACCGCCACCTCGATGGCCTGCCAGATCTCGTCCCACGGGGTGTTCCGGTCAATGTGGTGGAACTGGTAGATGTCGATGTAGTCCGTCTGCAGGCGCTTAAGGCTCGCATCCAGTGCGCGCCGGATGTTCAGCGCGGAGAGCTTGGATTCGTTGGGACGGTCCGTCATGGTCCCGTAGAGCTTGGTGGCCAGCACGGTGTGCTCCCGGCGCTCGCCGCCCTTGGCGAACCAGCGGCCAATGATTTCCTCGGTCCAGCCCCGGTGGCCGGCTCCGCCGTACACGTTGGCTGTATCAAAGAAATTGATGCCCTGGTCATGCGCGGAGTCCATGATGCTGTGGGCTTCGACTTCCTCGGTCTGGGGACCGAAGTTCATGGTGCCCAGGCAGAGCCGGGAGACCTTCAGGCCGGAGCGGCCCAGTTGGGTGTACTGCATTGTGAAGTCCTTTGGTTTGGTTCTTACAGCTGTGTGAAGGACGCGACGGCGGGATCGGACCCCTGGCGCGCTCCGGACTCGAGTGCCGTGATGGCCGAAATCTCGTCGTCGGAAAGGGTGAGGGCTGAAGCGGCGAAGTTCTCGCGGATCCGGGCAGCCTGGCTGGACTTGGGGATAACGATATTGCCGGCGGCCAGCTGCCAGGCGAGCACCACTTGGGCGGTGGTGGCGTTGTGGGCATTGGCGATGCTGGTAACTGCATTTCCGTTCAGGTCGGCGCCCCGGCCCAGCGGGCTGTAGGCCTCCACTGCGATGCCCAGGTTCCGGCATTTCTCCGCCAGTTCCGCCTGCTGGTAGCTGGGGTGCAGCTCGATCTGGTTCACGGCCGGGACGATTTCGGCGGATTCCAGGAGGTCATCCAAGTGCTCGGCGAGGAAGTTGGAGACGCCGATCGCGCGAATCTGGTTGTTCTCGTACAGCCGCTCCATCTCCTTCCAGGCCTGGACGTACAAGCCCTGCGACGGGACAGGCCAGTGGATGAGGTAGAGATCCACGTAATCCAGACCGAGTGCTTTGCGGCTGTTCTGGAATGCTTCCTGCGCCCGGTCCTGCTCGCCGTTCCGGAGCTTTGTGGTGACGAAGATGTCCTCGCGCGGGATACCGGTGGCCGCGATGGCGGCCCCCACACCCGCCTCGTTGCGGTAGGCGGCGGCGGTATCAATGTGGCGGTATCCGGCCTCGAAGGCGTCCTCCACGGTCCGCTGGGTGTCTTCCGGCGGTACCTGGAAAACACCAAAACCAAGCTGGGGAATGGTGACGCCGTTGTTGAGTGTCAGCTCTGACATAGGTGGCTCCTTGTTAAGACGCGGGGCAAAAGGGGCGGGGGTGCCGTGGGCTCGACCGTGAGAAAGCGGTTTCCGCTGGCTCTGTATTGAGCCTATGCACTTTTCCCCGGCCTGTCAGTAAGCAAGGCTGATCTTATTTTTCCTAGGACCCCCAGTCCTACCTTCGTTGTAGGACGGCAGGGACAGCGCGGGTCACAATGGTCTGCATGGGTCAAAGCGCCGAGTTCGGAAAATTCCTTAAAGCCATGCGGTCCCGGCTAAGTCCTGAGGACGCCGGCGCCGGTCCCGCCACCGGCGCCCGCAGGGTGCCCGGCCTTCGGCGCGAGGAGGTGGCAAGGCTGGCGGGGGTCAGCACGGACTACTACGTCCGACTGGAACAGGGCCGGAACATCCATCCCTCGCGCACGGTCCTGGACGCGGTGTCCCGGGCGCTCCGCCTCAGCAGCAGCGAGCACGCGCACATGATGGATCTTTTGGAACACTGTGCCGCCACGCCACGCTCGGCCGGGCAAGCAGCGCAAGGCGTCCGCCCGGCCTTGCGCCACCTCCTTGAGGCAGTGGGCGATGTTCCCGCCATGGTGCTCGGCCGCCGCAGTGACGTCCTGGCAGGGAACCGCTTGGCGTTCCTGCTCTTCGAGGACTTTCCGGCGCTTCCAGTGGCGGAAAGGAACCTCACCCGGTGGCTCATCCTCGACCCGGCAGCCCGGGAGCTGTTCCGGGACTGGAAGACGGTGGCCGCCGAGGCTGCCGGCGCGCTCCGCCTGGATGTCGGCAAGCACCCGAACGACGCGCAGGCCAACCAGCTGGTGGGTGAACTGGCGGTCAACAGCGACCATTTCCGTCAGTGGTGGGCGGGGCACCGGGTGGCAACCCGGGCGGCCGGAACTGTCCGCCTGCACCATCGCACCATCGGGGACGTTGAGCTGAACTTTGAAAACCTTGTCCTCCCGGAGGACCCGGACCAGTCGCTCAGGATCTATTCCGCCCGGCCCGGATCGCCGTCGGCCGATGCCCTGACCTTGCTGGGCAGCCTTGGCGCCGAAAGCCCGAGCGCTGGAAGCATCGCTGCTAAGAGCCCCAATACGGTGGCCGAGCCCGGGCAGCAGGGCACGTTGGCAACGGATGCACCCGCCGCTGTGACGGAAGGAAAGGACTAGCAGCGAGCCAACTATCGCTACCGCTGTACATTTGGCCAGCAGCGGGGGCCGATTCTGGCCACGAGCCCATTGGGGACGCGGGGCTGCCTTCCTAGGCTGGAGGAACAAGTTCTCACCTCCAAGGATGGTCTCAACGATGAAACGCATCGCACTGCTGAAGGAACGCCAGGCTTCTGCCGCTTCGGGCGCCCCCTCTACCGCCACCGGCTCGCACTGCCCGGCCTCCGGCCTGTGGAGCCCCGACCTCGACCCGCACACCGTGCTGTCCTTCTTCGAAGGCCACGTATTCCCGGCGTTCGACGGCGTTCCCACCGTCTGGCGGCGGCGCACCACAGGCGCTGTCTCGGCCAATTAGCTCCGGTTAAACCAAACTGGCCCGCAGTTAACGTCCTTGGCGACGTTAATTGCGGGCCGGTTGGCGTTGGTTTAGTGTTCTTCCAGCCGGAAACCGAGCTTGATGGTGACCTGCCAGTCAGCGATTTTGCCCTCCTCCAGGTGGCCTCTGATTTCCTTGACTTCAAACCAATCAAGGTTGCGGAGGCTCTGGGATGCCTTGGCGATTCCGTTCCGGACGGCGTCGTCCACGCCCTGATCCGACGTGCCGACAATTTCAGAAATGCTGTACGTGTGGTTGGACAACTTCGCTCCTCGTGATTGCCTTGGGGCTCCCGGTTGCGGGCCGTCCCTGAAGCCTAGTAGCACTTCAAGAACGTTGGCCAGCCCCCGGGCCGTGGTGGGCAGCCCGCTACTTTGCTTCTAGCACCAGGTTCTTGAGGTCGTCGAGGGTCTGCTGCATGTGCGCGTCCATGGCTTCCCGCGAGCGCGAAGCATCACGGGATTCCAGCGCCTCGGCGATGTTCTGGTGATGCCCGATGGCGTGCTCCTGGATTTCACGCACCGCCGAGGTCTCGGTCCGGCGCTTTTCCAGCACCCGGTGGAGCGGTTCGAACAGCACGGCCACAAAGACGTTTTCGGATGCATGCAGGATTAGGTCGTGGAATGCCAAATCCGCTTCCACGAAGGCGGCAACATCGTTCACCCCGTGGGCCGCACGCATGGCGGCCACGTGGCCGTAGAGCGTCTGGACATCGGCGTCGCTGATGCGTCCTGCCGCGAGTTCGCAGGCCCCGGTCTCCAGCATGCGGCGGAGTTCGATGAGCTGGACCGAAGCCTCTGCCTCGTTTTTGCCTTCGGAAGCGGCGCGCAGCACGGCTTCGAGGGAGGCCCACCGGTTGAGCGGATTAACAAACGTGCCGCGGCCGCGTTCCACGCTGAGGATCTGCTGCGCCTGCAGGGTTTTCATGGCCTCGCGGACGGTCATCCGGCTGACTTCGTGCCTGGCGCTGAGTTCGTGCTCTCCGGGAACAGTGGCACCGGGCGGAAACTCGCCTGCAATGATCCGGTCAAGAAGCTCATCAGCCACCTGGCCTACCAGCGACTTCCTTGCCATTGCTGCCCCCGTTGATGCCTTCGCGGATATGTCAGACAAGTCTACTTGCGCGTCTTTATGTCCTGTGCCACACTGGCATTCAAATGCAAGATGTCTGACATCTTACACTTACCTTTACATCCGAATCCCCCGCCCGGATTCATACACAACGGAGTGCACTGTGACGCTTGAAGCAGACGTTCTGGCCGACTACCCGGCCGAAGTCCGGATTCCCGCCGAACTGGTGGCCAGCACGCTGGCTGCCTCCAACGCGAAGACCCCGCGTGTCCTGGTAGTGCTCGACGATGACCCCACCGGTACGCAGTCCGTGGCAGATTTGCCCGTGCTCACCCGCTGGGACGTGGAGGACTTCATCTGGGCCTTCGGCCAGTCCAAGCCCGCCGTTTACGTCCTCACCAACACCCGCAGCCTGGACCAGGCAGAGGCCGCCGCCCGTAATGAGGAAGTGGTCCGCAACGCACTCGCTGCCGCCGGCTCCCCTAAGGAACTGCGCCTCGGCTTCGTCAGCCGCAGCGATTCCACCCTCCGCGGCCACTACCCGCTGGAGCCGGACGTCATCGCCGCCACGGTTGCGGACGTCAGCGGAGAAAAGACCGACGGCGTAGTGCTGGTGCCTGCCTTCCCCGACGCCGGGCGCGTCACCATCGGCGGCGTCCACTACATGCGGGGAACCGGCGACGCGGCCGGCACGCTGACGCCGGTGTCCGATACCGAGTTCGCCAAGGACGCCACCTTCGGCTTCGCCACCTCCGTGATGGCCGACTACGTCGAGGAGAAATCCCGGGGACGCTTCGCCGCGGACTCCGTGATCGTCCTGGACCTCAACATCATCCGCGCCGGGGCCGCCGCAGAAAGCGCTGCCGATAGTGCGACGATCAGCGCCAACGCCATCGCCGATGCCATCGAGAAGGCCGCGGACTCCACCCCGATCGTGGCCGATATCGTCACCGAAAACGACCTTCGCGCTCTGTCACTTGGCCTGGAAGAAGCCGAACGCCGGGGCAAGAAACTCCTTTACCGTGTGGGCCCGCCGTTCGGCCGTGCCCGCATCGGGCAGGAGATCCGTACCGAGCTCAGCGGCGCCGAAGCCTATGCCGGCAACACCCCGTCTGAAGCCGGCGGCCTCATCGTGGTCGGGTCCCACGTGGGCGTCACCACCCGCCAGCTCAAAGCGCTGACCGAACAGCACAGCGCGGCACGCATCGTGGAGATCGACGTCGAAAAGCTCCTCGGCGCAGACTCCGATGCCCACCTGGACCAGACCGTGGACACCGTCGTCGAAGCCCTCCGCGGCGGCGACGTCATCGTCCACACCAGCCGGCTGCTGATCAAGACGGACGACCCCGCCGAAAGCCTGCGGATCGCACGCACCGTCTCCGCCGCCGTCGTCGCCGTGGTGAACCGCACCCTGAAGACCTTCCCGCCGCGGTTCGTCATCGCCAAGGGCGGCATCACCTCTTCCGATGTGGCTGCCCACGGCCTGGAAATCCGCCACGCCATAGTCCGCGGCCCCATGCTGCCGGGCATCGTCTCGCTCTGGGAGCCGGTGGACGGCCCCGCCAAGGGCATCCCGTACATCGTCTTCGCCGGCAACGTGGGCGATGACCAGTCCCTCGCCGACGTCACCCGCAAACTCAGCAACACCTTCTAGTCCGCACCGGCTCCCAACCCTCGCACGCTCGGGCCGGGCCCTCGCCGGCGTGTGCCCACCCGCCACTTCACATCACACATTCAACGGAGAACGCCATGACCAGCAACTACACCGTCACCGTCCTGGGCCTCGGCGCCATGGGCCTGCCCATGGCCACCCGCCTGGCCTCCCAGCTGACCGTCCACGGCTTCGACATCGCCGAGCCCCGCCTGAAGCTGGCAGAAGAAGCCGGCATCACGACGTTCGCCTCGGCCCGCGAAGCAGCAAAGGGCGCCGACGCCGTGCTCCTGGCCGTCCGCAACGGCGAGCAGCTCAACGACGTCCTCTTCGGCGAGAACGGCGTGGCCTCCGTGCTGGAGCCGGGCGCCGTCGTTATCCTCGGCAGCACTGTGGGCACCGAAGCCATCCCCGCCACCGTGGCCAAGCTGGCCGAATACGGCGTCGAACTCGTTGACGCCCCGCTGTCCGGCGGCCCCAAGCGCGCCGGCGAAGGCGACCTGCTGATCGTCGTCGGCGCTTCCCCGGAAGCCGGCGAAAAGGCGGCCCCCGCACTGGAACTGCTCGCCTCCACCCTCACCGTGGTGGGCGACAAGCCCGGCGACGGCCAGGCCCTGAAGACCGTCAACCAGCTGCTGTGCGGCGTCCACATCGCCGCCGCCGCAGAAGCCATGGCCCTCGCCGATGCGCTGGGCCTTGACCAGGCCAAGACCCTCGCGGCCCTCGAAGCCGGTGCCGCCGGTTCGTTCATGCTGTCCAACCGTGGCCCGCGCATCCTCGAGGCGTACAACGAGGAAGGCGCCGAGGTCCTGTCCCGCCTGGACATTTTCGTTAAGGACATGGGCATCGTGGGCAAGGCCACCCGCGCCGCCGGCCTGGCAGCCCCGGTTGCCGCCGCCGCTGAGCAGCTCTACCTGCTGGGCCAGGCCCAGGGCCTCGCCGCCGCCGATGACTCCGCCGTCATCAAGGTGGTTGCCCCCACCAAGCGCACCAAGTAGCCCCTTCCACCCCATCCAAAGCCCGACGACGGCGGTCCCCCCTCCGCCGTCGTCGTATCAATCCAGTTCGCTAGGCTTAACTAGCGATGTCAAAGGAGACACACGATGAGCGCACTAGCTCTTCTGGCCATAGCAGTGGCGGGCGTCGCCCTGCTGCTGGTGGCCGTCATCAAGTTCAAGATCCCCGCCTTCCTTGCCCTGCTCGTGGTCAGCGTGGCAGTTGCCCTGGTGGCAGGCATACCGCTGCCGGACATTATTAAGACAGTCACTGAAGGCATGGGCGGAACCCTTGGATCCGTAGCTATCCTGGTGGGCCTGGGCGCCATGCTCGGCAAAATGATCGAGATTTCCGGTGGTGCACAGGCACTGGCCGGCAAATTTACCCAGCTGCTCGGCCCCCGCCGGGTCATCGCCGCCTTGACCTCTGCAGCCTTCCTGCTGGCCATCCCGGTCTTCTTTGACGTTGGATTTATTATCCTGATCCCCATCATCTACGGCTTCGCAAAGGCCGCGGGCGTCAACCCGGTCAAGATCGGCCTGCCCGTTGGCGGCATCATGCTGGCCATCCACGTTGTTGTCCCGCCGCACCCCGGCGTCGTTGGCGGGGCCGGAATCCTCGGAGCCGACATCGGCTGGACTACCATCATTGGCCTCGCCCTCTGCATTCCCGTAGGCGTTCTGGGCTACTTCGTTGCCCGCCGGCTGAACCGCCGCGACTTCGCCATGCTGCCGGCCACCGCTGAGCAGTTCCGTCTCTTTGGCACCGGCAATTCGCAGGTCGAGCAGGAGGCTGCCCACGGCACTTCCAACGTCGCCGTCAAGAGCGAGGTCAAGACAGCTCCCAGCCCGGCAATGATCATCACACTGATTGTCCTTCCGATCCTCATGATCATGGTGGGAACTGTCGGTGCGGTCATCCTGCCCAAGGACAGTTTCGCTTCCCAGCTGGCCGCCTTCATCGGCGCCCCGCTGATTGCGCTCCTCACGGCGCTGGGTTTGGCGTACTACTTCCTGGGCATTCGCCGCGGCTGGTCCTCCCAGCACACCGGCGAGGTCATGGACTCCGCACTGGCCCCCACTGCGATCGTGATTCTGGTTACCGGCGCCGGCGGCGTTTTTGGCAAGGTGCTCACCGTATCGGGCATCGGGAAGGCCCTCGCCGAAGGCCTGCAGACTGCAGGCCTCCCCGTCATCGTGATGGCCTTCGTCCTTGCGGCCATCCTCCGCGCATCCCAGGGGTCCGCAACGGTGGCCATCATCACCACTTCCGGTCTGCTGGCGGCCTCGGTGGCGGACGGCGGCTTCTCACCCTTCCAGACAGCACTCATTCTGGTAGCCATGGGCTTCGGGGCGCTTGGCCTCAGCCACGTAAATGACTCCGGCTTCTGGATCGTGACCCGCTTTCTCGGTCTTTCGGTGGCGGACGGACTCAAGACCTGGACGGTGCTCACCACCATCCTGGGCCTGGCAGGGTTTGTCCTGACGTTCCTGGTCTGGGTTCTTACCGGGGGCCTGGGCGTCTGATGCGCACCCGACTCGGCCACCTTGTCACCTCCGCCCTCCAGCAGGGCTGCGCCGTCCCGGCCTTCACCTGCTACGACTTCACCACCGCACTGGCCGTGGTGGCTGCCGCTGAGGAATCCGGCCGGGGCGCCATCCTGCTGGTGGCCCCCAAGACGGCCGCCACGTCCAACGGCTTGCGCCTCATCGGAGCACTCCGCGGCCTCGCCGACGCAGCCGCCGTGCCCGTGGCCGTGCAGCTGGACCACGCAAGCGACCTCCAGGTCATGGACGACGCCGTCGCGGCAGGGGCGGATTCCGTCCTCGCCGACGGTTCGTCCCTTCCTTACGAGGACAACATTGCACTGGTCCGGGCGGCCCGTGAGCTGCTGGGACCCACCGTGGTGCTGGAAGCCGAGCTAGGCGGCCTCGCCGGGGACGAGGACCGCGCCTTTGGCGCGGACCAATCCGGCGTAACCGTGGCCGGGCTGACGGATTCGGCCCAGGTGGAGGACTTTGTGTCCCGCACCGGCGCCGAACTGCTGGCGGTCGCCGTCGGGAACGTCCACGGCAAGTACAAGGGGGAGCCGCAGCTGCGCTGGGACGTCCTTCAGGACATCGCGGTGCGGACCCACATCCCGCTGGTGCTGCACGGCGCCTCCGGGATTCCTGCGGAGGAGCTGGTGAAGGCCGCGTCAATGAACGTTGGCAAGGTCAACTTCAACACCGAGCTCCGCACCGGCGTCCTGTCCACCTTGCAGGAGCAGTTGCCGGGGCACCGGTCCGACGGCGAGAACCTCCAGGGCCTTTTGGGCCACTGGAACCAGTCCGCGGGCAGCTTCGCAACCACAGCGCTGGCAACGCTCACGCGCTGACGTGCTCTTGAAAGGGGGAGGCCAGGATCAACCATGATCCTGGCCTCCCTTCTTGCTGTGCTGATGGTGAAGGGTAAGCCGGGGCATTGCCAGCGGGGTGAAGTAGTGCCAGTGTCGAACCATGACCGAGAACACGATGTCCACCGAGGATAAGTTCACCCCCGACGTCTCGCTGAGGCGCAACGACGCGCATCACCGCTACGAGCTGCATGTGGGCGGCAAACTCGCCGTCCAGTCCTTCTACCGGGACCTTCCCGGCCATATCGACTTCAGCCACACCGAGACGTCGCCGGGCTTTGAGGGCCAGGGCCTGGGCAAGGTCCTTGCCCACTTCGCGCTGGATGACGTGGTGGCAGCGGGAAAACGGATCATCCCGCACTGCCCCTTCATTGCGGGCTACCTTCGCCAGCACGACGGCTACGAGCAGTGCGTGGACTGGCCCGACAGCCCGGCGAGGAACGGCTCGGGAGCTTAGGGGACCGGCACCAGCAACCGCTAAGAAACTATTCCTGCCCGGGGACCGGGTTGCGCGTTATTGTGCGGCAACGCCGGGTACCTTTCCTGGGCGCGGTCTTGCAGAGGGCGCACGCACTGTGAATACGTGCCCTGTCTGAGGGCGCAGCGCACCGGGAGGGAATCCGGGATGAATCACCAGGAACGACTGTTTGACGTGGCTGTCATCGGCGGCGGGCCGGCCGGGCTTAGCGCAGGGGTTGCCCTGGCCAGGGCAGTGCGGTCCGTAATAGTGATCGACGCCGGCGGGCAAAGGAACCTGCCCGCAGAAGGCGTGCACGGTTTCCTCACCCGTGAAGGCATGAGTCCCAGGGAACTCCTGGCTGCCGGACGGGAAGAACTGGCGGAGTACGGCGGGGAAGCCATCACCGGTGAGGTGAAGTCCGCCAAGCGCGACGGCGACAACTTCGTACTCTCGCTCGACGACGGCTCAACCTGTACCGCCCGCCGGCTGCTCATCACCTCCGGAATTCAAGATGAGCTCCCCGACCTACCGGGGGTGGCCGACCGCTGGGGGCGGGATGTGCTCTACTGCCCTTATTGCCATGGCTGGGAAATCCGAAACCAAAAGGTGGGGGTGCTGGCCTCCGACCCCCACGCCGTTCTCCACGCCCTGACCTTCCGGCAGTGGAGCCCGGACGTGACCCTCCTGCTCAACGGCGAACTGGCGCTCAGTCCGGGCCAATCGGAACAGCTGGACGCACGGTCCGTCAAGGTCATTGAGGGCCGGGTCCGCGGACTGGTAAGCCAGGACGACAAGCTCACAGCGGTTACGCTCGACGACGGATCGGCAGTACCGCTGGAAGTACTGGTGGTCAGCCCCGAAACCGTCAGCAAGGCCAACATGCTCCAAGCCCTGGGGCTGGAGCCTGATGATCTGGAGGAGGGGCCGGGCACGCGCTTGGCGACGGACGAATCGGGGCGCACGTCCTGCCCGGGAGTCTGGGCCGCCGGCAATGCCACCGACGTTTCCGCCCAGGTAATGACTGCGGCGGCTGCCGGGCTGAAGGCTGCCGCCGCCATTAACGCCGACTTGGTCCTGGCGGATACGCGGCTGGCGGTGGAAGCCGCCAGGGCTCCCGTTGCCCGTTAGCTCGCCAGGGCGTGCAGGCTGGCTACCGGGACATCGATGGTGAAACCGCAGGCGCAGCGGTAGGTGTCAACGCTGGCGGTCGGGGAGCCGGCGCTCACCGCAATGACCTGGGCGCCGTCAACGTGGACGGGCTGGTGCAGCGGCGTGGCGTCCGGATCCACCAGCTGCATGGGGGCACGGCAATGCATTCGTGAATTCAGGGTGACCAGCAGCCCCGCATCCACCGGACGGATGAAGCTCAATGAGGCTTCTGCTCCTGCTTCGTGCTCCGCAAAAGCCCTTGGCTGGTTTTCTATAACGCTGGTCATGATGGTCGTCCTTGGGCTTCTTCACGGTGCTGCCGGCGTTGGCAGCCCCGCCGCGACTGCTTGCGGAGGTTCATTTACTACATAACCTAAGCATGCTTACTAATGGCTGGGCAAATCGGCGTGTGGCCCATGCCACATGCGGCTTCGCCCGGCCTGCAGCAGATGCCAGCTGTTCGTGCCGGACAGTTCCGCTGGCGGCTGCCCCTAGCCGCGCCGGCGCTGCCACTGGGTTGCGTGCCACAGCAGCAGCCCGATGACGGCGATGATGCCGCCCAGAATTGCATGCGGTGCAAGCGTGAAAACCACGAAAGCCAGCGGCATTTCCCCGCTCGACGGTCCCAGTGCCAGGTGGGCGTTGAGGAGGGCCGCGAGGCCCCCGCCGATCAGCACGGCAGCCATTAGCCATAGAATCACAATGAACGGGTTGATGCCGAGGCGCCCCACGGCTGTCGAATCTTCCACCGCTGCAGACTGGAGCTTCTCACCAACCGGGTTTCCGTCCTGGTCCACTTCCCGGAATCCGACTGCACTTCCTGACTGCTCCACGTTTCCCCCAATTAATGCGCAGCTTAATACGCAGCCGTGGCTGCTGGTAGGCCAACCCTAGCGCTGGCACCCCGCGCTGTCTTGTCACACGGTTGGGCATGCGTGGGGGGACATTCTGCGGGAGCGGTTGCTCCGGGTGCCAGTCAATGACGGCCGTGAGGCTATATACGGCCTAAATCAGAGCCCGGGGGACAAATACATCACAGAAGTTTGATTAAAAGGGTGTCCTAAGTAAGGCTTGCCTTTGCAATTGGATGATCGCAGACCGACCGAAGGAAAACCGTGCCGCTGATGCCCCGTCTTGACGAGTTACAAATGGACGCCCCACCCAATAACCCCGAGCCGTCGGGCCAGGACTTCGGTTCGCGCGTGGAACTCGCCCTCGGAGCCACTAACCACCTCTTCAACGCGCGCAATTCACCCCGCTACGTGGCACAGGTCCTGCAGGGTGTCACAACCGTTGCCACCAAACTTGAGCGGGGCACACGGCCGTTCACCGGCGTCGCGCCTACGGAGTTGAAGGCGCGGGTAGCGGCGGTTGACCTCGAAACGCCCCTGCCGGACACGGCTGCCGCGCTGCAGGAACTCGAAGACGTCTACCTGCGCGACGCGGTCTACTTCCACGACGCCAAGTACGCGGCGCACCTCAACTGCCCCGTGGTGATTCCGGCTTTGGTGGGTGAGGCCATCCTGTCCGCGGTGAACTCATCGATGGATACCTGGGACCAGAGCGCAGGTGCCACCATGATTGAACGCCGTCTCGTCGACTGGGCCGCGGAAAGGCTGCACCTGGGAAGCGATGCCGACGGCATTTTTACATCCGGCGGCAGCCAGTCCAACCTCCAGGCCCTGCTGATCGCACGCAATCACGCAGTGGCCGGGCTCCGGCAGGACCCGTCCCGGAGCGACCTCCGGCTCCCGGCCCTGCTGGACACACTCCGGATCTTTACTTCCGAGGACAGCCACTTCAGCATCCAGAAGTCGGCATCCATGCTGGGCCTGGGGTTCGACGCCGTCATCACCGTTCCCTGCACGCCTGACCACCGCATGGACCCTGCCGCCCTCGCGGAGGCCATGGCGGAAGCGCACGACGCCGGCCTGTCGCCCACGGCGGTTGTCGCTACCGCCGGGACTACAGACTTCGGCGCGGTGGACCCGCTCGCAGAGCTCGCCGCACTGGCCCGGGCCTACGGTGCCTGGTTCCACATCGACGCCGCGTACGGCGGCGGCCTGATGGTTTCCGGCCGCTACCGCCACCTCCTGGACGGAATTGGGCTGGCCGATTCGGTCACCGTGGACTTCCACAAAACCTTCTTCCAGCCGGTCAGTTCCAGCGCATTGCTGGTCCGCGACAGCACCATGCTCCGCCACATCACCTACTACGCGGACTACCTCAACCCGGAAAGCGCCGCCCTTGCCGAGATCCCCAACCAGGTGGACAAAAGCATCCAGACCACCCGGCGCTTTGATGCACTGAAGCTCTGGCTGACCCTTCGCATTATGGGCGCGGATGCGATCGGCGCCCTGTTCGATGAAGCCATAGACCTTGCGGCCCGCGTCGGCTCGCTCCTCGCCGCCGACGACGATTTCGAACTCGCCGCACCGCCCCAGCTCAGCACCCTCGTCTTCCGGTACCGGCCACGCTTGGAATCCGGCGGGCGGCTCTCCGAAGACGCCGCCGATGCCCTGAACCCGGCCATCCGTGCCGCCGTCTTCGCCTCCGGGGAGGCTGTGGTTGCCGGGACGAAAGTGGGAGGGCGCCACTATCTCAAGTTCACCCTTCTCAACGCCGAGGCCACCCTTGAGGATATTGCCGGGATCGTCTCCCTTCTGCGCCGCACCGGCGCCGGTCTGCTGCAGAGCGAGGTATCCGCGTGAGCACCTCCACCAACAGCAGGATTTACGACTTCGCTGCCGTCGGCGTCGGGCCCTTCAATTTGGGGCTCGCCGCTCTTACGGAGCCGGTGGAAGGAGTAAACGGCATCTTTCTGGAGAGCCGGGAAGCCTTTGACTGGCACCCCGGGATGATGCTGGAACCCGCCCACCTCCAGGTCCCCTTTATGGCCGATCTCGTCACCATGGCCGACCCCACCTCGCCCTACTCGTTCCTGAACTTCCTCAAGCAGACCGGCCGGCTGTACCGCTTTTACATCCGGGAAAACTTCTATCCGCTGCGTGCGGAGTACAACCAGTACTGCCAGTGGGTGGCCGGGCAGCTGCCCGCCGTGCGTTTTGGCACCGTTGTGCTGGACGTGACGTACCGCGACGGCGTGTACCGGCTTTCCGTCTCCGGCCCGGAAGGGCCGGAGGTGCTACTGGCGCGGCGGCTGGTGCTGGGCACCGGCACCTCCCCGTACGTGCCGGAGGCCGCGGCAGGAATTCTGGCCCAGGCGGCAGCCGGCGGCGGGGGAGTGGTCCTCCACAACGCCGATTATTTGGCCCGGAAGGCGGAACTGCAACAGCAGCAAAGCATCACCATCCTCGGCAGCGGCCAGAGCGCCGCCGAGATCTACTGCGAGCTGCTGCAGGAATCGGACGCCCACGGCTACCAGCTGAACTGGGTCACCCGCTCCGGCAGGTTCTTCCCGCTGGAATACACCAAGCTGACCCTGGAGATGACCTCACCCGAGTACGTGGACTACTTTCACGGCCTCCCGCAGCACCAGCGCGACCACCTCAACAAGACCCAGAAGAATCTCTACAAGGGCATCAACTCCGACCTGATCGACGCTATCTACGACCTGCTCTACACCAAGAGCATCTCCGGCATCGTGGACACCCGGCTGCTGACACATTCGACCCTGACTGCCACCCACTGGAACCCGGAGGCGGGAACCCACACCCTGCACCTCCTGCACGGGGAGCAGGGCATGTCCTACACGCTGGACAGCGAAGCGGTGGTGCTGGCCACCGGTTACGGCTACCAGGAGCCAGGCTTCCTAGCCGGCGTGCAGGACCGGATCGCCCGGGACGCCGCCGGGAGGTTCGCCGTGGACCGGAACTACAGCACCGGCGTCGAACCCGGAGAAATCTTCGTCCAGAACGCGGAGCTGCACACCCACGGATTCGTCACGCCGGACCTGGGCATGGGCGCCTACCGCAACTCCTGCATCCTGCGGGAGATCACCGGCCGCGAGGTATACCCGGTAGAGCGCAGCATCGCCTTCCAGCACTTCGGCGCGCCGGCAGACCTGGGGGACTTTGAGACGGTGTCAGAGGCTGGAACGGGGGTGCCGGCATGAGGTTCACATTCCGCTGCCTCGACCCAAAAGCCGACGCGCCGCTCCTCCACAGTTGGGTGACTCAGCCCTACGCCGCGTTCTGGGGCATGCTGTCCGCGAGTGTGGACGACGTGGTGGAGGAGTACACAAACATCCAAACCAGCGGTCACCACCACGCATTGCTGGGGCTCGACGACGGCGTCCCCGCCTTCCTGATGGAGGAATACCTTCCAGCGTCCTCACCGCTGGCGCCGGTCTACCCCGTCCTCCCCGGGGACCTGGGCATGCACCTGCTGGTGGCGCCGCCGGCGGAAGGACCTGAACCTGGCTACACCACCGCTGTCATGGACGCAGTACTGGACCGGCTGTTCGCCAAGCCCGGAGTGGACCGCGTCGTGGTGGAACCGGATGCGGGCAACACCAAAATCCACGCCCTCAATGAACGGTTGGGCTTCCAATCCGCCGGGGTAATAACCCTGCCGGATAAGGACGCGCTGCTGAGCTTCTGCAGCCGTGATGACTACCTCGCCGCCCGCGCGGCCTTGCCCCTCGCCCGTACCACCCTCCAGGAAGCCGCACTATGACCATCCACCTCGAATCCTCCACTCCTGCCCCCGCCACGGACCTTGCCCCCGCCCCGGACCTTGCCCCCGCAGCTGCCGCACCCCACCTCACCGGCGACCGGTGGGACAGGGTAAACCGGCACCTGCTCCGCAAGGCGCTCGCGGAGTTCTCGCACGAGCGGATCCTCGCCCCGGAACCGGTCGCTGAGGAGCCGGGCAGCTACCGGGTGCGGAGCGACGACGGCACGCATGAGTACCGTTTCAGCGCACGGGTCCTCGAACTCGACCATTGGTCCGTCGACGCCGATTCCGTCCGGTACTTCCTGCACGGTACCGAAGCGCCGCTGGACGCGCTCGATTTCATTACGGCGTTCTCGGGCACCCTTGGCATCAACCTCCAGATGCTCCCCGTGTACCTCGAGGAGATCAGCAGCACCCTGGGGAGCCACGCCTACAAGCAGTGGGTTGGCCAGCCGTCGGCCGCTGAACTGGCGGCAGGGGTCACTGGAGGCCTGGACCGCGCCATCGACTTCCAGGCCATCGAGCGGAGCATGACCGAGGGCCACCCGTGCTTTGTGGCCAACAACGGACGCCTGGGCTTCGGCCTCAACGACTACCGCGCCTTCGCCCCCGAAACCGGCGCTCCGGTGCAGCTGGAATGGATCGCCGTGCACCGCAGCCACGCCGTCTTTACGTCCAGTGCCGGGCTGGACTACCGGGCCCACCTGAAGGCCGAACTCGGCGGATTGCTGGGCCATTTCGACGCCGGGTTGCAGGTGCTGGGCCTGGACCCGGACCAGTACTTCCTGATGCCCGTGCATCCGTGGCAGTGGGAGAACAAGCTGACCGTGACGTTCGCCGCGGAGATCGCCCGGCAGCGCATCGTCAACCTGGGCACCGGGACGGACACCTACCAGGCGCAGCAGTCCATCCGTACGTTCTTCAACACCAGTGTTCCGGACCGCCACTACGTCAAGACCGCCTTGTCCGTGCTGAACATGGGTTTTATGCGTGGGCTGTCGCCGCAGTACATGAAGGCCACTCCGGCCATCAACGACTGGCTGCGGAACCTGATCGAGGCGGACAGCGCACTCCAGTCACGCGGGTTCACCATGATCGGCGAAATCGCCGCCATCGGCTACCACAACGGGTACTACGAGGCCGGGTCTGTCAACGGCTCGCCGTACCGGAAGATGCTGTCCGCGCTATGGCGTGAAAGCCCGCTGCCGCTCCTGAAGGACGGGCAGCAGTTGGCCACCATGGCGTCGCTCCTGCACGTGGACTCCGAGGGCACAGCGCTGGTTTCCGCCCTCATCGAACGCTCGGGGCTGGCGCCGGAGGACTGGTTGCGCCGGTACTTCGAGGCGTACCTGGTTCCGCTGGTGCACTGCCTGTACCAGTACGAACTGGCCTTTATGCCGCACGGCGAGAACGTCATCCTTGTCCTCGAGGACGGCGTGCCGGTCAGGGCCATCATGAAGGACATCGCGGAGGAAATTGTGGTCATGGGGGACAGGCTGGACCTGCCCGAAGAGGTGTCACGGATCAAGGCGGCCATTCCGGACAACGAGAAGGTGCTGGCCATCTTCACCGACGTCTTTGACTGCATCTTCCGCTTCCTGGCCGCCCTCCTCGAGGAGGACGGCAAGCTGAGGCAGGAGGAGTTCTGGCGCACAGCTGCTGCCGCCATCAAGGACTACCAGGCGCAGCATCCCGGGCTCGCGGACCAGTTTTCACGGCATGACCTCTTCGCCGCAGACTTTGAGCTGTCCTGCCTCAACAGGCTGCAGCTGCGCAACAACCAGCAGATGCTGGATTTGGCGGATCCCTCCGGCGGGCTGCAAATGGCCGGGCGCCTGGCGAACCCGTTGGCGAGGTTCGCGGGGCAATAACCCAAGGAACGGCGCCGATGGCTAGGCTGGCAGCATGACTGCAGACATCGCCGGGACAACAGCCCTCATCACCGGTGCCAGTGCGGGCCTGGGTTCCGAGTTCGCACGGCAGCTCGCTGCCCGGGGCTGCAACCTGGTGCTGGTGGCGCGGAACCGGGCCCGCCTCGAGGAAACAGCGGCGGGCCTGGAACAGCGCTACGGAATTACGGCTGAGGTGCTGCCCGCGGACCTGACGGACGACGCCGGCGTGGCCGCCGTCGTCGGACGCCTGTCTGAACCGCAGCGGCCGGTGGGGATCCTGGTCAACAACGCAGGGATCGGGCTGCTGCACAATTTCGAGGACAACCCCATCTCGGAGGAGAAGAAGCACCTGAAGCTGCATGGCGAGACGGCCATGGAGCTCACCCATGCTGCGCTGAAGGGCATGCTGGAGCGGGGCAGCGGCCGGATCATCAACGTGGCGAGCATCGCCGCGTTCCTGCCCAGGGGAACTTACTCCGCGGCGAAGGCGTGGCTGGTGAGCTTCAGCCGCTGGGCCAACCTCACCTACCGCCCGCGCGGCATCAAGGTAACCGCGGTCTGCCCCGGCTTTACCCACACCGAATTCCACGACCGGATGGGTATGGACAAGTCCGTGGCGCCGTCGTGGGCCTGGCTGAACGCTGAGCGGGTAGTGCGGGAGGGCCTGGCGGACAACGAGCGGGGCAAAGCGGTGTCCATCCCGTCCAAGCGGTACAAGGCAGTGGCGGCGCTGGCGAGGGTGGCGCCGGCAAGGTTAGTGGCGGGACCGGCGCGCAAACCCAAATAGAACTGCCGGGTTGCGCGTACCCGCCCGCCGCACTGCCACCACCACAGCGATTCCCACCAATGCACCCACCAGCGTCTCGACGCCGCGTTCCAGAATCAGGACTGCGGGGTCGATGGGGTCGGCGAGCTGGGTCATCAGGAGGATCACCGGCGTAAAGGAGACCATGGCCAGGCCGTAATGACGGGCCATAAACAACTCGGTGGTGAACTGGAACAGGATCACCAGCAGTGCCAGCAGCACGGCTTGCCGGCCGGGGAACAGCCCTGCCAGGGACCACGGGCCGGGCATGATGACCACGGCTGTGACCGCCAGCCCCACGAACGTCCCCACAATGCGGTGGATCCCGCGCCGGACGCTGCTGGGGAGGTCGGCGCCGGCGAGAGGCACGGCCGCGGCTGCCATGGCCCAGTGCGGGTGGCCGCTGCCGGACAGGACCCCGACGGTTCCCGCGGCGCCGACAGCGAGGACATACCGGGCAGCGTGCACCAGCAACTCAGGGCGGCCGGCGGGCTGTTCGGCAGGAGCGCTCCGGACGGCCCCGCGCTGCCAGGACCTATGGCGGATCCAGCCGCCGAAGCCCACCAGTAGGGAGAAGGCGGCCGACCCTGCAGCGATGAGCATGGCGACCTGCCAGGGAACCTCCATAGGTACCGAGGCGCAGGCTCCGAGCGCAAGGATGCCGAAGAAGGGCCCGTTGGGTTTGAGCCGGACCCGGTCCGCGAACACCGATCCGACGCCCGCCAGTACTGCTTCGACGGCGACGAGCCACCACGAGTGCAGGTGGTTGACGGACAGGAACAGGCCGACAGCAACCCCGCCGAGCAGGACTACCGCGGCCTGGGCCTGGTGGCGGAGGCGGAGCTGGTGTGGTTCCGAGCGGCCGTACATGCCGGTCAGGGCACCGAAGACGGCATACATGATGAGGTCGGTGTGGCCCGCTGCCAGGAGCAGGAGCGAGGGCACTGCAACGCTGATGGCTACCCGCAGTGCTGCGAGGTGGTCCCGGTTGGCCGGCTCCAGCCGATGAAGGGCGCGCACCTGCTCCACAAGAAGTTTCATGGTGCACCGTCCCTGCTTGTCACTGGATCCCTTCCCGGCCTTTCGGAACGTATCACCCGGCAGCTCCATCCGGGCCATTTCCCGGGCGGCCACAGGACATAAATGGACATGGCGGCAAGGCCTGAAGCGGCAAGGCAAAGGCCCGTTCTTTGGCGCTTTCCCAAGGAGTTGGTGAGGAGGGAAGGGAGGGGTTTTCCAAGGGCTGTTCGGGGGGGGGGTGTTTTG